>CAKRLG010000018.1 GCA_934359255.1 uncultured Ruminococcus sp.
ATCAAGATCTATAAAGACAAACTGGAATCCTGCGGCACCATGGCATATCCGCTGGAATACATGTCACCGAAGATCCCGGGACTTGGAGATGTGGACTGGGGAAAATATGTATCAGCACTGACAGACATCGGATATGACGGTTACACCTGCATCGAGATCGAAGATAAGGCCTTTGAAGATTCCAAAGAAAAGGTTGAGAATTCTCTGATCCTCAGCAAGAGATATCTGGAGCAGTTCGTGATTTAATGTAATTATTCAGCAGCCACTAATTGTGAAGGTGCTGAACAGTTACGATTTAATACGGAATTTATTGAATACAGTACATAACGGTTCCGTACCTTCAAAATCATAAAAACACCTTGTGGGACAGAAGATACGGAACAGTTACTACGGAATATAAAGGAGATAATACCATGAGAAAATTAAAAGCAGGAATCGTAGGATGCGGAGGAATCGCCAACGGAAAACACCTTCCGGCTATGAAGAAAAGTGGTCTCTATGAGATCGTAGCTTTCTGTGACATCATCAAAGACCGTGCAGAGAAAGCAAAAGAAGAATATGGCACAGAAGATGCAAAAGTATTTGAAGACTATCAGGAACTTATCAAAGAGGACCTGGATGTTGTATATGTAACCACACCAAACCGTTCCCATGCAGAGATCTCCATCGCAGCGATGGAAGCAGGAAAAGATGTTATGTGTGAGAAACCGATGGCAAAGAATTATGCAGAAGCACAGAAGATGGTGGAAACTTCAGAGAAAACAGGCAGAGTCCTGAACATCGGATACCAGAACCGTTACCGTCCAGACTCCCTGTTCCTGAAAGAAATGTGCAAGGCTGACGAACTGGGAGAAATCTACTTTGCGAAAGCCCATGCCCTCAGAAGAAGAGCAGTTCCTACCTGGGGTGTATTCTTAAATGAAGAAGAACAGGGCGGAGGTCCGCTGATCGATATCGGAACCCATGCACTGGACCTGACCTTATGGATGATGGACAACTATGAAGTAGAGTCTGTAACAGGACAGACCTTCCGCAAACTGGCTGACCAGACCAATCAGGGAAATGACTTTGGTGACTGGGATCCGAAGGAATTCAGTGTAGAAGATTCCGCTTTCGGATTCATCCGTATGAAAAACGGCGCAGTGATCGAGCTGGAAGCAGCCTGGGCACTGAACACACTGGAGGTTGATGAAGCCAAGACAAGTCTGTGCGGAACAAAAGCCGGAGCAGATATGAAAGACGGCCTGCGGATCAACTACATCCACCACAACAAACAGGTAATAGAGAAACCGGCATTATTCGGTGAAGGAGTAGCATTCTTCTCAGGAGAAGAAAAAGAAGCACCGGACTATGAACAGGAACTGTTCTATCATATCGTTGCAGACGGAGCTGAACAGATAGTAAAACCTGCACAGGCTGCAGTGGTTACCCGTGTTCTGGAAGCAATCTATGAGTCTGCAAAGAGCGGTAAGACAATTTATTTTGATTAATAGAGTTTTTCAGAAGATATATTCAATAAGCAGAGGGTCAGTCGTGATGGACTGGCCCTTTTCAAATGCCTGTTTCCGGGATGAAACGCAATAATCGCAAAAATTTCGAAAATGGTCGGTGAAGCAATCTTGAAAGTTAATTATCAAAATGCTAATATAGTACGGAGTGTCATGTATTATCCCTGTAAATGATCGTAACTATTCAGCAGCCACTGTCCCGCGAGGTGTTTTGGCATGAATATGCCAAAATCCCGAGACATACAAGCCAAAATGCCATCACCGAAGGTGATTTTTAATGCATTTTGGCTCGTAACTGTGAAGGGACTGAACAGTTACGTAAAATCATGGAAAATGATTTACAGGAAGATGAACGTGGAAGAGAATGATACAATGGATTAGAAAGAGGTATTTTATAATTTGAACTCAAAAATATCAACAAATGTATTTGAAGAGGCTGGAATAACGCCGGAGACTCTTATAAAACTGGGACTTCCGCAAGACAGCAGGTCATTATCGCCGATGATGGTCCATTACTGTCAGACAAAATGTGCGTATAAAGATTCGATTCTTTTTTATCGTCTTGGGGACTTTTATGAAATGTTTTTTGAGGATGCAAAAACTGTCTCCCGTGAACTGGAACTTACACTTACCGGAAAAGACTGTGGTCTTTCCGAACGGGCTCCGATGTGCGGGATTCCGTATCACGCAGCAGAAACATATATCAATCGCCTGATCGATAAAGGGTATAAAGTAGCCATCTGCGAACAGGTAGAAGATCCGAAAACGGCAAAGGGAATCGTAAAAAGAGAAGTGACCCGTATTGTGACACCGGGAACGAATCTTAATATGCAGGAACTGGATGAAGGAAAAAATAATTATCTGATGTCCATCGTATGTATGGGAGATCATTTTGGGGTATCCACTGCAGATATCACAACCGGTGACTGCTATGTGACAGAGATTGATGAGGAGCGGAAACTCTGGGATGAGATCAATAAGTTCCTTCCGGCAGAAATCATCTGTAATGATGCTTTTCTGGTCTCAGGTGTGGATGTGGACGATCTGAGGAACCGTCTGCATATCTCTGTATTTGCACTGGAATCCTGGTATTTTGGAGATGATCTGTGTAAGCAGACATTACTGGAGCATTTTAAGATTTCCTCTCTTGAGGGTCTCGGACTGGGTGATTATGACAGCGGTGTGATCGCAGCCGGTTCCTTGTTCCGGTATCTTCTGGATACCCAGAAAAATACCATGGAACATATGAATAAAATTATCCCGTATACTACAGACCGCTATATGGTTATTGACAGTTCTTCGAGAAGAAATCTGGAACTGGTGGAGACTCTGCGGGAAAAACAGAAACGCGGTTCCCTTTTATGGGTGTTGGACAAGACGAAAACAGCCATGGGTGCCCGTATGCTGCGAAACTTTGTGGAACAGCCATTGATTGATGCAGATGCGATCAACGAACGACTGGATGCGGTAACGGAACTGAACATGCAGGCGATGCTTCGCGAGGAGATCCGGGAATATCTGAATCCGGTATACGATCTGGAACGTCTGGTCAGTCGGATCAGTTATCGTTCTGCGAACCCGAGAGATCTGCTGGCATTTAAAATGTCTCTGGAAATGATTCCTCACATTAAAAATCTTCTGGCGAACTTTACCAGTCCGCTGCTGGTTCGCATTAACGAACAGATGGATGGCCTGGAAGATCTGTATACACTGTTAGAAGCCTCCATTACGGAAGATCCACCACTGGCAGTCAAAGAAGGTGGGATCATCCGGGAAGGCTATAATGAACAGGTAGATACCTATCGGAATTCCAAAACCCAGGGAAAATCCTGGCTGGCACAGCTGGAAGCAGAAGAAAAAGAAAAAACCGGTATCCGGAATCTGAAGATCAAATATAATAAAGTCTTTGGATATTATCTTGAAGTGACGAACAGTTTTAAAGATCTGGTGCCGGAATACTATACAAGAAAACAGACCTTGACCAATGCCGAGCGCTATATCACACCGAAGCTAAAAGAACTGGAAGATATGATCCTCGGTGCGGAAGATAAATTGTTTGCTCTGGAATACGATCTGTTTTGTCAGGTGAGAGAAAAACTGGCTGCACAGATTCCGCGAATCCAGGAGACAGCGAAAGCCATCGCGCAGTTGGATGTCTATGCATCGTTATCCGTGGTTGCCCAGCGCAATAACTATGTACGCCCGACGGTCAATACAAAAGGTGTGATCGACATCAAAAATGGCCGCCACCCGGTTGTTGAAAAGATGATCAACAACGATATGTTTATTGCAAATGATACCTATCTGGACAACGGCAGCAAGCGTGTCTCCGTGATCACCGGACCGAATATGGCAGGAAAATCCACTTATATGCGGCAGACTGCCCTGATCGTTTTGATGGCGCAGATTGGTTCTTTTGTTCCAGCAGAAAAAGCAAAGATTGGTGTGGTAGACCGGATTTTCACCCGTGTCGGAGCTTCGGATGACCTGGCCAGCGGACAGAGTACCTTCATGGTGGAGATGACCGAGGTGGCCAATATTCTTCGAAACGCGACTGCAAAGAGTCTGTTGATCCTGGATGAGATTGGCCGTGGAACCAGTACCTTTGACGGACTTTCGATTGCCTGGGCAGTTATCGAACACATCAGCAATACAAAACTTCTGGGGGCAAAGACTCTGTTTGCTACCCACTATCACGAACTGACAGAGCTGGAAGGAAAGATTCCGGGTGTTAATAATTACTGTATCGCGGTGAAAGAACGGGGCGACGATATCGTATTTTTGCGAAAAATCGTAAAAGGCGGTGCCGATAAGAGTTACGGTATCCAGGTGGCAAAGCTTGCAGGTGTTCCGGACAGCGTTTTGGATCGTGCAAAAGAACTGGTGGATGAACTGGTACATACGGATATTACCAGCACCTTTAAAGATCTGGCAGAGAATTCCAGAAAGACAAAACCGAAAGCCGTACATTATGATGAAGTGGATCTGGAACAGATTTCTCTGTTTGATACGGTACAGGATCAGGATATCATAGAGGAACTGAAGAATCTGGATATTACGATGCTGACACCGATGGATGCAATGAATACGTTATATCGGTTACAGAATAAATTAAAAAATCGCTGGTAAACGCAGAAGGTTTATCACAGCAGAAATATAGCAGATGTTATAGTTTAGGAAGGAAATAGATCGATGAAACGACAGATTTCAGTCTTGGATCAGAGTACAATTGATAAGATTGCAGCGGGAGAAGTGGTGGAGCGCCCTTCTTCGGTTGTAAAAGAACTGGTGGAAAATGCCATTGATGCGGGAGCCAGTGCGATTACTGTGGAGATCAAGGAAGGCGGTACCACATTTATCCGTATCACCGATAACGGTGCAGGTATTGAAAAAGAACAGGTTCCGCTGGCATTCCTTCGTCATGCGACCAGCAAGATCCGTAAAGTGGAAGATCTTTCGTTGATTTCTTCTCTTGGATTTCGTGGCGAGGCGCTGTCGAGTATTGCTGCTGTTTCCCGTGTGGAACTGATCACAAAACCCCATGAACAGCTGATCGGAGTCAGATATCAGATTGAGGGTGGTATGGAAAAGGGAATGGAGGAGATCGGTGCGCCGGACGGAACGACTTTCCTGATACGGGATCTGTTTTATAATACGCCGGCTAGGGCAAAATTCTTAAAGACACCGACTACAGAAGCCGGTTATATCAGTAGTTTTATCGAGCAGCTGGCACTGTCGCATCCTCATATTTCTTTCAAATATATGCAAAACGGTCAGACGAAACTGCATACTTCTGGAAACAATAATCTGAAAGAAGCGATTTATCAGATTTACGGGAGAGAGATTACCAGGGAACTGATTGAGATCCATACAAAAGACCGGGAAGAGACGATCCGAATTGATGGATTTATCGGGAAGCCGGTAATTTCCAGGGGAAACCGTAATTTTGAAAATTATTATGTCAATGGACGATATGTAAAAAGTAAGATTGTGACAAAAGCAGTGGAAGATGCTTATCATACGTTTATGATGCAGCATAAATATCCCTTTACCTGTCTTCATATTCAGATCAAAGGTTCCAATGTGGATGTCAATGTGCATCCGACCAAGATGGAAGTACGTTTTTCCGATCAGGAAGTGGTCTACCGGCAGATTTATCAGGCAATCTTACAGGGATTACAGCACAAAGAACTGATTCCGCAGGTGACGATCGGAAAAGACCGTCCTGCGAGCCGCCCGGTCAACCAGGATAAAGCACCGGAGCCTTTTGAGGTACAGCGCCGACAGATCGAACAGCCGAGCAGTTACCGGATGCAGCAGAAAGTGAAGCCGGAAGAGTTGAAAAATCCTGCGGGTGCGGTTACCCCAATGGCTGGTAGGACAGTAGCAGCGGCAGCTTCCGGTGAAGAAGTTCACAAAGGATCGGTTGTAAGGGAGCAGGGAACGGGATTTTACGGAGAAAAGCGTGAGACTGGATACCGTCATGAGAACCCGGCGAAGCAGAATTCCAATTTGCAGGCAGGGCAAGTCGTTTCAGACAGAAGAGACAATGTAGCTGCTCCGGTTGTTCAGAAGGCTGAACAGATGGATCTTTTCGACGGAAAACTGCTAAGTCCGGAAGCGAAAAAGCATCACAAGATCATCGGTCAGGTTTTTGAAACCTACTGGCTGGTACAGATGGAAGATAAATTGTATATTATCGACCAGCATGCAGCCCATGAAAAAGTACTGTATGAACGGATTGTAAAAGAGATGAAGGAACGAAATGTGACCTCTCAGATCGTCAGCCCGCCGATCATCATTTCTCTGAATCTGGAAGAGCAGGAGAAAATGAAAAAGTATCAGAATATTTTTGAAACTCTTGGGTTCGAGATTGAGTCCTTTGGCGGAAGGGAATACAGTATCCGGGCAGTGCCGCAGAATCTGTTCGGAATGACAGAACAGGGATTTTTCATTGAAGTTCTTGATCATCTGGAGGAAGACCCATCCTCAAAAACGTTGGATGTCCTTTCGGATCGGATGGCAACCATGGCATGCAAGGCAGCGGTGAAGGGAAATCAGAAGTTATCGCTTCGGGAGACAGAAGCACTGATCGATGAACTGTTGCAGTTGGAAAATCCATATAACTGTCCTCATGGCCGACCGACCATTATTTCCATGACCAAATACGAACTGGAAAAGAAATTTAAGCGGATTGTGTAGGTGAACAGAGTGAAGAAACCTTTGATTATATTAACAGGTCCTACCGCAGTAGGAAAAACAAGCCTTTCCATTGCGTTGGCAAAAGCGGTGAACGGGGAAATTATCTCCGCGGATTCCATGCAGGTCTATCGTCATATGGATATCGGTTCCGCCAAGATCCGACCGGAGGAGATGCAGGGAGTACCCCACCATCTGGTGGACTGTCTGGAGCCGGATGAAGAATTTAATGTGGTACGGTTTCAACAGATGGCAAAAGAAGCAATGGAAGGAATCTATGCCCGCGGGGGGATCCCTGTACTGGTAGGAGGTACCGGATTCTATATTCAGGCAGTAACCGGAGATATTGATTTTACTGTGCATGGAGAGGATACGACGTATCGGCAGATGTTAGAAGAAAAAGCAAAGACTGAGGGAGCGCAGGTGCTTCATGAGATGCTCGCTGCTGTGGATCCTGCATCTGCGGCGGCGATCCATGCAAACAATGTAAAACGGGTGATCCGTGCACTGGAATATTACCGGCAGACGGGAAAGCCGATTTCTCAGCATAATGAGGAACAGCGCCAGAAAGAATCCCCCTACAATCTGGCGTATTTTGTGTTAAATGATGAAAGAACCCATCTGTATGAACGAATCGATGCCAGAATCGACCAGATGCTTGCCGATGGACTGATCGATGAAGTGAAAACACTGAAAGAAATGGGTTATCATAAAGGAATGGTGTCCATGCAGGGACTGGGTTATAAAGAAATCCTTTCGTATCTGGATGGTACCTGGTCGCTGGAAGAAGCGATTTATGTATTAAAACGGGATACCAGACATTTTGCCAAACGACAGATCACCTGGTTTAAGAGAGAACGTCAGGTGGAATGGTTTAACAAGCAGGATTTTGGGTATGATGCACAGGGGATTCTGGATGCCATGCTTGCTTCATTAAGAGAGAAAAAAATTTTAAATAAATGATAAGATATTCATGAAAGGAAAAACAGAAAATTATGGATACGGCAATAACAAAAGAAATGTACAAAGAAATGGGAATTGATGGGAAAGTCTATTCTTTCGGACAGGAAATTGCTGAGAGTCTGAAACAACGATTTGAGGAGATCGATCGTGTGGCAGAGTATAATCAGTTAAAGGTGGTTCATGCCATGCAGCAGTGTCGTGCCAGTGAAGCCTGCCTGTATGCTTCCAGCGGTTACGGGTATAACGATGTGGGAAGAGATACCCTCGAGGAGATTTACGCGGCCACATTCCATACAGAATCCGCTCTGGTGCGTCCGCAGATTGCCTGCGGAACCCATGCGCTTGCTGTTGCACTGGCAGGTAATCTGCGTCCGGGAGATGAACTTCTCTCTCCGGTAGGAAAGCCATATGATACTTTGGAAGAAGTGATCGGTATGCGTCCATCCAACGGTTCTCTGGCGGAATATGGGGTTTCTTATCGACAGGTGGATCTGCTGGAGGATGGTTCTTTTGATTTTGAAAATATCAGAAAAGCGATCAATGAGAAAACAAAACTGGTAACTATCCAGCGTTCCAAAGGGTACCAGACCAGACCTACACTTTCTGTAGCAAGGATCGGACAGCTGATTGATTTTATAAAAGAGATCAAACAGGATGTGATTTGCATGGTGGATAACTGTTATGGTGAGTTTGTAGAAACGATCGAGCCTACAGATGTGGGAGCAGATCTGATAGTAGGTTCTCTGATCAAAAATCCAGGTGGCGGCCTGGCTCCGATCGGCGGTTATATTGCAGGAAAGAAAGAATATGTAGACAACGCAGCTTACCGTCTGACTTCTCCGGGGCTTGGAAAAGAAGTAGGGGCAACACTGGGCGTAAATCAGTCTTTTTATCAGGGATTTTTCCTTGCACCAACAGTTACGGCAGCGGCTCTGAAAGGTGCGATTTTTGCAGCTAATGTGTATGAACGTCTTGGCTTTGCAGTAGTTCCGAACAGTACGGAGAGCCGCCATGATATCATTCAGGCGGTAACGTTCGGAGCACCGGAAAAAGTAATTGCTTTTTGTAAAGGAATCCAGGCAGCAGCGCCGATCGACAGTTATGTGGATCCTGAACCATGGGCGATGCCAGGATATGACAGTGATGTGATCATGGCAGCAGGTGCATTCGTACAGGGATCTTCTATTGAACTGAGTGCGGACGGACCGATCAAACCTCCATATGCGGTATATTTCCAGGGCGGACTGACCTGGCAGCATGCAAAACTTGGTATTATGATGAGTTTGCAGAAATTATATGAAAAAGGACTGGTAGAACTTCCATGAAAAGAGTTGTGATCATAGGCGGTGGGGCTTCCGGAATGATGGCAGCGATCCAGGCCGCCCGGGCGGGAGCCGCGGTTACGCTTTTAGAACACAATGAGAGACCCGGGAAAAAGATTCTTGCAACAGGAAATGGACGGTGTAATCTGACAAATCTTGTACAGGAACCTTCCCGATATCGGAGCAGCCAGCCGGATTTTCCATGGAAAATCATTACACAGTATCCATTAGAAGATACACTGGCATTCTTTTCAGAACTTGGGATCTATATCAAAGACCGGGGTGGCTGGGTATATCCATACAGTGATCAGGCAGCGGGTGTTGCACAGGTTCTTGAGATGGAAGCAAGACATCAGAAAGTGAAGATAAAAACTACGGAAGAGGTGACAGATATTCTCAGGGAAGATGGTCGGTATCTGGTGAAGACAGTTACCTGGCAGTATCCCTGTGACAGCGTGATCATAGCCTGCGGAAGTCCGGCGTCAAATGTAGAGGGGAGCAGTGCAACGGGTTATGCACTGGCCGAAAAACTGGGACACACAATAGTGAAACCGTTGCCGTCTTTGTGTGGAATCCGTGGAAAAGACAATTATTATGCGAAATGGGCAGGAAGCCGGATGGATGGCCGTATCATTTTGGAAGTGAACGGAAAAATCATCGGACAGGAACAGGGAGAGATTTTATTTACGGAATATGGAATATCCGGAATCAGTGTTTTTCAGCTGAGCCGTTATGCAGTGCGTGGGGTTGCGGAAGGAAAAACAGCTGTTTATCACCTGGATCTGATGCCTAAGATGACAAAAGAAGAACTCGTAAAATATCTGGCAGACAGACAACGACAGAATGGCAATTATAAGAATCCACAGGAATTACTGATCGGACTGCTTCCGAAGAAGATAATAGATGTTCTGGTAAAGAAAACTTATGAGCCGGAAAAGATTGCAGAGAAATTAAAAGACTGGCAGGTATCGGTAAAAGGAGCATACGCACTGCGACAGGCACAGATTTGTTCCGGAGGCGTGGATCCGGAACAACTGACGGACCAGTTAGAATCCCGTCTCTATCCGGGAGTTTATTTTGCCGGAGAAGTGATCGATGTGGATGGCCCATGTGGTGGATATAATCTGCAGTGGGCATGGTCCAGCGGAGCAGTTTCCGGAAAAGCTGCGGCCAGGGAAGGGAGAACATTATGATTCGTATTTCACAGTTAAAATTGCCGGTGGATCATACTCGGGACGCACTGGAGAAGAAAATCTGTCAGCAGTTAAAGATAAAAAAAGAAGAGCTTTCTTCCTGGAAGATTGTACGCCGATCCCTGGATGCACGGAAAAAGCCGGATTTGAAATTTGTTTATGTGGTTGATGTGGATACCCCAAAAGAACGGAAAATCTTACACCGTGCACAAAAAGTTAACGATAAAAATATTATGTTAACAAGTACAACGGAATATCAATTGCCTACAGGAGGAACTGAGAAACTAAAACAGCCGCCGGTTGTTATCGGAAGTGGTCCGGCAGGATTGTTTTGCGCATGGGCACTTGCAAAAGCAGGACTCCGACCGGTTGTTTATGAGCGTGGAGAAAAGGCGTCAGAACGAAAGAAAACGGTTGATCAGTACTGGAAAGACGGTATTCTGGATCCGAACAGCAATGTGCAGTTCGGTGAAGGGGGCGCCGGTACATTTTCGGATGGCAAATTGAATACGCTGGTAAAAGACCCGGTGGGGAGACATAGAAAAGTATTGGAGATTTTTGTTCAGGGAGGCGCACCGGATCATATTTTATATGAACAGAAACCACATCTCGGTACGGATCAGCTGATTGGTATCGTCACATCGTTGCGGGAACAGATTGAACAGATGGGTGGAAGATTCTGCTTTACAAAAAAGGTAACAGATCTGGATATTTGCGATGGAAAGATCTGTCGGATCCAGCTGAACCAGGATGAGTGGATAGAAACACAGGTCTGCATTGCGGCTATTGGACACAGTGCCAGAGATACCTTTTCTATGCTGAAAAGGCATGGGATCTATATGGAGGCAAAATCATTTGCGGTAGGTGTGCGTATCGAACATCCACAGAAGATGATCAATCTGAGCCAATATGGACAACCGGAAGTAAAAGAACTTGGTGCTGCCAGCTATAAACTGACACATCAGCTGGAAAACGGAAGAGGAATCTATTCGTTCTGCATGTGCCCGGGTGGTTATGTAGTGGATGCTTCTTCTGAAAAGGGTTATCTTGCGGTCAACGGTATGAGTTATCAGGCGCGGGACAGCCGGAATGCAAATAGTGCTATGATCGTAACGGTTTCACCGCAGGATTATGTGACGTATGGAATGGATTATCTGCAGCGGATGGGAGAAGATGCTCTTGCGGCTGAATTGAATCAGAATCCGCTGGCCGGAATGTTCTTTCAGAGGTATCTGGAACAGAAAGCGTATCAGCTTCATGAAGGCAGGATTCCTGTACAGACCTATGGTGATTTTCATGAAAGAAAAGAGACAAAAGCTTTTGGCGAAGTTGAGCCATGCATCCGCGGCAGATATGCCATGAGTAATCTGCGGGAGATTTTCCCGGATTTTCTGGCAGAATCGCTGGATCTTGGAATCGCTGCCTGTGGAAGAAAGATTCATGGATTTGACCGGCCGGATGCTGTTCTTTCCGGTGTGGAGAGCAGAACCTCTTCTCCGGTCCGGATCTCTCGAAACGAGCAGATGGAAAGTAATGTCCGAGGTTTTTATCCCTGCGGGGAAGGTGCCGGCTATGCCGGTGGGATTACTTCAGCTGCCATGGATGGTCTGCGGGTGGCTGAGGCTGTCTGTAAAAAATATTGCTTATAAATCAGGAATCTTGAATTCACAGAAAATTTATGATAAGATAAATCAAAGTCTGGCAAACAGACTTTCGCTCTCAGCCTGAAGAGATCCTGGCAAGGAGAGTTATTTATGAAATATTCACAACGTATTCAGGAACTTCCACCGGACGAACGCCCATATGAAAAGTGTCTTCATTCCGGACCGGAGAAGCTGACAGACAGCGAACTTCTGGCTGTTATTCTTCGCTCCGGTACTCGTGGGAGTTCCTCTGTACAACTGGCCGATGAGGTTTTGCATCTTGGACAAAACGAACAGGGTCTGCTGGGGATCTATCATCTTTCCATGGAAGATCTGATGCAGATTCGGGGAATCGGCCAGGTAAAAGCCGTACAGATCAAATGTATCGGAGAACTATCCAAACGGATTGCAACCCGAGAAGCCGGAAAGCTTCTGAATTTTCACAGTCCGGACACAATTGCAGCGTATTATATGGAACGGATGCGGCACGAAGAGCAGGAGCAGATGATTTGTACGATGTTAAATACAAAAAATCAGTTTTTAGGTGACGAAGTAATCTCGAGAGGAACGGTAAATTCTTCTCTGGTATCGCCAAGGGATCTGATCCTTGCGGCCTTTCGCCACCGGGCTGTCTATATGATCCTGGTGCATAATCATCCCAGCGGAAATCCGGAACCAAGCAAAGACGATCTTCTTTTTACAAAAAGAGTATGGGAAGCCGGGGCACTGGTGGATATTCCACTTCTGGATCATATTGTGATAGGGGATCAGCAGTATTTCAGCTTTCGACAGGAGGGGTTGCTTTCCTGACAGAAATATTGCGGGAATATAGCGGTTTGGTGAAAGCGGTGAATCGTTATGTAGGGATATGCAAAACAGAAGGGATATGCATTTATGTTTAAAAACCATGTATATGGAATTGACCTGGGCAGTAATATGATCAAGATTTACTCTCAGAACAGTAATGAAATCTTAAAAGAGAAAAATATGATTGCCATTCGCAACAAAGATACTGTACTTGCCGTTGGAGATGAAGCATATGAAATATACGAAAAGAATCCGACAAATGTAAAAGTATCATCTCCGATGCTCAATGGTATGATCGCAAACATCAGTCACCTGGAGATCATGCTTCAACTGCTGCTGGACAAGACCGAACGCAGCGTTGGGCGGCACCCGGTGATTTATTTTGCTGTTCCGGTAGATATGACAGAGATAGAAAAGCGTGCATATTACAGCATTGCCCATACCGGGCAGCTCAGACAAAGTAAGGTACTTTTGGTGGAACGTCCGATTGCAGATGCACTGGCGCTTGGCATTCCGATCATGCGTACCAAGGGATCCATGATCGTAAACATCGGAGCAGCTACAACAGAGATTTCTGTTATTGCAGATACCCGTGTGATCATCAGTAAGGTGATACCCGTAGGCGGTGACCGTCTGACACAGGATATCCTGACAACAATCCGCAGAAAACTTAATTTTTCTATCAGTGAACGTACAGCCGGAAGATTGAAAGTATCTCTTGCAAATCTGGAAAGAGATACGAAGGATGCGAGAAAAATCATTGGTATTGACTGTGTGAGTGGTTTGCCGAGAGAACGTGTGATTACGTCTCCGGCAGTAAATGAGGCGATCTCTCCGGCAATTTGTGAGATCATCACAGAGATTCGGGCTTTTCTGGAGCGTATTCCACCGCAGATACATAAAGTGATCTTATCAGAAGGGATCTATCTTACCGGTGGCAGCACCCATCTGCCATATATTGACAGGGTTCTGTCCAGACAGATCGGCTGTCCGATCCTGCTGTCACATTATTATGAACTGTGTACGATCTATGGGCTGAGAGAAATTATCACTCACGATGCACTTCATCACTGGGCTTTCACTCCCAAAAAACAGAAATAAGGAGCTGTCATGAAAAAAAAGAACCAATATAAAATGAAAACAAAACATCTGATAACTATGATGACAATCCTGTGTCTCGGACTGATCGTCCTGTCTCTTTCAACCAGTTTTTCTTTTGCACCGGTGCGTAATGTCCTGGGTTATGTGATTGTTCCTTTTCAGAATGGGATTAATGAAGTGGGAAACTGGATGACAGATCAGAAAAATGGATTTCAGAGTATGAAAAAGCTGTCTGCGGAGAATGAAAAACTTCAGAAACAGGTGGATGAACTTCAGGCTAAAAACACCACACTGTCTCAGGATCAGGAAGAACTGGATCGTCTGAGAACATTGTATAACCTGGACACAGACTATTCGGAGTTTGATAAAGTAGCTGCGCAGGTGATCGGAAAAGATACCGGTAACTGGTACAGCACGTTCCTGATCAACCGGGGAAGTTCAGATGGCATTGCGGTAGACATGAATGTTATCGCGGATGGTGGTCTGGTAGGAATCGTTACGGAAACCGGGGCACATTGGGCTACGGTTCGTTCGATCATTGATGACAGCAGTAATGTCAGCGCAACTGTCACATCCATTTCTCAGAACTGTATGGTAACGGGGGATCTGCAGATGATGGACGACGGCAAGATCCGTTTTATTCAGCTGACAGACAAAGAAGACCAGGTGCAGGAAGGGGATAAAATCGTAACTTCTTCTGTCAGTAACAAATTTTTAAAGGGAATTCTGATCGGTTATATCAGTGAGGTTTCTACAGATGCCAATAAACTGACCAAAAGTGGCACGATCATTCCGGCAGTGGATTTTAATGATATTCAGGAAGTCCTGGTTATCAAGGAGCTGAAGCAGCAGAAGACAGAGGATGTGACTTCGGAGGAATCACAGACACTGGATGACAGCGCAACTCCGACACCGGATCCGACGCAGGATGCACAGGAGGATGAGAGATAATGAGAAGAAAGCTGATTCTGGCAGTATTGATTCTGCTGGCATTTGTCTTACAGGGAACCGTGTTCCAGACACTGTCCATCGCTTCCATCGTTCCCAATCTGCTTTTGATCCTCACAGTATCGTTTGGATTTATGAGAGGAAAAAAGGAAGGAATGTTCGTGGGATTTTTCTGCGGTCTCCTGATTGATATTTTTTATGGAAATATGATTGGCTTTTATGCTCTTATTTACATGTATATTGGATTTGGCAATGGCTTTCTGTATAAAATTTTTTTTGATGAAGATGTCAAAGTGCCAATGGTACTGGTTGCCGGCAGTGATATCGCATATGGAGTACTTGTATATGGATTGCAGTTTATGCTCCGTGGCCGACTGGATTTTTTCAGCTATCTGCAGCATATTATTCTTCCGGAGATGGTATATACAGTACTGCTTACGGCAGTTTTATACCGACCACTCTATCGATTAAACCGCTGGCTTACGGAAAATGAATGGGAGGGACCCAAGTTACCTTGATGAGACGACCAAGAAAAAGACATAAAAAATTTATTATTCCACGAACTACAGTGCTGATTTTTATTTTCGCAGCACTGAGTATGATATTGATTCACCGACTGTTTTCCCTGCAGATCATCCATGGACAGGAATACGCGGACAACTTCAGTATTATGACGACAAAAACGAGAACACTGAAAAGCACCCGAGGAAATATCTTCGATCGAAACGGTCAGGTTCTTGCTTCCAACGAACTGTCTTATTCGATCACACTGGAAGACAGTGGTGATTATGCAAATAATACAGAAAGAAACCGTAGTCTGAATGGAGAAATCTACAAGATCATCCAGATTATTGAAAGCAACGGAGATACGATCAGCAGTGATTTCCGTATCAGTGTCGACAGTTCCGGAAACTACAGTTATGATGTGGAAGGTACGACACTGTCACGTTTCAAAGCGGATGTGTATGGACACAGTTATATTGACGATCTGACAACAGATGAGGCAAATGCTTCCGCTGAGCAGATGGTAGAGGATATGCTGAAACGATATGAGATTCCATATGATCACAGTGACTATAAGGCTTCGGAACTGAAAAAGGCACAGGAAGCAGGTCTTCCGGAGCAGCTGACACAAGAAGAAACGTTGAAGATTATATCCGTAAGATATGCGCTTTCCACAACCAGTTTCCGAAAATATATTCCGGTAACGATCGCAACCGATGTTTCTGAAAATACGGTAGCTGCGATCCAGGAAAACAAGAGTCTGCTGGAAGGTGTGGATGTGCAGGAAGATTCTGTACGTGTCTATACCGACAGTATTTATTTTGCACCGCTTCTGGGATATACCGGAAAGGTTTCTTCGGACGAACTTGCAGATCTGCGGACAGAGAATCCGGATGCAGGTTACAGTACCACTTCTATTGTAGGAAAATCCGGTCTGGAGAAAGTCATGGAGTCGACACTTCAGGGAAAAGACGGATCGGAAAAAGTATATGTAGATTATTACGGAAAAGTGTTACAGATTGGTGAAGATTCCAAAGAAGATCCGGTACAGGGCAATAATGTATATCTTACTATCGATAAAGATCTGCAGATTGCCTGCTATAAGGTGCTCGAACAGAAGATTGCCGGTGTGCTGGTAGCTAATATCCAGAACATCAAAACTTTCAAAGCAGATGAAAATACCGATGCATCCACGATCCCGATTCCGATTTATGATGTGTATTATGCGCTGTTAAATAACTCCGTAATTGATATCGATCATTTTACGGCAGCAGATGCCTCTGAGACTGAGCAGAAGATCGCGGCAGCACTGGAACGGAAGCAGGAAGAAGTTTTCCGGAAAGTGGATGAACAGCTGACCGGAAGTGATACAAAACCATATAAAGACCTGAGCGAGGAGATGCAGGGATATGTCAGCTATATTGTCAATGATCTGCTGATGGACAAAACCGGTATTCTTTCTTCCACATCCATCGATAAGAATGATGAGATGTACAAGGCATGGACGAAAGATGAGACAATTTCTCTTCAGGAATATCTGACCTATGCGGCAAGCCAGAACTGGATTGATATTTCCAAGTTTTCAGATAAAAACACATATCTGGATTCCACAGAAGTATATCAGGAACTGTCCGCATATATTTCAGATTATCTGTCTACCGATCAGGATTTCAGTAAGATGTTATACAAATATCTGCTCCTGGACGATGAGATTACAGGAAAGCAGCTGTGTACAGTACTGTATGAACAGGGAGTCCTCTCCACCGATGATGAGGACTATCAGAACTTTAAAGCTGGAAATCTTTCTGCGATGGATCTGATGCTTCATAAGATCAGTTCTCTGGAGATCACACCGGCGCAGCTGGCACTGGATCCGTGTTCCGGTTCTGTTGTTATCACAGATCCGTCCACCGGAGAGACACTGGCGTGTGTATCTTATCCGGGATATGATAATAATCGTCTTGCCAACAATATGGATACAGATTATTACAGAAAACTGAACAAAGATCTGTCTACGCCGTTTTATAACAAGGCGACGCAGGAACGTACCGCGCCAGGTTCTACATTTAAACCGGTAACGGCGATTGCCGGTCTGTCAGAAGGGGTTATTACAGATAATGACTACATTTACTGTGGCGGCCGATTTGATAAACTGCAGGGCGCGCCCCTGAACTGCTGGTTGCTGAGCGGACATGGCGCACTTTCTATCAGAGATGGTATTGCCAATTCCTGTAACGTATTTTTCAGTGAAACCGCTTATCGCCTTGGACAGAATGAAGAAGGAACATTTAATGATAATACAGCGATGCAGAAGCTGATCAAGTATGCGAATCTGCTTGGGCTGGATAAAAAGTCCGGCCTGGAGATTTCCGAAGCATCTCCACAGGTTTCCAACGAACTGCCAATCCCGTCCGCCATTGGACAGGGTACTCACAGTTATACCACGTCTCAGCTTGCTAGGTATGCAACTGTTCTGGCGAGCAGTGGTAATGTATACAATCTTTCACTGTTAGACAAATCAACAGATTCCGATGGGAATCTGATTGAAGATTACACTCCGGAAATGATCGATCATGTGGAACTGAGCCAGGGAATCTGGGATGATGTCCATGTCGGTATGGAAGGCGTTATTACCAAATCCAACTGGGGTATTTTCCAGGATCTGAACGTCACACTTGCAGGTAAAACCGGTACAGCACAGCAGAGTAAAAACCGTGCAAACCACAGTTTGTTTATCGGTTATGCACCGGCAGATAAACCACAGATTGCGTGGGCAATCCGTATTGCAAACGGTTATGCATCCACAAACTCCGAACTGGTGGCAAAGGATATTCTGAACTATTACTTCGGACTGAAAGATGAAACAGAGATTCTTACCGGACAGGCAAGTACAGCCAGCAATTCCAACGCAGGTACAGACTGATCGAGATGCGAAAGACAGACAATATGAACAAATATCAGGAGGATTGGATATGAGTGAAGTAATTGTTGTTACATCCGGGAAAGGCGGGGTCGGTAAGACGACAACTGCTGCCAACATCGGTACCGGACTTGCGGCACTGGACAAAAAAGTAGTTCTGGTAGATACAGATATCGGTCTTCGAAATCTGGATGTGGTACTGGGACTCGAAAACCGAATCGTGTATAATCTGGTTGATGTCATCGAAGGAAACTGTCGATTAAAACAGGCACTGATCAGGGATAAACGGTATGCCAATCTGTTTTTGCTTCCATCTGCACAGACCAGAGATAAAACCTCTGTTACACCGGAGCAGATGAAAAAATTATGTGAGGAACTGAAAAAACAGTTTGATTACATCCTGCTGGACTGTCCGGCAGGAATTGAGCAGGGATTTCGGAATGCCATCGCCGGAGCTACAAAAGCTCTGGTAGTGACCACACCGGAGGTTTCAGCGATTCGTGATGCGGATCGGATCATTGGTCTTCTGGAAGCAGAAGATCTGAGAGATATCCGTCTGATTATCAATCGCCTTCGTATGGATATGGTAAAACGGGGAGATATGATGTCCGTGGAGGATGTGTCGGACATTCTGGCAGTACCACTGATCGGCATCCTTCCTGATGACGAACAGGTTGTAATCGCTACGAATCAGGGAGAGCCTCTGGCTGGAAAGCCAGGTCTTTGCGGACAGGCTTATATCAATATCTGCCATCGGCTTCTTGGGGAAGAAGTCCCCTTCCAGGATCTCGATGTGAAAAAAGGCATTTTGGGACGACTGTTTGGCAGATAGGAGGGAAGCAATGAGTATCTTCGGCAAAAAACGGAAAGCTTCTGGCACCATTGCAAAAGACAGACTCAAACTGCTTCTCATATCGGATCGGGTGAGCTGCTCACCTCAGACGATGCAGATGTTAAAAAACGATATGATAAAAGCTGCGGGAAAATACATACCTGTTGATGCAGGAAAGGTGACAATCTGTTTTCATCAGTCACCGCCCGTTCTCACAGCAGATATACCGTTAAAATCCAGAAAGGATACAGGATCTTAACATGTTTAAACTTTACAGATTGAAAAATTATAATTTCCGGCTGATTATCTGGCTTCTGATGATCAGTGGAATCGGAGTGCTGCTGGTGGGAAGTGCAAAAGCTTCTCTGCAGTCGAGACAGCTGATCGGTGTGATTCTTGGTCTCGTGGTGATGGTAGTAGTCTCTTTGATGGACTACAGCTGGCTGCTGAATTTTTACTGGATCATCTACGGAGTAAATATTGTAATGCTGCTGATCGTCCGGTTTTTCGGAGATTCTGCAGGTGGTGCTACCCGATGGCTGGATCTTGGCTTTGTGCGTTTTCAGCCGACCGAGCTTTCGAAGATCCTGCTGATCATGTTTTTTGCCCGGTTTCTGATGGATCACGAAGATACTCTGAATACCTTTAAGACTATTCTGGCTTCTGTAGTGCTCCTTGCAGTACCGCTGGTTTTAATAAAGATTCAGCCGGACCTGAAAAACACGATCACGGTTACGATTATATTTTGCCTGATGATGTATGTGGCAGGCCTGAGTTATAAGATCATTGGTGGTATTCTGGGAGTTGCCATTCCGCTGGTTATTGTAGCATTTATTCTTATTACACAGACAGATATCAAGATCATTGATTCCTATCAGAAAGACAGAATCATGTCCTGGATGTACCCGGAAGACGAGACCTACAAAGACGATGTTATCCAGCAGCAAAATTCTATTACAGCTATTGGTTCCGGTGAACTTACCGGAAAAGGATATAATAACAACAAAGTTTCTTCTGCAAACAAAGGAAATTTTGTTACTCAGATTCAGACGGACTTTATTTTTGCGGTTGCAGGTGAAGAACTTGGGTTTATCGGAAGTGTTTTTATCATAATACTCTTGTTCCTAATTGTGGTTGAATGTATAATTACAAGCAGAAAGGCCAAGGACCTGTCCGGTAAGATCATATGTTGCGGTGTAGCAGGCGTTGTTGGCTTCCAGAGTTTTCTGAACATCTGTGTAGCCACCGGCGTTCTGCCAAACACAGGAACACCGCTTCCCTTTGTAAGCTATGGTCTGACCTCTCTGGTCAGTTTGTATATTGGTATGGGCCTGGTATTAAACGTAGGCTTGCAAAATAGAAGATATTTGGGAGGAGAAAAGAATGAACATCGGCTTCATCGCACACGAATCTAAGAAAAAACTGCTTCAGAATTTTTGTATTGCATACAGAGGAATCCTCAGCAAGCATCAGCTTTATGCCACCGGGACATCCGGGCGTCTGATAGAGGAGGCTACGAATCTTGACGTCCATAAACTTCTTGCAGGACATGTGGGCGGCGAACAACAGATGGCATCTATGATTGAACAGAATCAGATGGATCTGGTGATTTTCCTTTGTGGACCATATCAGGAGAAAAAGCATGAACCGGATGCACATAAGATTTTCCGTTTGTGTGATACACATATTATTCCGCTGGCAACAAATCTTGCCACAGCGGAACTTCTGATCAAATCCCTGGAAAGAGGAGAACTTGACTGGCGTGAAATGTATAAAAAATAGAAAAAGATTATTGAAACCCCTCAAGAAAAAGTACCGGGATACATTGATTCTTACAGGAATTCTGATACTGTTTTTTGGTGTGGGAATTACCGCACTTGTACTTCTCCGCCGCTCTTCACAGCTGGATATGACTTCAGCTTATTCGGTAAAAGAAGAGATGTACGGCACACATGGAGCAGAAAGCAGTACACAGAAAGCGGATTCTTTTGCCTCGACATATGCAGTTTCCTCCGGAAATAAGAGTCTGGAAGGCATTGCAATCAGTGATACGACAAAAGCCGGGCTTTTCGACCTGGATCATGGAACTGTGATGTTTGCCCAGAATATTCATGAAAAATCATATCCGGCGAGTATCACGAAAATTATGACGGCGATCCTGGCATTTAAGTATGGAAATATGGACGACATAGTAACAATCCCGGCAGAGGCTCTGAACCAGGAATCCGGTTCCACGGAGATTGGCTTTCAGGAAGGAGATCAGGTAACACTGGATGAACTTCTTCATGGTCTGCTGATTTATTCCGGGAATGATGCTGCGGTTGCCATAGCACAGCATATCGGCGGAAGCGTGGATCAGTTTGTGGAAATGATGAATCAGGAAGCGCTGGAGCTTGGTGCAACCAATACACATTTTGCCAACCCTTCCGGACTGCAGGATGAAAATCATTATACAACAGTATACGATATTTATCTGATGTTACAGGAAGCGATGACCTATCCACATTTTCTGGAGATTGCACAGCTTAGTTCTTATAATCTTACCTGTACCAGAGGCGAACAGGAAATAACCTTTCATCTGGATGCCACCGATCAGTATCTGACCCGCCAGGTGACAGCACCAAAGAATGTGACAGTGCTTGGCGGTAAGACCGGTACAACATCAGATGCAGGCTCCTGTCTGGCGTTGTTGAGCCAGAATGCTTATGGAGAACCCTACATTTCCATTGTTCTTCATGCGGCAAATAAAACGAATCTGTACACGTATATGAATCAATTGCTTTCTGCGATCAATCAGTAGAACCGGCTGATTTGCAGAAATATCAGAAACAGGAAAGAAAAGCACCCGGCGTTGTGCATTTATTTCCTGTTTTTTTTGAAATTTTTCAGATTTTTTCAAATTTACCATTGTATTTCTTGGTGAAATATTCTATAATTACAACAACAGAACAGTACTTTTTGGTAATATATACCAGAAATCAAAGGAGGAAACTGCTATGGTTCAATTAATTGTAGGCAAAAAAGGTAAAGGAAAAACTAAGCAGCTTTTAGATAAAGTGAACGGAGCCATTAAAGCTGCTGAAGGTAACATTGTATATCTGGATAAAAGTTCCAAACATATGTATGAACTGAACAATAAAGTTCGTCTGATTGATGTATCCGGATATCCGATTAAAAATGCAGATGAATTCATCGGTTTTGTATGTGGTATTGTATCTCAGGACCATGATCTTCAGGAAATGTATCTGGACAGCTTCCTGAAAAATGCAAAATTGGAAGGAAAAGATATTACCGATGCACTGCATCAGTTAAAGGACATTTCCGAGGCATATAAAATTAATTTTGTATTAAGTGTTTCCATGGATAAAGAAGAACTACCTGCTGAATTCCAGGATGATATCATCATTGCCTTGTAAAACTGTAGCAGATGAAAAGAGGGTTGCCCTGTTGGCGACCCTCTTTTCAGTTTTCTCACAGTTATTCGCAACTTATGGGTTAGTGTCGGCGAGACGACTGAAAAAGGTGCAAAGATACAGACCGCTTAATCCAACCAGAATGTAGATGATCCTGGAAAGCCAGGATAAATTGCCGAACAAGAAAGCAACCAGATCGAATTTGAACAGTCCTACCAGCCCCCAGTTAATTGCGCCTATGATTGTCAGTATCAGTGCTGTATAATCCAAACCTTTCATCTTATTTTGATCAACCTCCTGTTTTTTCGTTATCACTATTATTTCCACGATTTCACAGAATATGCATACTTTTTTTCTTGTGTATTCGCTGGAGGAATGATAAAATAATTTTATATGAGTTCAAGTCAGAAAAACGAAGGGGAGCATTTTCATGACTACAAAAAGGAAAAATAAAATATCGAGATGGTTTCGTAAGATTCCGTTAAACATAGGAACCTTTATCTTTGGGGCACTTTTTGTGTATATGGTAATTACGGTCATTCTGTATCTTACTGCAGATCATATTCAGTCCTATCAGGTGACCGCAGGTCCCTTATCCAATAATAAGACATATACAGCGCTGGCAATCCGTGAAGAATCTGTGGTAAATACCAATACCTCCGGCTATATCACTTATTATGCAAGAGAAAACAGTAAAGTTGGAAAATCAGGAGCAATCTATACCCTGGGGGACAGTCCGGCACAGGCGGCTGTCAATGACCTGACTGAACAGGATTATGCCAGAATCCGATCTTCTATTGCCGGATTTTCTTCTACATATGACAGTGACAACTTTTATGATGTTTATAATTACAAATATGAGCTGGAAGGCTCTATTCTCCAGTACAGTGGTCTTCAGACGGATGACTCCACGGAAGCCACGCAGACAGCCAATGGACAGACAATTTACAGGGCAGCACAGGATGGTATTGTTGTTTATGCAGTGGATGGCTACGAAGGGATTACAGCGGATCATCTGACGGCAGATCTTTTCAGTAAGAAAAACTATCAGATTACCAATCTTCAGAAAGAACGAAAGGTATCCTCCGGGGATCCTGTGTATAAACTGATAACCAGTGAGACCTGGTCAGTAGTGATACCGCTGAGCACAGATCAGATTGTTTCACTGGCAGAAAAAAAGACGATTCGAGTGAAATTTTTAAAAGATGATGCCACCCAGACGGGTTCCTTGGCTATTGTTACCGGTGAAGATGGCAATTATTACGCCAAGATTACATTCAGCCGTGGAATGATTCGCTACAGTGGTGATCGTTTTCTGAATATTGAGCTGGTAACGAACACAAAGACAGGATTAAAGATTCCGCTCAGTTCCATTGTGAAAAAGAACTTTTATGTGATTCCGAAAGAATACATTGCTACGAATGAAGAAGATGGTGATGCCGGATTCTACCGGAAGGTTACCAGAAGGGGAAAAGATGATTCCTCTGAATTTGTCAAGGCTACGATTTATCAGGAAGACGATGATTATTATTATGTGGATATGGATACTTTTCAGGACGGAGATGTGATTTTGAAGCCTGACAGCCAGTCTGCTTATGAGATAAAAGAAAAGAAAGCATTAGAAGGTGTGTATTGTATCAATAAAGGTTATGCTGTTTTCCGGAAAATCGTCATGATTGAACAAAATGATGAATATTGTATAGTTGAGACAGGTACCACCTATGGACTTTCCCAGTTTGATTACATTGTCAGAAACGGAAATACCGTGAAAGAAGACGATATTCTGTTTAAATAAAGATTTACAAAGGAGAATAATGTATGGTAGCAGAACAGTTACAGAACGTACGCGCTGAGATCAGAAAAGCCTGTGAAAAAAGCGGTCGGAATCCGGAAGAGGTAACTCTGATCGCAGTCAGTAAGACAAAACCGATTTCCATGATTCGGGAGGCGATGGACGCAGGGCAGACGGTTTTCGGAGAAAATAAGGTACAGGAACTTTGCACCAAATACGAAGAACTTCCGAAGAATCTCGAATGGCATCTGATCGGGCACCTGCAGAGAAATAAAGTAAAATATATTGCAGACAAAGCAGCACTGATTCATTCTGTGGATTCTCTGCGTCTGGCAGAAACAATCAACCATGAAGGAGAAAAGATTCAGAGAGTGATTCCTGTCCTGATCGAAGTGAACGTTGCGCAGGAGGAAACAAAGTTTGGAGTATCAGTGGAAGAAACAATGTCTTTGATTGAGGAGATCTGTAAGCTTCCGTATGTGCAGATTCAGGGATTGATGACAATTGCTCCATATGTACCGGATCCTGAAGAAAATCGGCCTGTTTTCCGAAAATTGAAACAATTAAGTGTTGACATAAGCAATAAAAACATGAATAATGTACATATGGATATTCTGAGTATGGGTATGACGAACGATTATCAGGTAGCTGTTGAAGAAGGTGCCACTATGGTTCGTGTTGGTACCGGTATTTTTGGTGAAAGAGATTATTCCAAAACAAACTAGATAGGAGATAAAAAATGAGTGTTTTAGATAAGTTTTTAGATGCCATCCGTTTGAACGATGATTTTGACGATGATGATGAATTCTTCGATGATGAAGATCTGGAAGCCCTGGACGAGGAAAAACCGAAACATCGTTTCTTTAAAAAACTGGATGACGATGATGATGAGGATGAAGAAGTTGAATATGTAAAACCGGAGAAAAAAGTGGCACCAAAGCAGACAAAAGCTCCGAAACAGACTGCAAAGCAGGCCGCTCCGTCTGCATCCAGCAAGATTACTCCGATGAGAAAGAAAAACAGCGGAAATGGCACGATGGAAGTCTGTGTGATCAAACCTTCTTCTATGGAAGACACCAGAGAAATCGCAGATACTCTGATTGACCGTTGTACTGTAGTACTGAATCTGGAAGGTATTGATGTAGATGTGGCACAGAGAATCATTGATTTTTCTTCCGGTGCATGCTATTCCATCGCAGGAAGTCTGCAGAAGATTTCCAGTTATATTTTTATCCTGACACCAGCCAATGTGGAAATTTCCGGTGATTTCCAGGAAATATTAAGCGGCGCTTTTGACGTTCCTTCTGTTCGGACAAACTTCTAAGATGAAAGAACAGGAAGTACAGTTCAGAAAGCGGATGGCAGATCTGGCAAGAACAGCCTATTATCGGGAGATTCCTGTGTTTACGGATTTTCTGGATTTGAATGAACTTCATATGGTACATAGCTTTCGGCCGGAGGAAACGGGTGTTATGATCCGTACCTTCGGTGGCTATGAAGAAGCAGAGCGTCAGATAGCAGCATTTCTTCCTGATGCTCTTTCTTATGATTACGGGGAAAATGAAGAGCTTCTTCTTTCTATGTATCCGATTCGGTGTATCCGTATCTCACCTTGTTCGGGAAAATTCAGTGAAGCACTTACTCATCGGGATTATCTGGGTGCCCTGATTCATCTGGGGATCGAGCGCTCCAGACTTGGGGATATTGTGATCAAGGGTCAGGATGCGTATGTATTCTGTCATGCACAGATGGAAGAATTTCTTATGAAGAACATTACCAGAATCCGGCATACAACAGTGAAAGTGTCCGCTGTTGAGAATCCGGATGACCTTCCGAAGCCGCAGCTTCAGGAAATCCGCGGAACAGTCAGCTCAGTACGGCTGGATGCGATGATTGCTCTGGCATTTTCATCATCCAGAAGCAGCATGCTGGGATTGATCGAGGGCGGAAAAGTTTTTGTCAATGGTAAAATGGTTGTATCTAACGGGCATACTTTAAAACCGGAAGATATTGTATCGGTCCGTGGATATGGAAAATTCCGCTATGACGGAATGGCGGGAACAACAAAAAAAGGACGGTGCAGCGTTACCGTACAAAAATATATATAACGTATTCTCAAATACGACCCTGCATTTTTACAAAAATAATACAGGATGATCATTTTGGAGGAGAATTTTATGAGCAAACAATTACGCGTATACAGAGAAGGCGCAAAGACAGAATTTGATTACCAGATTCTCTGGGAAGAAGATTTTACAAAACTGGCGGATGCAGTTAAGAAACTGGAGCTGTCCTGTGGCAAGATCTGCATTGTAGCAGATGATACAGTGGGAAGTCTGTATGGGAAAGAAGTACAGAAGGCACTGGAAGAACTGGATGTAACGGTTGATTTATATACTTTCCCGGCGGGAGAAGCTTCTAAAAATCTGGATACGGTAAAAGAGCTGTATGCGTTTCTGATCGAACATCATTATACAAGAAAAGATGTACTGGCAGCACTTGGCGGAGGTGTTACCGGAGATCTTACCGGATACGCTGCTGCCACCTATCTGCGTGGTATTGACTTTATCCAGATTCCAACGACTCTTCTGGCTCAGGTAGACAGCAGTGTAGGTGGAAAAACAGGTGTGGATTTTGCACAGTATAAAAATATGGTGGGTGCATTCCATCAGCCGCGGCTGGTCTATATGAATCTGAATACGCTGAAAACTCTTCCGGATGATCAGTTTGCCAGTGGCATGGGAGAAGTGTTGAAATCAGGTCTGATTCGTGATGCCAGGTTTTATGAGTGGACGATTAATCATATGTCGGAGATTCAGGAACGAATCTATCCTGTTCTTGTGAAAATGGTTCGCAAATGCTGTGAAATCAAGGCTGCTGTTGTGGAAAGTGATCCGACGGAACAGGGAGAACGTGCACTGTTGAATCTTGGACATACAGTAGGTCATGCAGTGGAAAAACTGAAGAATTTTGAACTTCTTCATGGTCAGTGTGTGGCACTCGGAACCATTGCCGCTGCCTATATCTCTTTCAAAAGAGGCTATCTGTCGACAGAGGAATTCTACGAGATCCGTGATATGAACGTGGGATTTGACCTTCCGATTTTCTTTAACGGTCTGGATAATGAAGCAGTATTGCAGACGACAAAGTCGGATAAAAAGATGGATAACGGAAGGATTAAGTTTATTCTTCTCAAGAAGATCGGACAGGCATACATCGATAAAACAGTTACAGACGAAGAAATTCTGGATGCGATTCAGTTTATCAACGGAGATATGATCGAAGGAGAATAAGGGATGGTAAATAATAAGAAAACCATACAGTTTATCGGGGTAGACTGTATTCTTATGGTGGTTCTGACACTTCTGGATCAATGGACAAAAAGTCTCGTTGTGCATCACCTGAAAGATCAAAATGATATCATATTGATTCCGGGAGTTTTCCAGTTGCATTATCTGGAAAACCGTGGAGCTGCCTTCGGTATTCTGCAGAATCAGAGAGTTGTTTTTGTGATTCTGACGATTATCTATCTGACGGCAGTATTCTGGTTTTTGCATCGTTGTCCGAAAACCGGACGTTATACATTGCTGCATATTATAGCATCAGTTCTGACCGCGGGAGCCCTGGGGAACTTTATTGACCGGCTTCGCCTGGGATATGTGGTGGATTTTTTCTATTTTTCACTGATCAATTTCCCTGTATTTAATGTAGCGGATATTTTTGTGGTAATTTCTTTTATTGGTATTGCAGTAAGTATTTTATTCATATACAAAGATGACGAATTTGAGTTCTTAAGCATCAGGAAAAGGGAGTCTAAAGCATAGTGGAAATCTATACATTTACACCGGATGAGGAACAGAAAAATTTAAGAATAGATAAATTTCTTTCTGAACAGCTGCCGGATCAGTCACGATCTTATTTACAGAAATTATTGAAAGAAGGAAATGTGACAGTCAATGAAAAAACGGTAAAGGCAAATTATAAAGTACAGCTTTCGGATACGGTGCAGCTGGAACTTCCGGAGCCGGAGAGTCCGGATATTCTTCCGGAAGATATTCCACTGGATATTTTGTATGAAGATGAAGATGTGCTGATCATCAATAAACCCAAAGGGATGGTGGTTCATCCAAGTGCCGGACATTATACCCATACAGTGGTCAATGCAGTAATGTTTCACTGCAAGGAACATCTTTCCGGAATTAATGGAGTGATGCGTCCGGGTATCGTGCACAGGATCGATATGGATACAACGGGTGCTATTGTGATCTGTAAAAATGATATGGCACATCAGAGTCTGGCAGATCAGCTGAAAGAGCATTCAATCACCAGAAAATATCGCGCCCTGGTACATGGAAATCTGAAAGAAGATGAAGGAACAGTAGAAGGGCCTATTGGTCGTCATGCCACAGATCGAAAAAAGATGGCAATCAACCACAAAAACGGAAAACCGGCAGTAACCCATTATAAGGTGCTGGAACGTTTTGGTTCATATACTTTTATTGAGTGTCAGTTGGAGACCGGGCGCACTCATCAGATTCGCGTGCATATGGCAAGCATCGGTCATCCACTTGTGGGAGATATTACCTATGGGCCGGCGAAGTGTCCGTTCAAACATCTGCAAGGGCAGTGCCTTCATGCCATGGTTTTAGGGTTTGTTCATCCACGGACGGGTGAATATATTGAATTTTCAGCTCCATTACCAGAATATTTTACTGATTTGTTAGAAAATTTAAGAAAATAGGTACTGTACAATTGATTTGTTTTATTTTATAATAATTATAGTAAATTAAAAGAACGGGAGGGGTTGCTATGAAGACCAATACCATTATTACAATCGGTCGTCAGTACGGAAGTGCCGGACGTCAAATTGGAAGAGTCCTTGCAGAAGAGTTAGGTATTAAGTGTTACGATAAAGAGTTACTGGAACGTGCAGCAAAGGAAAGTGGACTTTGCGAAGAACTTTTTGAGAATCACGATGAAAAACCAACCAATAGTTTTCTCTATTCTCTGGTTATGGATACATACTCTTTTGGTTATACTTCATCTGCATTCTCTGATATGCCAATCAATCAGAAAGTTTTCCTGGCTCAGTTTGAAACCATCAAGAAAATTGCAGCTGAGGGACCTTGTATCATGATCGGTCGTTGTGCCGATTATGCACTGGCAGATTTTGATAACTGTTTCAGCGTATTTTTCCATGCGGATCTGCAGACACGTATTCGAAGAATTGCAAAAATTTATGATTTGACAGATGCAAAAGCAAAAGATCGTATTATCAAGACTGATAAAAAACGTTCCAGCTATTACAACTACTACACCAGCAAACGTTGGGGTGATGCAGATTCCTATGATCTGTGTATCGACAGTGGTAAAATGGGAGTAGATGGCTCTGTAGAACTGATGTTAAATGCAATTCAGCTGAAAGAAAAAGGATATAAAACAGCTATTTACTAAATTTTATTAGACTGTCTGAAGCTGTATATTGTGTAGTATAATAAATAAGCCCGCATAACAGGTGAGAGGATCTGTTATGTGGGCTTGTTTCTTACACATATATGTAAATCAGCGGATTTTTGGTGTCCAGTCAGGAATGTTGCCATTTACAATTGCAGAAAACATCCGCTCTTTTACACCGGGATTCTCCTGGTTCAGTTTCCGGAGCAGGTCTTTTACATACTGTCGTTTTGTATAGCCGTCTGCCGGACAGGGACTTTTTACGACAGGGAGCTGATATTTGTTACAGAAGCCTTTCACATCTGCTTCATACACATACATCAGTGGGCGGATCACCGTAAGGTCGGTGCGGTCAAGATGGGTGATCGGAGGAAAAGAGTAAAAATGTCCTTCATAGATCAGAGACATCATCATGGTTTCTACGATATCATCTTTGTGATGGGCATAGGCTATTTTATTGCAGCCCAGTTTTTTTATCGTGTCGTTTAAAGCGCCTTTGCGCATTTTGGCACACAGGGAGCATGGATTCTTTTCTTTCCTTTCATCAAACACGATCCGGGCTATTTCGGTCTTTACCACGGTGTAGGGAACTCTCATGGTTTCGCACAGGGAGCGAATGCCCGATACATCAAAATCAGGATGCCCCAGATCGACCGTAATTGCCTCCAGATCGAATTTTTTCGGATAGTAACGTTGCAGTCCATGTAGTGCGTATAAAAGCGTTAAACTGTCCTTTCCGCCCGATATACCAATAGCAATTCTATCCCCGGCCTGAATCATGTCGTAATCATCGATAGCACGTCTTGTATAACTCATTAATTGTTGCAGTTTCATGGTATGGTTCCTCCATTTATAAAATATCAGAATAATTGTATAAATCAAAATAAATTTGTAAATTCTTTGAATAACAAGAATTTACAGTTATTTAAGTATATCAAATAAAGACTTTACAGAAAAGTCATAAATAGTTAATACATAGATTTTATTCTGTGCTATAATAAGTAATATATGTTTATTTACAGAAAATTCGTGGAGGCGTTCAGATGAAAAACTTTTTGGGAAAGAAATATGTCCAGATTGGAATCACAGCATTTTGCGTTATTGCTGCCAGCCTGTTATTTTATTTTGGTATCTTTCATACGGCATCAATTGCCAGGGGATTGAATACGGTCTATACCATTCTTACACCAATTGTATATGCAGCAGCAATATCATATGTTCTATGGCCGGTTATCCGTTTTATGGAGCGCAGTGTGGTTTATCGGATCTGTGAGAAAAAAAACTGGAATCCAACTCATAAAGTACGCCATGGGATTCGGATGATTTGTGTTATTATTACATTATTGTTGTTTTTACTGGGAATCTATGGTTTGTTATCTATGCTGATCCCGGAACTGATCAACAGTATCACAAACATTATCGACAATTTGCCACGATACATTAACAATATAGAAAAATGGCTGACGAATCTTCTGAAAAATTATCCGGATCTTGAAGAAAACTCCAGTATGATTTTCTCAGCCGTAACATCTAAAGCAGAAACCTGGCTGACGGATGATCTTCTGCCTAAAATAAATCTTCTGGTTGCAAGTTTTTCTACAGGATTCCTGGGGGTTCTGGTATTCTTAAAAAACTTTCTGATCGGTGCCATGATATCTATTTATCTGTTGTACGGTAAAGAATCTTACGTTGCGCAGGGAAAGCGGTTGCTGTACTGCCTGTTCAGTACCAGAACAACAAATAATATCATTCGTGATCTTCAGTATGTAGATAAGACCTTCGGTGGATTTATCATTGGAAAAGTGTTAGATTCATTTATTATTGGGATTTTATGCTATATAGGTACAACGGTTCTGAATTTGCCATATGCATTGCTTGTCAGTGTTATTGTGGGCGTGACGAATGTAATTCCGTTCTTTGGTCCATATATTGGTGCGGTGCCGAGTGCGCTGCTGATTTTGCTGGTTAATCCGATCCAATGTGTTTACTTTGTTATTTTTATCCTGTTATTGCAGCAATTTGACGGAAACTTTCTTGGACCGAAGATTCTTGGTGGTTCTACAGGGCTTTCAAGCTTTATGGTTATAGTTGCTATTCTTGTTGGAGGTGGATTTTTCGGCATTTTCGGTATGTTTGTCGGAGTTCCTGCCTGCGCGGTGATCTGTACAGTAATCCGCAATGGTATACAAAATCGTCTGACTAAGAAGTGTATGCCGATTGATCTGGAAAGTTATCAGAATATTGATCATCTGGATGCAGAAACGTTGAAACCGGTGGCACCATCTGCAGAAAAACCGGGAAGTGACAGCGTATTTAAAAGTTATCGTAAAATTCGGACAAAAGCGAATACCAATAATGAAGAGAATACAGAGGATCACAAAACGACGGAATAAATGGTATGATATACAGAAGGAGAAAGATTTATGAAGTTTGTAATACAAAGATGTCAGGAAGCCAGTGTTTCGGTGGATGGAAAAACAGTAGGGGCAATTGAAAAGGGATTGATGGTTCTGATTGGTGTTGGGAAAGATGATACTACAGATGTGGTGGATAAATATCTGAAAAAATTATTACAGTTACGGATCTTTGAAGATGAGAACGGCAAGACAAATCGTTCTCTGATGGATATAGGGGGACAACTTTTGCTGGTATCTCAATTTACTTTATACGCAAATTGCAGACATGGAAATCGGCCAGGCTTTACAGATGCCGGAGATCCTCAAAAAGCAAAAGAGTTGTATGAATATCTGATAGAAAGAGCAAAAGAACAGGTTTCGGTTGTTGAACAGGGAATTTTTGGAGCAGATATGAAAGTTTCCCTTGTAAATGACGGACCGTTTACAATTATTTTAGATGAAGCAGCGTTCGCTTAAATGCAAACGCTGCTTTTTTCAGTGCATAACGAGTATAATTCGCGAAGCGTATTTTATCTCGTTGCATTGCATACCAATAATCGGTCCGGTGGATCAATTTCGATTTAAGAATCGGGATTTTCACGAAGGCGAAGAGCGGATGCAGCCTTTCTGCGTCGTTCATCACCGATAGCCGCATAGTGTTTTCGGGTGGTATTAACGTCTTTATGACCTAATACGTCGGCTACCAGATAAATATCACCGGTTTCTCGATATAAGGATGTACCATACGTGCTTCGGAGCTTATGTGGCGTGATTTTCTTTGTGGAAGTAATTTGCTTTGCATATTTTTTTACGAGATTTTCCACAGCCTGAATCCCCATCCGTTTTCTTTGAATAGAATAGAAGAGAGCGTGTTCGTGTCCGGCAACCGGCGTAATGGTTTCTCGTACTTCGAGATAGTCGAGAAGCGCTTTTTCTACCTCTTCACCAAAATACACAAACATTTCATTACCACCTTTTCGTGTAACTTTTATCGCATCATTTTTAAAATCCACATCCTCAACATCCAGCCCAACACATTCAGATACACGGATACCGGTTCCTAAAAGGAGCGTGATCAATGCAAGATCCCGGACTTTTGTTTTTTCATAGTAAGCTTTTCGCTGACCGGAAAGCTGATCCCCGGCATGTTCGATATAATCCAGAAGCATGGCAACTTCATCGACATCCAGGCGGATAATAGCCTTTTCATGAATTTTGGGAATATCAATTAAAGCCGGAGGATTTGTCTTGATCATTTCAAGACGAAAATAATAATTATAAAAGCTCCGTAGCGTTGAAATTTTGCGTTTTACGCCGGTTTCTCCATTCGTGATAAAGATATCCCTTTCATCCTTATAAACCTTTAAATATTCCTTATATTCCTCGATATCAAGAGCCTGAACCTGATCCAGTACATCGATTGTCAGATCCGTTAGCTTATGACCTTTAAATAAGGGGTTTTCCTGTACCAGAAACTGGAAAAAAATCCGTATATCGTATGCGTATGAAATCCTGGTTTTTGTCGTTGTAGTTGCATCAATCGCCCGAAAATAATCCCTGCAGAATTCCGGAAGAGTACGAAGAACTTCACGGAGTTTTAAAACATTCTGCATGTCGGTCTGATCATGATAAGTGACTCGATCCATAATAAAAATCCTTTCAGAATAGGTTGATATAAGGATTGTAGCATAGAAAAAGAGACCTGTCAATCTATACGACAAACCGCAGTTTTTCAAATAGATTGACAGGGAAAATGTAAAATAGGCTTAGATACTTATAAATGAACTTCTGTCATGTTGTGATCCACGGCATTCAAAAATGTGTTAAATATATCTTTTGTTTTTAAACGTAAACTGGATGTATTGATACAGGGATGACATCCCAGGTATTCTTCTTTCAGCACATCACTGTCGACTAACAGACGAACCCGATGATCGGTGTCATTCATTAATCCAAGGATGCTCACAGAGCCGGGAGTCACATCCAGAAATTCTTCCATATAGTCTGCAGTTCCAAAGGATAACCGGGAACTCCCGATCTGTGCAGATAAATCTTTTGTTTTGAATATTTTATCTCCCGGAATTAATAACAGATAAAAATCGGTTTTTTGACGGTTGCATAAAAACAGGTTTTTACATGTTGCGGCTTTCAGGACCTTATCGATTTCTTCACACACATCCATATGCATCGCCGGTTCGTGATCCACGCGATCATATTCGATATGTAATAGATCCAGTAATTCATATACTTTTTGTTCTTTTTTCAGACGTTCTGTCATATTTTCCGGACGTCCATGCTGCAATGTCAGACTCATAAACAGTATAAAATCTCCTCATCGTTTTAATAATCCGCTATCAATGCTCCTAACAAATGGTAGATTAGTTTGGAACAGATAATATCAGCTATATTTTTTATTATAGAATTATATGTGTAGAAATACCAAAGATTTACTCGATCTATAGAAAAAACTCTGGTATCAATGATAAAAAAGATGTATAAAAATATAATTAGTATAACCTACTATTTCATATATATTCCTATACATCTTTTCAAATATCATTCTATTTTTATTTCGTTTTCGTATCCATCTGCTTTGGAAGAATCAAATTCAGGACAATCGCAGAAATTGTAGCAAGAACAACCGGGGATTTTCCGAAAATTGTAGTTACCCAGTCAGGGAACTGTGCAAGAGATGCACTTGCCTGTGTAACACCCATACCAACAGCGATTGCCAGACCTACGATAGTGGTGTTTCGGAAATTCAGCTCTTCCGAAGCAATCAGTTTCATACCGGTCATGGCTATGGATGCAAATACAGAGATGGTTGCACCTCCAAGTACACAATAAGGTATGGTAGTAAGTAAAGATGAAAATTTCGGGATCAGACCGGCTGCAAGTAAGATGACTGCAGCTGTACCCATTACTCTCCTGCTTGTTACCTTTGTCGTGGAAACAATACCGACGTTCTGACTGTAGGTTGCGGTAGGCAGCCCACCGAAAAATGCACTGATGATATTGCTGATACCATATCCTACAATTCCACCGGTTAATTCTTTATCGGTAGGCATACGGTCCATAGCACCGGTTGTTGTGGCAGAAAAATCACCGATCGCCTGTACAGCATTGATTGCAAATAAAATGGCGATAGCTACACAGGATGAAGGTTCAAAGGTAATTCCAAAATGCATCGGTTTTGGAAGTTGAAAAAATGATGCACTGGATACAGAAGAAAAATCGATCATGCCAAAACAAAGTGATACAATATAGCCTCCAATGATACCAATCAGAATAGATGCAAGTTTCCAGATTCCTTTACCATAATGATTCAGGAAAGTTACAATAATCAGCGTGATAACGGCCACCAGCCAGTTCTGCCAGGAACCGTAATTCTCACTGCTCGCACCGCCGGCCATGTAATTGATGGCAGTTGGATATAAAGATAATCCGATAGCAAAAACTACCGTTCCGGTAATCAATGGTGGGAAAAACTTGCGGATTCGCTTGATGTTTAATCCAACCAGTAAAGCAACAATACCGCCGACGATTTGTGCGCCGAGGATGGTGGCAATATCATATTCGCCTGCGATTGCCTGCATACTTGGCACATAGGCAAAACTGATACCCATCATAACCGGAAGTCCGGCACCGATGGCGAACCACCTGGTTTTTATAAAGGGAAATAACTGTAATAACGTGGTAAGTGCTGACATTACCAGAGCAGCCTGGATCAGAATAACGGAATCCTGCTGGGAAAGTCCTGCTACACCGGCAACAATGATGGATGGGGTTACACATCCGACAATCATGGCAAGTACATGCTGGATCGCCAGGGGCATAACTTGTCCGAAGGATGGCTTTCCGTAGAAATCAAATAACGCTTTGTCCATCTGTCTGGAATGACCTGTTTCTTTGGTACTCATACTATCTTTTCCTCCTTGGTGTTATTTATTTATTATATATGGAGATAAGATATTTGAACACCCTTTTTTGTAATAAATAACAAACTATTTATTAATTTTTCTAATCAATAATTATTCCGGGACTTCACGAGTTAAAGTAAACTATATTTATTGCCTGTATTCATCGGAATAATACGGTACACAGATCGTGGTTCCATAGATCAGCTGATCATCCGGAAGATGGTTAATGCTTTTTACTTCTTCCATGTAAGCGCGGGTATTTGTATATTCATCACTGATGTATTTCTGGGAAACACCCCACAAAGTAGTATCACGGTCTACATAAACGTTAGTATAGTATTTGTAACGTTCCGGCACATCTGCATTTGCATTGACACTGGTAAAGCGGAGTACGGCAACTGTTGCCAGACAGATCAAAAACATACTGACGAAAGGGAAACGTCTGCATTTTGTTTTTCGGGTATGATATTTTCCGGGATGTACATTTCTGTGCGTGTTTCGTGTAACAGTTGTCTTTCCTTTGTATTCTTTCATCATAGTAAATTCCTCCCACTTTTTCAAAACATATGTTTGCGAACGTTTGTTCTTTGTTTGTGAATTCATTATAGATCTCGAACATTCGTTTGTCAATATGGTTTTAAAGAAAATTCGAACAGATTTTCGGAATATGTGTTTGCATTTTTATCGTGTATATGGTATCATTATAATTAAATAATTACAGAACTTGTAATGAAGTCAGAAAAAAGCAATTACAGATATGAATATATAATAAAGAAAAAGAGAATCAGATGTTCGGGAGGATTCAGTTATGGCATACGGGAAAATTACAGATAAACAGAGGGAGATTTTGGAATATATCAAAAACGAAATTCTGAACAGGGGATTTCCACCTGCGGTACGTGAAATTTGTGAAGCGGTGAACCTGAAGTCCACGTCTTCTGTTCATGCACATCTGGAGAGTCTGGAAAAGAATGGCTATATCCGGCGTGATCCTACCAAACCGAGAGCAATTGAGATCGTGGATGACAACTTCAACCTGGTGCGCAGAGAGATGGTGAATGTTCCGGTACTTGGTCGTGTGGCAGCTGGTGAACCACTGCTGGCGATTGAGAATGTGGAAAGTTATTTTCCGATTCCGGCGGAATTTATGCCAAACGCACAGACATTTATTCTGAATGTTGTAGGGGAAAGCATGATCAACGCTGGGATTCTCGATGGTGATAAAGTAATTGTAGAGCAGACTGCAGATGCACAGAATGGTGATATTGTGGTAGCCCTGGTAGATGATTCTGCTACTGTAAAAAGATTTTACAAAGAAAAAGACTGCTATCGTCTCCAGCCGGAAAACGATTACATGGATCCGATCATCGTACATGATCAGCTGCAAATTCTTGGCAAGGTTATTGGCGTATATCGGTTTATGGAATAATCTGTTTAAAATAAGTGTAAAATAAGATTCGACAACCTGTTATGAGTAATTGAAAAAAGAGTACAGAAAATCAAAATCAGTTTCTGTACTCTTTTTCTTTATCTGCGATATATATCAATGAATTTTAGGATACGCTTACTGCTCTTCTTTCAGCTCTTTCGCATCCATCACTTTTCCGTCTCTCCAGATACGTTCCAGATCATAGAACAATCTGTTTTCTTCATCGAAAAGATGTATTACGATGTCACCGTAGTCCAGAAGGATCCAGTTCGCACTGGAATAGCCTTCCGTCTGTTTGAGCTGATAACCGGCTTTTCCCAGTACTTCGTCCACGTTATCCGCCATTGCCTGTACCTGGTTACGATTACTTCCGCTTGCAATGATAAAATAATCAGCCAGAGTGGTAATCTGTTCGATATCAATTACTTTAATATCGGAAGCTTTTTTATCATCTAAAGCTTCACATGCCAGCAGTGCCATTTTTTTTGCATCTGTCATTTTATGTTCTCCTTATTTTGTATTAATCAAGTCTCTATAATAATTATAGGCCTGTATCGTTGCCTGATCGATGTCCTGTGGGTCATCGTCCAGATACTCCAAGGTGTCATGCAGAATCTCATACATGCAGCGATCCAGATCCTCAAAAGCAATCTTACGAATCTCAGCAAGTCGTGGAGCTTTATTCCTTGCCGGCTCGATATAGTCCGCAATATATACAATCTTTTCCAGAAGTGTCATATCTTCTTTTCCGGTAGTATGCCAGGTGATTGCACTTAAGATTTCAGGATCCGTCACACCATATTTTTCCCGGGCTACCCAGGCACCTACTTTTGCATGGAGTAAAAAGGTATGCTCTTTCTCAAAGTCTGTGACCGGAATCTTATTATCTTTACAGATTTTCAGTTTTTTCTTTGCCGGAATACATTTGGCACAGTCATGAAGAAGACCTGCCAGCTGCGCGCGTTCCATAGGATAATCATAGCAGATTGCCAGAGATGCACTCATCTGCATCACACCGAGAGTATGCCAGAGACGGTCTTCGTCCAGATATTTCTTCAGCTTTCCGGCAATCTTCATCAGATTGAACTTCTGTTCTTCCATAACATTCCTCCTGCATTCTTCATCTTTTGCAATTTTTAAGAGAGGAATCCGGGACTATGTCCGGTAGATTCCTTCTTCGCGAATATAAATATATACCTCATCTACAAGATAATACCGTACGCTTTTTCCCTGACGGATCCAGTCACGGAGTGTCTGTGAGGAAATTTCCAGATTGGGAGTGTGTAGCAGGATAAAATTACCCTGATATTTTTCTTCCAAATATAACATTTGTTCTTTCAGGGATTCTTCCGGAACAGCATTTCTTGTAGCTACCAGCAGACTGGCCGCTTTACAGATCCGATCCGGTCTGCACCACGTGTCAAAATCATACAGAGAATCTGCACCGATGATAAAATAATACGTTTGATCCGGATATTTCTTATGCAGCCGTTCCAGCGTCTCATAAGTGTACGTATATCCGTCCGGATGCATCTCTTCTGTGGAAAGACGGAAATGGGGATTGTCAGCGATGGCTTTTCGCACCATCTCCACCCGCTGTTGATCACTTGCACGTCCCTCACGGTTCTGTTTGTGGGGAGGATTTCCGGAAGGCATAAACCAGATCTCATCGAGAGCCAGTTCCTCATAAGCCTTTTCTGCCAGAATCAGATGTCCTATATGAATCGGATCAAAGGTTCCCCCCATAATTCCAATTCGTTTTTTCATGATGTTCTCCTTACGGAAGCTGAATCTTTTTCTTCTCTTTTTTTCCTTCTTTATAAAGAACGATTTTCTTACCGATAACCTGAACAACCTGGGAACCGGTCCGTTCAGCCAGAACACGGGCGATTTCTTTTGGATCATCCATACAGTTCTGTAATACGCTGATCTTAATCAGTTCTCTTGCTTCCAGGGCTTCCTTTGCGGACTGGGTAAATTCCGGTGTCAGACTGGATTTGCCGATCTGCAGGATTGGTTCAGTTGTCATGGCAATACTTTTCAGATATGCTCTTTGTTTGCTTGTCATAAACTCTCCTTTATTTGTAATAATCAAATTCAAATCCGTACATACGGACAGTGTCTCCCTCTTCAATACCTTTCTGTTCCAGTTCTTCAAGAATACCGCCGTCTTTCAGGAATTTCTGGAAGAAAGCGAATCCTTTTTCAGAATCCAGGTTGGTATATCCAAGCATCTTCTCAATCTTTGGTCCTTCTACCACATAAGTATGACCATCGTCGAGTTTTTCTACGGTATATGGCAGATTTTCCGCAATAAGAACGTCTTCCGGGAAGAATTCCTGCTCGAATATAATCTGTTTTTTCTCAATGGAATCCAACAGGGATTTTACATGGTATAAAAGTTCCTTCACACCTTTGCCGGTAACGGCAGAAATAGGAAATACTTTTACGCCCTGTGGCTCAAATTCGTCTTTCAGACGCTGAATCGGATCTTCTCCGTCAGGATAGATCACATCCACTTTATTGGCTGCGATTACCTGTGGTCTGGAAGCAATATCGGCGTTATATGCCTTTAATTCTGCATTGATTTTATAGACATCATCTACCGGATCTCTGCCCTCTGTGGAAGCAGCATCCACAATATGGATCATGACACGGGTTCTCTCAATGTGACGCAGGAACTGATGTCCCAATCCCACACCTTCCGATGCACCTTCGATGAGTCCGGGTATATCCGCGATAACAAAACCGTCAGCACCATCGAGATCTACCACACCAAGATTTGGTGTAAGGGTAGTAAAATGATAGTTGGCGATCTTTGGCTGTGCATTCGTTACACGGGAAAGGAATGTAGATTTTCCTACATTTGGATAGCCAACCAGTCCCACATCTGCAATGACTTTCAGTTCTAGACGTACTTCCAGCTCCTGAGCCGGCTGACCGGGCTGTGCGTACTTCGGGACCTGCATGGTAGCAGTTGCATAGTGCATGTTTCCCTTACCGCCGCGTCCGCCTTTTAAGATCACCTGTCGGCGATTTTCACCGGACATATCTGCGATTACTTTACCGCTTTCTGCTTCGTAGACAACAGTTCCTTCCGGAACACGTAGTGTGATATCTTTTCCATCGGCTCCATGACATCGTTTTTTTCCGCCCTGTTCGCCATTTTGTGCCGCATATTTTCTTTTATGACGAAATTCATTCAACGTATTCAGACCTTCGTCCACTTCAAAAATCACATCACCTCCGCGACCGCCATCACCGCCATCCGGACCACCGTTTGGCACAAACAACTCTCTGCGGAAGCTTACATGCCCGTCCCCGCCTTTACCGGAACGGATCAAGATCTTTGCTCTGTCTGCAAACATATTTTTCTCCTATCTGTCAATATTAGTCGGAAACAGTGACCCCAAATTATGATGCCGCTGTTCCTGCTATCGAATATATAAAAAGAAGGCTCCAAACCATTCTGATTTGAAGCCCGCTGCATATGCTTATTCAGCTACCGGAACGATAGAAACCTGTTTCTTATCTCTTCCTTTTCTTTCAAAACGAACAACACCGTCTACTAATGCAAACAGAGTATCGTCTTTACCACGTCCAACGTTTACACCTGGATGAATCTTGGTTCCACGCTGTCTGTAAAGGATATTACCAGCTTTTACAAACTGTCCGTCAGCTCTTTTTGCTCCCAATCTTTTGGATTCGGAATCTCTACCGTTCTTAGTAGAACCAACTCCTTTTTTATGAGCAAAAAATTGAAGGTTCATATTTAACATGGTTTTTACACCTCCTCGAAGATTATATCAATAAATTCTGTGTACTGTTCATCTTCCATTCTCTGTAATCCGAGAATCAACGAATTCAGCAGCAGGAGACTTTCTTTGGAAGGCTTGTTCTTTATCATAAAATGAATACGTGCAGATGATTCATCCACATCAATCGTAAACTCATCTTCTGTAAAGGCCTCAATAGAATTCACCGTATTAATCACCAGTGCAGAGATACCGGCGCAGACAATATCTTCACCTTCCTGGGCATATCCTGCATGATCTTCACTGGTAAAGCCTACACACTGATTTTCTGAATTCTGATAAAACGTAACTTTTGTCATCAGATCACCTGATTAAGCGTTGATCTTTTCGATTTTCACTTTTGTGAACTGCTGTCTATGTCCGTTTTTCTTGTGATATCCAGTTTTTCTCTTATACTTGTAAACGATTACTTTTTTAGCTTTTCCGTTTTCAACTACAGATGCAGTAACGCTGGCATCAGCTACGTCAGCTCCTACTTTTAAACCGTCGTTGTTTACAGCAAGTACCTGGTCAAATGTAACAGTCTCTCCAGCTTCTACACCAAGCTTTTCTACTCTAATGATATCGCCTTCGGCTACTTTGTACTGTTTACCACCTGTTGCAATAATTGCGTACATATGGCACACCTCCTATTATCATTACTCGCCAAATATGGTGGCTCTTTCGAACTCTTCTACCTCTTTGTGCGGCATACTTCGTAATATTACCATGCTTTTTTTGATTCGTCAACTGTTTTTTGGAAATTTCTTTTTAAAATCTCATTATAATAGAATGTGACAGTTATTCAGCAACATCCAGTGCATGTGATGCTGCAATCGCCAATACTCCAGGACCGGTATGACAGGTAACACTGAAGGATAATGTGTCCATTCGTGTGATGGGAATATCCGGGAATGCATTCTGTACTTCTTCCATCCACTGCTTTGCGGTTTCTTCATCGGTGGTATAAGCCACATGAAGTTTTAACTGTCCCTTTGTAGCATAATCGGAAAAACGGCCCTCCACGTCTTTTTTCATGGCTTCCAGCATGTTCTTTTTGGCCGCCTTGACACCACGGACTTTTTTGTAGGCATCGAGTTTGTCTCCCTGAATCTGCAAAAGTGGTTTCAGGTTTAAAGCAGAGCCAAGAAGTGCTGCCGCCGGTGTAATACGACCTCCTTTTTTCAGATATTTTAAGGTATCTACCATCAAATAGATGCTGGATTCCAGTGCCTCTTTTTCCAGAATCTCTTTAATCTGTGCAGCCGACTTTCCGGCAGTAGCAAGATGTTTTGCATCCATGACAGACTGCTGCATGGTAACGGAGATTCTCTGATTATCAACTACCTGTACTTTCCCATCATAATCCTGGGCAAGTCCCATAGCGGTAGAGCAGGATGCGCTCAGTCCGCTGGACATCGGAATGTGCACAATTTCATCATATTCTTTTAAAAGTTTATCCCACAGATCCATCACATCACCGGGTGACGGCTGAGAAGTTGATAAATCTGCATCGCTTTCAAGAAAATGATAGAACTGTTCTTTGTTCATATCCACATCTTCAAAATATAATTTTCCATTTACTAAGAAAGGCATCGGGATCACATAGATTCCAAGTTCTTTTCCTTCTGCCTGTGAGATACCACTGTTACTGTCGGTGACGATGGCAACATTGCCCATACTTTTGTTCCTCCTTTTACACTGCTGTAACGGTTTTCAGTAATATGCATCATTTTAGCTTAATAGTACAATTATAACACGGACTCAAAATAAATTCCACATCCAAAACAAACGATTCCTGTAATGAAGAAAACTGCAGATGGAATTGCAATTTTAAGTACTGTGCGATCCATCTGTTCTTTCGGGAAAAACGGTCGTTTTACATTATCCCGTTTGTGTAACAGATAATTGCCCAGGTACATTCCGAAAGGAACAGCTGCTCCAAGGATCAGATAAACACCGATGGAAACCAGAGGAATCGTCATGGTTCCGTCAGTATCGGTAAGCTGATCTTGTGCCTGCTGTAGCTGAGAAGATTTCAGAAGAAATTCCTGCAGCACTATAGGAACCAGATTATTTATCATATGAAATGCGGAGGAATATACCATATTCTCTGTCTCCAGCATAATATAGGACATAACTGCTCCCAGGATCGCGGTAGGCAGGAAACGAAGCGGGTTTGCATGAAAGAGACCAAAATAGATGCCCATGATCAGAACGACAAGCCATTCTTTTCGGATACGGTACATGGTATGAATGATCACACCGCGGTGAACCGCTTCCTCACAGATTGCCGGAAGCAGCGCAACTACAATCACAGATACCCAAAAAGGTACGCTGTAGATCACATCATTCAGTCCCTCGTTGATTGTCTCCATTTCTCCTGGAAATAAGCGATATTGGATCAGTGATACCACCATTGCAAGTATATAGGACGAAATCCACATCAAAATGGTTCCTAACATTGGCAGTCCTTCCGGAGAATGCACCGGAAACAGAGAGCGCAGGGAATACCCCATCACTTTTGCAAATAGCAGTGCCAGAATCAATAAAATAATTTCTGTAGCGGCCACACCATACAGTCCGAAATAAGACTGCAGCGGTACACAGACTACAAAAAACACAATCATAATTAACAGAAAAAATGCGGCTCCGTGCCACGGTTTTAAAGTTTTCTCTCGCATAGTTTATTCTCCCTTCTTCAGCTGGAGCAGCTGTTCTGCAAGGGTTTTGGATGACTTTTTCCGGGTGATCTCCATGATGCCGAGAGCGGTTACATCCACAACTACGGTCTGCATCGGGTCCGATCTGACCAGTGAGCCCATGTATTGGAGCAATTCAGACTGGTCATTGGTATTTTTCATATTAATAAAGTCAACCAGAATCATACCTGACAGATTACGAAGCCGGAGCTGCCTTGCAATTTCCAGGGCAGCTTCCCGGTTGATCTGTTTATAATTTTCTTCGGCATCTTTTTTACTGCTGTGTTTACCGGTGTTGACATCGATGGCAACAAAGGCTTCTGTCTGCTGAATTACCAGAAATCCACCGGATTTTAACCAGATTTTCTCCTGAAGTGCCTGATCGAGCTCCCGTTCAAGATTATAGAGCCTTGCAAGCGGCAGCAGGGAATCTTCGTAATATTCAATTGTGCACATCGATGCAACCGGAATATCCTGACGGGAAACACATAGTTCTTCATACAGCGTCTTCTGGTCAGTGATGATTTTTTCTGTTTCTTTCCAGTGCACATCTTTCAGAATGGATGCAGTGATAGATTCTCCTTTGGAAAGCTTTGTATAGCACGGTGTGTGCAGTGCTTTCTGATACAGCTGTGTAAACCGTGCTTCCAGTGACCGCAGTTCCTCTTTCAGCTCTTCGGCAGAAGCCAGCGCACCATTGGTTCGAAGAATAATGCCGTAAGAGCAGTTCTCCGGCAACAGCTCTTCAAGAAGTTCTTTTAACTCTTCCCGTTTTTCAGCCGGAATCTTCGTGGAAATACCGAGGGTGCGGTTTCCCGTTGTGAGTACCAGATATTTCCCGGTAAAATTCAGGTTTGAAGACACACAGGGCGCTTTTGTTTTTATCGCTTCTCTGGTCACCTGCACCAGAAGTTCGTCACCTGCTCGTAATGCAGCCGTTTTTTTCGGCGTTGTGTAAAGAAAATTACTTTCTTTGGTATAAGGAAAATAACAGCTGGTACGGTTTTCAATCTCCACGAAAGCACCTTTGATATCTGGCAGCACCTTCTGTACTTTTCCTACATGGATGCTTCCAAGCAGGCGTTCTCCCTGTGGATCTTCCAGACAGATCCGGCTGATTTTTCCGTTTGACTGCCAGGCAGCTACCCGGCAGTCTGTTCCGTGATAACAGAGAGTGGTAATGATAACACGTTCCATTTTATACAATCACATCTCCCAACGCTTCCAGGGATACCAGCTGTGGGATCTCCTCTTCACCGCGGTCGGCATAGACTTCTTCCCGGTGGATCATCAGTGCAAATGGTTCCAGTTCGATTCCGAGGAATTTTGCGAATGCTTCCATCACTAATTCCGGTTTCAGGTTGTGAACACTTCCCTGGGAAAGCTGCATCCGGATTTTGTCACCGCGCAGTTCCAGTTTGTAGATCCACGGTTTGATATCGGTGATTTTCTCGCTTCGTTTTGTCTTTCTGAGGATCTCGATGATATCCTGTGAAAAAAATGCTTCCAGCTGTCCGTTTTTCCACTCGACAGAGGGTTCTTTTCCTTCGCGGAATGTTACAGTATAGTCAGCCGCTGCTACCAGAGACATGCAGGCACTTGCCTTTCCGTCCGGGATCTGACGGACACTAATGACTTTCATTCCCTCTGCCATCGTTGCATTTAATCGGTCCTCCATTTCTTTGGAAGACATAGACCCGTCTGTCAGTTCCATATCAAAATATTCCCCGGCACTGGTGACACCAACGCCGAGAGGAGCCGCAAACGACATGATCATATGTGGAGAAAATCCTCCGGAGAAAGCAATCGGAATATTGGCTCTTCGGATGGCTTTCTGAAAATAACGCATGATATCCAGGTGTCCGATGAACTTCATGGCCCCTTCTTTGGAAAATTTAACTCTTACTTTCAACACATACACCTCCCTGATATTTTGCTGCACCACAGCCGGAACACTGCATACGGCAGTTCGGCGTTACGGTTTCTTCATGGGCATGTTTCCATTCACGTAACAGGAATTTCTTGGTGACACCGATATTAATGAAATCCCATGGGAAGATCTCATCATCACTTCGTTCTCTGATGGTATAAAAATCAGTATCGATACCACATTCGGCAAATGCCTCTTTCCAGTATTCCGGATGGTAATATTCTGACCAGGCATCAAAGAGCGCACCGTGTTCATAAGCTTTCAGTATCGCATCCCCGACCTTACGATCACCACGAGCCAGGATACCTTCCAGAACGGTAACATCGGCTTCGTGCCAGTTGTAGCGGATACTTTTCTGATTCAGCTGTGCATGGATCTCTTCACGGACGATTCTTGCACGATCAAGGAATTCTTCTTCCCGGCACATTGGTGCCCACTGGAACGGGGTAAATGGCTTTGGAACAAAGAAAGAAGTACTTGCTGTGATCTGACATTTTCCGTTTCGCTGATCTTTCGGGATCTCGTAGTAACGTTCCGCGATTTCTTCACAAAGATGAGCGATACCTTTCATATCATCCTCGGTTTCGGTAGGAAGTCCGAGCATAAAATACAGTTTTACTTTATTCCAGCCACCCTCAAAAGCTTTTCCGGCACCTTCCAGAATCACTTCCCGGGTCAGACCTTTGTTGATCACATCACGCAGTCTCTGGGAACCGGCTTCCGGTGCAAATGTCAGACTGCTCTTTTTGATATCCTGTACTTTCTTCATAACATCCAGGGAGAATGCATCGATTCGAAGTGACGGAAGGGAAATATTTACGCCTCGTCTGTCGCATTCTTCCATCAGAAAATTCACCAGTTCCGGAAGCTGTGAATAGTCACTGGAACTTAAAGAACTCAGAGAAATCTCTTCGTGTCCGGTGGCATCCAGCATCTCAACGGCTTTCTGTTTTAAAAATTCTACATCACGCTCTCTGGTCGGACGGTAGAGCATACCTGCCTGACAGAAACGACATCCGCGGATACAGCCACGCTGGATCTCCAGAACCACACGATCCTGTGTTGCCTTGATAAATGGCACAACCGGAGCTTTTGGATAATAGGTGTCTGTAATATCCATAACAATCTGTTTTTCGACAGATGCAGGAACGGACGCATCTGTTGGGGTGAAAGAAGCGATGGTTCCGTCTTCTTTATAACAGACCTCATACAATGCCGGTACATACAGCCCCGGAATCTGTGCCGCTTTCTTTAAAAATTCTATACGGCTGCTGCCTTTTGCCCGTTCTTCTTTATACAGATCCATCAGCTGAAAGTATACGGTTTCACCTTCTCCGATATAGAAAATATCAAAGAACTGCGCCAGCGGTTCCGGATTGTAGGTACATGGACCGCCACCGATCACAATCGGATCATCCCAGGTTCTCTTTTCAGCCAGCAGGGGAATCCCGGACAGATCCAGGATCTGTAAAATATTGGTATAACACATCTCATACTGGATCGTGATACCAAGGAAATCAAAATCCTTCACCGGATCCTGAGATTCCAGTGCGAATAACGGGATCTTTTTGTCGCGCATCACTTTATCCATATCCGGCCACGGGGAATAAACCCTCTCACACCAGATATCCTCACGCTGGTTGAACATGTCATATAAGATCTGTATTCCAAGATGGGACATACCGATTTCGTATACATCCGGGAAACACATGGCAAACCGGACCGCAACTTCCGATTTGTCTTTCATCACTGCATTGACCTCGTTGCCGAT
>CAKRLG010000019.1 GCA_934359255.1 uncultured Ruminococcus sp.
TGGATACAGGGATTCGAACCCTGGGCCTCCAGAGCCACAATCTGGCGCGCTAACCAACTGCGCTATACCCACCATACCTTTCCTCTTTAGAGAAAAGAAACGTGCTTGGAGGGATTCGAACCCCCGACCCACGGCTTAGAAGGCCGTTGCTCTATCCAACTGAGCTACAAACACGTACTCATCAGATATGTCTGATGGAAGCGGGTGATGGGAATCGAACCCACGTATCCAGCTTGGAAGGCTGGTGTTCTACCATTGAACTACACCCGCAAAGGAATTATTTAGTTGTTAAACGAGATAAAATACACTTCATAAATTTTACTCGTTATCGCGACACTCGCCAAAATCTCATGCATGGACTTTTGCTCGTTACTCGCGTAAATCGGGGTGACAGGATTCGAACCTGCGACCTCCTGGTCCCAAACCAGGCGCTCTAGCCAAGCTGAGCCACACCCCGTTTTGTTCCTCGTGTTGAGCTCTCTCGCTCAGCACAAGGAGTATTATAGTGTATAGTTCGCTAAAAGTCAACACCTTTTTTTGAATTTTTTTAATTTTTTTTATTTTCCTGATTTTTCCTTATTTTTCAGGATTTCTCGAGGTATCTGTGTTCGTAATGTGCCCTTCCCTGTTCATCAATTTGCATAACAAGATAACTCGGTTTTCGTCCCGGCTGACGCGGGTAAGAAAGACTGCCCGGATTTAAAACTGTCAGATCCTCCTCTTCGTCCAGATAAGGATAATGGGTATGTCCAAACATTACAACCTGTACCTGACGACTCCTGGCTTCTTCTTCCAGCTGACAGGTACTTAACGAAACACCGTACATATGTCCATGTGTTACCATGATGCGATAATTTTCCAGGCTGAATACTTCTTCCTTTGGCAAATCGCTGAAAAAATCGTTATTTCCTCTCACAAAGAAACAGGGACATTCTACAGCCTCCGGGATATAATCCTCTGATCCTTCCAGATCTCCGCAGTGAATCAGCGCATCAATCGGCCATTCCCGCTGCAGGACACGCATCAGATTTTCGTCATGTCCGTGTGTATCACTGACTACCAAAATCTTCATTCTGCATTCACACTTTCTTTCAGAATCTCCCTCATCTTTTCCAGGGCTCTTCCTCTGTGACTTACTGCATTTTTCTGCTCTTCCGACAGTTCTGCTGTTGTACAGCCGAATTCCGGTACATAAAAGATGGGATCATAGCCAAATCCGTTCTCTCCACGTTCTTCATATCCGATCCGGCCTTCGATCACACCCTCCGTTGTCTTTATGATTCCATCCGGAAATGCCGCCGCGATTGCACAGACAAAGCGTGCCGTTCTTTTTTCATCCGGCACACCTTTCAGCCGTTCGATCAGATTAGTATTTTTTATCCGGTAAGAGGTATCTTCTCCCATATATCTTGCGGAATAAATTCCCGGCTCTTTATTGAGATAGTCAATTTCCAGTCCGGAATCGTCTGCCAGCACCAGTTCTCCGGTCAGTTCCATGATCGTTTTTGCCTTGATGATGGCATTTTCCTCAAAGGTTTTTCCGTCTTCCACAATATCCGCTTCGATCCCTGCCTCTTTCATGGACAAGATCTCTACCGGAAGATCCGCCAGAATCTCCCGGATTTCCCGCATCTTATTCTGATTGCCTGTGGCAAATATCAAACGTTTCATCGTGTCTCTCCCTCTCTGCGTTTCGGTGGTTTTGGACCAAGGAACTGATAGTAATAGGTCCGGATCATACCGTTATAAATTTTCCGGTTCTTATCTGCTTTTCTTCCAATATAGCGTTCTGCATCCTGGTAACTGGTGATCAGATACATCGACCAGGCATCTAGTTTTTCATATACCTCACCGATCTGACGATACAGTCCGGGAAGCATCTCTTTTTCTTCAAGACGTTCGCCGTACGGCGGATTGGTAATTATAAATCCATATTTTTTCGGATGACGCAGTTTCTCCACTTCTCTCTGCTGAAAATGAATCAGATGATCCACGCCTGCTGCCGCTGCATTTTCTCTTGCATTTTTTACCACTTCCGGATCGATATCGTATCCCTGCAGATCCAGACTTTCTTCCATATGTACCAGATCCTGCGCTTCCTCCAGGGCATTATACCAATGTTTGCGCGGAATCAGATTCGTCCAGTCTTCTGCCAGAAAGGAACGGTTCATACCTGGCGCAATATTACATGCCATCATCGCAGCTTCGATCGGGAAGGTTCCGCTTCCACAGAAAGGATCCACCAGAATCCGGTCTTTCTTCCACGGAGTCAACATGATCAGTGCCGCTGCAAGCGTCTCGGAGATCGGTGCTTTTGACTGTAATTTCCGGTATCCTCGCTTATGAAGAGATACCCCTGTTGTGTCAATTCCCACGGTTACGATATCTTTCATCAACGATACCCGCACCGGATAGCTGACACCGTCTTCTTCAAAATGCTCTCTGTGATATTTCTGCTTCATCCGTTCTACCATGGCTTTTTTCATGATTGACTGGATATCAGAAGGACTGAAAAGTTTGCTTTTGATTGAAGAAGCTTTTTTCACCCAGAACTTTCCGTTTTCCGGGATATATTCTTCCCACGGGAGAGCTTTCGTTTTCTCAAACAGCTCATCATAGGTACATGCTTTAAATTCTCCTGCTTTTAACAGAACTCTCTCTGCGGTTCGAAGAAACATATTGGCATAAGCCACCGCTTCCTCATCTCCCCAGAAACTTACCTTTCCATCTTCTACCTTGCTGATCTCATAACCAAGATCCAGGATTTCTCTTTTTAATACCGCTTCCAGTCCGAAATGACAGGGGGCAATCAGTTCAAATTGTCTCATAAATCATATTCCTTTATTATTTCTTCATCGAATGTTTTGATGGTGAATCGACTGTTTTCCAGTATTGCATAGGTAGGCGGATTCCCTTCCTTGGGAATTGACACGGAACCCGGATTCAGGATCGTGATATTCCCCACTTTCTCCGCCCTGAGTACATGAGTATGCCCATGCATGAAAACATCGCCCGGTTTTAATGGGGGCAGATTATGTTCGTTATAAATATGCCCATGGCTCATATAGAATGTTTTTCCCTCAATTTCCATCCAGCCATAATCTGCCAGTACCGGAAATTCCAGTACCATCTGATCCACTTCCGCATCACAGTTTCCTCTCACATTATAGATCCGGTTCTTTTCTTTATTCAGCATCCGAATCACTTCTTTTGGGGCATATTCCTTTGGAAGGTCATTTCGCGGACCATGATACAACAGATCCCCCAGCAGAATCAGACGATCCGCCTGCTCTTTTTCCAGAGCTTCCATCATTTTTCTGCAATACCAGGCAGATCCATGAATATCCGAAGCAATCATATATTTCATTGGCTTTTCTCCTTTGTCAGAGGACGGCAGCACCGTCCTCTTTTTCTACATTTTAAAATTTACATGTAACTATTCAACAGATATCGAACAGTTACGTTTACATTATGCTTTATTCTACTATGATTATTCGGAAAACACAAGATTTCTTCCTTTATATTCTGTAATTCCTCCTGCCACGGAAAGGGCGCGGTATCCCTGTCGTATCATCTCCCGGACTGCCGCCATGCTGGTAGCTCCCCGTTCACAGTACACCACAATCTCTTTTTCTTCAGGCAGATCCCAGTCCTTTCCAGGCTCATAAGGGATGTTCACTGCGTATCGGATATGGAATCTGCGGTATTCTTCCCCGGAACGTACATCAACGATCCAGACTTCCGGATAACGGGCTACGTACTGATCCAGCTTTCGTGGAGAGACCAGAGGTATATTCACAACCAAACTCCTTTTTTCTTATCTTATGCACGCTTTCCACCAGCCGCACATCCGTAATCTTTTATGTACCGGTCTGTCCCGGTGGTAAATTCCGGGACAGACCGTTTTTTACTGTCTGTTTTTATCGCTGTAACGGTTGGTGCTGCTCTTGTCATAGCTGTCAGAGCCATAACAATTTTCTTTTTTCTGTGTTTTGGCATTCTCATTTTTCTCGTCTGTCATACCATATTTGTCAGTTTTTTTGCTCTCTTCGCCGTACTTGTTGTAGTTTTTAGACATGTGTATTTCCTCCTGCTCATCCTTGTTTTGTAAATGTTCCGTTGAACCATCGGTTTCATTTACAGAGTTAGTATGTCAAAAATAAGGGACTTTATTCATTTCTTTGTTGCATTTTCAAATGATCTGTATTATAATCAAACCTGTAAAAAGAATTTACCCTTCAAAAATTTTTTTTACAATTAATAACCCCTTATTAATTATTTATACTCCCCTCGAAAGGCCAGTAGCTCCCCTACTGGTCTTTCTCTTTGCCTGAAACCATGTTTTTCTGGGATTCGTCCCCACTTTTACTATTTTCTTTCTCTGCTAAAAAAAGCAGAAGTTTCGTTTTTCTTCACGCAACTTCTGCTTTTTCTTATTTTTGTTTAAAATATGCCACAACCAATAAAACCACCATTACCGGGATCAATATCGGGAGCAGATGAATGAGCACTGTCCCGGCTGCCCACAGGATCATTGCCACGACCACAACAAAAATGACAGCCGCCAGCAGGCAGCCTCCCCTGGTCTTTATTTCCATACGATGCAATTCTCTCTGTGCATCATCGCTCTCCTGTCCGCCCCGTTCCTCATAAATATTGGTCTCCGAGCGACCGTACTCTTCCTGCGTCTCCTGCACATCCATCAGTGTTTTTGCAATCAGCAGAGGATCTCCAAGCTCTGCCAGTACTTCTTCCTCTGATCTGCCATTTTGCATCTGTTCCTGAATATAATTTTCGTAATAACGGATCTGTGCTGCCACTTCCTGTTGAGACATGGTCTGAGACAGCCGTGCCCGCAGTTTTTCCAAAAATTCTTCTTTTCTCATCGTTATCCTCTTTTTTCTGTCGCTCACCTGGTTACTGATTGATAGCTGTACTGAAATCCTCTATCTTCTGAAGTACACGCTCTTTTTCACTGCCTTCCAGAACCATGGGCTGGTAATTATTATAACCAGACTCTGAAGAAAGAGAACATGGAATAATATTTGTCACATCGTCTTCCTCCAGTTTCCCGTTTTCAACGGTAAAGGTCTGCTGAAAAATCATTGTATCCTTATCTGATGGATTCTTGTTTCCACCAAAGCAGAAGTTTCCAAGACTATATACGATATTTTTTCCCTGATATTTTTCTATTCCCTGAAGAACATGTGGATGATGCCCTACTACCAGATCTGCTCCCTGATCAATTGCCAGATGAGCCAGTGTTTTCTGAGCCTCGTCCGGAATGTTCGATTTTTCCGTTCCCCAGTGAAAACTTACAATGATTACCTGGGCTCCCTGATTCTTTACCTCCTGTATGGTATCAATGACCTGCTGTTGTCTGCCAATCCCGTCTTTCAGTTCATAGATCCCGATCAGTCCCACTTTGATACCTTTTACATCCATCACAGCTGTCCGATCATAGCCAAAAGTTGTAATTCCGGCTGCCTCCAGATACTGAATCGTATCTTCATAACTCTGATCTCCGTAATCATGACTGTGGTTATTGGCAAGGTTGGTGGCCTCCACGCCTCCCCGGGTAAGGATCTCTGTATAAGAAGGATCTCCTTTGAAAGCAAATGTTTTTTCCTGCCGGTCATCAGAGGTTGTCAGCGTTCCTTCCATATTTGCCACGGTGAGATCGTCCGCTGTAAATATTTCTTTTACGTTCTGAAAAAAGTATCCCGGATCGTTTTTCATCTGATAAAATGCATCAAAACTGGTACTCTGATCAAAGTTTATATCCGTTCCCAGCGTACAGTCACCCACCATGCTGACCGTGATAGAAACCGGTTCAGCGGTTGGTTCAGGCGTCATTGTCTCACCCTGTGATTCTCCGGACGTACTGCCAGAATTATCACCTTTCGATGCTATATTTTCTTCCTGCTGTTCTTGTTTTTCATTTTTTTGATCCGTCTGTGCCTGTCGATGATTCAGCGCTTTGGTAAGTGCTGCTGCTCCCACAAGAAGTGCCAGAAAAATAACCGCGGTGATGGCTCCGATCTGCATATACACAATTTTTTGTCGATGACTCCATCGACGTCTCCTGGATCTTTTTCTTTTCCGTTTTTTATCCATTTTATCGCCAACTTTCTGTTTGTACTCTTTGCTTCTTCTGATATACTGTTTTTCCATGCTTATTCTTCATGATACCTGCTTTTGTCTGAAACTGCAAGTATTCCACTTCTTTTTCCGTTTACTTTTTTCTTTCGGATGTTTATAATATTTGTAACATTCTTCGTAACTATTCAGTAACCACTGTACCGCGAGGTGTTTTGGCATGAATATGCCAAAATCCCGAGACATACAAGCCAAAATGCCATCACCGAAGGTGATTTACGCGAGCAACGAGTCAAAGTCCGTGCTTGCACGGAACCTTGAGGAGTGCCGCGATAACGATAAAAACTCGCAAAGCGTGTTTTTATCGTTTAAATGCATTTTGGCACGTAACTGTGAAGGTACTGAACAGTTACCATTCTTCACAGAAAGGTAAATGTTTTATGAAAAAGACAAATCCATATCAGGTCACCGAATGGTACCGTTCTGTCATCCGTACGCAAATAAAACCGGGAGATCTGTGTATCGATGCTACCATGGGAAACGGTCATGATACATTATTTTTAAGCCAGCTGACTGGTCCGTCCGGCTGTGTCCTGGCTTTTGATATTCAGCAGGCTGCCCTTGATTCCACCAAAGCACTTTTACAGGGACAGAAACATCTGGCACCCGTACAGCTTTTACTGGACAGCCATGCACACATGTCTTCTTACGCAGAACCGGGAACGGTTTCCTGTATCGTTTTTAATCTTGGATATCTTCCTTCGGGAGACCATTCGATTGCCACTCACAAAGAGTCAACAATTGCAGCACTGGAACAGGGACTGGAACTTTTAAAGCCGGGCGGATGCATCAGCCTTTGTATTTACAGTGGAGGTGATAGTGGATTTGAGGAACGGGACGGGGTACTGGATTATCTGAAGGGATTGGATTCAAAGAAATATCTGGTGGTACTTTCCTGTTATTATAATCGACCGAACCATCCCCCGATTCCTGTGATAATTTATAAGATGTAGAGGAAAGACGAAAACTTGGCAAAAAAGATACCAGGGTCAAATGGTCTGAAATCTTCCTGCTAACAAGCTTGCATCAGATTTCAGATCTTTTAACCCCGGTATCTTCATTCTATTGGATTCAGAGGAAATCCTATGGTAATTTTGGTTCCCTGACCCGGCTGGCTTTCGGTTCGGATCTGGGCGTGATGAAGGGCTGCGCCGTGTTTTACGATAGACAGTCCCAGTCCTGTACCGCCGGTCTGCCTGGAATGACTTTTATCTACACGATAAAAGCGTTCGTAAACCCGTTCCTGTTCTTCTTTGGCAATTCCTATTCCGGTGTCCTCCACCTGCCAGTATATTTTATCTGTAGTTTTCCACATTCGTACCCATAATATTCCATGTTCCACATTGTATTTAATACCATTATCCATCAGATTATACAACATCTCATATAAGATCTGACGCACACCTGTAATCTCCTGCGTTGCTCCTTCGATTTTCATTGTGATATCTTTTTTCTTAGCCGCATGGAGAAGAGTATCTCCGATATCTTCTGTCAGTTCATAGAGATCCACAACTTCTTCCTGCATCTGACTGGTTCCTTCTTCCAGTTTCGATAACTGGATAATATCCTGTACCAATGCAGTCAGTCGATTGGCTTCCTGATGGATCCTGGAGGCGAATTCCGGAATGTCTGCCGGCTGAACCATCCCGTTTTCAATCAGTTCTGCATAACCGGAGATGGACATCAGCGGAGTTTTTAATTCATGAGATACGTTAGCAGAAAATTCTCTTCGCATCTGTTCCGCGGCATTTTTTTCTGTGATATCCCACACCATAATTACTGCGCCATAGGTTTTTCCCGTTACCTTTACCGGATTGGCAAGAAGCTGGTAGAATCTTCCATGGGTTTCAAGCACCGTCTCGATATGCTCGCCTGCCAGTGCTCCATCCAGTGCTTTTTTCAGTTCTTTGTTCCGGCTTACACGGCTGATCGGTCTTCGGATACAGTCACTTGCCTGCACCTGGAACAGTTCCTGTGCCGCTTTGTTGATCGACAGTACTTCTGTCTGGCTTGCAACTACAAGACCGTCTTTCATATTTTCTGTAATTGCCAGATATTCTTCATGACGTTCTTTCAATTCCTGGATCTGTCCGGCAATCTGTCTGTTCTGTTCATGTACACGCATCAGAAGCGGCCGCAGTTCTTCATATTCCACATGCCGCAACGGGTGTTCCAGATCCATCGTATTGATTGGTTCCACCAGTTTTTTTGTCTGGTTCTGAATCACAAAAAACGCTATTCCGATGATTGCCAACACCAAAACAGCCACCAGTGTAATCCCTGACTGCAGATACCCAAGAACAGAATCGATACTTCTTGATACACGAAGAATTTTTCCGTCCTCCAGCAGGGTAGCGTAGTAAAAAGTCTGTTTGTCCAGTGTTTCCGAATATCGCAGCATCTCACCGGAGCCTTTTTTTTCTGCTTCCTTTACTTCCGGACGGTCACCGTGGTTTCCCATGGCAGATGCATCTTCTCGTGAATCATACAACACCGTACCATCTGCATTTAACAGTGTGATCCTGTTATCCGACTTCATATTGCTGATTTTTTCGTTCAGATAGTCGCCTTCCGTTTCCTCGATTGCCACCTTGATATATTCCGCTTCTTCCCGTACACTGTCGTGCATGTATCCGTTAAATTTACTGTACATTGTCAGGCTGACAACTAAAAAGGTAAGCAGAATGGAGACCGTCAAAAGGACTCCAACCTGCTTTAAAATTTTCTGTCTCATGCTTCATCTCCCATACGATAACCTACACCACGGACAGTTTCAATACATGCACCTGCTTCGCCGAGTTTCTGACGCAGGGTACGCACATGGACATCCACAGTTCTGGTCTCCCCATCAAAATCATATCCCCAGATTCTGGTAAGCAGCTGGTCACGTGTCAGGACAATTCCTCTGTTTTCCACCAGATATTTTAACAATTCAAATTCTTTCAGAGTCAGTTCTACCTTTTGTCCGTGTACCAGCACTTCATGGCGCTGAATTCGAATCTGGATCGGGCCGTGAACCAATGTCTCCTCCGTCCGGCTTCCTCCTCTTCGAAGTACCGCCTTCACTCGGGAGATAAATTCCATCATACCGAATGGTTTTGTAATATAGTCATCCGCACCAAGATCCAGACCTTTTACTTTATCAAATTCCGCACCTTTTGCAGTAACCATAATCACCGGGACATCCCGTACTTCCGGCATCTGACGGATTTTTTCCAAAATCGTATAACCATCGTCTCCCGGAAGCATGATATCCAGCAGTATCAGATCCGGAATCAGATTTCCCAATTCTTCAAATAACTGTGTACCATTTTCCAGCCCCTTAGCCTCAAATCCCGTAGAATGCAGGGTATACACCAACAGTTCCCGAATGTTTCTTTCATCCTCAACACAGTAAATCATAAGTCTCTCCTATCTTTATGGAAGCAAATACTTTTCTTCTTCCTCTAATACCAGTCCGCGGAATATCTCACTGTCTTCATTTTTCACACTGTTCAGATATCCATGTGTATCATAAGTATCTTCTCTTACCTGTGTCACGCACACCGCAATATTGGAACAATGATCTGCCACTCGCTCGAGACTGGTCGTAATATCCGAAAGAATAAATCCAAGTTCAATCGTACATTTTCCCTCTCTCAGTCTCCGGATATGGCGCTTTTTCACTTCCTGATTCAGATCATCCACTACTGCCTCCAACGGTTCTACTTTCTGTGCCAGTTTCTCATCCTGATCGCGGAATACCCCATAAGCTTTCTCCACAATATCCTGCACCGCTCTGCTGAAAACTTTCAACTCTTCTTCTGCCTTCGGAGAGAATGTCAGCTTTTTATCATGCATCTCCTGTGCTGCCTCCATGATGTTGATCGCATGGTCTGAGATTCGTTCAAAATCCCCGATACAATGCAACACAATAGACAGCGTGTGACTATCGTGGACACTGAGATTCTGTCTGGAAAGTTTTACCAGATACGTTCCCAGTTCATCTTCATACTGATCTACCAGATTTTCCAGCTCACCTACCTTTTTTGCTCCATCCTCCGTATAATTCCACAGAAGATCCATGGCTGTAAATAAGGTTCGCTTGGATTCTTCCGCCATTTTGTTTGCCACATGAACACTCTGTTCCATGGCAAACGCCGGTTTTTCCAGAAATCTGGAATCCAGAAGCTGTAATTCTTTTCTTTCTTCTTCTACTTCCGTTGGCTGTACATCATCACGGATGGTAAGACATGCAAGTTTTTCCAGTCCTTTGCCGAAAGGAAGTAACAGCAGCGTAGCAAATACATTAAACAGGCTGTGTATCACAGCAATTCCTGCTGCATTTGTTGCCGTGCCAAGGAAGGAAAATCCAACGACCGCATTGACCGCATAAAAGATCACCATGAAAACGATCGTTCCGATAATATTAAAATACAGGTGTACCATGGCAGCACGCTTTGCATTTTTCGTCGCTCCGATACTGGATAACAGTGCCGTCACGCAGGTACCGATATTCTGTCCCATAATGATCGGAATCGCGACCCCATAGCTTACCGCTCCGGTCACGCAAAGTGCCTGCAGGATACCGACAGAAGCAGAAGAACTCTGTATGATCGCCGTCAGTACTGCTCCGGCTATCATACCAAGGATCGGGTTGGAAAACGCTGTCAAAATACCGGTAAATTCCGGTACATTTGCCAGCGGTTTCACCGCATCGCTCATGGTTTCCATACCAAACATCAGCACAGCAAACCCAACCATGATTGCTCCGATATCCTTTTTCTTTTCATCTTTAATAAAGAGCAGAAATATCACACCGATCACTGCAAGGAGCGGTGAAAAGGAACTTGGTTTACATAACTTTACAAAGATATTATCTCCCTGCAAACCAGATAAACTGAGAATCCAGGAAGTTACGGTCGTACCGATGTTGGCACCCATGATAATTCCCACTGCCTGATTCAGTTTCATAATACCCGAATTGACAAATCCGACAACCATAACGGTCGTCGCCGATGACGACTGAATCACCGCCGTCACACCGGCGCCAAGCAATACTGCTTTGATCGGGTTGGATGTCAGATTTTCCAGAATCCGCTCCAGCTTTCCACCGGATACTTTTGCCAGCCCATCCCCCATAACCTGCATACCGTACAGAAACAGGGCCAGTCCGCCTACCATCGTTAATACACTGAATATGTCCATTATTGTCCTCCCAATGTTTTTCTTTTGATGGCAGTATTATATTAAATCCCTGTTAAATCTGTTCACAGTCTTTTGTTAAATCTATGTAAAGTGAGAAGGAATTCATTTTCCCTTTTCTGCAGTTCCCGTTATTCACCCGTATAGCTCAAATATTCAATTTCTTTTCAATATATTTTTTTACATCATGGTATACTTTTTCTTTTTCACGCTCATTCAGAATCTCATGACGCATACCCGGATACAATTTTCCTTTTGTATCCATATATCCGACTCGCCGCATCGTCTGTACTGCCTGGGCAAATTTTCTTGCTCCGCCAATACATGGGTCTTCATATCCTCCGATAAACAACACCGGCAGATTCGGATTGGAACGTTTCCATCCTGTTTCCCGATATGTCTCATCCATTAGTTGAAACAGTACCTGATCCGCATCCACGGTAAAAGTAAATCCACAAAGTTCCGAAGCTTCATAGGCACGCACAACTTGTTCATCCGAACAGCACCAGGCAAAGCGGCTTCCCTCACCTGCAAACTTCCCGGAATAACTTCCCAGAGAAAGCAGTTCCAGAAAACGGCTGACATGGTGTGCCCCACTGATTTTTTCCTGTACAGCAGCCAGTGCAATCCCTATTTTTGCTCCCGGATTCTTCGACGGCGATCCACAGACCACCAACAGATTCAGGAGATCATCGTACTTTTTTGTAAAACAGCGAACCACCATAGAACCCATGCTGTGCCCCAATAAGATTAACGGTACTCCCTGCCATTCTTTTTTCAACATTCTGGTTACTTCAGCCGTATCCTCGATCAGCGCATCCATACCGGCACCATACATATAACCCAGATCTTTTTTCGTCCGCACACTTTTTCCATGTCCACGGCAGTCATGGATCGCCGCAACATATCCGGCTTCTGCAAAATACTTCATAAATGGAAGATACCGTTCTTTATACTCTGCCATACCGTGATGAATCTGCAAGATTCCTTTCGGTGCTTCTTCCGGAACCAGTATCAGCAAATCCAGTTCCAGTCCGTCAACCGGAGATTTCATCTTCTTTGATATCTTTGTGTATTCCATAGCATTCCTCCTGACTTTTTATATACTCTCAACTCGCGACATCTACCTTATACGCCGCAGTACGCATCCTCGCGGAGCGTTTTTTACATTACAGGAAATTGCTTCCCTGTAATGTAAAAAAAGGCTTTGTCATTACTGACAAAGCCCTTGTTCTAAGCACGAGACGGGATTCGAACCCGCGACCCTCGCCTTGGCAAGGCGATACTCCACCACTGAGCCACTCGTGCATATCCTTGTTCTCTCGAACAAAGATATCATACTATAAATTCCGACACCTGTCAACTAAATTGTTGTAATTTTTTGTGTTTTTTCTTCAAATCAATCTATTTACTGTTTTAAGGGCGCAAAATCGCACTCAGCACATACTGATTATTCTGAAAATTTTTCTGGCTCAGCTCATCCAGGCGAATCAGATCCACATCCAGCCACATTTCTTCTGCCGCCGTCATCATATTGGCAAACATGATACCAAAATTCACCTCATCCCATTTTCCCAGTTTGTCACTTGGATGTTTCTTGGAGAAAATGTGGATTCGACTGTCAAAAACTACGAAACGCCACGGCTGGCTGTTCATACTTGAGGGTGCCATCCTTGCAGCATCCAGTAGCTGCTTCATCCACTGTCTCGGTGTTTCTTTATATACACACAGGTCATCCAGACTTAATCGTTTCGCTTCGACCTGTTTCCGATAACAGCTTCCCTTTGGCTTTCCGAATGCCATCACCACCATCATCCGCTTTTTATCGCGATATTGATATTTTTTCTTAATGATCGGATTGCCGATAAAACAGCTGCCGATTCCTCTGGTGTACATATATAATGAAAGCTGCTCCATCAGATATCCTGCGTTCATCATCGCACGGTCTTTTTCTTCCGAATACAACACCAGATAATAAGGTGCTTTGATTCCAAGAAGACTGAGCATCTTATAATCATTCTGTCGATTATCAAAAATCGCCAGTTCCGTCTCTACTCCTCCAAACAGCCCGTTAATTTCATCAAATTGTTTCAGAATGTCTTCCAGAATTTTCGGACTGATCCCTTCATTTGTATAACTCCGGACGGATTTCCGGACAAAAATTGCTTCAAATAAGTTCATGTTATCACCTTTAATTTTTTCGTAACACTATTGTAACATGTTTTTTCTGTTTTGCAACCGCTTCCGGTACTTTTTTATGCGTTTTTTATTTGTTTCCCCTGTCTTAAGATGCAAGCACTCCAATCTGCTGCTGTACATCTTCCTTAAACTGCTCCCAGGCATCTTCGTGTTCCACAAAATATTTCGGACAGATTTTTCCTGTCACATCATAATGGCGAATCACATCCTGACTTGTAAGTCCAAATCTGTTACACAGCCAGGCCGTCAGCTGTACCATCGACTGATAAGTCGCTGTATTAAAAGCACCTGTATCATCCAGATGACAGCATTCGATGGATATGGTATCCCCATTTCGCTCATTAGAAGCATATGCAATTTCCGTAGTTGGTATACATTGCACAACTTCCCCCTCCAGACCTACAATAAAATGACTGCTGGCTTTTGTGGTATGTGCATCTTTAAGTCCCTCAAAGTAATCCCTGTTTGCCATGGCACTGCTTCCTGGATTCGCAGTATAGTGAATCACAATTCCATTTACCTGCTTCAGTGCGGTTCCCGGTCTGGAATATTCATTGACATCCAGCAGTTCTACATCCAGTTCCGGTGCACCTGTCCAGTCAATCTGTCCAGCCTCCTGTACAATATTTTTCCCAGTTTGTGAGAAAAATAATTTTTTGCATAAAAATATCAGACCAATAATACATAAAAAAGCAATACACAGTACAATCATCGATCGTCGGATCAATTGTTGTCTTCTTCTCTGTCTCGTCATCCGTCTTCTGTGAACTGTCCTGCTCCCCTGTCGGTTTCTCCCCCCAGTTCTTCTCCCACTCATAACACTTCTCCTGCATATCTAAAAAGGCGGTCTCCACCCCTGAGACCGCCTGCTTTATTTATTCCTTGTAACGGTTCAGTACCTTACGGATTATTCTCCACTGAATAGTTACTACTCATCAATGCTATAGTTTGGTGCTTCTTTTGTAATATGAATATCATGCGGATGAGATTCTTTTAAAGATGCTGCGGAAATTTTTACAAATTTTCCGGTTTCTTTTAATGTCTCAATATCTTTTGCTCCGCAATATCCCATACCGGAGCGAAGTCCTCCGATTAACTGGAATACCGTATCTTCCAGGTGTCCTTTGTAAGCGACACGACCTTCCACACCCTCCGGAACCAGCTTCTTCGCATCGGTCTGGAAATAACGGTCTTTACTTCCGTTCTCCATCGCTGCAATAGATCCCATACCACGGTATACTTTATATTTTCTACCCTGATACAGTTCAAAGCTTCCCGGGCTTTCATCACATCCGGCAAACATGCTACCCATCATACATACGTTGGCTCCGGCTGCAATCGCTTTCGTCATATCTCCGGAATACTTGATACCACCATCTGCGATGATCGGTACACCATATTCTTTTGCTGCATTATAACAGTCCATAACAGCTGTGACCTGCGGAACACCGATTCCTGCAACCACACGGGTTGTACAGATGGATCCCGGTCCGATACCTACTTTTACCGCATCAGCTCCGGCTTCGATCAGATCTCTGGTTGCTGCACCTGTTGCAACGTTACCTGCAATCACCTGCAGATCCGGATATTTTGCTTTGATCTGACGCAGTGTTTTAAAGATATTTGCGGAATGTCCGTGAGCAGAGTCAATAACAATAACATCGACTTTCGCTTTTACCAGAGCATCCACACGATCCAGAACATTTGCTGTGATTCCAACAGCAGCACCACAGAGCAGACGACCGTTTTCATCTTTTGCAGACAACGGATATTTGATCTGCTTTTCAATGTCTTTGATGGTGATCAGACCTTTCAGATTGAAGTCATCATCTACGATCGGCAGTTTTTCTTTTCTTGCCTGTGCGAGAATTTTCTTGGCTTCATCCAGGGTGATACCCTCTTTCGCTGTGATCAGTCCTTCGGATGTCATACAGTCTTTGATTTTCTTTGTAAAATCTTCTTCAAATTTCAGATCACGGTTTGTGATGATACCAACCAGTTTTCTGCCTTCCGTGATCGGTACGCCGGAAATTCTGAATTTTGCCATCAGATTATTGGCATCTTCCAGTGTATGTTCCGGTGAAAGGAAAAATGGGTCTGTGATGACTCCGTTCTCTGAACGTTTTACCTTGTCCACCTCATCAGCCTGCGCCTCGATAGACATATTTTTATGAATGATACCAATACCTCCCTGTCTTGCCATGGCAATTGCCATACGATGTTCGGTAACTGTGTCCATTCCTGCACTCATCATCGGGATGTTTAGTTTAACTTTTTTTGTTAAATGTGTAGATAAATCTACCATGTTGGGAGTTACTTCTGAATACTGAGGAACCAGTAACACATCATCAAAAGTAATTCCATCACCAATAATTGTACCCATTTTTTTCTCCTTTCGTATACTTTACTCATTGTTGAGAATTAGTTTAGCAAAAAACAACCGCTGTGTCAATGTTAATCAAAGAACACTTTCCGTGGAGCTTTCAACCGAAAATCTTTGATCATATGTTCTGATGGCTCAAAAAGTACTTTCAGCAATCCCTCTTTTTCCGGAATCACCATGGCATAAACCAGTTTTTCTCTCTCCGGATTGCAGGATGAGTAGTCGCATACCTTTAATTTCTGGTTATTATTATAATAATCAAATCTGTGAGATGCTGCCGGCGCGATCAGTTCTGCTTTTGAGATATCATAAGATGCCATTCGTTTTCTCTTTGCCTTATTCATGATGCGGTCCACATCCAGTTCCCCGTTGACATACTGATATTCCCATTCTGTCTGAAATCTCGGAAAAATAAAGATGTCCGCCACGCAGATCGCGATAGAAATCGCAATAATGATCAGGTTCCAGGTAAGAAGCGACAGAACAACCCCGATGGCAGTAAGTGCCATCAGTACACACCGCAGTGCCTGATCTGTTCCTGTTTTCTTTCTTTTTACCAGTTCTTCCAAATACAAATCACTCATTTTTGTCCTCCTTCGTTTTCATCAGGCGTGTTTCCATCACCCATAATATATGTAATAAATGATTTGGCTTCATCGAGATGATCCGAATAGACAAGTACTCCCATATACGAATCTTCATCCACTCCAAAAGACTGAAGTACTTTGCTGTCACCCACATGCAGTCCGTACTCTGTCAAATCATCTTTATATGCTTCCTGCTGTTCATCTGTAAGAAGTTCCGACATCGGATAAAAACCATCCTGTTCTACATACTCCTGAAATTTGTATTCAGGTGCGATCAATACATCTACCTGCTGTGCACCGATGATTGTGGACAATTTCATAACCATCTGATAGTCTTCCTGCTCTTTCATCAGATACATGGAATTATCAATAGTATATTCATGATATTTATCTGTGTCACCGGTATACTTTTTAAAATCTTCTGCAAGTGCTTCTCCGTCTCCGGCTGTTCCGTTAATGATTGCCGCATAAAACACTGTATCAAACTGGCTCCGATAAACCATCTGTCCGATAAAAACAATAACCAGAATAATTCCCAGAGCCACTGCCATATGTGGCTTATAGTAGGCCCAGATATATTCCAGTTTCTGCCCGCCTGTCATCTGTTTCAGTTTTTTTCGTTCCAGTTCCCTTTTTTCTTTCGGGGTCATGTCGCTTTCGTATCGTTTCTGTTCCATCCCTGTTCCTTTCTGACGCCTTACTTTTCCTTCCCCCTGTCCTGCTGTGATACCCAGTCAGATCCGTTTTTATTTTAACACAAACAGGAGCCGCCGTCTATCTGGTCAGCTCCTGCTTTTCTTAAATCTTTATGAACTCCGGTAACTATTCAGCATCCACCGAACAGTTATAAAATTCGTATCTTATCTTCGTAAATTACATCATTCCCATTCCCGGGTTACCTGCCGGTGCTGCCGGTGCTTCTTCCGGGATAATGGATACTACAGATTCTGTTGTCAGCAGAGTAGATGCAACACTGGTAGCATTCTGCAGTGCACTTCTTGTTACTTTTGCCGGATCCAGAATACCTGCTTTTACCATATCTACATATTCTTCTTTGTATGCATCAAATCCAATACCAACTTCGGATTCTTTTACTTTGTTGATGATTACAGATCCTTCCAGACCTGCATTGGCAGCAATATGGAACAGAGGAGCTTCCAGGGCTTTCATGATGATCTGAGCACCTGTCTTTTCGTCTCCTTCCAGAGTATCAACCAGTTCCTGCAGAACTTTTGTTGTATGGATGTAAGCAGAACCACCACCTGCGATGATACCTTCTTCTACAGCTGCTTTGGTAGCTGCCAGAGCATCTTCCATGCGCAGTTTTGCTTCTTTCATCTCTGTCTCAGTAGCTGCACCAACACGTACGACTGCTACACCGCCTGCCAGTTTTGCCAGTCTCTCCTGCAGTTTTTCACGGTCAAATTCAGATGTTGTCTCTTCGATCTGTCCTTTGATCTGGTTCACTCTTGCTTTGATAGCTTCTTTATCGCCTTCGCCATCAACAATAACAGTGCTTTCTTTCTGAACTTTTACAGATTTCGCACGACCAAGCTGTTCCAAAGTTGCTTCTTTCAGATCCAGTCCCAGTTCGTCAGAAATTACCTGACCACCTGTCAGAATAGCGATATCCTGCAGCATCTCTTTTCTTCTGTCACCGTAACCAGGTGCTTTTACAGCTGCTACAGAGAAAGTTCCTCTCAGTTTGTTTACGATCAGAGTTGTCAGAGCTTCACCTTCGATGTCCTCTGCGATGATCAGCAGTTTGGAACCGGACTGTACGATCTGCTCTAACAGTGGCAGCAGTTCCTGAATGTTGGAGATCTTTTTATCTGTGATCAGGATATATGGATTATCCAGAGTTGCTTCCATCTTATCCATATCGGTTGCCATGTATGCGGAAATATATCCACGGTCGAACTGCATACCTTCTACCAGATCCAGTTCTGTTTTCATGGTCTTGGATTCTTCAATGGTGATAACACCGTCTTTGGAAACTTTTTCCATTGCATCAGCTACCAGCTTACCAACTTCTTCATCTCCGGAAGATACTGCTGCAACTTTTGCAATCTGTTCTTTTCCTTCTACCGGTTTGCTCATGGAAGCAATTGCTTCTACAGCTTTATCGGTTGCTTTTTTCATACCTTTTCTCAGAACGATCGGGTTTGCACCTGCAGCCAGGTTTTTCATACCTGCATTTACCATAGCCTGTGCCAGTACAGTTGCTGTTGTAGTACCGTCACCTGCTACATCATTGGTCTTGGATGCAACTTCACGGATCAGCTGTGCACCCATGTTTTCAAATCCATCTTCCAGTTCGATCTCTTTTGCAATCGTAACACCATCATTTGTAATCAGTGGAGCACCATATGGTTTTGCCAGTACAACGTTTCTTCCTTTCGGTCCAAGTGTAACTCTTACAGTATCAGCCAGCTGGTTTACACCTCTCTCCAGGGCTGCTCTGGCTTCTGCTCCAAATTTAATCTCTTTTGCCATGATTTTTTCCTCCTGATTCTATCTCTCTTTTTCTTTCTGAAAATCGATTATTTTACAACGGCAAGAATATCATTCTGTTTTACAATGATATATTCTTCTCCGTCCAGTTTTACTTCTGTTCCTGCATACTTGGAATAGATAACCTGATCTCCAACTGCAACTTCCATCTTTACTTCTTTTCCATCAACCATTCCGCCAGGTCCTACAGCCACAACTTCTGCCTGCTGTGGTTTTTCCTGTGCCTGTCCCGGTAATACAATACCGGACTTTGTGGTTTCTTCTGCAACTAACTGTTTTAATACAACTCTGTCTCCCAATGGTACTAATTTCATATCTATTTGCCTCCTTTAAGCGTATAACCTGTTTTATTAGCACTCGTTTGTCTTGAGTGCTACCGATGGTCTTATATTAGTAATTTTGACCTGTTTTCGCAACTTCACTTTTCGCTGGTATTTTTAATATATTCTCTTATTTTTAAATATATACTCGTTTTTTCTCTTATTTTCTCACTTTTCTATAATTTTTCCATTTTGTCATCTTTTCTCAGATGCAAAAAGGCCAAAAAAAGAAAGAAGACCGGGAGATTCTCCTTTTCTTCTTTCTTCTGTTCTTTTCAGCTGTTGTTGTATCAGTCGTCCTTTTCTGTCACTTTCAGGTTCTTTCTTGCTTTAAGTTCTTCAAGTTCATCAAAGATCACATCATTCAATACTTTGATGTACGTTCCCTTCATACCGCTGGATCTGGATTCGATCACACCGGCACTCTCGAATTTTCTGAGCGCATTTACAATAACTGAACGTGTGATTCCCACACGGTCGGCAATCTTACTTGCCACAAGAATTCCTTCATCTCCGTCCAGTTCATCAAAAATATGAATGATCGCTTCCAGTTCCGAAAACGAGAGTGTGCTGAATGCTGCTTTTACAACGTGAACCTTTCTGGCTTCCTCCGCATTTTCTTCATTCACAGAGCGCATCATTTCCAATCCTACTACTGTCGTTCCATACTCACTGACAATAATATCCTCAATATCATACTGGCGTTCTTTCCGGTACATAAATACCGTTCCAAGACGTTCTCCTGCAATATCAATCGGGTTAATTATCGCACAATATTGCTGGATATCATCCCTCTCAAATCCCAGAGTCTGAAGATTCACATTTTCCTTTGTGGACAAGACGCTTAAAAAACGGTCATTCAGAAGCGGATCCACATGACTTCCAACTTTATCCTCAATCAATTCTGTGATTTCTTCTACTCCCGGGCATAAACTGACGCCAAGAACTTTTCCTTTCTTACTGATCACAAGAATATTAGAATCCAATGTTTCCATCATTACTTTACAGATATCATTGAACACTACTTTTGTAGAATTATTATTGTGCAGTAATTTATTGATTTTTCTGGTTTTGTCCAATAACTGTACGCTCATCTTCTACTCCTTTCTGGATTTTTTGTTTTTTTTATACTTTTATAATATTGTACCATGATATTCTTTAAATAACAATAATATTTTCTGAATATTTCAATTTTTTCATTTATTGTGACTGTTTTATCTGCCTAATCAAAACCCTGAAAATAAAAAAAGATACAGACCCTTTGCCGGAATCTGTATCTTTTGATTTCCCGTTGAACGGTAACATTTATTTTTCGTAACTGTTCAGTACCTTCACAGTTACGAGCAAAAATGCATTTAAAATCACCTTCGGTGATGGCATTTTTGCTTGTATGTCTCGGGATTTTGGCATATTTATGCCAAAACACCTCGCGGGATAATGGCTACTGAATAGTTACTATTTTTCTTTTACTTCCACATACCCGCACTGCTCGTCAGCGCAGACTTTTTTGTTTCCTTTTTCTACCATGTAACCGCCGCATTTCGGACATTTTTCATTGATCGGTTTTGCCCAGGACATGAAGTCACAGTCCGGATTATCCTCGCAGCCGTAATATTTCCGGCCTTTCTTTGTCTTGCGGAGAACCACTTCTTTTCCACACTTCGGACATTTGACACCGATCTTTTCCAGATACGGCTTGGTATTTCTGCAATCCGGAAATCCGGGACATGCCAGGAATCTTCCATGGGGGCCATATTTGATCACCATGTTTCTTCCGCAGTTTTCACAGATTACATCCGTGACTTCATCTTCCAGTTTCACTTCCTCAAGGTTTTTCTCTGCTTCTTTCACAGATTCATCAAGATCCGGATAGAAGTTCCGAACTACTACTTTCCAGTCTACGGTCCCATCCCCCACTTTATCCAGCAGATCTTCCATCGTAGCAGTAAAGTTGACATCCACGATACTTGGGAAGGCTTCTTTCATCATCTGATTGACCACCTCACCAAGTTCTGTCATATACAGGTTCTTATTCTCTTTTGCCACATATCTTCTTGCAATAATTGTGGTGATGGTCGGTGCATAAGTACTGGGACGACCGATTCCCAGTTCTTCCATAGTTTTTACCAGGGAAGCCTCTGTATAATGTGCCGGCGGCTGGGTAAAATGCTGCTGTTCATCAAATTCCTGAAAATTCAGAACCGTATCTTTGTCGATGCTTCGTACCAGTGTATTGTTCTGCGCTTTCTCCTCATCTTCCTGCACATAAACAGACATGAAACCATCGAACTTGATTTTGGATGCGGCAACCGTAAACAGGTATTCCCCACCGGAAATCTTTACAGATGTTGTTTCGTATATAGCCGGCTGCATACGGCTTGCCACAAACCGTTTCCAGATCAGCTGATAGAGACGGAACTGGTCTCTGGAAAGAGATTCTTTTACAAGGGCCGGCATACGGGAAACATCCGTCGGGCGGATTGCTTCGTGTGCATCCTGAATGTTCTTTCCTTCTTTTTGTTTACTCTCCCGCACTGCCACATAGGATTCTCCGTAATGTTCTCCGATAAAGCTTCTTGCCATTGCATCTGCTTCTTCCGAGATACGGGTGGAATCGGTACGCAGGTAGGAGATCAGAGCAACGGTACCCTGTCCTTTGATATCTACCCCTTCATACAGCTGCTGAGCCAGACGCATTGTCTTCTGGGTGGAAAAGTTCAGTGCCTTGGAAGCTTCCTGCTGCAAAGTACTGGTAGTAAATGGGAGGGGAGCTTTTTTACCTCTCTCGCCCTTTTTTACTTCCCTGACCTGATAAGATACATCTTTCAGTTCTTTCATGATCCGATCTACTTCTTCTCTGGAGGAGATCGTCATCTTCTCTTTTTCTTTTCCGTAGAACTTGGCAACCAGCGGTTTCTTTTCTCCCGGAATTTTAAATACAGCATCCAGAGACCAGTATTCTTCGGGAATAAATGCATTAATTTCTTCCTCTCTGTCCGCTATGATCCGCAGCGCAACGGACTGCACCCGACCGGCACTCAGTCCACGTTTGATCTTTTTCCACAGCACCGGACTGATCCTGTAACCAACCATACGGTCCAGGATACGTCTTGTCTGCTGTTCATCCACCAGATTCATATCTATGTCTCTGGCATGTTTGATCGACTCTTTCACTGCGCTTTTGGTGATCTCGTTAAAAGTGATTCTTCGCATCTTTTTTTCATCCAGCTTCAATGCTGTTGCCAGATGCCAGGAAATCGCTTCTCCCTCGCGGTCCGGGTCAGTTGCGAGATATACTTTATCTGCCTTTTTTGCTTCTTTTCTCAGACTTGCCAGCAATTCTCCCTTTCCCCGGATCGTAATATATTTCGGTTCATAATCATTCTCTATGTCGATGCCCAACTGACTTTTCGGCAAATCCCGGACATGTCCGTTGGAAGCTGCCACTTCATAATTGCTTCCGAGGAACTTTTTTACCGTCTTTACCTTCGCAGGTGACTCCACAATCACTAAATATTTAGCCAATGTTTTCCTCCTGATTTTTTATTATGTGCTCCAAACGCACATTTATTGCCGTGCTTTTATGCCCACCTCTTTTCTGTGCGGATATAATAATTCTGCCAGACTTCGCGGGCCAGATCTTTTGCTGTCAGATAGTATAGACTCTTCAACAGACTTCCGGATGGCAGTCCTGTTTCGTCCTGTAACTGTGACACGGCTTTTGGGTTCAAATCGAGACAACTATACACCAAATCATCTTCCCTTGCAAGCACTATTTTCTTCTCCTGTGCAAAATTCTCCTGTATTATTTCCTCCTTTCCCGTCCATTTCATCTCTTCCAGAATGATCTCCGGCTTCCATGCAGGGATGGCTCCCTGGTAGATTAACCGGTTACATCCTTCACTTAAAAGATCACCCGCACGCCCCGGAAGAGCAAAAACTGTGCGTCCCTGTTCCAGTGCAGCATCAGCAGTAATCAGAGAACCACTTTTCTCTTTTGCCTCAACCACAAGTATCGCCTCTGAGAGACCGCTGATGATTCGGTTTCGCAGGGGAAAATGATAGGAAAGAGGTGGTGTCCCAGGAGAGAATTCAGACAAAATACCGCCCTGCTGTTGCATGACATGGTAAAGCTTCCTGCTGGATGTCGGATAGCAAAAATCCACTCCGCATCCCATCACACCATACGTTTTTCCCCCCGCTGCCAGAGCTCCCGCATGAGCTGCTGCATCCACACCTCTGGCCAGCCCGCTGATCACCTGAATTCCTTTTTTTGTCAGAACTCTGGCATATTCATATGCCATATTTTTCCCATAAGAACTACAGTTTCTTGCTCCGACAATGGCAATCGCCGGTCGCATAGGATCCGGTAATTCTCCCAGTACATATAACCGTGACGGTGCATCCGGAAGCTGTAATAAAGTTTTCGGGTAGCCTTCTTCTGTTTTCTTATATATTTTTATGTTCTCGCTCATCATTTATCCCCCTATTTCCATGAATGTTTGTCAAAACTTCGATATCCGATTGCTTCTGCAATCTCTTCTTCTTCGATCTGTTCTTTTCCTGCCAGATCCGCTGCTGTCCTTGCCACGCGAAGGATCCGGTTACAGGCCCGTCCACTCAGATGTAACTTTTCAAAAGCTCCCTGTAATATTTTTTCTGCTTTTTCACTTGTTTTGCAGTATGTACTGATCTCACCCGGCGGAATCTGGCTGTTATAACAGATTCCGGATTCTTTTAAACGTTCTTTTTGTATCAGCTGGGCTCTCTCCACTTCTTTTCGCATATTTTCTGTACTCCACTGTAAACTGTCACTTTCTGGTGTCTCCCCCCTGAATTCACCATAGGTTGCCGCGCTGGTAGTCACACAGATATCCATCCGGTCAAGAAAAGCCTGGCTGATCCGCTGCTGATATCTTTTAATCTCATGTTCTCCACAATCGCAGCGATTCCTGTCCGGATAGTAACCACAGGGACAGGGATTCATCGCCCCCACCAGAAGAAATTCTGCCGGAAAACTATACCTTCCTCCCACCCGCGCAATATGAATTTCTCCGTCCTCAAGCGGCTGTCGGAGAATCTCCAGTGTATCCCTTTTCATCTCCGGAAGTTCATCCAAAAATAAGACACCTTTGTGTGCCAATGTGATTTCTCCCGGCATCGGAATCTTCCCTCCTCCCGCAAGCGCCTGCGGCGATATGGTATGATGGGGAGAACGGAACGGCCTGTTTGATACCCAGGGGACTTTTGAAGATAATAATCCTGCCACACTATAAATAGAAGTAATTTCCATCGCCTCCTCATGACTCATTGTCGGGAGTAAACCTGGAATTCTTTTTGCCACCATTGTTTTTCCTGAACCCGGAGGCCCCATCAATAAAATATTATGAAAACCGGCGGCAGCAAGAAGTGCTCCCCTTTTTGCTGCAGTCTGTCCTTTGATTTCTCTGAAATCTGCTGTTTTTTCCAGTGTAATCTCCATCTTTTCCATCTCTTCCTCCGGATATTCCCATATCCGTTCTCTCACTGCCCGCATAAACTCTCCCAGATTCCTGACTCCTACGCTTCGAATCCCCTGAATCATCTGTGCCTCTCTCCGGTTTTCCCATGGAACAATACACCCCTGACATCCGGATTTTCTCGCCTCCTCAACCATCGCAAGAACCCCTCTCACTTTTTTAATCTGTCCGTCCAGCCCCACTTCTCCGGTTAACATAACATTCTCAAGTCCCCCTTTCGGAAGTTGCCCCAGAGATTCCAGGATTGCTGCAGTAATCGGAAGATCAAAACCGGTTCCAGCCTTCGGTACATCTGCCGGAGAAAGATTGATGGTAATTCTTCTTGGTGGAACCGGTATCTCCAGATTATGTAAGGCTGTGCGAACCCGATCCTGTGCCTCCCGAACCTGACTGTTCACTGTCCCTACCATGGAAAACCCGGGAAGCCCAGGACTCACATCCACCTCCACCTGTACCGGAATCGCTCTGATTCCCTGCATCGTTGCCGATAATATACTTGTATACATAAAATACTTTCTCCTTTCTCTGCGTTATATCACTGTAATAACGGTTATCACTGTCATCGCCGTCTTATTTCTTTATTGGTAATTGTTCAGCACCTTCGCAGCTACGCGTCAAAATACATTCCAGTTCATCCTCGATGATGGCATTTTGACCTGTATGTCTCATGATTTTGGTATATTCATGGCAAAATGCCTCGCGGGACGTTGGCTGCTGTATAGCTAACTTTATATTCAGCATGTTTTGGGATCATATATTTCGATATGCTCTGATTCTATATTTTGGGAAAAGCACATATCCTTCCGTCAGGGCATAAATTAGAAAGAAAGCCCTTTGAGGTGTGTATGTGAAGACCTTTCTGAAACCCCTCACCACACAAGAAGAAACTTTCTATCTCCGTAAATGCCGACAGGGTGATAAGGCTGCTCGAGATGTGTTGATTGAACGTAATCTGCGACTGGTTGCGCATATTGTAAAAAAATACCAGGGGGTTGATGAAGATCTGGATGATTTGATCTCCATAGGAACGATCGGTCTGATCAAAGCCGTGTCCACCTATGATATGGAAAAAGGCAGCAGACTTGCTACTTACGCTGCCCGATGTATTGATAATGAATTGTTGATGATGCTTCGCAGCCGAAAAAAATTTTCCAGAGAAGTTTCTCTGTACGAACCCATTGGTACAGACAAAGAAGGGAATGAGATTCATCTTCTGGATATTGTGGAAGCCAATGAACAGGATATCACTGATCAGTGTATCCATAAGGAACGAATTCTTCAATTGTATGGTTGTTTGAGGGAAGTTCTTTCACCGTTAGAATATGAAGTAATTAAATACCGCTATGGGCTTTTCGGTGAAAAAGAATTGACACAGCGGGCACTTGGAAAACGGCTGGGAATCAGCCGTTCCTATGTCTCCCGCATTGAAAAAAATGCTGTATTAAAGCTCCGTGACCGGTTCTTTTCTACGTAAAATATCATATCGATCCAGTTTAATTCCCAGATCAATATAAAGAATCTGCTTCGGATGTGGTGCACTCTCCATCTGGTTGCCTTCTTCATCCTGAATACTTTTTACTGTCACTTCGATGTTATCGCCATTTGGCTTCATAACTTCGATCTGTTCTCCTACAGAGAACTTGTTTCTCTGGGAGATACAATATTTTCCTTCTTCATTTGTCTCTCCCACAATACCCAGGTAAGTATATTCTTTAATATACGTATTATTATCATAAATCTGTGCTTCCTGAGTTGGTTTTCCGTAAAAAAATCCAGTAGTAAATTGCCGGTAAGTACAGTTGGAAATCTGTTCCTGATACCATGGCATATTTTTCTCATACAGTGCCGGATCTTTCAGATAGTCATCGATGGCTTTCCGATAGGTCCGGGCAACTGTTGCCACATACAACGCAGTCTTCATACGCCCTTCAATCTTAAAGCTGTCGATTCCGGCATGGATCAGATCCGGAATATGTTCGATCATGCACAAATCCTTAGAATTGAAAATAAAAGTTCCTCTTTCATTTTCATAGACCGGAAAATACTCTCCCGGACGGCTTTCTTCCATAACAGAGTACTTCCATCGACACGGATGAGTACATGCTCCCTGATTGGAATCTCTTCCTGTCAGATAATTGCTTAACAGACATCTTCCGGAATATGAGATACACATCGCTCCATGAATAAAAGTCTCGATCTCCATATCTTCAGGAATCCTGCTTCGAATCTCGCGAATCTCTTCCAGCGACAATTCTCTTGCTGTCACCACTCGCTTGGCTCCCATCTGATACCAGAACTGGTATGTACCATAATTGGTATTATTTGCCTGGGTACTAATGTGACGTTCAATCTCCGGACATACTTCTTTTGCGATCTGATAGACTCCCGGATCCGAAATGATCAGTGCATCCGGTCCAATCTCCCGGAGTTCTTCAAAATACTTCCGGACACCCTCCAGATCCTGATTATGTGCCAGAATATTAGCTGTGACGTATACTTTTACACCATGTTCGTGGGCAAACCGTACACCTTCTGCCATATCTTCTTTTGAAAAGTTTTTTGCTTTTGCACGCAGACCGAAAGCCTCGCCTCCGATATAGACTGCATCCGCCCCAAATATAACCGCAACCTGCAGTACTTCCAGGCTGCTGGCCGGAACAAGTAATTCCGGAATTCTCATGATTCTTTCTCCTATCGTTTCGTGCTGATCGCAACCCCATCTCCAAGTGGAAGCAGGGAAGTTACCAGCTCGTCATTGTGTTTCAATTCGTACAGATACTCTCGCATCCGTTTATAAATGGTCCGGTTTCTTCGTTCTACCGCAAACCGTGACTCAATCAGATCACCTTCCTGTAAGATATTATCCGACACTAAAAGGCCGCCGCTCTTTAAAAGTCGCAACACTTCCGGTAAAAAATGAAGATACTGTCCTTTGGCTGCATCCATAAAAATAAAATCAAAGGGTTCGGTGAGTGTGGGAAGAATCTCTGCTGCATCTCCCTCCAGAAGTTCGATCTGTCCCTCTTTACCCGCTTTTTTAAAATTTTCCCGGGCAATCGGGATTCTCTTTTCGTAATTTTCTATGGTTATGATCTGACAGTGTTCCGGATTATATTCACACATCAACAGAGCAGAAAACCCAACTGCAGTTCCCACTTCCAGAATCCGTTTCGGTCTGGCAGCTGCCATCAGAAACTTTAAAAAACTCTGCATTTCCCTTCTTACAATAGGAACTGCATCTTCTCTTGCTTCTTTTTCCAGCTGTTCCAGAAATTCTGTATGTCCTTCATCCAGAGAGTTAATAAAAGTCACCATACGTTCATCTACGATCATGAGGCACTCTCCTCTCCGGACTCTGAATCTTCCGCATCGGAACTACTACTGTTTTCTTCTTCTTGAGACGGCTGTCCCTCTGTATTTTTTCCTGACAGGATGGCAAGCATCTCATCAACCGTCTCATGCGTATTCAAAAGATAGGTACCAGGCTTGATCTTACCACGATAGTCTGAGAGCTTTTCTTGTGCCCAGAAAATAACCGGTCGTTCAATCAATCCTTTTTCCTTCAGAGTCTCACCCACATCATAGACAGAATCGTCTTCATGAACAATCACAGTTACATCCTGACCATCTGCCTGTGTATGAGCTTCCGGTTCCTGATAGAAAATCAGATACCCGAAACTGTATGCCGTTTTTCCCACAAAAATCAGGACACAGATCAGCAAAACATAGAGCAGAATCCGAATCGCTCCCTTGGCCCCGCTTACGGCAGCCTGATACGTTGCATCTTTTTTCTTTTTCTTACTACCCATCTATACTCCTTGCTTATCCTTCCCGCATATAACGCGGGGATGTCCGGCAGTGTGATCATACATTCGGGATATTCAGATCAATCCCGTTTCGAAACTGTGTCTGTACCTGCTGAAGCATCCGACAAACATCCAGTTCCGCCTCCAGATATGCATTCACCTCCGGAACTTTCCGAAGCTTTTCATATCTGTTTTCTACTTCATCTGTAATATCGTACAAATCTCCCTGTGTATCGTCATTGTTCATATGAAAGACAGCTACACGGAATTCATCAATCTGTTTTTTCAGCTCAGGATTGGATTTCAGCATCTCCTCACATGCAAGGTACCTTTGATATGCGGAATCCTCTCTGATTACTTCCAGCAGTTTTTCCACGCATTCCTGTATCTTGTTCATGTATCTTACGCCTCCATTATAATTGGCAGAATCATCGGTTTTCTCTTGGTTCTCTTCCATAAAAAGTCACCCAGAGAATCTTTGATCACGCCTTTCATTTTTCCCCAGTCAGAAATTCTTCGATCCAGGCAGGAATCAATAGCATCTTCTACAACACTCTTTGCCTGTCCCATCAGATCTTCGGACTCTCTCACATATACAAACCCACGGGATACAATATCCGGACCTGCCAGAAGCTGGTTACTGTATTTTTCCAGTGTCAGTACCACGATCATGATACCGTCTTCTGCCAGATGCTGACGGTCACGAAGTACGATATTTCCCACATCACCGACACCAAGTCCGTCTACCAGGATCGCTCCGGTATGCACTTTACCGGTAATTTCCGCGGATTCATCATTTAATTCCATCACATCACCGGAGTGCATGATGAAAATATTTTCTTTCGGAATACCCAGGCTCTCTGCAATACCTGCCTGTGCTTTCAGATGACGGAATTCTCCATGAACCGGAATCGAATATTTCGGTTTTACCAGAGAATAAATCAATTTGATCTCTTCCTGGCAGGCATGTCCTGATACATGTACATCCTGGAAAATAACATCTGCACCTTTGGCTGACAGTTCATTGATGACACGAGATACCGCTTTTTCATTACCCGGAATCGGATTGGAACTGAAAATAATGGTATCACCTGGTTTAATAGAAACTTTTTTATGAATATTTGCTGCCATACGAGACAGAGCTGCCATAGATTCTCCCTGACTTCCGGTTGTAATCAGAACCATCTGCTCATCCGGATAGTTTTTCATTTCATCGATATCAATCAGTGTATTGTCCGGCACATTCAAATAGCCAAGTTCAGACGCTGTCCCAATGACATTGACCATACTTCGACCTTCCACAACTACTTTTCTTCCGTATTTGTAAGCAGAGTTGATAATCTGCTGTACACGGTCTACGTTGGATGCGAAAGTCGCAATGATGATTCTTGTATTTTTATGCTCTGCAAACAGATTATCAAAAGTCTTTCCCACGGTACGTTCTGACATGGTAAATCCTTTTCTCTCTGCATTGGTACTGTCACACATCAGTGCAAGAACACCTTTTTTCCCGATCTCTGCAAAACGCTGCAGATCAATGGCATCGCCAAATACCGGTGTATAATCTACTTTAAAGTCGCCGGTATGCACAACGATTCCGGCCGGAGAATAAATAGCAAGTGCAGAAGCATCCTGAATACTGTGATTTGTCTTAATGAATTCAATCCGGAAGCATCCCAGATTGATCGATTGTCCGTGTTTGATGGTTTTTCTTTTTGTGGTACGAAGTAAGTTGTGTTCTTTTAATTTATTTTCTATCAGACCGATCGTCAGCTTGGTTGCGTAGATCGGTGCATTAATCTCTCTCAAAACATAAGGAAGAGCTCCAATATGATCCTCATGTCCGTGAGTGATCACAAAACCCTTCACTTTTTCATAATTGTCTTTCAAATAGGTAATATCAGGGATGACCAGGTCGATTCCCAGCATATCGTCCTCCGGGAACGCCAGACCGCAGTCCACCACAATAATACTGTCTTCGTATTCGAAGGCAGTAATGTTCATTCCGATCTGTTCCAGTCCGCCCAGAGGAATGATTTTCAATTTTCCACCGTTACTTTTTTTCAAATAGCACCTCCGTCACTACTTACATCTCAATATCCACATCGTCCATCATCTGACTGAACACTTTTGACATGGCTTCCAGTTCCACATCATCTTCCACCATCACATAATCCGCTTCCGGATCAGTCTCATCAGAAGAATCTTTCAGGATGTAGGCGTTGGCTTCATCATCCATGGAGTCTGTTACCAGCAGATAATCTGTACCGTTCACTCTGGTCTGCTCCTCTACATAGAATTCCACTGTTTCGCCTTCATCTGTCACAAATTTGATTTTATCCATAATGATTCTACCGTCCTGTTTCTTCTTTCTTATTCGCAAGATAATCCAGATACCCCTGCAGAATAAATACCGCAGCGATTTCATCCACATGTTCTTTCCGGTTTTCCCGGCGTACTCCCGTCTCCATCAATACACGGTTGGCAGATACAGTTGTCAGCCGTTCATCCCACATCACAACAGGCAGACCTGTTCGTCTCTCCAGCGTTTCTTTCAGCTCCAGAGATTTCTCAGCCCTGTCTCCCAGTGTATTATTCATATTCTTCGGTAAACCAAGTACGATTTCTTCTACCTGATACTGTGCGATCAGTTCTTCAATTCTTGCCAGTGTCTGGCGCATCTTGTTTTCTGATTTTCTGCGGATGATTTCCACACCCTGGGCAGTAAAACCAAGGGGGTCGCTTACTGCGACTCCCACTGTCTTTGAGCCGTAATCAAGTCCAAGAATTCTCATCAGCGATTCTCCCAGGATCTGTTTTTAATATACTCTTTCAGAAGTTCTTCTACCAGTTCATCACGTTCCACTTTCATGATCATGCTTCTGGCACCTTTGTAACTGGTGATATACGTAGGATCTCCAGACATAATATAACCTACAATCTGGTTAACCGGGTTATAACCCTTCTCTTCCATCGCTGTATATACCACATCCAGGACTTCTTTCACCTGTACTTCCGGCTCTGTTTTCACTTTAAAATACTGTGTATTGCTTAAATTTGCCATTTTTTCACGTCCTCGACTATACTTGATATCTATTCTATTCTAATACAGAAGATGCAAAAATTCAATCAAGTTTACAGTTTTTTTAAACTTTCCATTGCTATTTATCAGTTTTGTAACATTCTGCCGATTACTGTTTTTCTGCCGGATCACCTATTTGTTCCATATGATTTTGCTGTTCCGCAAGAATGAGATCCTGACCGATGATTTTTTGCAGCTGTACCATAACACGTTTATTTTCCAGTTTTTCTTCTGATATTACCGCAACTTTCAGGTATTCCATCGTATGCCCCGTCCAATAGGTCTGCCCCTGGATCTTCTGTTGTTCTTCAAACAAAACTTCTTTTTTCTTTCCCAAAAACTGCTCCATATATTCTCTCTGGCGTTCTTGTCCGAGAGCGATCAAAATTCTGCTTCTTTCCTTTTTCACCTGTTCCGGAAGCTGATCCGGCATGGCTGCTGCTTTTGTTCCTTCTCTTTTCGAATATGGGAAAATATGTGTCTCATAAAAGTGAATACTGTCCACAAAACTGCGGCTTTCCTCAAATTCTTCTTCTGTTTCTCCCGGAAATCCTGTAATCACATCGGTAGTCAGTGCCGGTGCCGGATAATATTTTCTCAGGATTTCGCATTTTTCCCGGTATTCCTGTGCTGTATACCGTCGATTCATTCGCTTCAGTGTAGCAGTACATCCACTTTGCAGGGACAGATGGAAATGAGGACACACTTTCGGCAGACTGCTGATCGCTTCTGCGAATTCTTTCGTAATAATCCCCGGTTCGAGAGATCCAAGTCGAATCCTCTCGATACCTTCTACCTCATGCACTGCCTGAATCAGTGTCAGCAGGTTCTCCTGTTCTTCCGGACGTTCTTTTCCATAAGAACTCAGATGGATCCCTGTCAGTACCACTTCCTGACAACCGGATGCCGCAAGCCGTTTCACTTCCCCTACAACATCCTCTGTCTTTCTACTGCGGATCCTTCCCCTTGCATACGGAATCATACAATACGTACAGAACTGATTGCAGCCGTCCTGGACTTTCAGGTATGCTCTTGTATGTTCTTCGGTACGGTCGATCTCCAGTTTTTCATATTCTTTTGTATGATTGATATCCACACATTCCGTGGTTTTCTGCTGGCCTGATCGATAGTTTTCCAGTATGGAAATCAGTTCCTGTTTTTTATTATTCCCGATTATAATATCTATAGACGCATCTGCTTCTGCTTTTTTTGTATCCGCCTGGACATAACATCCGGCTGCCACCACAATGGCATTCGGATTCATCTTTTTGGCCTTGTGAAGCATCTGTCTCGATTTACGGTCAGCGATGTTGGTCACAGTACAGGTATTGATCACATAGATGTCTGCCCCCGGTTCAAAGGGCACGATTTCATATCCTGCCGCCTCTAACATCTGCTGCATTGCTTCTGTCTCGTATGCATTCACTTTACATCCCAGATTATGCAGTGCAACTTTTCCTTTCATTGTCTACCTTCTTTCTTTTCTGCCGAATTATTCTTTCGTTTTCTTTGAATCTTTGTATGCTTTCACCTTGACTTTTACCATCCAAAACGGTAAGATAAATTTAGCTGAAATGTGCTGCCAGGAACTGTTATTGACAGATTTACCTCCGGCACAGCCAAAAAATAATCTGAATTTTCGGGAGGAAGTTATCATGAAAACTGTTAGTATTTCACTTAATTCCATTGACAAAGTAAAAGCATTTGTAAACGATATTTCCAAATATGATTTCGATTTTGATCTGGTTTCCGGAAGATATGTCATCGATGCAAAATCCATCATGGGTATCTTCAGTCTGGATCTTTCCAAACCGATCAATCTGAACGTTCACGCAGAAGGAAACAACCTGGATGAAGTATTAAAAGTACTTGCTCCATATATCATTGAATGAGTCTGAATTTTTAAATCGGGAGTCTGTTTGTAACAGACTCCCTTTTTATATTTCCTGTTCGTAACTGTTCAGCACCCGTGCAGTACTTCTGCGTTTCGTCAGATTTTATGCCTCGATGTAAATGCGTTCTGCAGTATCGACCGCCTGATTCATCATCTCATCAATCTTCTCTTCCAGTTTTTTCTCTGATTTTTTGATCATCTGAATATTCGGTTTTGTTACTGGATGTTTTGCCACGAAAATCGTACAGCAGTCTTCGTATGGCTGTATGGATGTCTCATAGGTATTGATTTTCAGAGAAATGTCCACGATTTCCTGTTTGTCGAATCCGATCACCGGACGGAATACCGGCATCGTACATACTTCATTTGTTGCAGCAAGGCTCTGCACTGTCTGGCTTGCTACCTGTCCGATGCTCTCTCCTGTGATCAGACCCAGGCAGCCCTGTTCTTTTCCGATGCGTTCCGCAATCTTCATCATATAACGGCGCATAATGATCGTCAGCTCATCGTGTGGGCACTGATCATAGATATACAGCTGAATATCCGTAAAGTTAACCACATACAGATTGATCGGTCCACTGTATCTTGCCACCAGTTTTGCCAGATCCACGACTTTCTGTTTCGCACGCTCACTGGTATATGGCGGTGCATGGAAATAAACCGCATCGATCTTTACACCACGTTTCGCGATCATGTATCCGGCTACCGGAGAGTCAATACCACCGGATAACAGAAGCATCGCTTTTCCGTTGGTTCCGATCGGCATACCACCCGGTCCCGGAATAGACTCGGAGTAAATATAAATTTTTTCGCGGATCTCGACGGTGATCAGCAGCTGCGGATCATGGACATCCACTTTCATCTCCGGAAAAGCGTCCAGAATCGCTCCTCCCAGATCTGCATTCAGTTCCATAGATGTTCCGGGATAGGTCTTTTTCGCACGACGGACATGCATTTTGAATGTTTTATTTTTATCCGGATATACATGGTCCACATAGGCTACCACATCTTTTTCCAACTGTTCGTAACCCTGATCTTCCTTAATCACAACCGGGCAGATATATGCAATTCCAAATACCCGTTTTAATGCTTCCAGAGCTTCTTCATAATCAAAATCGCCCTCCGTCAGCACATAGATTCTTCCCTGCTCTTTGGTTACATGAAAGGTTCCTTCTACCGGTTTCAATACATATTCCATCTGACGGATCAGCGCATCTTCAAACAGATATCTGTTCTTTCCCTTGATGCCGATCTCCGCATATTTTACTAAAAATGCTTTAAACATCTCTTTTCTCCTTCTGTTACTTGCTGTGCTTAATGTCTCGCATATCGACGCAGCATCGGTATGACTTCATTTAACACCTGTAACGTGTAATCCAGTTCTTCCTTTGTGGTTGTCTCACAGAAGCTGAACCGAACGGTTGCTTCCATCTGATTCTTCGGCAGTCCAATAGCTGTCAGTGTAGGACTTCCACTTCTTTTGTGTGTAGAGCAGGCACTTCCCGCGGATACGTAGATACCTCTTTCTTCCAGGGTATGTAATAAGACTTCGCTTCTCACGCCCACGAAGGCAGCACTTACAATCTGCGGTGCCGCTTCTTCTCCCTGTGGACCGTGTACCACGACCTGATCCATCTTTGCAAGTTCTCTGACGAAATACGTACGAAGATCACGCATATGCTTATTGTTTTCTTCCAGATGATCATAAACCATTTTGGAAGCCAGTCCCAGTCCTGCGATTCCCGGCACATTGTCCGTACCGGAACGCATGCCTTTCTGCTGTCCGCCACCGTAGATGAGCGGAACGATCTTCATTTTTTCACTGATATATAAGAATCCGGTTCCCTTCGGTCCGTGAATCTTATGTCCGCTCGCGGAAAGCATATCGATATGCATCTTTTTCGGAAGGATCCGAAACTTTCCGTAGGCCTGAATCGCATCCACATGAAAATACGTTTTCGGATTTACCTGCTTGATCAGCTCTCCGATCTCTGCAATCGGTTCCACCGCTCCGATTTCGTTATTTACAAACATCACCGATACCAGAATCGTCTCTGGGCGAATCGCTTCTTTCAGTTCTTCCAGAGAAATCTGTCCCTGTGTATTCACACCCAGTCTCGTCACTTCAAATCCCTGGCCCTCCAGAAATTCTGCAGGAGCAGATACGGCCGGATGTTCAATACTACTGATGATAATATGGTTCCCCTGGCGTCTGTTCGCCAGAGCAGTTCCGATTAACGCCCAGTTGTTGGACTCAGTTCCACCGGAGGTAAAATAAATCTCTTTTTCTTGTACTTTTAATGTAGCTGCAATCTGTCCGGCAGCTTCTTTCACGTATCGTTCACTCTCCACACCCTTCTGGTGCATGGCAGAAGGATTGCCATAGTCGTCCATCATGGTTTTCACGACGATATCCTTCACTTCTTCGTAGCAACGGGTAGTGGCCGAATTATCTAAATATGCTTCCACTTATTATTCCTTTCCTTCCAGTAAGAACATCAGAATCGAGAGTACTGTCATTCCTGCTGTCTCTGTTCTTAAAATCCGTTTTCCCAGTGTGATCGGCTGTACCTGATGATTCATCGCCAGTTCGATCTCTTCCGGTGTGAATCCACCTTCCGGTCCGATAAAGATACCGATAGACTGCCCCGGTTCGATCTGTTCAAACAGTTTTTTCGTGTGTGCCATATCTTCAGCAAGTTCATACGGAATAAACCGGATATCCAGCTCTTCGGCATAGTTTACTGCCTCTGAAAACTTCATAACAGAATGAATCTCTGGAATCACCATTCGTTTGGACTGTTTTGCAGCACTTTCTGCGATCGTCTGCCACCGTTTCTGTTTGGAAGCTTCTTTTTTCGCATCCAGTTTTACTACCGCCCGGGCCGTACTCACCGGAATCACTTCATAGACACCGAGTTCCACAGCTTTCTGAATGATCGTTTCCATCTTGTCACTCTTTGGAAGTCCCTGAAACAGATAAATCTTTGACGGCAGCTCCATGCCCACTTCCTGCACATAACTGATATCTGCAATTACTTCTTCTGCTTCCATCTCGCTCACCAGACAGGTGTATTCCAGATTGTCACCTGCACTGATCAGGATAGTCTCTCCCTGACGCATCCGAAGCACATTTTTAATATGGTTCACATCACTGCCTGTGATATGTATCTTTTTTTCTTCCATATCAATCTGTTCTTGTTTTACAAAAAAACGATACATCTTACGCCTGCTTTCTTGCGGTTACGGATACCCACTCACCCTGATATGTTACTTCCAGAATCTCCAGGCCGGCTGCCTTTACGGCATTCACTACAGTCTGCTCTTTGTCATCAATGATACCGGAGGTAATGTATACAGCACCCGGTTTCATCTGGTTGACAATGACCGGTGTCAGCGGCACTAAGACATCCGCCAGAATATTTGCCACTACGATGTCGTAACATTCATAGCCTACTTTATCCTGTACTTCTTTATCATCGATAATATTTCCGATCATCATATCAAAGCTTTCCGGCGCGATTCCGTTTACTTCTTTATTTTCTTCTACTGCCGGTACTGCGCATGGATCCAGATCAGTTCCCACTGCATGTTTTGCCCCCATTTTAAGTGCAATGATAGAAAGGATACCACTTCCGGTTCCTACATCCAGAAGTTCTGTCTCCGGTGTCACGTATTTTTTCAGCTGACGGATACACAACTGTGTAGTCTCATGCATACCGGTTCCGAAGGCAGTACCCGGATCGATGTGGATGATCATTTTGTCTTTGTCTTCTTCTTTCACTTCTTCCCAGGAAGGAATGATCAGGATATCATCCACATAAAACTGTTTGAAATATTTTTTCCAGTTGTTGATCCAGTCAATATCTTCCGTTTCATCAACTGTGATGCTTCCATCGCCGATCTCGCAGAACATCCGCAGAGATTCCAGTTCTTCTTTTACCTGAGAGAGAATCTCTTCTTCTGTCTTCGCCTCACCGTTTACGGTAAGAGTTCCATCCTCTGCTTCTTCCACAAAGAAACTCAAATAAGCGATTCCATCGTCTTCCGGTCCGTCCGGCAGGATATCTACAAACATCTGCTCTTTTTCCATTGCAGTCAGCGGCACTTTGTCCTCGATCTGCGCGCCTTCCAGTCCGATATCATATAAAGTACTGATGATAATATCTTCTGCATCTGTCACTGTTTTTATTTTAAATTTTTTCCATTTCATTGTATTTCTCACCTTTCTGTACAAGTACACAAGTGCATAGCTATGATAACTATACTAGATTCTGCCCGAAAAAGCAACAAAAGAGATTGCCCGGAAAATATTTCTGTTTTCCGGACAGTCCCTTTTTCTGTAACTGTCTGACTCTTTTTCATATTTCGTCATACAGTCTGTTATTTTTCGTATCTGCTAAATAGCCACTAATCTTCAAACGTTTCTTTCAGTTTATCCATGAAGCGTTTTTTCTTTTCTTTCTCCGGTGCCGGTTTTCCCTGACATGCTGCGTCAAAAGCACGAAGGGCTTCTTTGGCTTCCTCGGAAAGTTTGGTCGGTACCTGGACAACCAGGGTGACGTACTGATCACCACGGACATTTTTATTTCTCAGTGACGGTACACCTTTTCCTCGCAGACGGATCTTGGTATCGGTCTGTGTACCCGGTTTTACTTCGTACTCTACTTCACCGTCTACAGTGCTGATACGGATCTTACCACCCAGTGCAGCCTGTGCATAGGTGATCGGTGCTGTGGAGAAGATATTCATATCCTGTCTCTGGAAGATCGGATGACGGGCTACCTGTACTTCTACCAGCAGATCTCCTCTCGGTCCGCCGTTGGTTCCCGGTTCTCCTTTTTCACGGATACGAATGCTTTGTCCGTCATCGATACCCGCCGGGATAGATACCTGGATCTTCTTTCTGCTTGCGGTAAATCCGGTTCCCCGGCAATCCGGGCATTTGTCTTTGATGATCTTACCGGTTCCACCACAGTCCGGACAAGTCTGTACGTTTCGTACCATACCAAACATGGACTGCTGTGTATAAGTTACCTGACCGGTTCCATGACATTTCGTACATGTCTCCGGAGAAGTGCCCGGTTTTGCACCGGTTCCGTTACATTTGCTGCAGGTATCTTTCAGTGTCAGTTCCAGTTCTTTTTCACAGCCGAAGACTGCTTCCTGGAAGGTAATGTGAACAACCGCACGCAGATTTGCTCCACGCATCGGACCATTGTTCGCTCTGCGGCTTCTTCCGCCACCGAACAGATCTCCGAAGATATCTCCAAAAATATCTCCCATATCTGCGCCGTTAAAATCAAATCCACCGAAACCGCCACCCTGTCCGGCTCCACCGTTTTCAAATGCTGCATGACCGTACTGGTCATATGTTCTTCTCTTTTCCGGATCACTCAGTACGGTGTACGCCTCTGTCGCCTCTTTAAATTTTGCTTCTGCTTCTTTATCCCCTGGGTTCATATCCGGATGATATTTTTTTGCCAGTTTCCGGTATGCTTTTTTCAAGGTCGCATCATCAGCTCCGCGCTCTACACCCAGAACCTCATAATAATCTCTTTTCTCTGCCATTTTCTTTCACCTTATCGAAACGCCTCGTACCCCTGGGGGATACAACTGCGGAATTATCTACTCACATGATGTCAGAGGGAAAAGTTCAGAAATCTTTCTGCATGCAGGTTTATGTCAGATTTCCGGCCTTAAACCCTGGTATCATCACATTATGGGGACGGTGATCCTTCCGGTATCCCCGTCCCCTGCATTTACTTACACAACTTGTATAATCATCTGGTAAATATGATTGATTCTTTATTCGTATTAAACTTCTTTGTAGTCAGCATCTACTACGTCATCGCCGTATCCTGCTTCGCTGGATCCCTGAGAAGCACCGCCTGCTGCGCCGTTCATATCCGGGCCTGCACCCTGAGCACCTGCTGCTCCCTGTGCCTGTTCATATACTTTTGCAAACAGTTTCTGTGCGCTTTCCATCAGTTTTTCTTTCGCAGCTTTGATCTCTGCAACCTGCTCATCTGTCATGTTATCTACAGGAGCCTTTGCGATCAGATCTTTCAGAGCTGCCAGATCAGCTTCTACTGCTGTCTTATCGTTGGCATCCAGTTTGTCGCCTACCTCTTCGATGGCTTTCTCTGTCTGGAATACCATAGCGTCTGCATCATTTCTTGTGTCGATGGCTTCTTTTCTCTTCTTATCCTGTGCTTCGTACTCAGCAGCTTCTTTTACTGCTTTGTCGATATCTGAATCAGACATATTGGAACCTGCTGTGATGGTAATATGCTGTTCTTTTCCTGTTCCCAGGTCTTTTGCAGATACATTTACAATACCATTGGCATCAATATCAAAAGTTACTTCGATCTGCGGAACACCTCTTCTTGCTGGCGGGATTCCATCCAGACGGAACTGTCCAAGAGATTTGTTGTCTTTCGCAAACTGTCTCTCACCCTGTACTACGTTGATATCTACTGCTGTCTGGTTATCTGCTGCTGTAGAGAAGATCTGGCTCTTCTTGGTCGGGATTGTTGTATTTCTCTCGATCAGTCTGGTTGCGATACCCCCCATTGTCTCGATAGACAGTGACAGTGGAGTTACATCCAGAAGCAGGATATCACCGGCACCGGCATCGCCTGCCAGTTTACCACCCTGTACGGAAGCTCCCAGAGCTACGCACTCATCTGGGTTCAGGCTCTTGCTTGGTTCATGTCCTGTCAGCTGTTTTACTTTATCCTGTACAGCCGGGATACGTGTAGAACCACCAACCAGAAGAACTTTGCTCAGTTCAGAAGCGGTCAGTCCTGCATCAGACAGCGCTCTTCTTACAGGTTCTGCTGTCAGTTCTACCAGATCATGTGTCAGTTCATCGAATTTTGCTTTTGTCAGGTTCATATCGAAATGTTTCGGACCTTCTGCTGTAGCTGTGATGAATGGCAGGTTGATGTTAGTTGTTGTAGAAGAAGAAAGTTCTTTTTTCGCTTTCTCTGCTGCTTCTTTGATTCTCTGCAAAGCCATCTTATCCTGAGACAGATCTACACCTTCGGTTCTCTTAAACTCTGCCAGCATGTAATCTGCTACTTTCTGGTCAAAGTCATCACCACCCAGACGGTTGTTACCTGCGGTAGACAGAACTTCGATAACGCCATCACCGATCTCGATGATAGATACATCAAATGTACCACCACCTAAGTCGTATACCATGATCTTCTGTTCCTGTTCGTTGTCCAGACCATATGCCAGAGCTGCTGCTGTAGGCTCGTTGATGATACGTTTTACATCCAGACCTGCGATCTTACCTGCATCTTTGGTAGCCTGACGCTGAGCATCGTTGAAGTAAGCCGGAACAGTGATAACTGCCTCTGTTACTTTTTCGCCCAGGTAGTTTTCTGCATCAGATTTCATCTTCTGCAGGATCATAGCGGAAATCTCCTGTGGAGAATATTTTTTGTCATCGATGGTTACTTTGTAATCAGTACCCATATGTCTTTTAATAGAAGAAACTGTTTTATCTGCGTTGGTTACTGCCTGACGTTTTGCAGGTTCACCTACCAGTCTTTCTCCTGTTTTTGTAAATGCTACAACAGATGGTGTTGTTCTTGCTCCTTCTGCATTAGTGATAACGGTTGGTTTTCCACCTTCCATAACAGCTACACAGCTGTTTGTTGTTCCTAAGTCAATACCAATGATTTTTCCCATGACTATTTCCTCCTCATGAATTATAATCTATATTCTGATAATTGTTAGTTGGCTACTTTTACCATGCTGTGGCGGACTACACTTTCTTTATACATGTAACCCTTCTGGAACTCTTCTACTACGATGTTCTCTCCGACTGTTTCGTCTTCCACATGCATCACTGCATTATGGAAATCCGGATTGAATTCATTTCCTACGGCTTCGATGGCTTTTACTCCCATGTCATTCAGTGCGGTAATGAACTGCTTGTAAATTTTTTCCATTCCCTGTACAAAAGGATCTTCTTTGTCTTCTGCGACATCCAGACCTCTTTCAAAGTTATCTACTACCGGAAGGATCTTTTCGATCACATCTTTTGCTCCCACAGCATACATACCTGCTTTTTCTTTTTCGGTACGTTTTCGAAAATTTTCAAACTCGGCCATCTGGCGTTTTACCCGATCAGTCAGTTCTTCAATTTTTTCATCTTTTTTATCTTTTTTCTTTTTTCCAAAAAGTTTTTTCTCTTTGGCTTCTTCCACTTCTTCGCTTCCTGCCTGAGTTTCAGGAGTTGCTTCGGTGACTTCGTCTTCAGCTGCTTCGGTTTCTTTTACTTCTTCGACTGTCTCCTCAGCAGTTGTTTTATTTTCTTCTGCCATCTCTCACATTCCACCTTTCTACGGCTTTTTGAATATGTTGTCCAACTGGACTTTCAATGTTTTCAGATTATCTACTACATTTTCATAATCCATTCGCTTCGGTCCGATAATTCCTATCGTTCCTTTCATTCCCTCTCCCAGATCATATGATGCAGTTACTACACTGCAATCTTTCATGGTCTGTATCGGGCTTTCATTTCCTATATATACCTGAATTCCTGTATTCTCTCCGGAATCAGAAACGGTATCCTTAATCATCTCAACCAGTTCCTGCTTATCCTCAAATGCGGATATCAGCTCGCTGGCTTTACTGCTGTCTGCCAGTTCCGGATACTTGAAGATGTTGGTCGCTCCGCTTGTATACACCGGAACTTCCTCATCGTCCACTGCAATGGCATCTGCCACCGCATCTAATACGGTACTTACCACGCCGCTGTGGACACCTGCCTGTTCTTTCAGCTTCGTGATCATGCCAAGACTGATCTCTTCGATCGTCAGGCCATTCAGCTGTGTGTTCAATAACAGGTTCAGTTTCAGGATCTGTTCGTCATCAATCGTCTCATCCAGATTTACGATCTGGTTCTTTACCAGGTTTCCTTCCACAACAATCACAGCCAGAAGCTGTTCTTCGTTCAGCTTGGATAACTGAATAAACTTTACTTTGTTGTGATGATAGGTAGGACCGGTAATGAGTGTCGCATAATTTGTGTTGGATGCGAGCACCTTGACCACCTGTTTGAGCACCCGTTCCATCCGATCTGTCTTCTCGATCATCATTTCCTTCATCTCGGAAACTTCCTGATCTTTTTCTTTCATCAGTTCATCGACATATAATCGATAACCGAGATCCGATGGAATCCTGCCCGCTGAGGTATGAGGCTGTACGATGTATCCCAGATCTTCCAGATCCGACATCTCATTTCGAATGGTGGCAGAACTCAGATTCAAATCTGTGTACTTGGAAATGGTTCTCGAACCGACCGGTTCACCAGTTTCCAGATAGGTCTGGATAATCGCTTTTAAAATCTTGCGTTTTCTTTCATCCAAATCCTGCATCTTCTCTGCCTCCTTCTTTGTCTTTTTTGTTGTGTTAGCACTCGTTTGAGTGGAGTGCTAACATCTATGGTTTAAAGATAGCACTGCCTCTTTTATTTGTCAATGGGTATTTTGAAAATTTTTGTTTTTTCTTGGATTTCTTTTCTTATTGGTGTTTTGGGCAGGAAATTTTACCCGTTATCGCGGCAGTCGTCAAGGTCTCGTGCAAGCACGGACTTTGGCTCGTTGCTCGCGTAAATAAAAAGAAAGAATCTCCTGCTTAAAATATCCTCTCGCACATTTTGGGATATTTTCTCAGAAAATTCTTTCTTTATATAATATAAGATGTTGGGGTCAAAAGGTATTTTGACCCCTTTGATACCGGATTGTTCCGTACTTCGTACTCTCACAATCCTCAAAAACATTCGCAATTCGCTCATTTTTCTTCGAAAAATGGCTACTTATCCAGCTCTTCCAGATTCTTCTTCAGTTCGATCATCTGGTCACGCAGCTCGGCTGCCATCTCGAAGTTCAGGTCGGCCGCGGCCGCTTTCATCTGTTTTTGTACTTTTCCGATCAGTTCTTCGAGTTCCTTACGGCTCATAGATTCCATGTCTTTTTCCAGTTTCTTCTGTGTCTTCGCCACTTCTTTGGATATGCTGATCAGATCCCTGACTGCCTTTTTAATCGTCTTCGGTGTAATTCCGTGTTCCTTATTATATGTTTCCTGCAATTCTCTTCTTCGAAGTGTCTCATCGATGGCGCGGCGCATGGAATCCGTGATCACATCTGCATACATGATGACATGTCCCTCCGCATTTCTTGCTGCACGGCCGATCGTCTGGATCAGAGAAGTTTCCGATCGCAGGAATCCTTCCTTGTCCGCATCCAGGATCGCCACCAGTGAGATTTCCGGGATATCCAGACCCTCTCGAAGCAGGTTGATACCTACCAGCACGTCAAATACATCCAGACGCATATCACGGATGATCTCCGACCGTTCCAGCGTATCGATATCGGAATGCAGGTATTTGACACGGATACCCAGATCTTTCATATAATCGGTCAGTTCCTCTGCCATTCGTTTGGTAAGCGTTGTCACCAGAATCTTATTATGTTTTTCCACCTCTTTATTGACTTCTCCTACCAGATCGTCAATCTGTCCCTCCACCGGGCGCACTTCCACATAAGGATCCAGAAGTCCGGTCGGTCGGATAATCTGCTCTGCGCGAAGAAGTTCATGATCCTTTTCATATTGTCCCGGCGTTGCCGACACGAAAAGCACCTGATCGATCCGCTCTTCAAATTCCTCAAAATTCAGCGGGCGGTTGTCTTTTGCCGATGGAAGACGGAATCCATAGTCCACCAGTGTCGATTTTCTTGACTGATCACCAAAATACATACCTCGCACCTGTGGCACCGTAATATGTGACTCATCGATCATGATCAGATAGTCATCCCCGAAGTAATCCATCAGTGTATACGGCGGCTCTCCCGGTTTCAGTCCTGCCAGATGCCGGGAATAGTTCTCGATGCCGGAACAAAAACCTGTCTCTTTCATCATTTCCAGATCAAAATTGGTCCGTTCGCTGATTCTCTGTGCCTCGAGAAGCTTCTCTTCACTTTTAAAGTACGCCACCTGTTCTTCCATTTCTTTTTCAATAGCCTTGGATGCTTCCAGGATACGTTCCATCGGCACAACATAATGAGACGCCGGATATAAGGCGATATGATTCAGTTCTCTCCGGATCTCCCCGGTCAGCACATCCACTTCCGTGATCCGGTCAATCTCATCTCCGAAGAATTCCACCCGGATCGCCACGTCCGATTCATATGCCGGAATAATCTCCACCACATCCCCTCGCACCCGGAATGTTCCACGGTGAAAATCCATATCATTTCGGTCATACTGCATGTCAATCAGACTCCGCAGCACCTCATCCCTGTCCTTCTCCATCCCCGGTCGCAGTGAGATCATCATGTTCTGATAGTCCTTCGGACTGCCGATTCCATAGATACAGGATACACTTGACACGATGATAACATCTTTTCGTTCGGAAAGTGCCGCGGTGGCTGAGAGCCGGAGTCTGTCGATTTCCTCGTTGATGGCGGAGTCCTTGGCAATGTAAGTATCTGTGGAGGGGACGTAGGCTTCGGGCTGGTAGTAATCGTAGTAGGAGACAAAATATTCCACTGCGTTATCGGGGAACATCTCCTTGAACTCTCCGTATAACTGAGCCGCTAACGTCTTATTATGAGCGATGACAAGTGTCGGCTTCTGTAATTGCTGAATCACATTTGCCATCGT
>CAKRLG010000020.1 GCA_934359255.1 uncultured Ruminococcus sp.
TTCCGGACTGTCTTATCAAAGAATTTTCGAGGATTGTATTTATGTGTTTCACTGTTCAGTTATCAAGGTTCTCATTCACGCCGCATCTCTCGAAGCAGCTTGATTACTATATCACATCGTTTTTACGATGTCAACACTTATTTTTTACTTTTTCCAATTTCTAAATTGTTTTTTCAAAAATAAGAACGGAGAAGGAGGGATTTGAACCCTCGCGCCGCTACTAACGACCTACTCCCTTTCCAGGGGAGCCCCTTCAGCCACTTGGGTACTTCTCCAAATGCCTGATCAAAAGATCAGTTTTTTCTTTTGTAACGGAGAGGGTGGGATTCGAACCCACGCGCCCTTTCGGACAAACGGTTTTCAAGACCGCCTCGTTATGACCACTTCGATACCTCTCCATATCTCTGTAGTGGTCTGCGCTTTTGTCTCGCTCGAAGACAAGTGATATTCTATCATCTGTTTTTCAATATGTCAATATACTTTTTTCATTTTTTTTACTTTTTTTATCAAATATTTCACGGGCAAATATTTCACCAATTTCAAGGTCTTCCGGTGTAGTGATTTTTATGTTTTTATAAGATCCTTCATATAACCACACTCCATGATTTCCATAATTCTCTACTACCATGGCATCATCTGTAATTCTGCTGCTGTCATGCCTCAGTGCTTTTTCATAAGCTTCTTTTATCAGATGATACTCAAATATCTGTGGTGTCTGAACATTCCACACATGACTCCGATCCGGTGTGGATGCTACTTTTTTTCCTTCACCAATTATTTTCACGGTATCTTTGGATGGCACACCGGCTGCACATGCCTGATATTCTTTCACACAGTCAAGACCTCGCTGAATCAGTTCTTCTGTGACAAATGGTCTTGCTCCGTCGTGAATCAGAACATAATCTGTTTTACGACAAGCACAAAGTCCCTGATAAACTGATTCATATCTCTCTTTTCCACCTGCAACTACTTCTGACACTTTATCAATGTGATACTTCTGCACAAATGCATCTTTACAGTAATCGATTTCTGTTTTTCCACACACAAGAACAATGTCTGTGATTTCCGGTGAATCCTGAAAAGCTTTCAGTGAATAATACAGCACCGGATATTTCCCCAGCTGTAAAAACTGTTTCTGCACACTGCTTTTCATCCTTTTTCCCTGACCTGCTGCCAGAATGATTGCCGTACATTTCACTGGTATCACCTTCCTTTCTTACCGTTCTCCCAGTTTCAGATTTGGAACTGCATTCAGATCCCATCCGTGACGCACACCTTTTTTGTATTCGTAATAAGCCGCAACACCAATCATTGCCGCATTATCAGTGCAGAAGATCGGCGATGGATAATAAAACTTGATATTTTCTCTCTCGCACGCTTCTTTCATCGCTTGACGCAGAGCACTGTTGGAGGCAACACCACCAGCAATGGCCAGTTTATCCATATGATGCTCTTTTGCCGCCTTTACCGCTTTTTCCACCAGAGTATCTACTACCGCTTTCTGGAAAGATGCGGCAATATCCGCCTCACAGATTTCTTCTCCCTGCATCTTACACCGATTAATATGATTCAAAACTGCGGATTTTACTCCACTGAAACTGAAATCATAAGGGTCTTCCAATTTTGCCTTTGGAAATACAATGGCATTCGGATTCCCCTCTTTTGACACTTTATCAATCTTAGGTCCGCCCGGGTATCCCAGACCAATGGCACGTGCTACTTTATCAAAAGCTTCCCCTGCCGCATCATCTCTCGTTCTTCCAAGAATTTCAAACTCTCCGTAATCTTTGACAATTACCAGATGGGTATGTCCGCCGGATACGATCAGGCACATAAACGGTGGTTCCAGATCCGGATGTTCGATATAATTGGCAGAAACATGTCCCTCGATATGATGAACTCCTACCAATGGCAGTTTTTTCGCATAACTGATTGCCTTTGCTTCCGCTACACCTACCAGCAGTGCGCCGACAAGTCCCGGACCATAGGTGACTCCGACGGCATCCAGATCATCCAGTGTGACATTTGCCTCAGCCAGTGCTTCCTCTACTACCTGATTGATCTTTTCAATATGTTTTCTGGATGCGATTTCCGGCACTACCCCTCCATACAGAGTATGCAGTGCAATCTGAGAAGAAATTACATTGGATAAAATGGTTCTTCCATTTTTCACTACGGAAGCTGCTGTCTCATCGCAGGAGCTTTCAATTGCCAGAATCAAAACATCTTTCTCACTCATTTTCTTCCTCCTCAAATAATAAATCCACAGATTTTCCGTCTTTTCCCACATAGCTGTTCGGAAAAATCTCTCTTACGCCATCCATATATTCTTCCGGATGTACCAGGGACGGACTGAAATGTGTCAGCCACATTTCTTTTACCTGTGCTTTTTTCGCAAGTTTTGCCGCCTCTTTCATCGTCATATGCTTGTATTCTCTAGCTTTTGCGTCTTTTTCCGGTTCTCCGTACATTCCTTCACAGATCAGCAGATCCGATTCTTTTGCATGCTCTTCCATCGATACCGTCGGACGGCTGTCCGTACAGTAAGTAACTTTCAGGCCTTTCCTTGCCGGTCCGAGCACCATATCCGGCGTATATACCTTTCCGTCTGCCTCGATTGTCTCGCCTTTTTGCAGCGGATTCCAGTATTTCAGCGGAATTTCGTTGGCTTTTGCCTGCTCCACGGAGAACTTTCCGCCGCGATGAATCTCTACGGTATAACCGTAACAGGTTACGTTGTGATTTACCCGAAATGCTGTAATTTCATAACCATTGATGGAAAATGTCTCTTCTTGTCCCTGAATCTCTTTGCAGATAATCGGAAATGGGAGTTCCGGTGCGATCGTGCGGAGGGCATGAACCACCCGTTCAAGTCCTTTCGGTCCGATCAGGGTCAGCGGTTCTGTACGTTCTGCATTTCCCATGGTCAGTAACATTCCAGGAAGACCGCTGATGTGGTCTGCATGGTAATGGGTAAAACAGATTACATCAATCGGTTTAAAACTCCACCCTTTAGATTTGACCGCCACCTGCGTTCCCTCTCCGCAGTCGATCATCAGACTGCTTCCATTATATCTTGCAAGGAAAGAAGTAAGATATCTGCGCGGCAGCGGCATCATCCCACCGGTTCCCAATAAACATACATCTAACATAGAATTTTTAATTCCTCTATCTTTCTTTTCCGGTTGTCTCATGCATCATCAGGACTGCATGTTCCACCGGATCCTCATAATAATTTTTTCGTAACCCATTCTTCACAAAACCGGCTTTTTCGTATACATGGATCGCTCTCTCATTGCTCTCGCGTACTTCCAGAAACAGCCGGACTACTCCCATCTCATTCGTTCTCCGGATCAACTCCTGTACCAAAAGTTTGCCTGTACCATGGTTCTGTCTGTCTTTTTTTACAGATACATTGGTAATATCGCCTTCATCCTGTACCATCACGACACCACAGTAGCCAAGAATCTTTTCATCCTCCTCTGCTACCAGAAACAGGGTGTCCTGGCGAATCAGAAAAGTAAAAAATCCTGTTTCTGTCCACGGGCGGGAGAAATTTTCATTTTCAATCTCCATCACCTGTTCCAGATCATCCAACTGCATTTCCCGAATCTCTGTCATCTTTTTCCTGCTTCTCTTTCCGCACGCTCCCGCTCCGCCTGAGACACCCGAAGGTATTCCGGCTGATGCTCTGCTGCTGTTACTGTCTTGCCTTCCCGATAATATTTTTCTGCCAGTGCACCCACGGCTCCTGCCCGCTGCTTGTTCAGATGTGCCGGCGCAAAACTGTACGGTACCAGCATATTTTCTTTTAACATCTCCTGATAGACCATTACGCCATCGCCCAAAAAGATCACGGCTTCTCCCAGTGCATTCAATTCCCTGATCAGTTCTTCCACGGCAATTGCTTTCTGCGCGCTTACTGTCACCAGTTCGTGATCTGCAAAACGATAGATACCGGTATACACCTGTTTTCTTCTCGCATCCATCATTGGGCAGATCACTCCCGTGGTATCATACAGATTATATGCAAGTGCATCTACTGTGGGCACCGGGATCAACGGTTTCTTTAATGCCAGTCCCAGTCCTTTTGCCGTAGCAGACCCTATACGCAGGCCGGTAAAAGATCCCGGACCTGCTGCCACCGCAATAGCATCTATCGTCTCCAGATCCAGTTCTATCATCTTTGCGATCTCATCAAGCATCGGGAGCAGTGTCTGAGAATGTGTCTTTTTATAATTCACCGTATATTCTGCCAACAGCTGATTGTCTTCCACAACTGCGACAGACGCTACCAGTCCTGAGCTGTCAAGTGCTAATATTTTCATTTGTTCTCCCATCCTTCCAGACCGGTAATGGTGATCCGACGGTAATCAAATCCTTTTTCCAGGTCTTTCTCAATTGTTACATGAATACTGTTTTCCGGAATCAGTTCTTCGATCAGTTCCGCCCATTCGATCATACACACACCATTTCCGAAGAAATAATCATCATAACCGATTTCTTCCATCTCTTCGATATCTCCGATACGGTATACATCAAAATGATAAAAAGGAATCCTTCCCTCTTCGTATACCTGTACAATGGTAAATGTCGGGCTGCTGACCGCTTCTGTGATTCCTAGTCCTTTGGCGATTCCCTGAGTAAACACTGTTTTTCCAACGCCAAGGTCTCCGTTTAGGGTATAGATTTGTCCCGCTTTTGCCTGTTCACCAAGTTTCTGTCCCAGTGCAAAGGTCTCTTCAGGACTGTTTGTTTCTATTGTCATTGTTTTCCTCTTTCTTTATTTCAGACGGATCTTCAGTTTTCTTGCATCCACATGTTTTTTCAGAAGTTCCAGCAGCTTCGGATAATTTTTACCGACTGCTTCCTTCGGCCATACATAGGCATCTGCTTTGTTGATATAGACATACAGGCATAACTGGCTGTCAATCACCTTTTCCACCTGATTCCATTTCAGATGTCCGGTCTGCGCGTTCTGGATCGTGGTGATTCCGGTGCTGTCTACTTTGTAAGTAAATGGTTTTCTATACACCGGTGTTCTTTTAAATCCCTGATCCGCTTTGAGCCAGAGTTTTCCCGGCATCAGGAGCAGGAAAAATACAGCAAAAAAGATATAACACACGCTGAACATTCTTCCCACCCGGTTCCAGGTAAGCACACACAGCGGAATCATCGCAAGTCCTGCCAGAAGGCTGAGTTTTCCACGCAGGGTCCGGTAGGTGTGCTGCAGAAAGAAATCAAACAGATACTGTCTGGTCATCTGCACATTAAATTGTAATTTCACTTCTGTTCTCCTTTAATTTCTGATCTTTGCACATTATAGCATAGGAATCTTATTCCCACAAGAAAGGGTCTATTCCGGCATGGTAATTGTATGCTGTGTCACGCTGAATGTTGCTTTTCCATCGCTGGAAAATACGATTCCCTGCGACTTCAGCTCCGTATAGATCAGTGTTGTCATCGCCTGTTTACCATCATTTGCAAATACTTCTATTGTATACTTATCCATCACAATCCTGAATTTGATCGTTTCTTTCTCGTTTGCCACCTTCATGCTGCGACTGCAGATCACATCTCTTACCAGACCGGAATAAGTACGATCCACGGTAAATAATTCCTGATATCTGTTATAATACAGTTCCGTATAATTTTCATCATCGCAGGCAAGCAAAATGGAGAATCCTTCCAGATCCTCTTTTTTTACTTCTACCGTCATATCAAAACTTCTGCCTGTGATTCCGTCCAGTTCGGCAGACTGGTTTTCCAGGGTGACATTTTCATAGCTGCGCTCGCCGGTATAATAATTTTCAATCTCACGTACCGGAAGCTGTACCAGGCTGTCGTCTTCCACATGCAGTTCTCTCGGGAGTGTCATAAGTCCGGTCCAGTCCATGTCTTCCGGAGTCATAAAATTGTCCCAGCTCTGCAACCATGCAACCATGACTCTTCTTCCATCTGTCGTTTCTACGGTCTGCGGCGCATAAAAGTCCATACCGTAATCCACCTGTCTCGCATCGCCTCTGGTGTAAGTCATCGTCTCTTTATCATAGTCTCCGGTAAAATAAATGGAATTGTTTCCATTATGAAACTCCAGTCCTTCTGCTCTCATAAACTGCGGAGATACGATCAGGACCTGACGGCCGTCAAGTGCAAAGAAATCCGGGCACTCCCACATTTTTCCATAGCGGTTTTTACACTGGTCGATCATTTTCTCATAATTCCAGTGGAGCGCATCTTCAGATGTAAAGAGTGCCAGCTGACCGCTTCCGTCCTCTGCCTTGCTTCCGATCAATGCATAGAAGCGTCCGTCTTCTTTCCAGATCTTCGGATCACGAAAATCAACCGGAGAGCTTCCTTCCGGCAGACAGTCTGCGGTAATCACCGGGTTTTCCGCCACTTTTTCATAATTTTCGCCATCACCGATCGCAATACTCTGCGTCTGGCGTACCATACGGGTGCCGTCTTCGAGGTCTTTTTCCAACACACTGGTATACATCAAAATATGTTTTCCTTCATGTTCCACAGCTGTTCCGGAAAAACATCCCTGACCGTCATATTCCATATCCGGTGCCATCGCGCAGGGAAGTTCTTCCCATTTGATAAAATCTTTTGTCCTACAATGTCCCCAGTGCATCGGACCCCATTTATTTTCATATGGATAATACTGATAAAACAGATGATATTCCTCACCAAATCGGGAAAATCCGTTGGGATCGTTACACCATCCGGTTGTCGGTGTTACATGAAACGCCGGACGTTTATCCTCATCTCTCTCCTGCTTTTTCTTTGTCTCATATGCAATCGCTTTTGCTAATTTTTCGGATTGTTTATTCATTAATCAAACCTCTCTTTGCTGTTATTTTTTGCTTCATCATACAGTTATTTATATTTTATCTTGTCAGACGCGTTCCGTCCAGCTGTTTTCGTACCTGCTCAGTATCTTCACAGTTACTGTTTTTCTACTGTATGTTTCAGATGACAGATAGTTTCTGTGTGAACTGTCTGTGCAAACTGATCGACACATACGCACCGCTCCACGCGATAACCACGCTGTAAAAAGATTTCCAGATCCCTTGCAAGGCTGGTCGGTTTACAGGAAATATAAACCAGATTATCCACCTGGTATTCGATGATCTTCGGAAGGGCTTTCGGATGAATACCGTCCCGCGGAGGGTCAAGTACGATAAAATCCGGTTTCTCTTCAATCTCATCAAGCACTTTCAGCACATCACCGGCTATAAATTCGCAGTTTTTGATGCCGTTTCTCTCAGCATTTTCCCTGGCTGCCACAACGGCTTCTTCTACGATCTCCACACCAATCACTTTTTTCGCCACTGCTGCCAGGATCTGTGAAATCGTACCGGTTCCGCTGTAGAGATCAAAGACCGTCATGTCTCTGGTATCCCCAATATAGCTTCGTGCAGTTTCATACAACACTTCCGCGCCGAGAGAATTCGGTTGGAAGAAGGAAAACGGCGTGATCTTAAACTTCAGTCCCAGAAGGTTTTCATAGAAATAATCTTGTCCATACAGCACTCTGGTCTCGTCACTCTGTACAAGATCTGCCAGTGAATCGTTCAGGATATGCAGGATTCCCACGATGGTTCCTTCCAGCGGGAGCGCCAACAGGCGTTCTACCAGTTCCGAAAGATCCGGATCCAGCTGTGTGGTTGTTACCAGGTTGATCAGAATCTCCCCGGTTGTATTCCCGCGGCGTAACAGCAGATGTCTCAGATATCCCTCATGACGCATCTTATGATAGTAGGTAAATCCCTGTTCCTTACAGTAATCCAGCACACAGGTCAGAATCTTTGTCAGATCTTCATGTACCAGCTTACAGTCGGATGCGGTCAGCACATCATAGGTACTTCCCTTTTTATGGAGTCCCAGTGTCAGCGGACCGTCTTTTTCGGCATCTCCGAACGAAAATTCCATCTTATTGCGGTAACAGAATTCTGTAGGGCTTCCCTTGATTCCCTCAAAAACATAATCCGGGTTTCCGTTTGCATCCACCTGACCACCGTTTTTGATCGCTGTGTCCAGGAGTCTTCGGATCTGTTCCTGTTTCATCTCCAGCTGATGGCGGTAATCCATAGTCTGATACATGCATCCACCACACTGCGGGAAAATGGAGCAGACCGGTTTTCTCGTCTCAAGCGGTGATGGTTCTAACACTTCCAGAAGCCTTGCTTCTACTCTTCCGCCCCTTTTTTTATTGATCATAAAACGAACTTTTTGCCCCGGCATTCCATTTTTTACGATTACCGTCTGTCCGTCCACCACTACCCTTCCCTTATTCGGAAAATCTATCTGTTCAATGATTCCCTCGTATACTTCGCCTTTTTTCATCTGCTGTCCTTTCTCTTTGTGTTTTTCTGTCTGCAGCTTTTAACCGAAGAAAAGCTCCGGGGTCTCCTCCGAAGCTTTCCTGCCGTTTTGTGTATTCACATTTTAATTTTCTTCGTTATCTTCATCTTCAAAGTAATCGTCAAAATCATCATCGAAATCATCTTCAAAGTCTTCCAGATAATCCGGTGTGAAAAAACGGTATACTGCGTATGCAATACCTGCCACTGCCGCAACGGCACCTATAATTGCCAGTACCCACATTACTGTGTTTTTGCATTTTTCTTCTTCTTTTTCCTGCTTCTGCAGCAAGGCCATTAACTCGTCAAGTTTATTCATGTTGAACACCGTCCTTTCTCTAAAAGCATAGCTTCCAAAAACTAGTATTATTATACCACTATCCCTGTGATTTTACCACAAAAATTTATTCTGTTATTTTCTTCAATTTGGCAAAGGATGCAAACATTTTCTTTGTTCCCGCTTTATCAAAATCTACCGTAACCTCATAGTCCTTGCCGCCATCAACAATCGCCTGTACCGTTCCGGTTCCGAATTTGATATGGCGTACTGTATCTCCCACACCGTAAGCAAGTCCCTGTGATTTTTTTACTTCAAACTGTTTCGGTGAAAAACTGGTCTTCTGGTAGGTCTGACGCATCTTTGCATAACTGCTAGATGGTTCCGGCATCTTTGTAATCCTTCGTGCTTTCGGCTCTCTTCCAAGTTCTACCAGTTCCCGTGGTATCTCCCGGATAAAACGGGATACCTTGTTATACTGTGTTTCTCCGCGGATCATACGTTGCTGTGCCGCACTTAACGTCAGTTCCTTCATTGCTCTTGTAATTCCCACATAGCAGAGACGTCTTTCTTCTTCCATATCCTGCGGATCATCTCCCACAATTGTCATATATCCCGGAAAAATACCATCTTCCATACCCGCCAGATAGACATTCGGAAATTCTAGACCTTTCGCACTGTGCAGAGTCATCAAAAGTACGCGGTTATCACTCTCTTCCACCGAATCAATATCTGCTATCAGTGCCACTTCCTCCAGAAATCCGGACAGACTTGGATCTTCTGTCTCATCCTCGTAAGACGCTGCTTTAGATATCAACTCGTCGATATTTTCAATACGTGCTTTTGCTTCATCCGTATCTTCTGCTTCAAGTTCTTTCACATAACCTGTCTCTTCGATCAGCTTTTCCAGTAACTCTTTTACCGACAGATACTCTATCTGGCTGCGGAATTTCTGAATAAATTCCACGAACGGACGTACTTTTGCACTTCCACGACCAAGTGTCGGGATCTCTTCTGCCTGTCGAAGTGCCTGATAAAAACTGATACCGTAAGCATCAGCATAATCCTGCACCTTTCCGAGAGTTGCCGCACCGATACCACGTTTTGGTACGTTGATAATCCTTTTGACCGCTACATCGTCTTTCGCATTATCAATCGTCTTCATATAAGCGAGCAGATCCTTAATTTCCTTTCTCGCATAGAAGTTTACACCACCTACGATCTTATACGGAATATTGGCAATCAGGAATTTTTCCTCAAACAGACGGGACTGGGCATTGGTACGATACAAAATCGCACAGTCCTTGTAATCATAGATTCCTTCCCGGACTTTCTGGTTGATCGCGCCTGCAATGTATTCCGCTTCCTCGTATCCGTTCTGGAACTGACGGAAATGAATGGGAGCTCCTTCTTCATTTGCCGTCCATAAGGTCTTGTCTTTTCTCCCCTCATTGTTTTTAATAACTTCATTCGCCGCATTCAGAATATTCTGGGTAGAGCGGTAATTCTGTTCCAGTTTGATGACCTTTGCCTGTGGAAATACTTTTTCGTATCCCAGAATGTTTCCGATATTGGCACCACGAAACTTGTAAATGGACTGATCATCGTCACCGACTACGCAGAGATTTTTATATTTTTCTGCCAACAGACTTACAAATTTGAACTGTGCAGTATTGGTGTCCTGATACTCATCTACCATGATATAACGAAACCGTTCCTGATAATAGTCAAGCACATCCGGGCATGACTGAAACAATTCCACTGTTTTTACGATCAGATCGTCAAAGTCTAGCGCATTGTTCTGACGAAGCTGCTTCTGATACGCTTCATACACCCGGGCAATCGTCTGCGCACCATAGCCGGAAGCAGTCGAAGCCTGCAGTTTATATTCTGCCGGAGATACCAGTTCGTCTTTGGCGGAAGAAATTGCCGCCATCAATGTTCGCTCTTTAAACTGCTTGGTATCGATGTTTAACCGCTTACAGATCTCTTTGATTACTGTTTTCTGATCATCCGTATCGTAGATTGTAAAATTATTATCATACCCCAGTCGATCGATATATCTGCGCAACATCCGCACACAACTGGAATGAAAGGTGCTGACCCAGATACTTTCGGAACCAAATCCCACAATCTGATCCACTCGTTCCCGCATTTCCTGTGCTGCCTTATTAGTAAAAGTGATTGCCATGATATTCCACGGATTAATCCCTTTTTCTTCTATCAAATATGCGATCCGGTGTGTCAGAGCGCGGGTTTTTCCAGATCCGGCACCGGCAAGAATCAAAACCGGACCTTCGGTATGGAATACCGCTTCCTGCTGCATCGCATTCAAACTATCATATTTACTCATATTTTCCTCTCCATCTCTTACATGTATCTCGAAATATTTCCGAAAATACATTTTTTCGTACAGGTGTTCTTATCATATCATGCACCCGTTCGCAAGTCAATTGTTACCGGCCACTCCTGAAACAGTACCACAGCTCTCTTGTTACCGATCTGATCACCGATAATATCCCACAAGTTGCTTCTTGTGATCAGGAAGGTTAAAAAAATGATTTACAAATAGTATTAAAAACTATATAATGGGGTGAAAGAGGTGATATGATGACGATTGATACAAGTGATCTTTTAAACAGCATTCTTGGAAGCCTTTCCCGTATTGATTATATCAAACCGGAGGAGGTACCAAATATTCCTTTATATATGGATCAGGTAACCACCTTTATGGATGCTCAGCTAGCTTCCTCCAAGCGCTATCCGGAGGATAAAATTCTTACGAAAACCATGATCAACAATTATGCAAAAAATGATCTGCTTCCTCCGCCGCTGAAAAAGAAATACTCCAAAGAGCATCTTCTTGTACTGGTGTTTATCTATTATTTTAAAAGCATTTTATCTATTACAGATATACAGGCACTCTTAAAGCCTATTACCGATACGTATTTTTCTTCCTCTGAGGATCTCTCTCTGGAAGATATTTATAATGAAGTTTTCCGCCTTGAAAAATCTCAGGTAGATATCCTGAAAGAAGATATTACCAATCGCTATCGGTTATCCCGCGAAACGTTTCAGGATGCCCCGGAAAAAGATCAGGAATTTTTGAAGACTTTTTCTTTTATCTGTCTTCTCAGTTTTGATGTATATGTAAAAAAGCAGTTGATTGAATCTCTGATCGACAATCTGCATCCGGATACCAACGAAAAAAAGAAAAAATAAACATTAAAAATGCAGGATTTGATATTTCTTCGAATCCTGCATTTTTCTCGCACCTGTGAAGGTACTGAACAGTTAGATTTTTCTTTATTCTTTCACCCCGAGACGAACCAGTGCTCTTTGCAGTTTTGCCTTGACGATCCGATATTCCTTATCGCTGAGCCCGCCTTCTGCCAGTCTGGCTTCCGCACGTTTTCTGGCATCTTCCGCTCTCTCTGTATCTATATCTTCTTCCCACTCCCAGGTTGTTGCCAGTACATGGCAAGTTCCATTCATCACAGAAAGCATCCCGCCGATACAGGCTGCATTTTTCCTGCTTCCATCTTCCAGTATAATATGGGCTTCTCCCATGCCAAGTGCCGTACAGTAATTGCAGTGTCTTGGCAAAATTGCAAGATCACCATTAATTGTCCGGCAGACAAGTCTTGCGACTTCTCCTTCATACAGCAGTCCGTCCGGTGTACCGATACGCAAAGGAAATGTGCTCATTCGTTACCCCTCCTTTACTGGTTCTGTACTTTTGCTTTTTCAAACACCTCATCGATGTTTCCGGCAAACAGGAAACAACTCTCTGGAATCTCATCACACGCTCCGTCAAGGATCATGCGGAACCCACGTAATGTCTCTTTTAACGGTACATAAGTTCCCGCCATTCCGGTAAACTGTTCTGCAACCGAGAAGCTCTGCGACAGATAGCGTTGTACTTTTCGTGCACGGTTAACCGTCTTTTTATCTTCTTCCGACAGTTCATCCATACCCATGATGGCAATAATATCCTGCAGTTCTTTGTAGCGCTGCAGTACCTGCTGTACTGCACGTGCAATTTCATAATGCTCTTTTCCCACAACCTCCGGTGTCAGGATACGGCTGGTGGAATCCAGTGGATCTACCGCCGGGTAGATACCCTGACTGGCAATCTCTCTGGAAAGAACTGTGGTCGCATCCAGATGAGTAAATGTCGTTGCCGGCGCCGGGTCTGTCAGGTCGTCCGCCGGCACATACACAGCCTGTACAGATGTGATGGAGCCTTTTCTCGTCGAAGTGATCCGCTCCTGAAGCGCCCCCATCTCTGTAGCAAGGGTTGGCTGGTAACCTACTGCGGACGGCATACGTCCAAGCAGGGCAGATACTTCCGAACCCGCCTGTGTAAACCGGAAGATGTTATCAATAAACAACAGTACGTCCTGATTTTTCACATCGCGAAAATACTCTGCCATCGTAAGGCCGGACAGACCCACACGCATACGTGCTCCCGGTGGCTCATTCATCTGTCCGTACACCAGTGCTGTTTTATCAATAACACCGCTTTCTTTCATCTCATTATAAAGATCATTTCCTTCTCTTGTTCGCTCTCCTACACCAGTAAATACGGAAAGTCCACCGTGAGCAGTTGCTACGTTGTGAATCAGTTCCATGATCAGAACCGTCTTTCCTACCCCGGCCCCACCGAACAAACCGATTTTTCCACCTTTCGCATACGGACAGATCAGATCAACAACTTTAATTCCGGTTTCCAGAATCTCTGTTGCCGGAACCTGCTCTTCGTATTCCGGCGCATTTCTGTGGATCGGCCAGTGTTCCTCTGTGATTACCGGACCCTGATCATCTACCGTCTCTCCCAGCAGATTAAACACCCTGCCAAGACAGGCTTCTCCCACAGGAACTGTAATCGGTTTTCCCGTATCCACCGCGGCAGTTCCACGAACCAGACCGTCTGTCGATTTCATGGCAATGCAGCGAACCGTATGATCTCCGGTCTGCTGCGCCACTTCCACGATCAGTTTTTCTCCATGATTGTCTATTTCTATGGCATTCAGGAGCGCAGGTAACTCCCCCTCCGGAAAGCGAATATCCAGAACCGGTCCGGTCACCTGTATTACTTTTCCAATGTGCTTTTCGCTCATCTACCAATCTCCTTACCTTATATTTTTCTTTCAGCTTCCTGCACCGTATGTCCGACTACAGACATTCTGCACCTCCGACAATCTCCGTGATTTCCTGAGTGATGCCTGCCTGGCGTTCCCGGTTATAATACAGATTCAACTCATCGATCATATCCTGGGCATTGCCGGTTGCTTTCTCCATGGCATTTCTTCGTGCTGCCAGTTCGCTTGCCACACTCTCACAGACACCACCGTATATCAGACCTCCGAGATATTCCGGAACAATGGAGTTAAACACTTCCACTCCATTTGGTTCATACAAGATCAGGTTACGAATTCTTTCTTTCTCATCATGCCCCTGTTCCTCTTTTGCAATATCTATCAGCGGAAGTACCGGAACTGATTCCGGGTTCTGTGTCAGAATAGAAATAAATCGGGTATAACAAAGTTCCACATGACCAAATGTTCCCTGTCGGAATTCTTTGCACAGGATAGAAGCGATTTCAAAACAATCAGCTACAGAAATATCCGCAATTTCTGCAAAAGCGTCTGTGACATACTCCAGATTGTTGGATCTGACATATTCTACCGCCTTTTTTCCAATAGGAAGAACACTGACCATTTTACCTTTTGCATCCTCCTCAAAACAGCGCAGTACATTGGCATTATATCCACCTGCCAGTCCCCGGTCTCCCGCGATCAGGACATAACAGCATTTTTCCTGAACCGCTTCTTTCGCATAAACAGAATAAAATTCTGTATTTCCTTTAGCTATTTCCTGTAATGTGCGGTACAGTTCCTGAAAATAAGGACGGCAGGTATCCGCCCGCTCCTTGGCCTTTCGCAGCTTGGAGGAAGCCACAAGTTCCATAGCCTTGGTAATCTGCATGGTGCTTTCCACACTTTTTATCCGCAGTTTTACCGCTTTCATATTTGCAGCCATAGGTTCCTCCTTCTTTCTTTATTTATTTTTGAATTCTTGTATCCAAAAAGCTTTCTGTATAAGCTTCCAGAGCGCTTTTCAGTTTTTCTTCTGTTTCTTTTTCCAGTTTTCCGCTCTCCCGGATCACCTGCATCACTTCTGCTCCACGGGCATCCGTATCCAGCCATATATATAACCCTTCCTCATACAGTTCCACATCTTCTGTCACTACTTTGGACAGAATTCCTTTTGTGACCGCATAAAGAATCGCTACCTGCTTTTCTACCGGAACCGGTGCATTCTGTTTCTGTTTTAAAACTTCTACAATCCGTGCTCCCTGTTCTAGGCGCATTTTGGTATCTGCGTCCAGATCAGAGCCAAACTGTGCAAAACTTGCCAGTTCTCTGTACTGGGAATAAATCAGTTTTAATGTACCGGCAACTTTCTTCATTGCCTTAATCTGCGCATTTCCTCCTACCCTGGAAACTGAAATACCCGGATTAACTGCCGGCATAACACCGGAATGAAACAGTTCTGATTCCAGAAATATCTGTCCATCTGTGATGGATATGACATTCGTCGGAATATAGGCTGAAATATCTCCTGCCTGAGTCTCAATGATCGGAAGTGCCGTCAGAGATCCTCCTCCATGTGCATCATCCAGTTTTGCCGCACGTTCCAGAAGCCTTGAGTGAAGATAAAATACATCGCCAGGATAGGCTTCACGTCCCGGTGGGCGGCGAATCAGCAATGACAGTGCCCTGTATGCCACCGCATGCTTACTCAGATCATCGTAAATAATCAGGACATCTTTCCCCTGATACATAAAATATTCACCCATCGCACAGCCGGTATACGGTACGATATACTGCAGCGGACTAGCCTCCGATGCAGTAGCTGCAACCACTATAGTGTAATCCATAGCACCATTTTTCTCCAGATTTTCCACCAGAGAGGCTACGGTAGAACGCTTCTGTCCGATTGCCACATAAATACAGATCACACCTTTTCCTTTCTGATTCAGAATGGTATCGGTGGCTATGGTTGTCTTTCCTGTCTGGCGGTCACCGATGATCAGCTCACGCTGACCTCTTCCGATCGGAACCATTGAGTCAATTGCCTTGATACCGGTCTGCAGCGGCTGACATACCCCCTGCCGTTCACAGATACCCGGCGCCTGACTTTCAATTGGCCGGTACTCCGATGCACTGATCGGTCCCGCCGCATCGATTGGCTGTCCCAGTGCATTGACAACTCTGCCTATCAGAGCCTCCCCCACCGGAACAGATACTACTTTTCCGGTTCGTTTTACCATCTGCTCCTCACTGATGGTTTCCCCCGAACCAAATAAAACAACAGATACACTGTTTTCTTCCAGGTTCTGTGCCATACCAAAGCTTCCGTCCTCAAACTCCAGCAGTTCCCCTGCCATACAGTTTGCAAGACCGCTGACTCTGGCAATTCCATCACCTACCATCAGAACGGTACCTGTTTCATCCTGCCGGATCGCATTCTCATAATACTTGATCTGACTTCGGATGACTTTGGATATTTCTTCTGGTTTCAGTTGCATGTTTTCCTCCTACACTGTTGCATGATGAATCTTGTCGGAAATCTCCGAAATCCGGTTCTTCACCGTTCCGTCCAGCAGTTTTCCGTCCAGTTCTACCCGAACCCCTGCCAGCAATGCCGGATCGGTTTTCTGAATCAGGATAATCTCTTTTCCGCTGATTTTTTTCAGTTTTTCTTTCAGGCGTTTCTGCTGCTCCTCCGACAGAGGACAGACACTGGTCACCACCGCCTCTGTGATATTATGATCTTCATAATATCTGCTTTTGAAAGCCTCGAAACAGCCGGAATATTCCCCGAGAAGATTTTTCTCACACATCAGTTTCATAAAATTCACCAAATATCGTTGCGCCTGGCCGCCAAATGCCGCCTCGATCATCCCGTTTCTTTCCATCTGGGGAATCGAAGGTTCTGACAGCAGTCGTTCATACTCCGGATTCTCCTTTAAAAGTGTGCGGATCTGTTCCATCTGCCCGAGAATCTCACCGGTCAGATTTTCCTCAGCTGCAAGGTCGTACAGACTGCCCCCATAGATTCTGGCGGTTTCTGTCATGATACTTCACCTACATTCGATATAAATTCATCTATTAGCTTTTCATGGTCTTTTCCATTAATCTCACGTTCAATGACTTTTCCGGCAATCTCCACGGCCATATCGCCAATCTCGCCTTTCACTTCATTGACTGCTTTTTTCTTCTCCTGGGCAATCTCTTTTTCTGCTTTATTCTTCATTGCAGCTGACTGATCCTGGGCTTCTTTTAAGATTTTTTCACTCTGGATCGCAGCAGTATTTCTCGCGCTGTCCAGAATCTCATTGGCCTTCTGTCTTGCATCCTGCATATTCCGTTCATACTCTGCACGAATCGCCTCCGCTTTCGCTTTTGTCTCCTCTGCCTGTATGATTTCCGCATCTGCAGCCGCACGTCGTTTTTCCAGTATCTCGTGTACCGGTTTGAACAAGAATCGTTTGATCAGATACATCTGAATGAAAAGATTGCAAATCTGTGCAACAAATGTCCAGGGGATAATTCCTACCAATTCCTGAACCTGCATAACGTTATTCCTCCTAGTTTTCTTTTCGTTCTTATCCCAGGAATTTCATAAACATGCCAGGTGCCACAAAAATCAGAAGCAGACCGGTCACAAAACCATAGATACCTGTGGTCTCTGCGATCGCACATCCAAGCAGCATAGTGCTTGTAACATCACCTTTACATTCCGGCTGCCGTCCGATTGCTTCCAGTGCTTTTGCCACTGCATTTCCTTCACCGATACCAGGACCAATACCTGCAATCAGAGAACATCCTGCGCCGATTGCACATCCTGCCAGTGTGATACCTTTTGCCAAAATCTGAAAATCCATATTGTTTCCTCCTATAACATTTACCTGAAAATTTCGATACACATATATTCTTCTGTTTTTCCCTGTATAGCCCATCTATTCCTCTGCTGCATTTGCGATGTACATCACCGTCAACATACAGAAAATAAATGCCTGCATCACTCCGGAAAACCAGTCAAAATATACAGATAATACTGCAGGGATTCCCACATCCAGAACCGGAATCTGTGAAAGTACATTTCCCACTGCTCCCGGAATCAGTCCCAGCAGTTTTCCACTTGCCAGAGCAAGTGCCCCATAAATCAGTGCATTGATCACAACTCCTGATAAAATATTACCAAAATGACGGCATGCCATACTGATCGGCGTTGCCAGTTCAGAAAGAATATTGAATGGAGTCATAACCGGAATCGGTGTGGTAAATCCTTTCAGATACCCTCCCACACCGTTTGTTTTTATCTTCTGCGCTGTGATCATTGTAAATACCACAGCTGCCCATGCAGCCTCCGTAGAAAGATCCGCTGTCGGACTGCGAAGTCCGATCAGGCTGATCAGATTGGATACCACACTGGTTGCAAACAATGCTGAGACGAACGGAATCAGATACCGGAACTTTTCTCCCATATTTCCCAGTACAAACTTATCCGCTGTTTCCACGATCCATTCGGCTACCGCCTGTTTTTTTGAAATATTCCGTATCTTCAGTCCTCTGGTCAGCCAGAAGCACACTCCCGTGATCAGCGCCATGACGATCCAGCTGACAATCAGTGTCTCACTGATCTGTAATTTCCCCAGAAGCGGTACATTGATCGGGGTCGTAAAAAAGACCTTTGCACCGGAGATATCAACCTCCATCCCTGTCTCTCACCTCCTTATTTTTTCCTTTCACTGCTCCCACCAGTTTGATTGCTGTTCCAGGAATCAAAAGCGGAAGGATTCCAGCTGCAAACTGAAAACAGGGAAGAACAATTGCAAGAATCACCCACAGCATCTGCATCATGTTCCGCTGAGAATAACTTGCCTGAATCCATCGCTTTGCCGCTGCTTCCTCTGTTTCAGCAGCCGCCTTCTGCACCGCCATCCCCATCAGAAAAAAATTCAATACTGCGACTGCACCGCCGATAATTCCACCAAGGATCACGGTATAATCAAAGGGTACTTTCTCCGGCATCGCAAGATGCAATGCCAGAAACACACACCACATCACTGCCACACCTACTGTCGTATACACTATGACATGTTCTGTTTCTTTTCTTACTGCAGGCTGGATTCTTTCTTTTATATTGTCCATATTGTCCTGTTCCCTTTCCTAAAGATGTCTGTTGAAAGATACTTTTGATTTTCTTTTTTCTTTTTCTGTCCGTTCCTGCCGCATAACCACAGAGCGGTAAAACTTCCACGCTGTCATGGCAGATCCTCCAAGACCGAAGAAAAATCCGATCAGGTAGATCCAACCACCCACTGACCAGCGATTACTGCTCCACCAGCACAGTCCCAGACAAAGTAAAAGAGGTGTCACGAGAGACAGACTAAGCTGTGTCAGCATCGCAAGTTTTTCAATGATGTCTGTCCATTTTTTCATTTTCCCTTCCTTTCTGTGCGTTTTTTACAATAGTCATCTTTCTTTTTAAAAATTTCTTGTTCATATTGTAACATAATTTTCGCATCACAGCAAACATTTTTGTGCATTGTTATTTTTTTCTCACTTTTTTTATTTTCTTTTATGAAAATTTTTCTCATTTTATAGAATACTAGCATTTTTTCATAAAACTTTATATGTTTCTGTAAATTCTGCAGTTTTTTACTGTTATTTCTTTAACAGCAAAAGGCACAAAAAAAGATCCTGTGGCTTTGTTTTCCCAACCACAGGATCTTTTCTTTCGTACTTTATTTTCTTCTTGTGTTCTTTATTCTTCTTTCTCTCCGATCCGGTTAAAAACCATCTCATATCCATCATTTCCGTATGTCAGAGAACGGTTCACACGGCTGATCGTTGCTGTAGATGCTCCGGTCTTCTCGGAAATTTCCAGATATGTTTTCTTCTGGCGCAGCATTCGCGCCACTTCAAATCTCTGAGAAAGTGATAACAGCTCGTTGATCGTACATACATCTTCAAAAAATGTATAACATTCTTCTTTATTTTCCAGACATAAAACAGCTTCAAACAAATGATCAACTGCCTCTGTATGTATTTTTTTACTCATGATTTTCTCCTTTACTACCCCATATTTTCATTGCGATCATAAAGTACCCGCCATTTCTTCTCCCGGGGACTTAATATGATACAATTTTAACACAATACAGCAAAAAAGCAAGGGGTTTTTCCTGTCTGGTGTTTTAACTTGCAAAGCATCCCCTGCAATGATATGATTAAATAAATTGGGAAAAGGACGGGATTACAATGAGAAAGTGGCTGGAAAAACCTTATCATTCCCTGGACTATATGCTTCAGGAGCGTTTCGGAGAAAAAGTATATAAAATCACATTAAACGGAGGTATGTCCTGTCCTAACCGGGATGGTACACTGGGAAACCGTGGCTGTATCTTCTGCAGTGCCGGAGGTTCCGGTGACTTTGCTGCCGATCCCTCCCAGTCAGTTTCTGCGCAGATAGAGTCTCAGATGTCACTGATACAAAAAAAGCGCCCGGTACAGAAATTCATTGCTTATTTTCAGGCATACACAAACACCTATGCACCGGTTTCATATCTGCGCCCGCTCTTTCTTGAAGCCATCCGTCATCCAGGTGTGGTAGCTCTCAGCATCGGTACCAGGCCAGACTGTCTGGGTGAAGATGTTCTCACGCTTCTCTCAGAACTGAACGCCATCAAACCGGTATGGGTAGAACTGGGACTTCAGACGATCCATGCCGATACTGCTGCCTATATCCGAAGAGGTTATCCACTCTCTACTTTTGAAACTGCAGTAAAAAATCTGCATGCGCGTAATCTTGAGGTCATCGTTCACACAATTCTCGGACTTCCCGGGGAATCTCCGGAACGGATGCTTGAGACAATCAACTATCTGAACCGCCAGCCCATCCAGGGAATCAAATTACAGCTGCTTCATGTGCTGAAAGGAACCGATCTTGCCGATGATTATCTTGCCGGAAAGTTTCAGACACTTTCCCGTGAAGAATACCTGAATCTTCTGATTTCCTGTCTGGAACATCTGTCACCGAATCTTGTCATTCACCGTGTGACCGGTGATGGACCCAAAAATTTACTGATCGCACCTCTCTGGAGCAGTGCCAAACGTTCTGTACTCAACGACCTGCACCATCTGATGAAAATCCGAAACACCTGGCAGGGTCGACTTTATAAGGAGGATCTGTATGATTGAAAATACCTCTACACTTTATAAAATGATCATCTTATACATGCTGAAAAAAGTAACCTTCCCTCTTTCCAACAGCCAGATCACCAACTTTCTGCTGGACCATGAATATACCACATATTTTCATATTCAGCAGACGATCCATGATCTGATGGATACACATCTGATTCTGGAGCAGAAACAGGGAAACAGTATCTGCTATGAGATTACTCAGGAAGGGCAAAAAACACTTTCTTATTTTGAAAAGAATATGTCCGATTCCATCCGGCTGGAAGTAGACAGCTATATCCGTGAAAAAGGATATGAAATGCGGAATGAGAATTCCATTACCGCCGAATATTACCGCACACCGGAACAGGAGTATACCGTCCAGCTCGGTGTACTCGAAAAAAATGCACCGCTGATCCAATTAAAGATCACTGTTCCCACTGAAGAAATGGCAAAAAATCTCTGTCATAACTGGCCGAAAAAAAGTCAGGAAATCTATGCATCGGTGATGACATCTCTTTCCTGACTTGTTCTGTTCACGCTGTTCCTTTCTTTTATTCTTCTCTCTCCCGTAAATGCCGGAGTCTCTCTCCGGCCTGTTTTTCATAACCAATATCTGTTGGGTGATAAAAAACTTCCCCTTTGATCTCATCTGGCAGGTATTGCTGTTTCACATAATGTTCCGGGTAATCATGGGCATATAGATAACCAACACCATGCCCCAGTTTTGAAGATCCTTTATAATGAGCATCCTGCAGATGTGCCGGAACACTTGTCTTTTTCTTTTTCACGGAAGCCATCGCTGCAAAGATTGCTTCGCAGGCAGTATTACTTTTCGGCGCAGTTGCCACATAGGTTACTGCCTCTGACAGAATAATCTGTGCTTCCGGCATTCCGATCCGTTCCACTGCCTGTGCTGCCGCTGTAGCAACGACAAGTGCCTGTGGATCTGCCATACCTACGTCTTCTGCCGCACAGATCATGATTCTTCTCGCAATAAATTTGATATCTTCTCCCGCATACAACATCTTCGCCAGATAATAGACAGCTGCATCCGGATCAGATCCACGCATACTTTTAATGAATGCCGAGATGGTATCATAATGTTGATCCCCGGTCTTATCGTAATGCACTACCCGCTTCTGGATGCATTCCTGCGCCGTTTCAAGATCTACATGGATTTTTCCGTCTGCACTTCTCTCTGTAGTAAGAATGCCAAGTTCAATTGCATTCAATGCCGCCCTTGCATCTCCGCCGGCAAGATCAGCCAGAAAGTCCAGTGCCTCCTCACTGACTTCTGCATGATAACTCCCCAGTCCCTTGACCGGATCTGTAACCGCCCGGTCCAGAAGTTTTCGGATATCCTTTTTCTCCAGAGACTTCAGTTCAAAAATAATGGAACGGGACAACAATGCGCCGTTTACCTCAAAATACGGATTTTCTGTAGTAGCGCCAATCAATACCAATGTACCGTCCTCCACAAACGGCAACAGATAATCCTGCTGGCCCTTGTTAAACCGGTGGATCTCGTCTACGAACAGAATCGTCTTTTTCCCGTACATTCCAAGGTGCTGTTGTGCTTCTTTTACCACTTCCTCCATATCTTTTTTTCCGGCTGTGGTCGCATTCAGCTGGGTAAACCTTGCACTTGTCGTGTTGGCGATCACTTTCGCCAGCGTGGTTTTTCCGGTTCCCGGAGGACCATAAAAAATAACAGATCCCAGTTTGTCTGCCTTGATCGCACGGTACAGCAATTTGTCTTTGCCGATAATATGTTCCTGCCCAACCACTTCCTCCAATGTCGTCGGCCGCATCCTCGATGCCAGCGGAGACTCATTTTCCAGCGTGGTTTCTTTCATATAATCAAATAAGTCCATCTTACGTCCTTTCTAATTCCTTTTGTCGTATCCGGTTGCATTTTCTTTTATCATACCAAACTTTTGTTCCTCTGTCATCTATTCCAGGATCATTTCTTCCACATTGGCAAACACAAACCCCCGATTCTGCAGATGATCCACAAGGGCAAACGCTGCATCCACAGAGCTCTGATATCCGTCATGCATCAGGATCACATCTCCTTCTTCCACCTGTCCGGACAGGCAGCACAGTACCTGTTCCTTATTCTGCAATTTCCAGTCCAGAGAGTCCACATTCCAGAATACCGGGATCATATCCACCACCTTTTCCAGTTCCTGACTCCATGCCCCATACGGTGGGCGAATATACACGGGCTCTTCTCCTGTCCACTCCCGGATCAGCCTGTTAGTCTTTTCAATCTCTTCCATCGCCTCTTCCATACTCAGTTTGTTTAACTGCACGTGATGGTACGAATGATTGCCAATCAGATGTCCATCTTTTACCAACTCTTCTATCATTTCGCGGCGCCCTTCCATGTTTTCCCCCAGAAGAAAAAAGGTTGCCTGTACTCCCCGTTCCTTTAATCCTCTGGATAATTCCACTGTGTACTCACTTGGTCCGTCATCAAAAGTCAGGGCAACCTTGCGTGCTTCCTGCGGTTCCCGCACTTGCTCCTGGCCACTCACCATTATCATCCCTTTTTCCTTCCATGCAAGGAACAGATACAGCATCCCGATCATCGCCAGCCCACACTTCTTCCAAAGATACTTCTGCATCTTTTCACTCCGGTCTTTCTCGTTATGTTACTTTATGTAAAAGAAAACAAAAAAAGACCGCCGCATCTTCTGCGACAGCCTTATCTTTTGTTTTAATTAAGCCAGTTTGCTTTTAGCCAGCTCTGCCAGTGTAGCAAATCCTTCTGCATCGTTGATTGCCATATCAGCCAGAACTTTTCTGTTCAGTTCAACACCAGCCAGTTTCAGACCGTACATAAATTTGCTGTAAGACAGTCCGTTCATTCTTGCTGCTGCGTTGATACGAGCGATCCACAGCTGTCTGAACTGACGTTTTTTCTGTTTTCTTCCAGCGTATGCACTTGTCAGAGCACGCATTACAGACTGTTTTGCAACTCTGTACTGTTTAGATCTTGCTCCTCTGTAACCTTTAGCCAGTTTCAGAACTCTATTGTGTTTTTTCTTTGCGTTTAATCCGCCTTTAATTCTTGCCATCTCTTATATTCCTCCTTCAAACTCAATCTTATAAATACGGTAAGATTTTTTTCATGTTCTTAACGTTGCTCTGATCCAGCACGGTAGCTTTTCTCAGATTTCTTTTTCTCTTCTGAGTTTTCTTTGTTAAGATATGGCTTTTATAAGCTTTATTTCTTACGATTTTACCTGTACCTGTAGTTTTGAAACGTTTAGCAGCTGCTCTGCTTGTTTTGATTTTTGGCATTTTATAGTCCTCCTTAGATTTACTCTGTTATTTTAACGTTTTTCAGTTAAAAACATAGTCATGCTTCTGCCTTCCACTTTTGGTGCTTTCTCTACCACTGCAATATCAGCCAGTTTTTCTGCGAAATCATCCAGAATATATTTGCTGTTGTGCATGTGTGCCATCTCTCTTCCACGGAAACGAAGGGTAACTTTTACCTTGTCGCCTTTGGAAATGAATTTTCTTGCAGCACCTACTTTAGTGTTCAGATCGTTTGTATCGATATTGGGAGACAGACGAACTTCTTTAACATCAATTGTACGCTGTTTTTTCTTTGCTTCTTTTTCTTTTCTGGCCATCTCATATCGGTATTTTCCGTAATCGATAATCTTGCAAACCGGTGGCTTAGCCGTCGGTGCAATCTTCACCAGATCCAGTCCTGCTTCCTGAGCATGTTTGTATGCATCTCTGGAAGACATGATTCCCAACTGTTCCCCATTCTCGCCAATCAGACGAACTTCTCTGTCTCTGATCTGCTCATTAATCATTAAATCGCTAATAGTAGTGCACCTCCATTATTCTTAGATAACCTTTCCATATGATTCGCATTCACTGCCCTGCAGCATAGCCGCATAAAAAAAGCAGATAGACCGACTATCCGCAAATTTACCCTAAGATTACTCTTTCTACTTAAGTATTAACCATAGTCACTTTTGTGCTAAGGTGAGAGCGGATACTCTTCTTTGTTTTCATACTTGTATAGATTAGCATGGATTTTTTTTTCTGTCAATATATTTTCGATGTTTTTTTGTTTTTTTATTTTATTATTTTTACTCTTATAAAATCTCTTCTTTATATATCCCGTGTTACTTCTGACATTTTCCTTACACTTCCCTGTATTTTTTTCTCCCTGCCTTGTATCTGCCGTAAAATCTGGTATAATGACCATGAGTTTAAATCAGAATGCATATTCTGACAGAAATGCTTCTGGCTTTTTCTAATCTAAGGAGGGGAATATTTATGAAAAAAAAATGGATGGCTTACACGGCACTCGCCTGTTCCTGTGCGTTGTTAATCAGTGGATGCTCCGGGAACAAAACAGATGATTTTGATGCTGTTGCTTATACAACTGCATATCTCGACGGTATGATCCGTGGAAATGTGGAGACGCTTTCTTCCTTGTCAGGAGTTTCTTCGGATGACCTTACAGCCACCTTCAATTCCATGATCGATGATCTGGTGTCTTCTTCCATTGGCGGCGACGGAAGTACTCCCGGAAGTACACAGATTTCTCCACAGCTGCGTCAGGACTATACCGATTTCTGGAAACAGGCTTTCAGTAATACAAAATACGATGTAAAAAAAGCAGATAAAAAAGAGAACACCTATCAGATAACTGTAGATACCCAACAAATGCAGCTTTACACTGCCATGGAACCGATTTATGATGAGAAACTTGCCGATTATCTAAAGGATAACAGCGTGGACAGTGACCAGTATATCGAAGATGTATACTCTCTGATGCTGGAAGCTTATCAGACTGCCCTTGACAAAGCAGAGTACAACGATCCGGAATCCGTTACTGTAACTCTTCAGAAAGATGATTCCGAGCAGTGGAGTATTTCTTCTGATGATATGACCACTCTGAAAAATGCTCTGATTGATCTTGCCTCTCTGAATCCTTCTGCTGATGGAACCAACGGAACATCCACCCAGGTAACCGCAGAAGATATCGCTAACAGCCAGTCCGAGGGCGCTCCAAATATGGAATATCCGAAGGATCTGGAAAGTACACCAGCTTATAAAGTGGGCGATGCGGTAACTATTCAAAGTGACGGAAAAGACGTTGCTACATTTACGATTGACAAAGTAGAAGTTACTGATGACCGCAGTGAATATGATACTTCTAATCCTGATAAAGTTATTGTAATCACATACACTTATAAAAATCTGGCATTTGATGATCCTCTCTTATATGATCAGATGAGTTTTCGTGTGCTTGATGGTGATACTGTATGTCTTCCTTATTATCTGGCAGATCTGACTTCACCGGATCTTGCCAATGTTGGTGGCGATGCAGTAACTGCTACCGCAGCTTACGGCATCAGTGCTTCCTGTAATGAAGTGACCATCTACGTGGATGGAGCTCAGATCGCATTTCCATTCCAGGTTTCCGCGTCTGTTTCATAATGTTATCTTTCACAAAAAACTCTCCGTCTTTGTGTTTCATCTCAAAGACCGGAGAGTTTTTCTTATCTTATTTCAGAATCATCTTGCTTTATTCACACCGGAAAGTTCCACAGCAGGTTTCTTCACAGATGCAGGCCTGGCTTCCATCGATGCGCACATGATCTGCCTGACATACCTCCTGTCTGTTATAGGTACAATCATGGGCAGAACATCCGACCTGAATAGAACTGCAGCCGCATCCGCATGTATAGGCATTGGACATTCCGGTTTTTTCCACAAAACTGGCACACCAGGTTTCATTTTCCGTAGCCGCATGATCTCCTTTTACCTGGATATCTCCTTTTGAGCAAAGATTTTCCTTATTGTACATACATTTAACTGCTGAACACTGTAATGCTGGCATTTACACATACCTCCTTCTTCTTAATAATAAAGAGCATGTCCGGACTGTTTTTTAATCCGGGCATGCTCTAGTATGTGCACATATTCTGTTTTTATACTCAACAGCAATATATTAAGCAAGTGCTTTTTCCAGTTTTACGATCATTTCATCGACATCGGCTTCCGTAATCACAAGCGGAGGTACCATACGAAGCACGTTCGTTCCTGCGGAAATAACCAGCAGACCGTTTTCAATTGCTTTCATAACCACTTCCCCGACCGGTTTTCCTTCCAGTACCAGTCCCTGCATCAGACCTTTTCCACGTCTTGTGGTGATAAAATCGTATTTTTCCACCAGCTGATCCAGTTTTTCCTCCAGATACGGTGCAACTTTATTGACATGTTCCACGATTTTTTCAGATTCAAACAGGTCAAATACTTTGCTGACTGCCGCACATGCCAGAGGGTTGCCGCCGTATGTGGTTCCGTGGTCACCAGGTACCAAGGATGCGTTGGCTGTCTTTTCATTCAGGACAAATGCTCCTACCGGAACACCGCAGCCCAGAGCTTTCGCGCAGGTCATAACATCCGGCTGTACGCCGTAAGCCTGGCAGGCAAACATACTTCCGGTACGTCCCATACCACACTGGATCTCATCGAGGATCAGCAGAATATCATGCTCATCGCACAGTTTTCGTACACCCTGAAGAAATTCCGGCTCTGCCGGATAGATACCGCCCTCGCCCTGTACGGTTTCCATGATGATCGCGCAGGTCTTGTGGGTAATCTGTGCTTTTACGCTCTCAAGATCATTGAAATCTGCAAATTTGATTCCACCGATCAACGGTTTAAACGGATCCTGATAGTGAGTATTACCGGTTACGGATAAGGCTCCCAGACTTCTTCCATGGAAAGAATGGTTCATCGCGATGATCTCATGATCATTAGAACCGTCTTTCAGGTAAGCGTATTTTCTTGCTACTTTGATCGCACCCTCGATGGCCTCGGTTCCGCTGTTTGTGAAAAATACTTTTGAGAGTCCGGTTGCTTTTACCAGTTTCTCTGCTGCTTCCATCATCGGTACATTGTAATACAGGTTGGAGGTATGGATCACTTTATCGATCTGATCCTTCAGTGCCTGATTGTATGCCTGATTATTATATCCCAGGGCAAATACAGCAATTCCTGCTGCAAAGTCCAGATATTCTTTTCCATCTACATCATACAGATGGACACCGTTGCCTTTGTCCAGAACGATCTGGAAACGGTTATAGGTATGCAGAATGACTTCTTCTGCCCGGTCGATATATTCTTTACTGTACGTCATAATCTTTGATCTCATCCTTTCTCAGAATTGCGGTTCCAATTCCTTTATTTGTAAAAATTTCCAGCAGCAGACAGTGTGGGATTCTTCCGTCCAGAATATGTACTCTGGAAACACCTTCCTCAATGGCATCGATACAGTTCTGTAATTTCGGGATCATACCGCCACCTACGTTGCCGTTGTCGATCAGTTCTTTTGCTTCTTTTACAAACAATTTGGACAGCAGGGTGGACGGATCATCCGGATCCAGATATACGCCTTCGATATCGGTCAGGAATGCCAGTTTTTCTGCATGGACTGCCTTTGCAATTGCACAGGCCGCATCGTCTGCATTGATGTTGTAGGTATCAAAGTTTTTGTCCAGTCCGATCGGGCATACGATCGGAAGGAAATCTTTTTCCAGCAGATCTTCAATGATCTTCGGATTCACAGAAGTTACATTTCCCACATATCCGATATCTTCTCCGTTGGAATATTTCTTTTCTACATTTAAGAGGGCACCGTCTTTTCCACTGATGCCCACAGCTTTTACGCCGAGAGATTCTACCAACGTTACCAGTTCTTTGTTGACTTTGCCAAGAACCATCTCTGCAACTTCCATGGTATCTTTATCGGTTACACGAAGACCGTTGACAAATCTTGGTTCCATACCGACTTTTCCTACCCAGCGGCTGATCTCTTTTCCGCCGCCGTGTACAATGATCGGCTTGAATCCTACCAGTTTCAGAAGTACCACATCCTGGATGACCTGACGTTTCAGATTTTCATCCACCATGGCACTTCCGCCGTATTTTACCACAATAATTTTCCGGTTAAACCGCTGAATATAAGGCAGTGCTTCGATTAACACCTGTGCTTTTTCCAGATATTCTGTCTTTACCATTTTCTTTTGTTCTCCTCTTTCTGGTTCTTGTATATCTTTTTATGAACGATAGTCCGCGTTGATTTTTACATAATCATAGGTCAGATCACAGCCCCATGCGGTAGCTGTTGCCTCTCCCATCTTCACATCCGCGATCGCTGTTACTTCTTTTTCGGAAAGGATCTTTGTCGCTTCCTCTTCACTGTAATCGGTCGCTACGCCGTCTTTGATGATCTGCAGTTTTCCTGCTTTACTCTCAAAATACAGATCTACTTTTTCCGGATCAAACTGTGCCCCGGAGTATCCCATCGCACACAGGATCCGTCCCCAGTTCGCATCATGACCGAAGATGGCTGCCTTGGTCAGATTGGAAGTGATGATGGATTTACTTAAAGTTACCGCCTGTTCTTTGCTCTCGGCGCCAACCACTTTAACTTCAAATAATGCGGTTGCTCCCTCTCCGTCTCCGGCGATCTTCTTCGCCAGACAGGTATTGACATAGAGCAGCGCATCCAGGAAGGTCTGGTAGTCTTCCTTTTCTTCTGTAATCTCATCATTGCCTGCGGCTCCGTTTGCCAGAAGCAGCACGGTGTCATTTGTGGAGGTATCTCCGTCTACGGAAACCATATTATAGGTATCTTTTACTACGGTGCTCAGTGCTTTCTGCAGCAGTTCTTTGGAAATTGCCACATCGGTGGTCAGGAAACCAAGCATCGTGCACATATTCGGATGGATCATACCGGATCCCTTGCACATACCGCCAAGTGTTACAGTCTTTCCGCCGATCTCCATGGTCACTGCCACTTCTTTTGATACGGTATCGGTGGTCATGATTGACTGTGCTGCCAGTTTTCCTGCCTCTCTTGTATGAGATAACAACGGTACCAGATTCTTTACGCCTGTGCCAAGAAGATCCATCGGAAGCTGTTTTCCGATGACACCGGTGGATGCCACCAGTACGGAATCCTCCGGAATCTGTAAACTTTCCGCTGCGATCTTTGCGGTTTCTTTACAGTAACCATATCCCTCTTCACCGGTACATGCATTTGCCACACCGCTGTTACAAACGATTGCCTGTGCTGTCGGTGCTTCGTATACAATATGCTGATCCCATTTTACCGGGGCTGCCTTCACCACGTTGGTTGTAAAAGTTCCTGCTGCCACACACGGTTTCTCGCTGTATACCAGCGCCATATCTTTTGTATTTCCTTTTTTGATTCCGGCTGCCAGTCCTGCTGCCTGAAATCCTTCTGCTGCGGTAACACCGCCGTCAATGATCTTCATATGTCACTTCTCCTTTAACTCTTCGTTATGATCGACCGGATATTTACGGGAACATCGGAACCAGTTCAAGTCCTTCGCTCTCTTTCAGCCCAAACATCAGGTTCATGTTCTGAACGGCCTGTCCTGCCGCTCCTTTTACCAGGTTATCAATGGCTCCCATCATGATGATCCGGTTGGTTCTCGGATCGATCTTGAAGTTTACATCCACATAGTTACTGCCCTCCACCCATTTTGTCTGCGGGCAGACATCTTTTTCCAGCACACGGACGAATTTTTCATCTGCGTAATATTTATCGTAAATTGCCTTTACCTCTTCATAAGTCACATCTTTTTTCAGGCTTGCATAAGCTGTTGCCAGAATCCCGCGGTTCATCGGTACCAGATGCGGAGTGAAGTTGATCGTGATCTTTTCGCCGCATGCATAACCAAGCTGTTCTTCAATCTCCGGAGTATGGCGGTGAGTCGCCACGCCGTAAGCTTTCATATTTTCATTGACTTCGCAGAACAGGTTATCTACTTTCGCACCGCGTCCTGCACCGGAGGTACCGGATTTTGCATCTACGATGATCGTGTTCGGATCGATGATGCCTTCTTTTACCAGCGGATAACAGGTCAGGATACTGCAGGTTGTGTAGCATCCCGGATTGGCTACCAGGCGGGCTTTCTTTACATCTTCACGGTTGATCTCACACAATCCGTACACAGCTTCTTCGATAAACTGCGGAGATTTATGCTCCAGTTTGTACCATTCTTCATATACTTTTACATCTTTGATACGGAAATCCGCACTCAGATCAATGATCTTTACTTTGGAAAGGATTTCTTCATTAACTAAAGATGCACACAGCCCCTGAGGCGTTGCTGTGAAAATCACATCCACCTGATCTGCCAGAACTTCCATATTATCATCCATGCAGTTTGCATCTACCAGTTGGAAGAAGTTCTGATAAATGGACGCATATTTTTTATCAATGTAGCTTCTCGATCCGTACCACTTGATTTCCACATCTTTATGTCCCAGAAGAATACGAACCAGTTCTGACCCTGCATATCCGGTTGCTCCAATAATACCAACTTTAATCATTTCTTCAATCTCCTCTTTCTTTCATAACGTTAATTTATTCTACTCTCTTCCACTGCCAAAGTAAAGTGCCTTAGATGAGATCTTTTGTTTTTTCTCTTTACAGTTGCATAATTATACAATATTAGTGAATAATATGCAAGTTTTTTATTTTTTTTCCATTTCTCTCTTGCTTTTTCTATTTATATGATGTATATTATGCCTTGTGAAATTCATCTGAATTTGATTTTGTCCCGATAAAATATACAATCGAATGCATAAAAATACATTGTATACCGATAAACAGGACTGAACAATAACATATATCTGTAAGGAGGATATTATAATGAAAGAAAAAGTAATCTTAGCGTATTCCGGTGGACTGGATACTACCGCACTGATCCCGTGGTTAAAGGAAACTTTTGATTATGAAGTTATCTGCTGCTGCGTAAACTGTGGACAGGGTGCAGAGCTGGACGGACTGGACAAGAGAGCTGCCATGTCCGGTGCTTCTAAATTATATATTGAAGATATCGTAGACGAGTTCTGTGATGAATATATCGTACCTTGTGTACAGGCAGGTGCCGTATACGAGCACAAATATCTGCTGGGTACTTCCATGGCTCGTCCGGCTATCGCCAAACGTTTGGTGGAAATTGCCAGAAAAGAAGGCGCTACCGCAATCTGCCACGGTGCTACCGGTAAAGGAAATGACCAGATCCGTTTTGAACTGGGTATCAAAGCCCTGGCTCCGGATCTGAAAATTATCGCTCCATGGCGTATGACTGATGTATGGACTATGCAGTCCCGTGAAGACGAGCTGGAATTCGTAAAACAGCACGGCATCGACCTGCCATTTGATGCAAAACACAGCTACAGCCGTGACCGTAACCTGTGGCACATCAGCCACGAAGGTCTGGAACTGGAAGATCCGGCAAATGAGCCAAACTACAAAGATCTGCTGGTTCTCGGTGTTTCTCCGGAAGATGCTCCGGATCAGCCGGAATATGTAACCATGACTTTTGAAGCCGGTGTTCCGAAAACACTGAACGGAAAAGCTATGAAAGTTTCCGAGATCATCACCGAACTGAATGCACTGGGTGGAAAACATGGTATCGGTATCATCGATATCGTAGAAAACCGTGTCGTTGGTATGAAATCTCGTGGTGTATACGAAACCCCTGGTGGAACTATCCTGATGGAAGCTCACGATCAGCTGGAAGAACTGATCCTGGATCGCGAAACCATGGAAACCAAGAAAAAACTGGGCAGCCAGTTCGCACAGGTTGTATACGAAGGAAAATGGTTCACACCACTGCGTGAAGCGATCCAGGCTTTCGTAGAATCCACACAGAAATATGTAACCGGTGAAGTAAAATTCAAACTGTACAAAGGCAATATCATCAAAGCCGGTACAACTTCTCCATATAGCCTGTACAACGAGTCTCTGGCATCCTTCACAACCGGTGATATGTATGATCACCACGATGCTGACGGATTCATCACACTGTTCGGACTTCCACTGAAGGTTCGTGCACTGATGATGCAGGAAGTAAAAAACAATAATAAATAATGTAAAACAGTTATCCCCGGCAGAAATCATTCTGCCGGGGATTTTTTATATCTTTGCCTGCGATTTTCAGGATTTTCCTGTTACCACGCTTATTTCTATTTTTACTCGTTCTCTTCTACATACTTCTGAATATTTGAAGCATTTACATATTTTTTTGTCTCGTCTCCTTCGATAACTACCAGTGTCGGTGCCTGCATGATGCCGTATCTTGATACCAGTTCCGGGTTTTTCTCGGCATCGATCAGCTGATACTCTTCTTCCGCTTCTGCAAGCATCTGTTTCGCAATTTTACAGTTCGGACAGGTACTTGTAGTAAACAGATATTTCACACTGTCCGGATGCTGGATCTTCACATCGTCTTTTGTCATAGTCACCATCGTTCTGGTAGGATGTTTTCCGCCCATCACCGGCTGTTCTTTCTTCACTGCTTCCGCCGGTTTTGCTGCCGGCGCACCGGAATGAAGGATATCATACACGGTTCTGTTCTTGTATTCTTGCGCTTTCCCGTCATTCCAGTTCTGTACCGGACGATAGTATCCTGTAATTCGGCTGTAGACCTCTGCCTTCTTGCCACAGGTCGGACAAGTGAAATGTTCTCCCGCAATATAACCATGTTCTTTACATACCGAATAAGTCGGTGACAGGGTATAATAAGGCAGACGATAATTTTCCGCAATCTTTCTTACCAGTGTGGCTGCTGCCTTCCAGTCCGGAAGTTTTTCTCCCAGAAACGCATGAAAGACCGTACCGGACGTATACAGAGTCTGCAGTTCATCCTGCACATCCAGTGCATCAAAAATATCAGAAGTATAGTCTACCGGCAGGTGAGAGCTGTTGGTATAGTACGGAGTATCTCCTTCATGGCCTGCAGTAATAATATCCGGATAATGTTTCTTATCATGTTTGGCCAAACGATATGCGGTGGATTCTGCCGGTGTTGCCTCCAGGTTATACAGTTCACCGTATTCTTCCTGATAATCGGACAGCCGCTCTCTCATATGGTTCAGAACATCTTTTGTAAACTTCTGTGTCTTCTCATCAGCCATATCTGCACGAAGCCATCTTGCATTCAGTCCTGCTTCATTCATGCCCACCAGACCGATGGTGGAAAAATGATTGTCGAAGCTTCCCAGATAGCGTTTGGTATACGGATACAGCCCCTCATCCAGCAGTTTTCCGATCACTTCTCTCTTGATATGCAGAGAACGTGCGGAAACATCCATCAGACGATCCAGTCGCTGATAAAATTCATCCTCGTCCTGGGACAGATAAGCGATCCGCGGCATATTGATGGTTACCACGCCCACAGAACCGGTGCTTTCACCGGAACCAAAGTATCCTCCGGTCTTTTTACGCAGTTCTCTCAGATCCAGACGCAGACGGCAGCACATACTTCTTACATCACTTGGCTGCATATCACTGTTGATATAATTGGAAAAATAAGGCGTTCCGTACTTGGATGTCATCTCAAAGAGCAGACGGTTGTTTTCTGTATCAGACCAGTCAAATTCTTTTGTGATGGAGTAGGTCGGAATCGGATACTGGAATCCTCTGCCATTGGCATCTCCTTCGATCATGGTCTCGATAAATGCCTTGTTGACCATATCCATCTCCTGTTTACAGTCTTTATACTTAAAGTCCATCTCTTTTCCGCCAACGATTGCCGGAAGTTCTGCCAGATCATCCGGTACAGTCCAGTCCAGTGTGATATTGGAAAACGGAGCCTGTGTTCCCCAGCGACTGGGTGTGTTCACACCATAGATAAAGGCTTCGATACATTTTTTCACTTCCGGATAAGTCAGATGGTCTGCCTTTACGAAAGGTGCCAGATAAGTATCAAAAGAAGAAAATGCCTGTGCACCTGCCCATTCATTCTGCATGATGCCAAGGAAATTGACCATCTGGTTACACAGAACACTCAGATGTTTCGCCGGAGCAGAAGTAATCTTACCTTCTATTCCTCCTAATCCCTCTTTGATCAGCTGTTTTAATGACCAGCCGGCACAATATCCGGTCAGCATGGAAAGATCGTGAATATGGATATCTGCGTTTCGGTGTGCATCTGCAATCTCTTTGTCGTAGATTTCAGATAACCAGTAATTTGCCGTTACTGCTCCGGAATTGCTTAAGATCAGTCCGCCCACGGAATAGGTAACCGTAGAATTTTCTTTTACACGCCAGTCTTCTACTTTCACATAACTGTTTACGATTTCTTTATAATCCAGGATCGTAGACTTCATATTTCTTACTTTTTCTCTCTGCTTGCGATACAGGATATAGGCCTTCGCCACCTCAGAATATCCGCACTGGATCAGCACATTTTCCACGCTGTCCTGAATGTCCTCCACAGATACCTGATCTTTTTTTATCTTTTTCTGGAAATCTGCGGTTACCCGTAGTCCCAGCATCTCCATCATATCCGGTGTATACTGTTTTTCCTGTGCCTGGAAAGCTTTCTCGATTGCCTGGGTAATCTTACTCAGCTGAAATGCTGCAACTTCTCCATCACGTTTTATCACATTAAACATTGTTCCATCCTCTTTTCCTGTTGCTTTTACAGGCTATACTTTTACGTTCACCTGTTTTTTGACCCTTTCACGATTATTTCTTTCGGATGTGTCGATTACTATAGTAGCAAACCAATTATCCTCTGTCAATACAAAAAACTACCATATATTGTGTCGTAATTTCTACTTGCACAATATATGGTATGAATGTTATGTAACCTTATAAAGAGGGAAAAGCACCTTTCTATAAGGGTTCGCCCTCTTTTTTCTTCTTTTCTCAGATCTGACTGTAAACCTCCATCGGCACATAAGCCTTTACAGAAATTCCTTCTGCCAGAAATTCTTCCTGCATCACCTGTCCATATCTTCGGATCCGGGCAATACTTCCTGCCTGATCATACGGAACCAGACGTTCAATATAAATCTGTCCTTCACGCAAAACCTCCGCAAGAAGTTCTTTCAGTTCCTCAAGTCCCTGTCCATTCTTTGCCGAAATCTGAAGTACATGATCTGCCTGAAAATCCCTCAGCTGTTCTTTATCCGTACACAGGTCCTGTTTGTTAAACAGAGTGATCACTTTCTTGTCCGACACCCCAAGCTGGCGCAATGTATCATAAACCACCTGCATATGTTCATCCATCTGAGGATTGGAAGCATCTACCACATGGAGAATCATATCTGCATATTTTGCTTCCTCCAATGTACTTTTAAAGGCCTCGATCAGATGATGCGGTAATTTTCGAATAAATCCTACCGTATCTGTCAGAAGAATCTGCTGTCTGCCCGGAAGATCCAGTGCTCTTGTGGTTGGATCCAGCGTGGCAAATAACTGATCTTCCTCAAGAACCCCTGCCTGTGTCATCGTATTGAGCAGTGTGGATTTTCCTGCGTTCGTATATCCCACGATTGCCGCCACCTTCACCTGACTCTTATCCCGCTGACTGCGGATCAGTTCCCTGTGCTTCTGCACCTGCTCCAGCTGTTCTTTCAGCTGACCGATCCGACTGTGGATCAGTCGACGGTCCATCTCCAGCTTTTTCTCACCCGGACCACGGGTACCAATACCACCTCCGAGACGGGACAGCGATGCACGCATGCCAACCAGTCTTGCCGCCCGGTACTTTAACTGTGCAAGTTCTACCTGAATCTTTCCTTCGCTGGTCTTTGCCCGCTGCGCAAAGATGTCCAGAATCACCATAGTTCTGTCCATCACCTTACATTCCAGTTCCTGCTCCAGATTATTTAACTGTGCCGGTGAGAGTTCATCATCACAGATCACACCGGTGGCATCCAAATCATACAACAACTCTTTCAGTTCATCCAGCTTCCCCTTTCCCAGATAGGTTGCCGGATGAATGGTTTCTCTGCTTTGCATGATCGTTCCAACAGTTACAGCCCCGGCTGTCTCTGCCAGTTCTCTCAGTTCATATAAAGATTGTACGGTATCATCAGACTCATACGTCTGTACACCTGCCAGAATCACTCGTTCCAGCTGTTCCCCCATCTCATACATGATTTTTCCTCCTATCTTGTAGAAAGAAACTCGTTCTCCCGAAGAGCCGCTTCATCTTCCGGATACTGTTCCAGATATGTCTTCATCTTTTCTTTTGCTGTGGCAAAATCCCGTTTATATTCATAGGCCACAATTTCATTATAAAGCAGACCCTGTTCGTCCTCTTTTGAATTTTCCTTCAGTCCCTGTGCGATATTCTCCAGCGCACTGTCATATGCACCATCATAAATATCACACATTGCCAGTCCGTTATAGGCCTTGGCTCCCTGCTCACTCTTTTGCAGATATTCCTGATACATGGATCTGGCACTTGCCGGATCTTCCATCTCCAGATATACCCGGCCCAAAAGCAGCATGGCATCCTCATATCCCTGTTCCATCGCTGTTTTCAGTTCATCTCTGGCTGCTTCATAATTTTTTTCATATTCGTAGATTCTTCCTCTGTGATAGCAATCTTCTCCGTCCTGCGGTTCTAACTCCAGAGCCATCTTCAGATAGGCATCACCATCTACTGCCTTGTTGTGATCCACATAAATCTGATAAATATTAATATACAGATTATAATCTTCACAGCCTTCCAATGCTCGCTGAAAATCTTTCTCGGCATTTTTATAATCTTCCATGGAAATATATGCCTTTCCTCTCAGAAAGAATGCCTGTTCGTCTTCTCCGGCCTTCAGTATCTCGCTGTATACTTCAATCGCTTTATCTATCTCACCATAATCCATACGTGCCTGGGCAAGATAAAACTGTACATCTTTTTTAAATTCTTTGTCCGGATCATCCATATTATTCAGACTTCTCGAAAAAGCGGCAATCGCCTCCGGATAGGCCTGTTCTGAATAATAGGCTATTCCTTCTGCCCGATAACTTTCTGCCAGCCTGCTGTTCTGATCGATCACCTGCTGAAATTCATTTACTGCAGTAGTGTAATCTTTTTTTTCCATAGCCGTCCAGCCGCTTTCATAATGTTGTGCCGCATTATTTTTCCCACAGCCGCAGAACACCATCAGCGCGCATCCAATCGCCAGTACCTCTTTTCTCATGACAAAATCAGTCCCTCTTTGTCCATCACATCAATCACCCGCTGTACCATTTCACGACAGATCGCATCTTTTTTCGCTTCTACCATAACACGAATTACCGGTTCAGTTCCACTCTCCCGCACAAGAATTCTTCCGTCTTCTCCTAATTCTTTCTCCACCGAGGCAACTGCCTTCTTTACTTCTTCGTTGTTTCTTGCAGCCGTTTTATTGGCAACACGAACATTTTCCAGAAGCTGCGGATAAATAGAAACTTCTGATGCAAGAGTATTTAATAACTGTTTTTTCTCAATGATAACTTCCATCAGCATCAAAGATGTCAGGATTCCATCTCCGGTAGTAGCATGTTTGCTGAAAATAATATGTCCGGACTGTTCACCGCCGAGACTGTGTCCCTTTGCCATCATGTTTTCACAGACATATTTATCTCCTACTGCAGTTTTTTCGTACCGGATACCTTCCCTGTCACAAGCTTTATAAAGACCAAGATTGGACATAATCGTAGTGACAATGGTATTATTTTCCAGTTTTCCGGTCTCTTTCATATATTTTCCACAAATATACAGGATCAGATCTCCGTCAACTACATTTCCCAGATGATCCACAGCGATACACCGATCTGCATCTCCGTCATATGCAAATCCCACATCCAGATGTTTTTCTTTGACAAATTGCTGCAGCACTTCGATATGTGTTGATCCACAGTTCGTATTGATGTTCGTTCCATCCGGCTCATTATTGATGACATAGGTTTTTGCTCCCAGTGCATCAAACACACTCTTAGCTACAGAGGAGGCACTTCCATTCGAACAGTCCAATCCCACTCTGTAGTTTTTGAAGGAACGGGTAGGAATGGAAATCAGATAGCCGATATAACGATTTCTTCCGGCCGCAAAATCCACCGTCCTACCAATCTTTTCTTTTGTTGCAAACGGAATCTTCGGAACATCATCATCAATATATCCTTCAATCATGGCTTCCACTTCCGCATCCATCTTTTGCCCGTTTCCACCAATGATCTTGATGCCGTTATCATAAAATGGATTGTGGCTTGCAGAAATCATAATTCCACAGTCGAAATTTTCCGTCCGCACTACATAGGAAACGCTTGGTGTGGTGGTTACATGAAGCAGATACGCATCCGCACCGGAAGCAGTCAGTCCTGCAACCAGAGAATACTCAAACATGTAACTGCTTCTTCTTGTATCTTTTCCGATCACAATCTGTGCTTTGTGTTCTCTTCCGTAATACCATCCAAGGAATCTTCCTACTTTATAAGCGTGTTCCACAGTCAGATCCACATTGGCTTCTCCACGAAAACCATCGGTACCAAAATATTTTCCCATGATGTTTCCTCCGATCCTTTTATTTATATATTTTGTTTATTGATTCATTTTTGCCAGCTTTGCTGTCTGGTCTGCTGCAATCAGGCTGTCAATGATCTCATCCAGATCGCCATTTAAGATTGCATCCAGACGATGCAGGGTCAATTTGATTCTGTGATCTGTCACACGACCCTGCGGAAAGTTATAGGTACGGATCTTCTCGGAACGGTCTCCGGTACCTACCTGGCTTCTTCTTGCTTCCGCTTCTTCGTCATGACGTTTCTGCAGCTCCATATCATACAGACGGGAACGCAGAACACGCAGAGCCTTATCTCTGTTTTTAAGCTGTGATTTTTCATCCTGGCAGGAAATTACAATACCGGTCGGGATATGAGTCAGACGTACCGCGGAGTCTGTGGTGTTGACACACTGTCCACCGTTACCGGACGCACGGAACACATCAAACTTACAGTCATTCAGATCCAGCTGGAAATCAATTTCTTCTGCTTCCGGCATGATTGCTACAGTAATCGTAGAAGTATGGATACGTCCACCGGACTCTGTCTCCGGTACACGCTGTACACGGTGCACACCGCTTTCGTACTTCAGACGGGAATATGCCCCTGCACCATTGATCATAAAAGTAACTTCCTTGAAACCGCCGATCCCGTTTTCATTCAGAGACATCAGCTCGGTTTTCCATCTGCGGGACTCTGCATATTTTACATACATACGATAGATTTCAGCGGCAAATAAAGCAGCCTCGTCACCACCGGCGCCGGCACGTATCTCAACGATAACATTCTTACTGTCATTCGGATCTTTAGGCAGTAACAGGATCTTAAGTTCTGTCTCCAGTTCTTCAATTCTGCTTTTTGCATCTGCCAGCTCTTCTTTCAGCATCTCACGCATCTCTTCGTCAGATTCTTCATCCAGCATCATCAGACTCTCTTCCACTGTCTGCTGACACGCTTTATATTCTTTGTATGCATCCACAATTGGCTGCAGTTCGCTCTGTTCCTTCATCAGTTTCTGGAAACGTGCCGGATCATTTGCAACTCCCGGCTCATTTAATTCGCTTAAAATTTCTTCCAGACGAACCAGCAGATCTTCTAATTTATCAAACATTTATTTTCCTCCTGGTATATTTCGCAACCGTTCCATACTCTCACAGTTACGATTCAAAATGCATTTCAATTTTTCTTTTTCTGTCCAACAGCTACCCGGTCAAGTCCTGCCAGATCTTTGATGATCTTTACCTGTTCATAGCCGGCTTCTGTCATCATTTCTTTCAGTGCCTCTCCCTGATCATATCCGATTTCAAAGCAGAGCCATCCGCCCTGTTCCAGATATTCACCTGCCTGCGCCACAATCTTCCGGTAAAAATATAACCCGTCTTCCATTCCGTCAAGTGCCAGTATCGGCTCATGATCCCGTACCTCCGGCATCAGTCCCTCCAGTTCTTTCGTGGCAATATATGGGGGATTCGACACGATCACATCATAAACTCCCTCAACATCCGCAAACAGATCACTCTCTCTGAAATCCGCTGTAAGCCCCATCCTGTTTCTGTTTGCAATTGCAACCTGCAGAGCATCTTTGGAAATATCTACCCCTGTTGCTTCGCTGATCCTGTCCTTACATTCTTCCAGTAAGCTCAACAAAATACAGCCGCTTCCGGTACATACGTCTAATAACCGACATCCCGGCATAATATGTTTTTTGGTCTCCTCCACCAGAACTTCCGTATCGAATCGCGGAATCAGCACGCTGGAATTTACCAGAAATTCATACCCCATAAACCAGGCTTTTCCGGTCAGATATTGTACCGGAATCCGTTTTGCCCGATCCAGGATCATCTCTTCATATCTTTTTTGTACATCCGAATCTATTTTATCAGTTCCATGAAGAAAATAATAGCTTTTTTCTATCCCAAAGACTTCTTCCATCAGCATCCATGCATCCTGTCCGCTGTCCGGCACTTGGGCTTTCTCCAGTGTTTCACTTCCCCATGAAAGCAATTGTCTCAATGTACTCATGATTTTTCTCCGTATCGTTCCGGAAAGTTCTCTTTCAGATAACTTCTCCAGTCAAATACCGCTTCTACCGCCGCGATGGCAACCTCTGCCATCTCCGGTTCCGGCTCTCTCGTTGTCAGATGCTGTAACATCAAACCCGGTTTACTCAATAATGCTACAATTTTATTATCACTTCTTCCTGCCAGACGGATGATCTCATAAGATACTCCGGCGATAACCGGCATCAGAAGCAGACGGATCACTACCCGCAGTACCGGTGAAGACACCCGGATAAACAAAAAGAAAATAATGCTGACGATCATGACAAACAGCAAAAAGCTGGTTCCGCAGCGTTTATGTTCTCTGGAGCTTTTCATTACATTTTCCACATTCAGTTCCAGTCCGTGTTCCACGCAGTTAATACACTTATGTTCCGCTCCGTGATACATAAATACTCTCTGAATATCTTTCATTCTGGAAATCAGCAACAGATAACCGAGAAACAGGATCATGCGTACACATGCTTCTGCAACAGCGATCACACCTTCCGACGTCGTCACATTCCGAAGAAAACCTGCCAGAAAATATGGCAGCATGATAAACAGGGCTATGGAAAATATAACAGAAAATGTCATCGTTCCATACATCAGCCATTTTTCTTCTTTTTCTTTCTGCTCTTCTGTTTTTTCTTTCCCGGGTTTCTTCGCATCTTCCTCTTCTTCGTCCTCAATAAAACTTGCCGAATACATCAGACACCGGATCCCCACAACCAAAGATTCAAAAAAAGAAGCCACACCCCGGAAAACAGGCAGTTTCCAAATGCTACTGTCTTTTGCCCAGCTCTTGTATGGCTCCACCTTCACCTCGATCTCACCGTCCGGTTTTCTGACACCAATGGAATACTGATCTCCACTGCGCATCATGATACCTTCCATGACGGCCTGACCACCTATATTTGAAGATTTCATCGTTTCTCCCTTACATTCCTATAGAGAAAAACAGGTTGAGATTTGTAAAAACCTCAACCCGCTTGTCTTTTCTTATTGTCTTATGCGTTAATGCCGTATTTTTTGTTGAACTTATCAATACGTCCACGAGCTGCAGCAGCTTTCTGCTGACCTGTGTAGAATGGATGACATTTGGAGCAGATTTCTACGTGGATGTCTTTCTTTGTAGAACCTGTTACGAATGTGTTACCACAGTTGCAGGTTACTGTTGCCTGATAATAATCTGGATGGATTCCTTCTCTCATTTCTTTCACCTCTTCCAATTTTCTTATATATATTTTACTATTTTCTCAAATTTAAACAGCTTGTAAAGTATAACATATACTCCCTAAAAAAGCAAGTGCTTTTAGATAAATTTCTGATTCTTTACCTGATTTACCAGTTCCTGATTGTTTCTGGTTTTTGTAAACATGTTCAGGATGTTTTCCACCGCCTCATCCGCTTTCATACCATTCAACGCTTTTCGCATGATATAGACAGCTTCCTGTTCATCCTGACTCAGTAAAAGATCCTCTCTTCTTGTTCCGGATTTTGCGATATCAATGGCCGGGAACACTCTCTTTTCCTGCAGTTTCCGATCCAGCACCAGCTCCATATTACCAGTGCCCTTAAATTCTTCATATACAACATCATCCATCTTACTTCCGGTATCCACAAGTGCTGTGGCAAGAATAGTAAGGCTTCCGCCCTCTCTCATATTTCTTGCCGCACCGAAGAAGCGTTTCGGCATATGCAGAGCTGCCGGATCAAGACCACCGGAAAGTGTTCTTCCGCTTGGCGGAACGGTCAGGTTGTATGCCCTTGCCAGTCGTGTGATACTATCAATAAAGATTGTAACGTCTTTCTTATGTTCTACCAGACGTTTTGCCCGTTCAATAGTCATCTCAGATACCCGTTTGTGATGCTCCGGCTGCTCATCAAACGTAGAATAGATGACTTCCACATTGTCTCCGCGAATTGCTTCCCTGATATCCGTTACTTCCTCCGGGCGTTCATCGATCAGAAGAATGATCAGATGCATATCCGGGCTGTTTCGAAGAATGGACTGTGCTGCCTCTTTTAACAGGGTCGTTTTACCTGCCTTCGGCGGAGATACGATCATACCTCTCTGACCTTTTCCGATCGGACTGATCAGATCTACGATCCGCATCGCCATACTTCCGCCTGGGCGTTCCAGGCGAAGACGGGAATCCGGAAAAATCGGGGTCATATCTTCAAAGCTATATCGCTTCGTATTTTCATTCGGTGACATGCCGTTGATAGAAGTCACATACAGCAGCGCTCCAAACTTTTCATTTTCTTTTCTTACTCTTGTACTTCCCCGTACAATATCTCCCGTTTTCAGATTAAAGCGGCGGATCTGTGAAGGGGATACATACACATCATTCTCACCCGGCATATAATTATCACTGCGGATGAATCCATAACCGTCAGTAAGCACTTCCAGAATACCGTTTGCCTCGATTCCACTGTCCAGCTGCCCAAATTCTGCTTTTTTATCCTCGATCTGTTTTTCCTGCTGTTTTTCCTGCTCTTTCGCATCCTCATCCAGCATCCGCTGTACCAGTTCCTCTTTTCTCAGAGCAGAGATTCCTTTCAATCCCCTTGCTTTGGCTACTTCCCGAAGTTCTCCGGCTGATAATGATTCGTATTTTTCTCTCATCGCATGATTCCTTTCTATATGTCCGATCTGACACCTGAGATGGTTCTAGCCTACCATCGTGTCTGCGTTTTGTCAACTTATGCCTCTGCTTTACCTAGGAAAATTTCCCCTGCAAGATCCGCCAGCCATTTTCTTTCTTTCATCATACAATGGCCTCCTTTTCATTTTTCTATCATGTTTTATTATCTGGGAAATTAATGAGAATCTAAGATATGAACATCAGCAATTTCTATAAAATGCGGTTAGTGGGACTCGAACCCACACGGTTGCCCACTGGCACCTAAAACCAGCGCGTCTGCCAATTCCGCCATAACCGCCTGTGTATTTGGTCTGCACATAAAATGAAAAAGGACAAGCACTAGGCTTGTCCAATGAGACATCGGGGATTCGAACCCCGGACAACTTGATTAAAAGTCAAGTGCTCTACCAACTGAGCTAATATCCC
>CAKRLG010000021.1 GCA_934359255.1 uncultured Ruminococcus sp.
TTTTTCTTTATTTTATCATGAAAAAGGGAAATGAAACATGCGTTTTGTGCAATTTTTATTTTTCAAACACGCTCTAGTACATCCGGATAGCAATTAATCGTGTCTCTCATCCTCATTGTCATAACACTCACAAAACCGCGCTGTAAATGCCGGTGGCTCATCTTTTACATACAGGTGAGAAATATCTCCGAAAGAACTCATACGGAAACATGCGATCCCCGGGCGGCGCTCCTCAGTGATAAGAGTTGTGACGGAACTTGGAGCGGCGCAGGTGCCGTGCCATAAAACCATTGGGGAAATGTGCAGCAGGTGACTTAACAGCACACATTCCAGACCAAAATGGCAGAAGAAGACAATGGTATCGTTGTTTGCTTCCTCAACACGGTAGGTAAGACCATCGCGGACATATCCATGGCTGGCAAGCAGGGCATCAAAGTTTGAGGTTACCCAGTCATATTCTTCTTTGACATGTCCATCCATCATCACAGGAACTTTCCACCATTCATCCGGCAGGTAAAAACGAGGTTCTGCGGTCCAGTCCTGTGGTAGCCAGTCCCAGGAGACCATTTCCTTTTCCGGGACATCCGGGCGGTGGATCGGTGCATCAAATTCGCGAAGCCAAGGTTCTTCGGTGGCGGTGCGGTTCATTTTCTTTAAGGTCAGGGATGCGGTGTCTCTGGCTCTTCCGAGGGGAGAGACATAAAAGGCTTTCACATCCAGTTTTGCAAGTTTTTCGGAAAGATAATCCACTTCTTTCCATCCTTTTGGCGTCAGGGAGTCGATGGTATAATCGGGATCTCCGTGACGGACGATCAGTAATTTCATATAGTATCCTCCTGTGTGTAAAATAATTAGTATTTTCTGGTAATGTAGCAGATATTGGAAAACAGCGGGCAGCTTTTTGTCCATGCAAAGTTCCGGTACTCTTTCCAGTTGATATACCATTCCTGCCCCCAGCTGCTGATCCGCAGCCATCCGTGTTCGATGCCGGTAACAGTCACATAGTGTGCACGGGTGGAAGAAAATTTTATGTAAACTCCATCACCGGTTTTCCTGTACAGAGGAAGCCGGTCTTTTTTCCAGATCAGCGGGAAGTTACCGCCGATGGATAAGATGACCGGGATATCCTGACGGAGCAGATAACCGATCTCTTTGCCGGTATTCCGATATCCGATATGCCAGCAGGCACGGTAAGGGAGGCGGCGGAGTAAGAAAGCCAGATTCAGTCCTGTGGAGAGCATCAGACCGTTGATTCCGAGACGGGGAAGAATCGGAAAGAGGTGATGCAGTTTTTTTACCGATCGCTCATAGTCTTCCCAGGAACAGGAATTATCGGTCAGCCGTTTTCCGGAACGATGGCGGCTTGCCTGCGCGGTCAGAGATTCTTTCCGCTCCAGATACCACAGCAGATCATGCGCCGCGATCAGACCACAGCCGTATCCGCGGATCGAAGGGGAGGAAAACCAGGTCTGGTTACCGCCGCAGGAAGCGCCCTCCGGTCGCTGCACGGAAAGTTCCAAAGTGAGACTTCGTGAGCCGGTTTCGGATAAAGAAGTTCTGTGGGAAGGTCTTTGAAAGAGGCGGTTACAGGATTTTCTCAATGTATTGGTTTTGCGTGGAGTATGAATTATGTTGTGTGTCATAAAAACCTCCGTATAGAATAAAAAGTATGCTAGAGCCTTTTTCAGACACGCTCTAGGATTTTGTAACTGTTCAGTGAACAGTTACAAAAGATTACAGAAAAGCCATGTCCCGGCACACTTTACCGGAACATGACTCTCTTTCATTACATTACATAGCAATCATTGGTTTGGTAAATCCATTTTCATGATGCGAGTAAACAACAGTTTATAAAGTTTCCGCGATTCTTCTTGCCACATACACGCCGCTGGCAGATGCATGGGACAGGGAGTGGGTAACGCCGCTTCCGTCACCGATGATATAGAGCCCTTTGTACGGGCTTTCCAGATTCTCATCGATATCCACTTCCATATTATAGAATTTTACTTCGACACCGTACAGCAGGGTATCGTCATTTGCCGTACCAGGTGCGATCTTATCCAGGGCGTAGATCATCTCGATGATACCGTCCAGGATACGTTTTGGCAGAACCAGACTCAGATCTCCGGGAGTAGCGGACAGGGTCGGGCGAACCAGACCTTCTTCGATACGGTTGACGGTACTGCGTCGGCCACGTACCAGATCACCGAAACGCTGTACGATCACGCCGCCACCCAGCATATTGGAGAGACGGGCGATACTCTCGCCGTATCCGTTACTGTCTTTGAATGGCTCGGAGAAGTGTTTGGATACCAGCAGGGCGAAGTTCGTGTTTTCTGTGTATTTTGCCGGATCTTCGTAGCTGTGACCGTTTGCGGTTATGATGCCGTTCGTATTCTCATTTACCACGATGCCGTTGGGATTCATACAGAAGGTACGGACATTATCCTCGAACTTCTCGGTGCGGTATACGATCTTGCTCTCATACAGCTCATCGGTGAGATGGGAGAAGACAACGGCCGGGAGTTCGACACGGACGCCCAGATCGACACGGTTGGACTTTGTAGGAATCTGCAGATCCTTACAGACAGTTTCCATCCATTTGCTGCCGCTTCGACCGACAGAGATGATACACTGTTTACAGGTGGCAGTCTCATCTTTGCCATAATGCAGGGTGTACATGGAATCGTTATATTCGACAGAAGTTACAGGAGTCAGGAAGAAGAAATCCACCTGCTCTTTCAGTTCATTGTACAGATTTTCCAGAACCACATAGTTGATATCCGTTCCCAGATGACGGACAGAAGCATCCAGCAGTTTCAGCTTGTTCTGGATACACAGCTTTTTGAATTTGGTTCCGGCTGTGGAGAACATACGGGTATTTTCACCGCCGTGGGAGACGTTGATCTCATCCACGTATTTCATCAGATCCAGAGCGGTCTTTTTGCCGATATGTTCGTAAAGAGTTCCACCGAAGTCGTTGGTGATATTGTATTTTCCATCGGAAAATGCACCGGCGCCGCCGAAACCGCTCATGATCGCGCAGGTTTTGCAGCCGATACAGGTTTTTACTTTTTCACCGTCGATGGGGCAGTGGCGTTTGCTTAACGGATTACCTGCCTCAAATACAGCAATTTTCAACCCCGGTTTTTTCTGAACCAGTTCATAGGCAGAAAAGATTCCGCCGGGACCGGCTCCCACAATAATTACATCATACATCATAGTTGTCACCTCTGTTTTCGTAAGACTGAACGTATAAAAAAAGCCCGTATCCATGGAAAGAATACGAGTCTGTACTCACGCAGGGTATCCCGCGGGGCGTTTTCATGCGAAAGCCATGTGTTCGTTTGAGTTCTCTGTTTCATTATAGCGAATGGTCGAAGTACTTGTCAAGGAATAACGTTATGCAGGGAGAAAATGAGGAAAAAATGTAAAAACCTATTGACTTGGGGGGAATATGGTGGTAATATATGCTCATAAACATACCAGAGAGGTAGGGAATAGGGAAATGAAAGAGAGATTACCCTTTTTAGTCCGCCACAATTACAGATTTGGACGAATGTGAAGCACAAAAGTGTGACCGTCAGAGATTCCGCAGCGGATCCGGCGAACAGCAGTCCGAAGAGCGGAAGAAAAAGTAAAAAGTAAAAAGTGAAACTAATGCCCCAAGAGGGATTCGATATTACAGAAAGAATAAGAGGAGAAAAGACTATGAGCAAGAATTACAAATTTGAAACTTTACAGGTACATGCAGGACAGGAACATCCGGACCCGGCTACAGATGCGAGAGCAGTGCCGATCTACGCAACAACATCTTATGTATTCAAAGATTCCGCACAGGCAGCAGGACGTTTCGGACTGACAGAAGGCGGTAACATTTATTCCCGTCTGATGAACCCGACAAGCTCTGTTTTCGAAGAGAGAGTAGCAGCTCTGGAAGGCGGTGCAGCGGCTCTGGCTACAGCAACCGGTTCCGCAGCCATCACATACGCAGTACAGAATATTGCAACAGCAGGGGATCATATCGTATCTTCCGCACACGTTTATGGTGGAACATACAACCTGTTTGCAAATACCTTAAAAGAGCAGGGAATCTCCGTAACATTCGTAGATCCTTCTGATCCGGAGAACTTCCGTAAAGCCATCCAGCCAAACACCAAACTTCTGTATGGTGAGACACTGGGTAACCCGAACTCCGATGTTCTGGATCTGGAAGCAGTATCCGCAATCGCTCATGAAAACGGTATTCCGCTGATCGTAGACAGCACATTTGCTACACCGTTCCTGCTTCGTCCACTGGAGCATGGCGCAGATATCGTAGTACATTCTGCAACCAAGTTCATGGGTGGACACGGAAGCGTAATGGGTGGTGTCATCGTTGACGGTGGTAAATTCGACTGGACCCAGAACGACAAGTTCCCGGGAATCACAAAACCAAACCCATCTTACCATGGTGTTGTATTCAGCGAAGCATGCGGAAACATCGCTTATGTAATGAAGATCCGTACTACTCTGATGAGAGATCAGGGAGCTACTATTTCTCCATTTAACTCTTTCCTGCTTCTGCAGGGACTGGAGACACTGTCTCTTCGTGTAGAACGTCATGTGGAAAACGCTCTGAAGGTTGTTGAATTCCTGAAGAACCATCCACAGGTAGAAAAAGTGAACCATCCATCTCTGGCAGAAGGCCATCAGCTGGATCTGTATAACAAATATTTCCCGAACGGAGCCGCTTCCATCTTTACTTTTGAAGTAAAAGGCGGACAGGAGAAAGCACAGAAATTCACAGAATCTCTGGAATTATTCTCACTGCTGGCTAACGTAGCAGACGTAAAATCTCTGGTTATCCATCCGGCATCCACCACCCATTCTCAGATGGATGAAGAGGAACTGCGTGAAGGCGGTATCACACCAAGCACCGTACGTCTGTCCATCGGTACAGAAAACATCGACGATATCATCGCTGATCTGGAGCATGGTTTTGAAATAATTAAATAATATAAAATATTGAATTATTCTGATTGACATATCAAGTTATCCTTTGATATTCTAATAGAAGATAACAGGGAGTAGTTCACACCAGTCAGGTGTTGGATGCCTCGTCATCACGTCGAAAGACCGGGGGATCCACTGAAAGAAGAACGAGACTTTTATCGCATTATTTGTGTGCGGTGGAAGTCTCGTTCTTTTTCTGTATATAAAAAGAAACGTCGACATAACTATTCAGTAGGTAGTATCCCGCGAGGTGTTTTGGCATGAATATGCCAAAATCCCGAGACATACAAGCCAAAATGCCATCACCGAAGGTGATTTTAAATGCATTTTGGCTCGTAACTGTGAAGGTACTGAACAGTTACACGCCGACAAAGAACCGGACATTTCCAGGGCACACGGAAAGCAGGAGGGAAAGAGAATGGAAATGATTTTACAGGTGTTGTTGCTGGCGTTGGGCTTTTTAATGTTGGTGAAAGGTGCTGACTGGTTTGTGGATGGAGCATCGGGAATTGCAGAACGATTCGGGATTCCCCAGTTGGTAGTCGGATTGACCATTGTGGCTATGGGAACAAGTATGCCGGAGGCTGCAGTGAGTATCAACTCAGCCTTAAAAGGGAACGCGGGAATTACGATCGGAAACATTGTGGGGAGCAATATTTTGAATATTCTGATCATTCTTGGTATTACTGCGGTGATCACAACGGTGGCGGTACAGAAATCTACGATATGGATCGAGATTCCTTATATGATGATAATTACGGTTCTGTTACTGGTACTGGGAAAAAGCGGAAATCAGATTACACTCAGCGAAGGTGTTATCCTCTGGGTGGCATTCTTACTTTATCTGGGATATCTGTTTTATTGTGCAAAAAAGAACAAAGAAGAAGTGGTCGCGGAGGAAGCAAAACCGATGTGGAAATTGCTTTTTGCAACGGTACTGGGACTGCTGCTGGTGGTCTGGGGAAGTGATGTTACCGTAGATGCGGCAACAGCAATTGCAAGGGTGCTGGGAATCAGTGAGCGTGTGATCGGTCTTACGGTGGTGGCACTTGGAACATCCCTTCCGGAACTGTTTACTTCGGTGTCGGCAGCGCGGAAAGGAAAAGCAGACATTGCCATCGGAAATATCGTGGGAAGCAATATTTTCAATATTTTATTCGTGGTAGGTACGGCAGCACTGATTGTTCCGGTGGAGTTTCTCCCGGGATTTGGCATCGATACGGTGATAGCGCTGGGAGCCGGGCTTTTGTTATGGGTCTGTATCTGGAGAAAACGGGCACTGACCAGACCGGCGGGTATTGTGATGCTGATAGCCTATCTGGCTTATTTTATATACCTGATGTAGTTTTTTGAAAATTTCGGGTAACTATTCAGTAGGTAGTATTCCGCGAGGTGTTTTGGCATGAATATGCCAAAATCCCGAGACATACAAGTCAAAATGCCATCACCGAAGGTGATTTTAAATGCATTTTGACTCGTAACTGTGAAGGTACTGAACAGTTACAATTTCGGAATAAAAGAAAAAGTATACAAGATTCTACATTGCACTTTCCGGAAGGTACTACTATACTAAATGTCATGGAATGAAAAAGTATAGCAGAAACTATGGGAGGAAAAAATATGGAGAACGAAAAGAAAAAACTGTCGGCGTATTACAAACCGTATAAGGGGCTGTTCCTGGCGGATATGGTGTTCGCGATGGTCGGGGCAGCCATTACCCTTGTGATTCCGCTGATGGTGCGGTATATTACGGGAACTGTTGTGTTGCTTCCCATTGAGGAAGCATCCTCGACCATTATCCGGCTGGGGATTTTTATGGTGCTGCTGGTGATCGTAGAAGGATACTGTAACTATTTTATCGGGTATTATGGTCATGTGATGGGTGCGAAGATCGAACACGATATGCGAAATGAGATCTTCGGACATTACCAGAAGCTGTCCTTTGCATTTTTCGATAATCAGAAAGTGGGACATCTGCTCTCAAGAATCACCAGTGACCTGTTTGATATCACAGAACTGTTGCATCATGGACCGGAAGATGTGGTCATCTCCACGATCAAGCTTGTGGGAGCATTTATTATCCTGTTGATGATCAATGCAAAACTGGCGTTAGTTGCGATCGGTTTTGTGGTGATCATGTTGCTGTATGCGGTAGGGATGAATAACCGGATGCGTGGAGCATTCCGGGAGAACCGTGCCAGAATCGCAGATATTAACAGCCAGATTGAGGACAGTCTTTCCGGTATCCGTGTAGTTAAATCTTTCAGCAATGAAGAAACCGAGATGGACAAGTTCGAGGAAGGAAACAGCCGGTTTGTGGCATCGAAGAAAAAGACATATCGGTTTATGGGCTCTTACAATTCCGGGATGGGAGTATTCTCCACATTGATCACGGTTGGATCCCTGCTGATGGGTGCATGGCTGATGATGAAAGGGGAACTGTCCACAGCGGATCTGGTGACATTTCTTCTATATATTAATAACTTCACCGAACCGGTGAAAAAGCTGGTAAACTTCACGGAACAGTTCCAGAACGGTTACAGCGGTTACGAACGTTTTCTGGAGATTATGAGTATCGCACCGGATATCAAAGACAAAGAGGATGCACAGTCTCTGGATCGGGTGAAGGGAGAGATTCAGTTTGAGGATGTATCGTTCCATTACAGTGAAAATAAAGAAAATGTACTGTCTCATGTGAATCTGGATGTGAAGCCGGGAGAATATGTAGCGTTAGTCGGAAGCAGCGGTGCAGGAAAAACAACTCTGTGTTCCCTGATTCCCCGATTCTATGATGTAACCGGAGGGGCTGTTTTGTTGGATGGCATCGATATCCGAGATGTGAAACTAAAAGATCTGCGAAAACAGATCGGTATCGTGCAGCAGGATGTCTATCTGTTTGCCGGAACGATCCTGGAAAATATCCGTTACGGAAAACCGGAAGCTACCGATGAAGAAGTGGTCAATGCAGCCATGGCGGCAAATGCCCATGAATTCATCATGAGCTTGCCGGAGGGGTATCATACGGATATCGGACAGCGAGGTGTAAAGCTTTCCGGTGGTCAGAAGCAACGACTTTCCATCGCCCGGGTATTCTTAAAGAACCCACCGGTTCTGATTTTTGATGAAGCGACTTCGGCACTGGATAACGAGAGTGAAAAGATTGTGCAGCATTCTCTGGAAATGCTTGCCAAAGACAGAACCACGTTTGTGATCGCCCATCGGTTATCGACGATTCGAAACGCACAGAGAATCCTGGTATTGACAGAAGACGGTATTGCAGAAGAGGGAACCCATAAGAGTCTGCTGGCTCAGGGTGGTATCTATGCCGGATTGTACAATATGCAATTTTGATATCATATTATGACCGGTATGCGAAGAGCTGCCGGTCATTTTCTGTTGCCAAGCATACGACAAAAAGGTCCGGTGGACCTTTTTTAGTGTATATCTTCCGTTGACTAAAGTGTTGAATATATTTATAATACACAGTAGTGCGTAAAAATGTGTAGAGGACGCGAAGCAGGCAGTCCAACACAGATGCAGGAAAGAATGAGGAGATACCGATGAAAACATGGGAAAAGAATGTCCGGAAAGTAGTTCCCTACGTACCGGGCGAACAGCCAAAAGTACAAAATCTGATCAAACTGAACACCAATGAGAACCCATATCCGCCGTCACCGAAGGTGGCAGAGGCACTGAAAGGGATCGATGTGGACTGTATGCGGCTGTATCCGGATCCGGCAGCTTCCGTGCTGGTGAAAGGCATCGCTGATTTTTATCAGCTGCAGGAAGACCAGGTGTTTGTGGGCGTAGGTTCTGACGATGTGCTGGCAATGATTTTTATGACATTTTTTAATTCCAAAAAGCCAATTTTGTTCCCGGATATCACCTATTCTTTTTATGATGTGTGGGCAGATATGCTCCGGATCCCCTATGAGACGGTTCCGCTGACCGATGATTTTACGATCCGGAAAGAAGACTATTTCCGGGAAAACGGAGGAATTATTTTCCCGAATCCAAACGCACCGACCGGTGTGGAACTTGGCATGCAGGATGTGGAAGCAATCATCAAAGCCAACCCGGATGTGATCGTAGTTGTGGATGAAGCTTATGTGGACTTTGGTGCGGCATCTGCTCTGCCTTTGATCGAAAAGTACGATAACCTTCTGGTGGTTCAGACCTTTTCCAAATCCAGGGGAATGGCAGGTATGCGTATCGGCTATGCCATGGGTAATCCGGTACTGATCAAATACTTGAACGATGTGAAATATTCTTTCAATTCCTATACCATGGATCAGACCACTCTGGCGCTCGGGGCAGCTGCGATCGCTGACAGAGCATATTTTGAGGAAACAGTGCATAAAGTGGTGGAGACCAGAGAATGGACCAAGAAGGAACTGGCAAAACTTGGATTTGTCTTCGGAGATTCCAAAGCGAACTTTATCTTTGCCTCTCATCCGGAGATTCCGGCAGCAGATCTGTTTGCAGCGCTTCGGGAAGCCAATATCATCGTTCGTTACTTTAACAAACCGAGAATTGCCAATTATCTGCGTATCACCATTGGAACACAGGAAGATATGGAAAAACTGATTGAATTTTTAAAAAAATATAAAAAATAGGAGAAATATATGGAATCACTTGTTACATGGTTTGCCACAACTTTAGGACCTTATATATCGGAGAAAGCAGTCGTTTTTCTGATTTCGATGATGCCGCTTCTGGAACTGCGAGGGGGACTGCTTGCCAGTTCACTTCTGAAAGTATCCGCTGTGCAGGCGATCCCGATCTGCATTATCGGAAATATTTTACCCATTCCGTTTATCCTGCTGTTTATCAAGAAGATCTTCCAGTGGATGAAAAAAATAAAATGCTTCCGAGGACTGATTGAAAAACTGGAAAACCGGGCGATGGGAAGAAGTGAAAAGATCCAGCAATATGAATTCTGGGGGCTGGTGTTATTTGTGGGAATACCTCTTCCGGGAACCGGCGCATGGACGGGTGCTCTGATTGCGTCCCTGCTCGGCATCGATATTAAAAAATCCTCACTGGCTATTCTTTGTGGAATTGCCATGGCAACGGTGATCATGTACGTTGTATCCTATGTACTGGTGGGAAATATCGTGAGTTAAATAAAAAAATGGATAACAGGCTGTCACGGATGAATGTCCGGAGACAGCTTTTTTCAATTTCTGCGGACAACGAATGATATGCTGTGCTTATAGGAACTCCTGATGACTGCTGGAATCATCAAGATAACTTCACCGGATCAAGGAATGGTTTACGAGAATAACAGAGTCATACAACGCCTCCTGTGTCCATATAGTAAAGAGAGAATGCCGGGAAATGGGTGAAAAACATGAAAAAGGGAATGTGGGGTGTTGGGGTTCTTGCACTTGTGCTGATCACCGGACTGTCCGTTTTTTACTGGGCACAAGTGGGGAAAAAGGTTGTCACGGCAAGTACCAGTGTGAACGGACAGGAGCGGCCGATCTGTTCTGTAGAAACAGGGAAAAAGCAGATAGCTTATACCTTTGAACTGCGTGGAACGCAAACAGGGAAGGGGCAGGTAGAACAGATGCTACAGATTCTGCAGCAGCAGGAAATTCCGGCCACATTTTTTGCTACTCCGTCTTGGATCGAGAACCACAGAAGTCTGGCAATACAGATCTGTCAGCAGGGCCATGAGATACAGGGATTGGGTGAACAGGCGGTATGCGTGGAACAGATGACGGCGAAAGCGTGCAGGAAGGAACTTCGGAAGGTCAGGGAGACGATTGGAACAGTTACAGAGGAGCCATGTGTATTTTTCCGTATTCCCGGCGGGGAATATAATAATGAAGTACTCCGGACGATATATGCCTGCGGAAGCTATCCTGTGGCATGGAGTGTCGACAGTATGGACTGGAAAGATTATGAAGCCGGTGAACTTGTCAGGCAGCTGCTGCAGTCCTGTAGGATCCGGGATGGTGAGATTCTCCGCTTCCATGGGGAAGGAGAAAATACCGGAGAAATGGTGAAGCTGCTGCATCCCCGGCTGAAAGAGGAGGGATATAAGGCGGTAACGGTGTCACAGATGGTTTACAAAGATTGCTATCGGATGACAACAGATGGAAGACAGATTCCGGAAAAGTCAAAATAAAGCAATTTTCAGTTAAAATAAAGCATTTTTTTTCATGGAATATCCTGTATACTAAAGAAAAAGAGAGGTAACGAAACAGCAGCAAAGATGCGGGAACGTTATCGGGATAGCACTAAAGATTTATGGAGGTAAGAAAACTATGATTCGCAGATACGTGTATGGAAACGTGATTGAAACAGAAGCCGTGTTAAACAAACCGGAACAGGAAAACAGCGCACTGCCTTATTTTACTGTGGATGAGCAGGCGATGACTCTGTCTTATACCATGGAAGACAAAGATCAGATTTATGGACTGGGAGAAAATGTTCGTGGAATCAACAAAAGGGGCTGGTACTATGAGAGCAAATGCAGTGATGAACCGGATCACAAAGAAGACCGTCATTCCCTGTATGGTGCACACAACTTCCTGGTAGTAGACGGCAAAGAAACCTTTGGTATTTTTGTGGATTATCCGGGAATTATTCGTTTTGATGTGGGATATACCTGTTCAGAAGAGCTGGTGATCACAGCATCTGACTGGAATCTGGATGTCTATATTATTACAGGTGAGGATATCAAAGATATCGTAAAACAGTTCCGTCATCTGGTTGGCCGCAGCTACATTGCTCCAAAATGGGCATTTGGTTATGGTCAGAGTCGCTGGAGTTACATGAGTGCGGACGAAGTTCGTGAGGTCGTAAAAAAACACAGAGAACTGAACATTCCGCTGGATAGTGTGTATCTGGATATCGACTATATGGAAAGATACAAAGACTTTACCCTGAATAACGAGGCCTTCCCGGATTTTGCGGCATTTAACGAAGAAATGAAAAAAGAACATATCCATCTGGTTCCGATCATCGATGCCGGTGTAAAACAGGAAGAAGGATATGATGTGTACGAAGAAGGTCTGGAAAAAGGATACTTCTGTAAGAAAGAGGATGGTTCTCCGTTTGTTGCAGCTGTATGGCCCGGAAAAGCACTGTTCCCGGATATGCTGAATAAAGAAGCGAGAGAATGGTTTGGAAATAAATATCAGTTTCTGTTGGACCAGGGCGTGGAAGGATTCTGGAACGATATGAATGAGCCGGCAATCTTCTATACCGAAGACCGTCTGAAAGACGTTCTGGAAGAACTGGATCGATTCAAAGGGCAGAATCTGGATATGGACAAATATTACGAGTTCAACGGCCTGGTACACAGCCTGTCTAATAATACCGAAGACTACAAAGTGTTTTATCATAATATGAACGGGGAAAAGATCCGCCACGACAGAGTACATAACCTGTTTGGATATAATATGACCCGTGCGGCAGGAGAAGCTTTTGAGCGTCTGGAACCAGACAAACGTATCCTGATGTTCTCCCGTTCTTCCTATATCGGAATGCACCGTTACGGAGGAATCTGGCAGGGAGATAACAAGTCCTGGTGGTCACACATTCTGCTGAATCTGAAAATGATGCCGTCCCTGAATATGTGCGGTTTCCTGTATACAGGAGCTGACCTTGGTGGATTCGGTGTAGATACTACAGAAGATCTGGTACTGAGATGGCTGGAACTGGGAATCTTCACTCCATTGATGAGAAACCATTCCGCTATGGGAACCCGTGTACAGGAAGCATATCGTTTTGAAAAAATCGATGGATTCCGTCATATCATCGGCATGCGTTATAAATTACTGCCATATCTGTACAGCGAATACATGAAAGCCGTTCTGAGAGACGAGATGATGTTCCGTCCGCTGGCTTTCGATTATCCGGAAGACAGACGTGCGGTCAAAGTAGAAGATCAGATGTTACTGGGTGATGGCATGATGATTGCACCGGTATATGAGCAGAACGCCGAAGGCCGTTACGTTTATCTGCCGGAGCGTATGAAACTGGTTCGGTTTAAAGAAGATGGAACAAAAGAAGAAGAGATCTTGGAGAAGGGGGATCATTATGTGGAGGTAGCCCTGACTGATGTGATCTTCTTCATCCGTCCGGATCACCTGATTCCGATGGCAACAGGTGGACAGTGTGTGGACGAAGTAGACTTTGATCATCCGGAGTGCATCGGTTTTGTAGAAAATGTTGCTGAGTACGAGTACTACAACGATAACGGATATGAGAAAGATTACGAGAATCCGGCGCACATCACCCTTCTTCGTATGGAAGCAGAAAAATAAAACAGACATTATTGTGAAAGAAAAATATGCCCCGGAGGATTCTGATATGGTCCTCCGGGGCACATTTTTTATGTTGTTTATAACATTTCCGAATTAAATAATAATTGTAATTACACGGATAATAAACAGTGCACATACGATATACATAACAGGATGGATCTTTTTCAGCTGACCGGTGCATACTTTAATGATGAACCATGCCAGAACACCGAACATGATACCGTTTGCGATAGAATACGTAAGAGGCATCATCAGGAATGCCAGATATCCGCCGACAGCATCTGCCAGATCACCGTCAAATTCCATTTTCTTGATGGAAGAAGCCATAAAGAAACCAACGATTACCAGAGCCGGAGCTGTGGCAAAGCTTGGAATAGCCAGGAAGATCGGCGACAGGAACAGTGCAACCAAAAACAGGATACCGGTTGTCATAGCAGTCAGACCGGTTTTTCCGCCTTCCGCAACACCGGAACTGGACTCTACGAAACTGGTAACGGTGGAAGTACCCAGCATAGAACCTGCTACCGTACCGATCGCATCTGCCATCAGGACACGGCCTACGCGAGGAAGATTACCGTCCTCATCCAGCAGATCTGCTTTTTCGGCAACACCGATAACAGTACCGATGGTATCGAACATATCTACAAACAGGAATGAGAATACGATAACAACGAACTCAGATACATGAGAACCGATCCATGCAAAATCAAATTTGCAGAAAGTTGATGAGATGGACGGCGGGATGAAGGAAGAAGCACTCAGAGACGGAATCAGAGAGGCTGCACCAGCATCCGGATCTACTACATACCAGCCTGTCAACTGAGCGATGATACCCAGGATCCAGGTAATAAGGATACCCCAGAGAATAGATCCTTTTACATTATAGTGATTCATCACAGCAATCACCAGGATACCAATCAGACACAGAGCAACTTCCGGTCTTCCGAAGTTACCGAGTGCAACCAGTGTGGAGTCATCAGATACGACAACACCGGCACCCTTCAGACCAACAAATGCGATAAACAGACCGATACCGGATGTAATACCGTATTTCAGGTTCTCAGGGATTGCGTTGACGATCGTTTCACGCAATTTGAAAAATGAAAGAATAATGAAAATGATACCCTCTACCAGTACAGCAGCCAGTGCGATCTTCCAGGGATCATCGATTCCCTGCAGCTGTCCAAGACATACTGTATAAGCAAAGTAAGCATTCAGCCCCATACCTGCAGACAGTGCGATCGGATAGTTTGCCCAGAACGCCATAATAAAGGTCGCCAGTGCAGAGGCCAGTGCGGTAGCTGTGAAGACGGCTCCGCTGTCCATTCCTGAAGCGCTTAACATGTTAGGGTTAACTGCGAGTATATACGCCATGGTAAGAAATGTGGTAATACCGGCCATCACTTCTGTTTTTACCGTGGTGTTATGCTCTTTCAGTTTAAAGAGTTTTTCCATGGTTTGTTTCCCTCCTATGATTAAATGGTAAAATTATAAAAACTCTATTAAGATTGTAATGGATTGCTTCCCGGTTTGTCAACGCGGACTTCCCAAAAAGGTAGGAATACGCTATAATGAGCATAATTCTAATAGGAATGAGGTAACTGTAAATAAAATAGATATAACGGTTCAGTATCTTAGAGCGTGTCTGAAAAATCATTTCCGCAATCTGCAAGCCCCACTTTGCGGTATATTTTACCCTCATTCGGTTGCCGTAGCCCGCTACGCCGCCCTCATTCGGATAAAATCTCCCACAAACTGGGACTCGCAGCTCACGAAAAGCCTTTTTCAGACACGCTCTAGCAGTTACAAACAGACAATATAAGTGGCAGCAGAAAGTGAGGAAATTCTATGAAATTTACGAAAATGCAGGGTATCGGAAATGATTATGTATATGTAAACTGTTTTAAGGAAAAGGTGGAAGATCCCGGGGAAGCAGCGATCAAAGTCAGTGACCGTCATTTCGGAATCGGTTCTGACGGACTGATTCTGATCAAACCATCCGAGGTGGCAGATTTTCAGATGGATATGTACAACGCAGACGGTTCCCGTGGAGCGATGTGCGGAAACGGAATCCGCTGTGTGGCAAAATACGTATACGATTACGGTCTGACAGACAAAACATCTATCTCTGTGGAGACGGCAAGTGGCATCAAGTATCTGGATCTGACTGTGGAAAACGGGAAAGTGGCACTGGTAAAAGTCAATATGGGCGCACCGATCCTCGAAGCCAAAAAAATCCCGGTAGTTTCCGAAAAAGAGCAGGTGATCAATGAACCCCTTCTGGTAGACGGAAAAGAATATCGCATCACCGGCGTATCAATGGGTAACCCACATGCGATTACATACATTGATGATGTAAAAGGATTAGACATCGAAAAGATCGGCCCGAAGTTTGAGTTTAACCCGGCTTTCCCTGACAGGGTAAATACAGAATTTGTGAAAGTGCTGGATGATCATACCGTAGAAATGCGCGTATGGGAACGTGGTTCCGGCGAAACACTGGCATGTGGAACAGGTGCCTGTGCGGTAGCTGTGGCTTCGATTCTGAACGGATATGTGAAAGAAGAGGAAGTGACAGTGAAACTGCTCGGCGGGGATCTGAAGATTTACTGGGATCGGAAAGAAAACCTGGTATACATGACCGGACCGGCAGCGGTTGTGTTTGATGGGGAGATTGAACTGTAAAAAAGAATAGATGGTGCTAAAGCGGACGGGAGCGGCTGGAGTTTCTTGTCCGGGCAACGTGGGCAGGGGAACTTTGAACTAATCCCTAACTGCGACTAAGACTCTCGCGAGAGCGCTCGAGCCTAAGTCTCCGTAAGGGCTGGATTTCAAAGCTTCCCCTAACCGCCCACAAAGTGTTGCCCGGACAAGAAACTCCAGCCGCTCCCTGAGCGTTAGCAAAGGGGAAGTGAGGATGTGTGGAGAAGGGGGTTGGAAGAAAATAAATAGAGCATAGGTTTGAACGTAGTACAAGAAAAGTACATATCTCTGTTTTGAAGTGTAAAGACAGTAAGATACATTAAGAATTAAATCATGCAGATAAGATAAATAAGAACAGATAGATGAGTAAGGCAAGAGAATGTAAAAACAATAGCCAGAAAATATACAGGGTTAAAAGATTAACCTGAAAGTCGAAGTATAATGGTTAATTTGGAAGAACCTTCAAATAGAAAGAATTCAGTCCCAGCCAACACACAGCGAGAGGGATCGGGGGTCCTGGGGGCAACAACACTTTTTGGGCGGTTAGGGCAAGCTTTGAAATCCGACGCTTACGTAGACTTTCGCGCGGGTCAGCCGACCCGCGTGAATATAGTCGAAGTTAGCGGCTAGTTCAAAGTTGCCCTGCCCAAGTTGTTGCCCCCAGGACCCCCGATCCCTCTCGCGTCCCCGTGAGAAAACTATCTACAAATCTTATATTACAACAGAGGAATATTATGCTCCTCCGCCAGTTTCACCGTCTCCTCCGGCCATAACGAACAGTGAACCTCTCCGATATGAGCCTTCCGCAGATAAAACATACAGATACGGGACTGTCCGATACCGCCACCGATCGTAAAAGGCAGTTCATCATTCAAAATAGCCCTCTGGAAATCCAGTTCCGCACGTTCCTCACAGCCACAAACCTCCAGCTGATGCTTCAGAGCAGCTGCATCCACACGGATACCCATGGAAGAAAGCTCCAGAGCGATATCCAGAACCGGATAATAAACGATGATATCACCGTTCAGCTCCCAGTCATCATAGTCCGGTGCACGACCGTCGTGTGGTTCGCCGGATGCCAGCATCTTACCGATCTGCATGATAAACACAGCACCCTTTTCCTTAACAATCTTATACTCCCGGTCCTTAGGAGAAAGACCAGGATACATATCTTCAAGTTCCTGGGAAGTGATAAAGAAAATATCCTTCGGAAGAATCTCTTCGATATAATCATACTGAATTGCCATATATTTTTCGGTCTTCTTCAGTGCAGAATAAACGGTGCGGACAACATCTTTTAAGGTGTCCACATTACGCTCTTCCCGTGTAATAATCTTTTCCCAGTCCCACTGATCCACATAGATAGAATGGATATTGTCGGTATCTTCATCACGACGGATGGCAACCATATCGGTATACAGCCCTTCCCCATGTGCAAAACCATACTTTTTCAGTGCATAACGTTTCCATTTTGCAAGAGAATGTACGATCTCAGCTTTCTGATCCGGTGATTCCTTGATATCGAAGGTAACCGGGCGTTCTACGCCGTTCAGATTATCGTTCAGACCGGATGAAGGATCTACAAAAAGCGGTGCGGACACACGCAGCAGATTCAGGCGGTCAGAAAGGGTTTTCTGAAAAAAGTCTTTTACGGTCTTAATACCAACCTGTGTATCGTGAAGCGACAATGCAGGCTGATAATTTTCCGGAATAATAAAATGTTCCATAACAATCCTCCTCAAATTTGAAAGGCATCCAGCTAAGAATCACGGCAGACACCAACAACTCTTTACCCGTCTACCCAGGTATTATGGTAATATTATAGCAGAAAACCCTCCGAATACAACAATTGATTTTGCTATATCCATGTCAAAACACCTCGCGGAATATCACGTATGCACAGTAAGGATCAATTCTGCCTTGTAACTTAACATCAATTGTGCTACTGTAGTAGACAGAACACGTTTGGAAAGGTCGGAAAACGGGATGGAACAGGAAAAAATACTTGTGGTTCTTCCGGTAAAAGAAGAACATAAAGAACGAATCAGAAATGCAGCACCGGACGCAAAGACAACTTACTGCCTGGAAGCGGAAGTGACAAAAGAACAGGTGCAGGATGCAAATATTATTATCGGAAATGTAAAACCGGAATTTTTAAAAGATTCTCGGAATCTGCGTTGGATACAGTTAAATAACGCCGGAACAGAAGGATTTTGTGTGCCGGGTGTCCTGCCGGAACAGGCACAGCTGACCAATGCCACCGGAGCGTATGGAATGGCGATCTCCGAGCATCTGATCGCGATGCTGTTTGCGCTCCAGAAACGCCTGGACATTTACCAGAACCAGCAAAAAGATCACCACTGGGAGAAACAGACCCATATGATGGTTACAGAGGGAAGCCATGTCCTGGTGATCGGTCTTGGAGATATCGGAACGACATTTGCAAGAAAAATGAAAGCACTGGGCGCGCATGTGACAGGTATCAGAAAGAGCCGGAAACCGAAGCCTGAATATGTGGATGCGCAATACACAATGGAAGCACTGCCGGAACTTCTGCCACAGGCAGATATCGTGGCACTGAGCCTTCCGGGATACAATGATACCAAAGGTGTCATCGGTGAGAAAGAGCTGCACCTGATGAAAGCGAATACTATCCTGTTAAATGTAGGCCGCGGAACTGCGATTGACAGTCTGGCTCTTGCGAAAGCCCTGCAAGAGGGAACGATTTATGGAGCAGGTCTTGATGTCATAGATCCGGAACCACTGCCGGAAGATCATCCGCTGTGGGATGCACCCCATTGTATCATTACTCCACATGTGTCCGGCGGATATGCACTGCCGGAGACGCTGGAAAAGATTCTGGAACTTTCCATCAAAAATCTGGAACGCTATGAAAAAGGAGAAACCCTCCACAATATCATCGACTTTTCTACCGGGTATGTGAAAAGATAAAAGGCATTGGAAAAGTTGCATAAAAAATAAAATAAAAAAAGAGAAGAATTTTCAGGGTTCTTCTCTTTCCTTTTGTAGGTAACCGTGCTATACTGTTGTCTACAATATGTTGATTAAAATAAAAGAAAAATACTATATATAGTAGTGAGGAGCGAAAACAATGGTATATATTATCAAGAAAGACGGCACCAAAGAGGAGTTTGATGCCAGTAAGATCAAGCGTGCGGTCAATAAGTCAGCCGGTCGTGTGATGTATCGGTTTACCGATGATGAGATTAATTTTATCTGTAAATATGCAACTGATCGGGCAGAAGCGATGTCAAAAGAGCGCAAAGGCGGAATCCTGATCCAGGATATGCACAACATTGTGGAAGGTGCCCTGGAACAGGTGAATCCTGCGGTAGCAAAAAGTTACCGCGATTACCGGAACTATAAAGTAGACTTTATCCACATGATGGATGAGGTATATACCAAAAGCCAGTCCATTCGTTATATCGGTGACAAAAGCAATGCCAATACCGACAGCGCGCTGGTGGCAACCAAGAGAAGTCTGATCTTTAATGAACTGAACAAAGAATTATACAGAAAATTCTTTATGAACCGGAACGAACTGCAGGCATGCAAAGACGGTTATATCTATATTCACGATCAGTCTGCCCGTCTGGATACGATGAACTGCTGTCTGTTCGATGTGGGATCCGTTCTGCGTGGCGGATTTGAGATGGGAAATGTCTGGTACAATGAGCCGAAGACACTGGATACCGCATTTGACGTTATGGGGGATATTATCCTCAGTACCGCAGCTCAGCAGTACGGCGGATTTACCGTGCCGGAAGTAGATAAGATCCTGTCTCCGTATGCACAGAAAAGCTATAACAAATATTATGAAGAATTCCTGAAATATTCCGATCCGTCCTGGGAAGGAAGAGAAGAAAAGGGTCGTGTGTATGCCTGGGAAAAAGTCTGCCGTGACTGCGATCAGGGATGGCAGGGAATTGAATATAAATTAAATACCGTTGGCTCCTCCCGTGGCGACTATCCGTTTGTTACTGTGACACTGGGACTGGGAACGGGAAGATTTGAAAAAATGATCTCAAAATCTCTGCTGAAGGTCCATATGGGCGGACAGGGAAAAGCCGGACATAAAAAACCGGTACTGTTCCCGAAGATTGTGTTCCTGTATGACGAAGAGATCCATGGAGATGGAAAAGAATGTGAAGATGTCTTTGAGACAGGTGTTGCCTGCTCTGCAAAAACCATGTATCCGGACTGGCTGTCCATGAGTGGCCAGGGATATATTTCCAGTATGTACAAAAAATACAAAAAAGTAATCAGCCCGATGGGGTGCCGTGCATTCTTAAGTCCGTGGTATGAGCGTGGCGGTATGGAACCGGCAGATGAAAACGATGTACCTGTCTTTGTCGGCCGTTTCAACATCGGTGCGGTCAGCCTGCATCTTCCGATGATCCTGGCAAAAGCCCGTGCAGAGAATACAGATTTTTATGAAGTTCTGGATTTCTATCTGGAGATGATCCGTGGACTGCATAAGAGAACATATGATTATCTTGGTGAGATGCGTGCCTCCACAAACCCGCTGGCGTACTGTGAGGGCGGTTTCTATGGCGGTCATCTGAAACCATCCGATAAGATCCGTCCGCTGCTTCGTCCGATGACAGCATCCTTCGGTATCACAGCACTGAACGAGCTGCAGGAACTGTACAATGGCAAATCCATTGCCGAGGACGGAGAATTTGCACTGGAAGTGCTTCGTTATATTAATGATAAGATTAATGTATACAAAAAAGAAGATCAGATCCTGTATGCGATCTACGGAACACCGGCAGAGAGCCTGTGTGGTCTGCAGGTAGAACAGTTCCGGAAAATGTACGGCATCGTGCGCGGTGTATCTGACCGTCCATATGTAAGCAACAGCTTCCACTGCCACGTAACCGAGGATATTACCCCGATCCAAAAACAGGATCTGGAAGGAAGATTCTGGGAACTGTGCAACGGTGGTAAGATCCAGTATGTCAGATATCCGATTTCCTACAATGTACATGCTATTAAAGCACTGATCCGTCGGGCGATGAATCTGGGGTATTATGAGGGCGTGAATCTATCGCTGGCATATTGCGACGATTGCGGACATCAGGAGCTGGAGATGGATGTCTGCCCGGTCTGCGGTTCCAGAAACCTGACCAAGATCGACCGTATGAATGGATACCTGTCCTACAGCCGTGTTCACGGAGATACCCGTCTGAACGATGCCAAGATGGCGGAGATCGCGGACAGAAAGTCAATGTAAAAATATCAGAAATACAGAAATAATTATAGAAATAATATGATAAGAAGAAATCCGTAAAATTCTGAACAGAAATCAGTTGTTTTACGGATTTTTTCTTTGTATTTGCAACCTGGTGCCTGACAGTATCCCAAGAAGGGCAGGGAGGAATAAATTCTGCGCATCACGAAGCGTGTTACCGGGAACTGAGTGAACAATACCAACAAATATACAGAAAACAAAAGGTGTATCTGTGAAGTATATAGACAAAATCCACAGGATTCATTATACTTGATATAGATGTGTAGACAGGAGGATATCAGTATGGGGGGAAAAGAAGGCACAGCTTCAGAGAGGAGACAGTATACATGGGTAGAAAAAGAAAACCAAAGATGGAATACCGTTATTATGAAATTCCGGAAGGAAGTCCGGTGCTTGCTCTTCTGGGGGATAAATGGGTGCAGAATTACGGAAGGGAGATTGACTATCTGCATTTCCATAATCATCTGGAAGTTGGTTTTTGCTATTATGGAGAAGGCACAGTTACTTTTAAAGAAGAAGACCTACCCTTTGACGCAAATATGTTTACGGTGGTACCGAAGAACTTTCCCCATACGACAACCTCTACGGGAGACAGTGTCAGCTACTGGGAGTGGCTGTTTATTGATGCGGACAAATTTCTGAGGGAAGTTTATAAAGATAACCCCAGAATGGCACAGAAAGTGATCGATCGGGTGAATAGGAGAGCGCATTTTGTGAGGGTTCAGGATAAACCGCAGATCGGGGCACTGGTGCAGCAGATCATTGGATGTATGCGGGAAAGAAAGGAATTCTATCTGGAAGAAGTGAAAGGACTGATCCTGGCTCTTCTTTTACAGGTGGCAAGGTGGAATCGGGAGGAAGCGGAAAAGCCAGAATTCGAGGCGGGAAATACCAGTCTGATCACACCGGCCCTTGATTATATCAGCGAATGCTGTGACCGCCCGATCAAAGTGGAGGAACTGGCTGCGCTGTGCCATATCAGTGAAACGCATCTGCGGAGGGTATTTCATGACTGCATGCAGATGTCGCCTGTTGAATATATCAATTGGGTTCGAATTCGCACAGCATGTGGGGAATTGAAGCGTACAAACGACACGGTGGGAGATATTGCCGTGCGATGTGGATTTTCCACATTGTCCACGTTCAACAGGAATTTTCACAGGATTATGGGCATTTCGCCACAACAGTGGAGAAAGGATCCGGAGCATTTTGAACAGAAATTGTTAAAATATGATATAAAAGCCGAAAAAGGATGGTGAAAATCGGTCAAAACACCTTAAATGGATGAAAATGCACAAAATCCAGTTGAATATGAGTACACAGGAGGAAAAAGTATGGTATAATGTGTACATAATGATTCACGGGAAGTTCAAAAACTGTACACATTCACTAATGGGAAAAGCGAGTGAGAGATGCCGGTTTTTGGCAGAGTGAACAAATACATATCAGGAGGATATACATTTATGAAAAGAAAAATTGTAGCAGTTGTATTAGCTTCCACAATGGTATTCGGAATGACCGCTTGTGGTTCTTCAGGAGCAAGTGATTCTTCCAGCACAGGAAGCGATGCAGCAACAGACGACACAACAGCAACAGATGACAGTTCCAGTGATGACGCAGACGTTGTAGAAGGAAGCTCCGATGATGAGAATACCCTGACCGTCTGGACATGGGATCCGAACTTCAACATCTACGCAATCAACAAAGCAGCTGAGATCTACGCACAGGATCATCCGGGATTCAAAGTAGAAGTAAGCGAGATCCAGTCTGACGATATCGAAACAAGACTGACAACAGCAGTTTCTGCAGGAGATCTGAGCACACTGCCGGATATCTTCCTGATGCAGGATAACTCTTTCCAGAAATATGCTACCAACTATCCGGACATCTTCACAGACCTGACAGATTCCGGTATCGACTTCAGCCAGTTCTCATCCGCAAAAGTTGCTTACTCAACACTGGACGGAAAGAACTACGGTATCCCGTTTGATAACGGTGCTGTTATCGAATGCCTGCGTACCGATATGCTGGAAGAAGCCGGATACACAGTAGATGATTTCACAGACATTACATGGTCTGACTTCATGGAAAAAGCAAAAGTTGTTAAAGAGAAAACAGGTAACCCGATCCTGACATCTCAGGCTGGCTCTCCTGACCTGGTAATGATGATGCTGCAGTCCTGTGGACAGTCTCTGTTCAACGAAGATGGATCTGTTAATATCAAAGACAACGAAGCTCTGAAACCAATCCTGGAGATTTATCAGCAGATGGTGAAAGACGGAACATTAGTAGAAGTTACTGACTGGGATCAGTACATTGCATCTATCAACAACAGCACAGTAGCTGGTGTTGTCAACGGATGCTGGATCATGGCTTCTATCGTAGCTAACGATGATCAGTCCGGAAAATGGGCAATCACAAATATGCCGAAACTGGACGATGTTGACGGAGCTACAAACTACTCCAACAACGGTGGTTCTTCTTGGGCAATTACTTCTAACTGTAAGAAAGTTGACCTGGCTGTAGACTTCATGAACTCTACATTCGCTGGAAGCACAGAGTTCTATGATGACATCATCTCCAAAGGCGCTCTGGCAACATGGGCACCGGCTGGTGATTCCGAAGCATATGCTCAGCCTGTAGAATTCTTCAGCGGCGATGCAGTTTACGCTAAGATCGTAGACTTCTCTACAAAGACTCCTTCCAATATCACAGGTGCTTTCTACTATGATGCTCGTGATGCTGTAGGTGTTGCACTGTCCAACATCATCCAGAGTGGTGCTGATATGGATTCTGAAATTGCAACTGCACAGGATACTGTAGAGTTCAACATGGGTGGCTGATGATCAGCTGAATAGTTGAAAAAATAACAAGTAACAAATAAATAGAACGGGGGTCTGCTTCGAAAAAAGCGGAGCAGGTCCCCTTCTTTCTAAAAAATGGAAGAGAAAGGGAGGATGGATTTCATGAGCGATCAGAAGAAAAAAGGATTGTCACTGGCTAAGAAACACAACCTGACCGGTTGGGCGTTCTTGCTTCCTGCAACCCTGTTGATTTGCTGGATGAGTTTTTATCCGATGATTCGGGCGTTCATTCTGTCATTACAGACAGGTATGGGTGTAAACCTGAGCTTTAATGGTTTGGCGAACTACACACGTATTTTAAAAGACCCAACATTTAAACAGACATTATTTAACACGTTCTTCTACCTGATCATTCAGGTACCGATCATGCTGGTGCTGGCGCTGATGTTTGCATCTATGCTGAACAATAAAGATCTGAGATTCAAAGGCCTGTTCCGTACATGTATCTTCTTACCATGTGCAACATCTCTGGTTTCTTACGCTATGATCTTCCGTTCTCTGTTTGCAAACGATGGTTTCGTAAACATGGTTCTTCGTAGCTTCGGTATGTCACCGGTCATGTGGTTCGGTAATGCATGGACAGCTCGTGCCGTTATCATCATCGCTCTGGTATGGAGATGGACAGGATACAACATGGTATTCTATCTGTCCGGTCTGCAGAATATCGAATATTCTGTATATGAAGCAGCAAAAATCGATGGCGCAAGCCCGATGCAGACATTCTTCAAGATTACCGTACCGCTTCTGAAACCGACCATCCTGCTGACAACCATTACATCTACCAATGGTACTCTGCAGCTGTTCGATGAGTCCCTGAACCTGACAAATGGTGGTCCTGGTAAATCAACCATGACAATGTCTCATTATATTTACAATACATCCTTCGTGCAGAGCCCGAACTTCGGTTATGCAGCAGCGATGTCTATCCTGATCCTGATCATGGTTGCCATTCTGGCAATACTTCAGATGAAAGTAGGTGACGAACGATAATGGGTAAAGGTAAAAAATTCTTCATGTATCTTGTACTGTCAATCGCGTCAATTGTTTCTGTATTTCCACTGTACTATATGTTCTGCGCATCTACAAACAAGAGCGTTGACGTTATCGCAGGTAAACTGATTCCGGGAACTTACCTGATTGAAAACTACAAAGCACTGATTGCAAACCAGAACCTGGGACTGGCACTGTGGAACTCTTTCAGAAATGCAACGGTACTGACCATTCTGTGTCTTCTGGTTTGTTCTATCGCCGGTTATGGATTTGAAATCTACCACGACAAAGGAAAAGACGTTGTGTTCACCATCCTGCTGACTGCTATGATGATTCCTTTTGCAGCCATCATGATTCCGATGTTCCGTATGTTCTCTACTCTGAAAATGGTAAATACTATGGGTGCATTCATGCTTCCATCCATTGCAACACCGTTTATGATCATGATGTTCCGTCAGGCATCCAGATCCTTCCCTCATGACATCATCGAGGCAGCAAGAATCGATGGCCTGAGTGAAGTTGGTATCTTCTTCCGTATGTTCGTTCCTACCATGAAATCTACATACGCAGCAGCTACCATCATCACATTCATGGGTGCATGGAACAACTATCTGTGGCCGAAGGTAATCCTGCAGAATAATAATTCTATTACCATGCCGATGCTGGTTGCCAACCTGTTAGGTGGTTACACCGTAGATTACGGTATGTTGATGTTAGGTGTATTTATCTGTACCATTCCTACAGCAATTATCTTCTTTGCTTTCCAGAAGAGCTTTACAGAAGGTATCACAGGTGCTGTTAAATAATAAAAAAGTAGCTGTGCATATGCTGAAGGGTTATGTATAAGTAAATTGAGGCGGATATTTATAATATATGAATATCCGCCTGTTTTTTAGCAAAGATTGAAAAATAGGAGGAAAAAAGAATGGGTACTTTCAATTACGATTTAGTAAAAGATCCTACTTATTTTAACGACAACCGTGTGGCTGCTCATTCAGACCACAGATATTACGCTTCTGTGGAAGCAATGGAACAGGAGGTGGATAACTTCCGTTGCAGCCTGAATGGACTGTGGAAATTCCACTATGCAAAAAACTATAACTGTACCATTCCCGGATTTGAAAAACCGGAATACTGCTGTGAACCATGGGATGATATCCGTGTACCGGCTCATATCCAGATGGAGGGATATGATGTACCGCAGTATGCAAACGTACAGTATCCATGGGAAGGAAGAGAAGAAGTAGAACCGGGTCAGATTCCGGAGAGATTCAATCCGGTTGCTTCTTATGTGAAATATTTTGAGGTGCCGGAAGAGATGACAGGTAAAAAAGTATTTATCTCTTTCCAGGGTGCAGAAAGTGGTATCGCTGTATGGCTGAACGGTAACTTTGTAGGATACAGTGAAGATACCTTTACACCATCCGAATTCGAACTGACTCCTTATCTGAAAGAAGGAGAAAACAAACTGGCAGCACAGGTCTTCAAATGGACCAGCAGCAGCTGGTGTGAGGACCAGGATTTCTTCCGTTTCTCCGGAATCTATCGTGATGTCTATCTGTATGCGATCCCGGAAGTACATGTATCTGATGTAAAGATCCAGACACTTCTGGATGATACCTTCACTAAAGCGGATCTGGTGATCGATACCAAAGCTACCAAAGCCGGCAAAGTGAAAATCACATTATCCAAAGACGGAACAGAACTGCAGAGTGTAGAAGAGACACTGGCAGAGGAATCCCAGTATGTGATGAAAGTGGAGAATCCTGAACTGTGGTCTGCAGAATCTCCTGTTTTATATGATCTGTTACTGGAAGTAATGGATGAGAACGGACAGGTAACAGAAGTGATCCCTCAGAGAGTGGGCTTCCGTCGTTTTGAGATGAAAGATTCCATCATGATGCTGAACGGCAAGAGAATCGTCTTCAAAGGTGTAAACCGTCATGAATTCAGTTCTGTATCCGGTCGCGTGGTATCCAGAGAAGAATTGATCAAAGACCTGGTGATCATGAAACAGAACAATATCAATGCCATCCGTACCTGTCATTATCCGGATGCAGTCGGCATCTATGAACTGTGTGATGAATACGGTATCTATATGATCGCAGAGTGTAACATGGAGAGCCACGGAAGCTGGGACATCAGTGCAGAACAGACCGGGGACTTCAGCAAAGTCGTACCATGTGACCGTCCGGAATGGATGGATATGATGCTGGATCGTGTTAACTCTATGTATCAGAGAGATAAGAACCATCCCGCAATCCTGATCTGGTCCTGTGGTAATGAATCCTTTGGCGGAAAAGTCATCTATGAGATGTCACAGCTGTATCGTAAGATGGATCCGAACCGTCTGGTACACTATGAAGGTGTCTGCCATGACAGAAGATACAACGATACCAGTGATATGGAAAGCCAGATGTATCCGTCAGTAGAAGCTATCAAAGAATTCCTGGAAAAAGACAGAAGCAAACCATTTATCTGCTGCGAGTACACGCATGCAATGGGTAACTCCTGCGGTGGTATGCACAAATACACAGATCTGACCGATACCGAGCCGTCCTACCAGGGTGGATTTATCTGGGATTACATCGATCAGTCCATCTACAAAAAAGACCGTTACGGAAAAGAATTCCAGGCATACGGCGGTGACTTCAATGATCGTCCATGCGACTACAACTTCAGCGGAAACGGTATCGCATACGGTGGAGAAAGAGACGCATCTCCCAAGATGCAGGATGTGAAATTCAACTATCAGAACATCTCTGCAAAAGTAGAAAAAGATCAGGTAACAATCGTCAATAAGAACCTGTTTATCAACACAGATACCTTTGACTGCTTCGTAGTGCTTGCGAAAGACGGAAAACAGATCAAAGAAGTTCCGATGGAAACTCATGTAGCTCCTCTGAGCGAGGAAACCGTAAGTCTGCCGATTCCGGTACAGACACTGCCGGGTGAATACGCAGTTACTGTATCCTTCCGTCTGAAAGAAGATACCGTATGGGCAAAACGTGGTCATGAAGTGGCATTCGGACAGGGTGTTTACAAAGTAGAGGCACCTGTAAAAGCTGTAAAACCTGCAAAATTCGAAGTGATCAATTCCGGTCATGACTTTGGTGTTCGCGGTGAAAACTTCGATGTGCTCTTCTCTTACCTGAACGGCGGTCTTGCTTCTTACCGTTACGGTGGAGTGGAAATGATCCAAATGATTCCAAGACCAAACTTCTGGCGTGCACCGGTCGACAACGATAACGGAAGTCTGATGCAGATGCGCTGCGGACAGTGGAAACTGGCATCCATGTATCTGTCTCACAAATATCCGACCGGAGGACATTATCCGGGAATGCATATTCCTGAAATCGAAGTCCTGGATGACAGCGCAAAGATTACATTTACTTATGCGATGCCAACAACTCCGGCAACTGAGTGTAAACTGAGCTATCAGGTATACGGTGACGGAAGCATCCGCACCACACTGACGTATGATCCGGTAGAAGGTCTGGGTGATATGCCGGAATTCGGTGTTATGTTCAAATTCGATGCAGATTATGACAATGTAACCTGGTACGGCATGGGACCGGAAGAAACCTATGTGGACAGATGCGAAGGCGCAAAACTGGGTATCTACAAGAACAAAGTAGAAGATAATATGGCAAAATACATGGTTCCACAGGAATGCGGAAACAAGGTTGGTGTACGTTGGGCATCTGTAACAGACCGTAAGGGCAGAGGTATGCTGTTTACCGGTGATGCTATGGAATTCTCCGCACTGCCATACACACCACATGAGATGGAAAATGCGATGCATCCATTTGAACTGCCGCAGGTACACTACACGGTAGTACGTGTATCCAAACAGCAGATGGGTATTGCCGGAGACGACAGCTGGGGAGCAAAACCACTTCCGGAATATCTGATCAAGACAGATGAAAAGATGGAATTCACATTCACATTCAAGGGAATCTGATGAAAAGTGCAAATGAAATGATTAAATGAAAGGAAGTAACTTTTCAGTAGCCACTAACTGTGAAGGCACTGAACAGTTACGAAAGGAAAAGCCTTTCTCCTTGATGTGAAGGGAGAAAGGCTTTTTTGATAATACAGGAGAAAAACATATGGCAAGAGAAGTGAATTTTGGAAAAATGCTCCATGGTGGAGATTACAATCCGGAACAGTGGCTTCACAGCCCGGAGATTCTGGAAAAAGACATCGAATATTTTAAAAAAGCGAAAATCAATGAAGTATCCCTGGGTATATTTTCCTGGGCAGTACTGGAACCGGTGGAGGGAGAATTCCATTTTGAATGGATGGAAAAGATTATTGACCGTCTGTATGAAAATGGTATTTCTACAATTTTGGCCACCCCGACCGGAGCAAGACCAAGATGGATGGCAGAGAAATATCCTGAGGTGCTTCGTGTAGATGCCAGCCGTCACAGAAATCTGTATGGAGAAAGACATAATCACTGTTATACCTCTCCGGTGTACAGAGAGAAAACAAGAATTATGAATACAAAACTGGCAGAAAAATTCAAAGATCATCCGGGTGTGATCGCTTGGCATATTTCCAACGAATATGGAGGAGAGTGTCATTGCCCGTTGTGTCAGGCAGCTTTTAAAAACTGGTTGAAAGACAAATATCAGACGGTAGATAAGATGAACCGGGCATGGGCAACCACATTCTGGAGTCACCGATATAATGATTTTGATCAGGTAGACAGTCCTTCTCCGAGAGGAGACAGCTCTCTTCATGGCCTGAACCTGGACTGGAAACGCTTTGTGACCGATCAGACTGTAGATTTTGTAAAATGGGAGATCCGGGCGATCCGGGATGCAGGATCTGACAAACCAACCACCATCAATATGATGTACAATTTCCAGGGACTGAACTATCACAAATTTGCGGATGTGGTAGATTTTGTATCCTGGGACAATTACCCACAATGGCATAAGAAAGAAGAATACCTGACGGCCATGGATAATGGTATGCAGCATGATATCATGCGAAGCATTCAGAAAAAACCATTTTTACTGATGGAGAGCTGTCCATCGGCAACCAACTGGCAGTCTGTAAGCAAATTGAAGAAACCGGGAATGCTTCATGCGGCTTCCATGCAGGCTGTTGCCCACGGATCTGACAGTATTTTGTATTTCCAGCTTCGCCAGAGCCAGGGTTCCTCTGAAAAATTCCATGGTGCAGTGATCGATCATTATGGCAAAGACGACACCAGAGTATTCAAGGAAGTAACGGAAGTAGGAGAAAGCCTGGAGAAACTTCAGGAAGTTACCGGAGCGAAGAACCCGGCACAGGTGGCTGTGGTATATGACTGGGAGAACCGCTGGGCCATGGAAGATGCGCAGGGACCGAGAAATAAAGGATTATTCTATAAAGAAACCGTAGAAAAATCCTATTATGCATTCCGCAAACAGGGACTGAATGTGGATATGATCGATATGGAACAGGATCTGGATGGTTATAAGGTAGTAGCAGCACCTATGCTTTATATGCTCCGGGCAGGATTTGAAGAGAAGATTCGTAAGTATGTGGAAAAGGGCGGAACCTTTATCCTGACTTACTGGTCCGGCATCGTAGACAGTACCGATCTGTGTTTCCTTGATGGAACGCCTTACGGACTGATGGATGTGATGGGACTTCGCAGTACAGAGATTGACGGCTTGTACGATGGGGAATATAATAGAGGAGTACCGGTGAAGGGAAATGAGCTGTGCCTGACGAAAACCTATACCTGTAACCATCTTTGTGAACTGGTTAAGACTTCCACTGCACAGCCTCTGATGACCTATGAAACCGACTTTTATGCTGGTATGCCGGCACTTACCGTGAATCTTTTCGGTAAAGGAAAAGCATACCATGTCTGTGCAGACTTTGAACAGGGATTTTATGATGAAGTGTATCGTAAGATTGCCAAAGAAGCAGGCGTAAAGCGTGTAGTTGCCCACATCCCGGAAGGCGTGGAAGTAAGCGTGCGCCGGAATCAGGATACAGATTATGTATTTGTACAGAACTTCAACCGCCAGCCGGTAGAAGTCAAGTTGCCTGTAGAACAGTATCCGGTATGGCTTGGAAAATATGATGGCACTATAGATCGGTTCGGCACCGTGGTATTAAAAGGAAAGGCGGGAAAAAAGGAATGATTCAAGAGAGTATTGTAAAACTGGTACAGTATGGACTGGCAACCGGTCTGGTAGAAAAGGAAGACAAGCGTTATACTACGAATAAAATTCTGGAATTACTGCAGATGGATGCAATCGATGAAGAATATGTAAAACAGATTCTGGAGTCTGACGGAGCAGATCAGAGCGTAGTAGGTGAACTGGAAAGCATTCTGGGAGATATTTGTGACTATGCATATGAACATGGTCTGATGGAAGAAAACAGTGTAGGTTACCGTGACCTGTTTGACACAAAAGTTATGAGCCTTCTGGTAGACCGCCCAAGCAATGTGATCCGTCGCTTCTGGGAATTATACAAAGAAGATCCGGTAAAGGCTACCGATGCACATTACAAATTCAGCCAGGACACCGATTATATCCGTCGTTACCGTATCGCAAAAGATATGAAATGGGTAGCACCGACAGAATACGGTGATCTGGACATTACCATCAACCTGTCCAAACCGGAAAAAGATCCGAAAGCCATCGCAGCAGCAAAACTGGCAAAACAGACCTCTTATCCGAAATGTCTGCTTTGCATGGAAAATGAAGGCTACGCAGGAAGACTGAACCATCCGGCAAGACAGAACCACAGAATCATCCCGGTAACCATCAATAACAGTGAGTGGGGATTCCAGTATTCTCCATATGTATATTATAACGAGCACTGTATCGTATTTAATTCTCAGCATGTACCGATGAAGATCGAACGTGCGACCTTTGCGAAATTATTTGATTTTGTAAAACAGTTCCCTCATTATTTTGTAGGTTCCAATGCAGACCTGCCGATCGTAGGCGGATCGATTCTGAGCCACGATCATTTCCAGGGTGGACATTACGAATTCGCCATGGCGAAAGCACCGGTGGAAAAAGAAGTAGTGATCCCGGGATTCGAAGATGTCAAAGCAGGCATCGTAAAATGGCCGATGTCCGTCATCCGTATAAGCGGTCCGGACACGGAGCGTCTGATCGAACTGGCAGACAAGATCCTGTTAAAGTGGAGAGGATACACTGACGAGGCAGCATTTATCTTCGCGGAAACCGACGGAGAACCACACAATACCATCACCCCGATCGCAAGAAAACGTGGTGATATGTATGAGATGGATCTGGTTCTGAGGAATAATATTACGACCGAAGAACATCCGCTGGGTGTTTATCATCCGCATGCGGAACTGCACCATATCAAGAAAGAAAACATCGGTCTGATCGAAGTTATGGGTCTGGCAGTGCTTCCGGCACGTCTGAAAGGTGAACTTGAAGGTCTGTGCAAAGCTATTGTGGCAGGCGAAGATCTGAGAAAAGACGAAGTTCTGGAAAAACATGCCGACTGGGTAGATGAACTGAAAGAAAAATATACTTTCACAGCAGAAAATGTGGAAGAGATCCTGAAAAAAGAGATCGGTATCGTGTTCAAGAAGGTACTGGAGCATGCAGGTGTGTACAAATGCACAGAAGAAGGCAGAACTGCATTCATGAGATTTATTGACAGTCTGTAAAAGAAAATAATGATTTTTATATAATACTTTGGTAAAGTGTTATAAAAATAAAGAGCCGGGTTGACAACAGCAATCCGGCTCTTTATAATAAAACCAATTAACGAAACTACATATCGAGCCAATAGAAGGTTGCAGGAAAGCAGGCGAAAGCCCGCCGAAGGAATAATACTCTCAGGTGTCCGTGAAAAACGGACGGGACTGTAACCGGATGGCCCTCTGGAGAATCCCAAAGATGGGTGCCGAAGGTGAAAGCAGATCTGTGATCTGCGAATCTCTCAGGCAAAAGGACAGTGTGAAAGATACAAAAAAGAAAAGCGGCATGTCGCAGTTATTTTTTGTATTTCGAGTAGATAATGAATAACAATTCTGAATAGAACCTGCAAAGGCGCAGAACAGTTATGGAAGTATCAGGTCCCGGGGATTTCCCCGGGACCTCTTTTGTTTTACAGGAAATTGCTTTCCTGTAAAGCAAAAAACGCTCCGCGAGGATGCGCCCCGGCGCGTTCTTTGATATTGGCTTGAAACGTAAGAAAAAGTGAGGGAGAAGAAAAAACATGGAATTTGTTACAAAAGTAGTTGAGTGTGTCAATACGTTTCTGTGGGATTATGCGCTGCTGATCCTGCTTCTGGGAGCCGGTATCATTTACTCGTTCAGCCTGAAATTTATTCAGGTACGAAAGTTTGGTGCCGGAATGAAAGCATTGTTTGGTAATTTTTCACTGCATGGCGGGAAAGGCGAAAATGGTCTCAGCTCCTTTCAGGCTCTGACAACAGCGATTGCCGCCCAGGTAGGAACCGGTAATATCGCCGGTGCAGCAACCGCGATTGCATCCGGAGGCCCGGGTTCCATCTTCTGGATGTGGGTCAGTGCATTCTTCGGAATGGCTACCATCTATGCGGAAGCTGTTATGGCACAGCACACGAGAAAACTGGAAAACGGACATTATGTAGGAGGCCCGGTATATTATATAAAATACGTATTCAAGGGCAGATTTGGAAAATTCCTGGCAGGTTTCTTTTCTGTAGCTATCATCCTGGCACTGGGATTTATGGGAAATATGGTACAGTCCAACTCTATCGGCGCAGCATTTAACAATGCATTCCATGTACCGAAACTGGCAGTGGGAATCTGTGTGGCAGTGATTGCCGGTATTATCTTCATCGGCGGTATCAAGAGAATCGCAAGTTTTACAGAAAAGATTGTTCCGATCATGGCATTGTTATATATTATCGGATGTCTTGTGATCCTGGTGATGCATCTTCCGGGAGTTGGAACTGCATTCAAAGATATTTTTGTGGGTGCTTTTGCACCACAGGCAATCGCAGGCGGTGCGCTTGGTGTAACGGTTCAGAAAGCGATGCGTTTTGGAGTTGCAAGAGGACTTTTCTCCAACGAAGCAGGTATGGGTTCCACACCACATGCTCATGCAACCGCAGAGGTTAAGGATCCGTGTGATCAGGGAATCATCGCAATGATGGGTGTATTTATCGATACCTTTATCATCCTGACACTGACTGCTCTGGTAATCCTGTCCACTGGCGTACTCGGCAATGGACAGACCGGTTCCGAACTGGCACAGAGTGCATTCAACGTAGGATTCGGTAACTTTGGAAATATCTTTATTGCATTGTGTATGCTGTTCTTTGCCTTTACGACAATTGTCGGATGGTATTATTTCGGTGAAGTGAATGTTCGTCATTTGTTCGGAAATGGTGTAGTAAAAGTTTATGCGGTGATCGTTGTGATCTGTGTAATCATCGGATCCACATTGAAAGTAGATCTGGTATGGGATATGGCAGATATGTTCAATGGCTTAATGGTGCTTCCAAACCTGATTGCACTTCTTGGATGTCTGGCGATCGTTCGCAAATTGACGAAAAAGAGTGAAGAAAATAAAGAAAAATAATAGAATATACACAAAGACAGAAAAATCCGCTTTGGGGAAAGAGCCCAAAGTGGATTTTTTTAAAATTGGTTAAATTGTGCTTGATTTTTATAAAACAATGGTATAATATATAAACATGACGAAACAACATTTAAACAATACGTTAAAAATCACCAGAAACAATGAGAAAAAGTGAAAAAGTATTGTGCGAAATGTTCACGACAGTGGGGTAGCAAACTATATAATGTCGTGGCAAAAACATACAATTCCGTAGTTATTATGACGAAACACAAAGTTGAGAAAAATTGTGTGGGAATGTAGATTTTCGTTCGTGTTCATACGGTAGGCGCCAGCAGAGTTTTTTCTGAAAAAAGTAGTATGGGCAGAAGGAAAATTTATATAGAGGCAACGGAAGATTGACGAATAAGATGTTGTCTGAGTTATTTTCAAAACCTAAAGGGAGGGAAAAAGATGAAAAGAAAAATAGTTGCAGTTTTAACAGCAGCTACGCTCGCAACTGGTATGTTAGCCGGCTGTGGCGGCGGCGGAAGCGATTCTAGTTCCGGATCAACAGATACAAGCGGAACAGAAGCTTCAACAGATGACAGTTCAGGCGGAAGCGGAACAGCAGCATCTGAAGGTATTACTACAGAGGTAGGAACTCCTCGTTCCGAGACACTGATCGTTGAGTGTCAGTCCCCAACAGATGTACCTGGTCAGTTTAATAGCTACATGACAGGTACCCAGATGGGATTCGGTATTCATCAGCTGATGAGTGCTCATCTGTGGGAAATGGATACCGCAAAGGGTGAACAGTGGGGCGAGATTGCTGATGGCATGCCTGAGTCCAATGATGATTTTACCGAGTGGACAGTAAAAGTTCGCCAGGGTATCAAATGGTCCGATGGTGAAGATGTAACAGCAGATGACGTTGTCTTCACTTTCAACATGATTAAAGAAAATGACGGAATCAATGCCAGCGCAGCAACAAACCTGTACATTGATTCAGTAGAAAAAGTAGATGATTACACAGTTCTGTTTAAGATGAAAGAATCATTCCCACGTTTCGTACAGAGATATGGTATCACTGTATGGGGAACTGATTATCGTATCGTTCCGGAACATATTTATTCAAAACAGTCCGATGTTACTACATTCAAGGATGAAGATCCTGTAGTAGCAGGTCCTTATACCGTAAAAGATTACGATTCACTGGGTGACTGGGTACTGTATGAACTGCGTGATGACTGGCAGGACAGCACACTTGGTGTTGCAGGATCCACTCAGTATGACTACGCAGAAGGAGCTACACCTCCGAAATACGTATGGTTCCGTACATTCGCAGACTCTACCACAAAACAGATGGCTATGATCAACAACGAAGTTGACCTGCTGTGTGAAGTAACACTGGAAGAGTTTGAAACCATGAAAGCTTCTAACGACAATATCAACTGCTGGTACAACGATTTCCCATATGCAAACCCAGACGATCCGGGTGCAAAAGGAATTGTATTCTCACACGGCCAGGGCGCACCGTATGACAATGCAGACTTCCGTTGGGGTATCTGCTTAGCACTTAATATTGATGAGATCTCCATGAACACGTTCTCCGGAGCAGGACGTGCGGCTCCGATCCCGTTAATGAACAATACACAGTTCCTGCAGGAAACCTACACAATCCCAATGCAGGATTGGCTGGAAAACTTCGAACTGGATCTTGGCGATGGAACAACCTTCAAACCTTATGATACCGGTTATGCAAAACGTATGGCTGATTCTCTGGGCATCGAAGGAACAGATGAAGAACTGACTACCATGTTTGGTGCAGGCTGGTGGAAACATGATGAAGAAGCAGCTACAAAACTGCTTGAAAAAGCCGGTCTGGAAAAAGTAAACGGTGTATGGAATTATGAAGGCAAACCTTTCACCTTTGAAATGAGCTACCTGGCTGATACTGAATTCCAGGAAGCACGTGGTGTACAGGCAGCTTACAACCAGCTGACCAAATTTGGTTTCCAGTGTACAATTGCTTCTAAATCTTCCGCAACATGGGATGTAGACGGTGGAAAGGGTAACTTCCAGATCGCTGGTTACTGGCCATCCGGTGGTATCCTGAAAGACTTCTACTCTGCAATCAGCGGATTTGACGGTGATCTGATCAAACCTCTGGGCGAAACCGGTTCTGGTCAGGGACTTCGTTGGAATAACGAAAAAGTTACAGAGATACTTCACGAACTTGCTAATACTGATCCGGAAAGTGATAGATCTTACGAACTGCATACTGAATTCCTTAAGGAATGTGTAACAGATATGCCGGAAATCAACTTCCTCTCTGGTACAAAATTCGTTCCGACCAACTCAACTTATTGGGAAGGTTATCCGAATGCGGACAACCCGTACAATGGTCCATGGTGGTGGTGGAGCTGCTTCAAATACATGCTTCCAAACATCACTCCTACACAGGCTTAATCCTTTAAGTCTTTAGGAACAGTAATAAAATGATGAAAACAGCAAAAACTGACAGAGTTATTTGCTGAAATATCAGAAGGGACGGAGTTGTAAGAAAAACTTACGATCCGTCCCTTTTGTGTAGAAATAGTAGTAAAGGAGTGCTGTGTATGAAATTTAAAAAATTCTTTCTGCAGCGAGTGCTTGCATGGGCGCTGACTATCCTGATCGGTGTTACCTTTATCTTCTTCATTCCACGTATGTTTCCGTCAGATCCTGTTGAAAACATGATCGCACAGATTCAGTCACGTTCCGGTAACATGGATCCCACCGAGATGGAAGCCCTTCGTAGCAGCCTGCGTGTGCAGTTTGGACTTGATGGCTCGCTGCTGCAACAGTATGGTTATTTCCTGTGGCATGGTCTGCTGCATTTTGACTTTGGCCCGTCACTGATGAGTTATCCGGAACCGGTAGGAAAGATCATTGGACGATATCTGCCATATACGTTGATGCTCTGTCTGACATCCACGTTTATCGCATGGATCGTTGGTAACCTGATCGGTCTTCTGGCAGGATTTCGGAAAAATAAAACTTCATCCAAGATTCTGGAAGCAATTGCAATCTTTATCTACCCGATTCCTTACTTCCTGGTAGCGTTGATTTTACAGATCGTATTTGCATTTATATTAAAATGGTTCCCGTTGCAGGCAGTTATCAATACTAAAGGTGGATTTGGTCCTTGGATCGCTTCTGTGGTCAAGGCTTCTATCCTTCCGGGAATCTCACTGCTGTTACTTGGTACCGGATGGTGGATCATCTCCATGAAATCTCTGGCGAGCACCACAGCAGAAGAAGATTATGTACGTTATGCCCGTTTCCGTGGACTTTCCGAGTTCGCTATCGGCAAAAACTATGTAATGCGTAACTCCATTCTGACCCAGATCACAGCACTGGCAATGAGCCTTGGTGGTGTCTTCGGTGGTTCCATCATGACCGAGATTATTTTCGGATACCCTGGAGTAGGTTCTCTGATTCAGGCCGCGATCCTGCAGTCGGATTATAATATGATCCTTGGCTGTATTACGATTTCCATCGTAGCGATTGCTTCAGCAACTTTGATTGTGGACCTGATCTACCCGTTCATCGATCCGCGAATCCGGTACGGCTGATAAGAGGGAGGGACAGACATGAAGAAATTTTGGAAAACAGCCAATTTTCGTTTAAAAGCAGGCTTGATTTCTACTTGCTTTTTCCTGATCATTGGATTCGTAGTATATTTTATCCCACATACAAATCCGTTTACCTATAATACATACCCGAATAATCTGGGAGTTTCTGCTGAACATTGGCTTGGAACTACCAGTATGGGACAGGATATTGTATGGCTGCTGATCGAAGCCATTCACAATTCTCTGATGATTGGTCTGATCGTAGCTACTATTGGTACTGTTGTGGGTGTTCTGGTTGGTCTGCTTGCAGGTTTTGCAGGCGGCGCGTTGGACAGAGTGCTGATGATTATCACGGATACTTTCGTAGTAATCCCGTCTCTGCCGATTCTGATCATGATGACTTCCCTGATGAAAGGAAGTTCTACTGTAATTGTTATGGCTCTTGTTCTTGCGATGTTCGCCTGGGCATGGCCAAGCCGTCAGATCCGTTCTATGGCTCTGACAATCAAGGAACGTGACTTTATTCACACAGCACGTTTTTCAGGTGAAAGTACCTTACAGATCGTTGTAACGGAGATTCTTCCGTTCGCACTGTCCTGGTCACTTTCCAACTTTATGAATGCAACACTGAGTGCAATTGGTTCAGAATCCAGTTTGGCCGTTCTGGGTCTGTCACCGGGAAACCTGGTTTCTCTCGGTAACATGATTCAGTGGGCAAGAGGATACAACGCTGTCCTGGCTAAGAGATGGCTCTGGATCGGTTCTCCGATTGTTGCAACTGTTATCTTATTTGTTGGCCTGTTCATGCTGATTACAGGTTACAACGATTATCAGGCTAAGAAGAGAGGCAGGTGATAGATATGCTGAAAATCGAGAATTTGTCAACGTCTTATAAGACTATAGACGGAGATGTACACGTACTCAAAGACATTAACTTTGAGATTAAAGACAATGAGATCTTCGGCATCGCAGGCGAATCCGGATGTGGTAAAACCACCCTGCTGAACACTCTTTATGATATTGTTGACTATCCGTTGGTAATCGATCAGGGTCGTGTTGTTCTGGAAGGTGAAAAAGACGGAAAGAAATATTCGTTCGAATCCGGAAAGATTCGAGACACCTGGTGGAACAATATCGCTTATGTGCCGCAGGCTGCACAGAGTGTTCTGAACCCGATCGTTCGTCTGAAAACACAGTTTCTGGATTCTATTCCAAAGGATCAGAAAAAGAATGAAAAACCGGAGGAAACTCTGGCAAGAGTTGCCGATTATCTGAAAGAACTGAATCTTTCTCCGGATGTACTGGAGTCATTCCCGTTCCAGCTGTCCGGTGGTATGAGACAGCGTGCGATCATCGCACTGGCGACCTTTATGTCTCCGGGAGTTGTTCTGGCCGATGAGCCGACAACCGCTCTGGATGTAGTAGTACAGAAAGGTATTCTGATGATGCTGATGCGTCTACAGAAACAGTTAAAGAATACAATGATTATCGTAAGCCACGATATGGGTGTTCATTATCAGATCACAGACCGTATGGCAATCATGTATTCCGGTAGTGTAGCAGAACTCGGTAAGACAGAAGATATCTTCAATGATCCGATTCATCCGTATACAAAGATGCTGGTAGATGCTCTTCCGCGTGTAGGTGAGGATGTACAGCGAGTTGGTATCGCAGGACGTCCGCCGGCACTGAAGAATCCGCCGCCAGGATGTCGTTTCGCACCTCGTTGTCCGCATGCTACGGATCGGTGCCGCAGTGAAGTCCCGAAATTCCGGGAAATCAGACCTGGTCGTTTCGCTGCGTGTCACTTATTAGAAGAGGAGGTGAAGACGAATGGCTGATAAATTATTGGAAGTAAAAGGCGTCAGCAAGATTTTCCGTGTAGGTGGTATGCTGCGTGGTAAAAAGCTGGTGGCTGTAGATAATGTTTCTTTATCTATCGATGATGATAAACCGGTAATCCTGTCTATCGTAGGCGAGTCCGGTTGTGGTAAATCTACTTTATGTAAGATGATTCTTCGTCTTCATAACCCGGATATGGGTGACATCGTTCTGGATGGAAAATCTTATGCAGATAAAAAAAGCTATGATCCAAAACAGTTCAAACTGGATGTACAGCCGATCTTCCAGAATCCATACGAATCTTTCTCAGCAAGAAAGACCGTAGATACTTACCTGTATAATACTGCTCTTCGTCTTGGCATCGCAAAGAACAAAGCAGAAGCAGATAAAGTTGTTGATGAAGCATTAAAGAGTGTTGGTATGTCTCTGGCAGTCGTAAAAGGAAAATATGCGACTCAGTTCTCGGGTGGAGAGCTGCAGCGTGTATCCATCGCGAGAGCCCTGATTACTCGTCCGAAACTGATCATCGCAGATGAGCCTGTTGCGGCAATCGATGCATCTATGAAGATGAACATCGTAAACCTCTTTAAAGAGCTGCGTGACAAATACAAAATCTCATTTATTTATATTACTCATGACCTGTCGACTGCATATTATGTATCCGATTATATCGCAACCCTGTATCGTGGCTGCCTGATCGAATACGGACCGGCAAAACAGATCATGGACAATCCGGCACATCCTTATACCGAACTTCTGATGAGTTCCGTACCTCGTGTCGGAGACAAATGGGATAAAGAAATTGCCATGCCGGATATGGAAGGAAAAGAGTATGCAGTGGAATACTGTAAGTTCGCTCCTCGTTGTCCGTACGCAACCGATGAATGTCGTCAGAAACGCCCGGATGCACAGGATATGGGCAATGGACGTATGGTACTTTGCTGCCACCCTCTGTGTCAGAAAACAAAGGAAGCGTAAGATAAACTTGCAAAATATAAAAAAGCTGTTGCCTTCGGGATTCGTGAGAGTTCCGGGGGCGGCAGCTTTTTTATATTTATGTTATTGTATTTATGTGAGCGACAAGTCGAAATTTTGTGCTGGAAATATGCTTTTGTTGAGAGTGATAGTATGTCGTATATGGAAAAAACAGTGGGTAGATGGTACTTTTGATTTGTGTATATAGCAAAAACGCCCCGGCGATTTCGTTGCGTTTGGAATCGTCGGAGCGTTTTCATATGTCAAATTATTTCAAAAAGTTCGAATATTCCGAAGATTAGAACAGTCCTGTGATCTTTCCTGTCTCGTCTACATCGATCTTCTCAGCAGCCGGTACTTTCGGCAGACCAGGCATGGTCATGATCTCACCGGT
>CAKRLG010000022.1 GCA_934359255.1 uncultured Ruminococcus sp.
ATGAAAGCAAAGCTGAATCTGATCATTGCATTGACACATCAGGCAGAATTCCTGATGCTGGATGAGCCGACAGCAGGACTTGATGTGGGAGCGAGGGAAGGGATGCTGGATATTTTAAGAGCGTATATGGAAGAGAAACCGGAGAGAAGTATCCTGATCAGCTCACACATTTCTTCGGATCTGGAACATCTCTGTGATGATATTTATGTGATCCATAAAGGAAAAATTGTGCTTCACGAAGAGATGGATACGATTCTGGAAAAATACGCGGTGTTGAAAGTCAGTGAGGAACAGTATCGGGCAATGGATAAAAGTTATCTTTTGAAAGAGAAAAAAGAGGTTTTCGGGATTGCCTGTCTTACGAATGAAAAACAGTATTATATGGAAAATTATCCGGAAATCGTAGTGGAGAGCGGATCACTTGATCAGGTGATTCTTATGTTAACAGGAGGCGAGAGAGGATGAAAGGAATCAGAGGGCTTTTGGAAAAGGATTTTCGGTTGTTTCTTCGGCAAGGCGGCAATCTTTTTCTGGCATTGGCAGTTGTAGCAATCTTTTTTATACTCACGGGGAAAACGGGAGCTACTTTCATTGCAGTGTATATCCCATCTGTTATGGCAATATATTCAGGTAATACGATTAGTTACGATGAAAATGGTCATGGATACACATATTTATTTTCTTTACCCGTAAATAAAAAAATATATGTCAGAGAAAAATACATTCTTTCTTTTATTATGACAGTATGTGGATGGTGTATCGGGGCAATCTGTGCAGGAATTACTGCACTTATAAATTCTGAAGAGATGTTAAATCTGGAAATGCTGGCAATGGAGGGGATCACATTCTTTGTGGTTCAGGCAGTTGCGGGAATTATGATTGCAATCCGACTGAGGTTTGAAGGAGAGAAGGGGCGAATCGTGCTGCCAATCGCAATTTTAATTATTTTTGCAATTTATTATACAATTGGTTCTTTTCTGAAAACTAACTTGGAATTAAAAGAAAGCATTCTGAATGTGATAGGAGGAGCAGGGGATCTTGAAATTGCGATTGCACTTATTGTGTTAAGTCTGCTTGTATGGTATGCTTCGTATAAGTATAGTATGAGAGTGATGAGAAAGAAAGAGTTTTGAGATAGGAATTGGCAAAAAACGAAAAAAACATTAACCATAAATATACTTTTGTAACAGATGGAATCTTTGAAAATGAGTATCCGGAGCAGTTTTGCCAAATGACATGGCAAGTTATGTAAAATCGTGTTACAATGGCTTTTGTCAAGCTACCTGGGATTATGGAAAATAATGAAAAATGAGAGAAAAACAGGTAGCATAAAATCTGCGGACATTAAATAAAAAACAAAGGAAAGTGGGGGGATTTTTTGAATGCAGAGAGCAAAACACGAATGACAGAAGGAAGCATCTCCAGGAAAATCATATTTTTTGCGATTCCGCTGTTTATCGGAAATCTGTTTCAACAGTTGTATAATACAGCAGACTCTCTGATCGTTGGCAATTTTCTTGGCAGTAATGCCCTGGCGGCGGTCAGTTCCTCGGGAAATCTGATCTTTCTGATGGTCGGGTTCATCAACGGAATCGCGCTGGGTGCAGGCGTTGTTATCGCGAGGTATTATGGGGCGAAAAATAAGGAATATTTACAGAAAGCGATCCACACGACAGTAGCGTTTGGGCTGGCGGCAGGTCTTGCATTGACGGCGATCGGGATGTTTCTGGCGCCAAAGATTCTGGTGCTGATGGGAACACCGTCGGAGGTGCTTCCGCAGTCGATCGAATATTTCCGTACTTATTTTGCGGGTTCTCTTGGATTTGTCATGTACAATATTTTTGTCGGCATCTTACAGTCGGTCGGTGACAGCCGGCATCCGCTGATTTATCTGATCGTGTCCTCGTGTATCAATGTGGTGCTGGATATTTTCTTTATTGCAGGCCTCGGCATGGGAGTCGGGGCAGCGGCGCTGGCAACGGCGATTTCCCAGTTTGCCAGTGCGATTTTCTGTATGATTCACCTGATGCGGACAAAAGAAGAATATCGGTTACAGATCAGCAAGATCGGTTTTGACAGTCTCATGATGAAACAGATCATTCAGAACGGGGTGCCGTCCGGTTTTCAGAACTCCGTGATCTCTATCGCCAATGTTTTCGTACAGACCAATATCAATGCTTTTGGAAAAATGGCGATGGCAGGCTGCGGTTCTTATTCAAAGATTGAGGGCTTTGCGTTTCTGCCGGTTACCTGCTTTACGATGGCGCTGACAACTTTTGTCAGCCAGAATCTCGGTGCGAAGCAGTACGACCGTGCGAAAAAAGGTGCGCGGTTTGGCATCCTGTGTTCCATCGTGATCGCGGAACTGATCGGTGTTCTGATCTATGTGGCGGCTCCGACGCTGATCGAGGCATTTAACGGAGATCCGGAGGTGGTACATTATGGAGTGATGCAGGCGCGGACGATTGCGCTGTTCTATTTCCTGCTGGCATTTTCTCACTGTATCGCAGCAGTCCTTCGCGGCTCCGGTCATGCAGCAGTTCCTATGATCGTCATGCTCTGCGTCTGGTGTCTGTTCCGTGTCAGCTATATTACTGTTGCTGTGCATTACATTCCGGATATCCGTGTGATCTTCTGGGCATACCCGCTGACCTGGAGCATCAGCTCGGTGATTTTCCTGTATCTGTTTCTGCGTGGAAAATGGGTATATGGATTCGAGAAAAAAAGATAAAACAGATAGTTTCATCATAGGTACTATAATTTTCAGAATTGGGGAAGAATGTTTGTATGCTAAATAAAAAAGAATTCTTAAAATACGCATCAAGATTAGCCTTTCCGATTATGATCCAGAATCTGATCGGAACATTGGTAAATATGGCAGATACGGTGATGCTTGGGTATGTGAGTCAGACGGCCATGTCGGCATCCTCCCTTGCCAACCAGTTTACTTTTATTCTTTTCTGCTTATACTACGGTATGGCTGCAGGTACTTCGGTTTTATGTGCCCAGTACTGGGGAAAAGGTGACAAAAAGACAGTGGAAAGGATACTTGGTCTGGCGGAACGAATCTCGCTGATCGTTTCTATTATATTTTTTGCGATTTCCTTTGCCATGCCAACTACTATTATGAAGATTTTTACCAATAGTCCGGAGACCATTGCTTCCGGTGGTGAATATCTGAGGGTGATTTCCTTCTCGTTTGTATTTATGGGATTCTCACAGGTATTTATGAGTGCCCTTCGAAGCATCGGGAAGATCATGCTGCCTTCGGTTACGTATGTTGTTTCTCTTTGCGTCAATGTAATCTGTAATGCCACCTTTATCTTTGGTTTGTTTGGACTTCCCAAGCTTGGTGTTACCGGAGTCGCCCTTGGTACGGTGATTGCCAGAATCGTAGAAGTGGTGATCTGTCTCGCCTACTCGTTACATAGTTCCGATGTCAAATTCCGGATAAAATACTTCTTTGCCAAAGCAGGTGTTTTGTTTCAGGATTTCATGAAGATCTCAACTCCGGCTGTAATCAATGATGTGGTCTGGAGTATGGCCACTTCAGCATTTGCAGCGATCCTTGGTCATATTGGCGATGATATGGTTGCGGCAAATGCAGTTGCTGTTATGGTGGTAAATATTGGTGCCATCGCCTGTCGTGGCTTTTCCAATGCCACGACCATCATTGTCAGTCAGGAATTGGGTAGAAACAGCGTTGACACAGCCAGAGAATACGGAAAACGTATGCTCAGGATCACAATTGTTGTCAGCCTGATCGGATGTGGCGTTATTCTGGCGATTCGACCGGTGATACTGAATTTCTATCGTGACAAACTGACAGAGACTGCCATTTATTATCTTGGTGTCTTCATCATTATGACAACCTGGCGTCTTATGGGGGAAAGCATCAATACCTGCCTTATCTGCGGCTGCTTCAGAGGTGGCGGCGATACCAGATTTGGAATGATCACGGATACGATATTTATGTGGCTCGTTGCAGTTCCCCTTACCTTTCTGGCAGCATATGTATTCAAACTGCCGCCGATCTGGGTATACTTTGTAATGACCCTGGATGAGTTCGAGAAAATGCCGGTGGTATTCGTTCATTATATCAGAGGAAAATGGCTTACGAATATTACCAGAGATTTCGAGTGATCAGGGGAACATTGGAATTAGGATATAAAAGGAACAGTACAAGTAAAATGGGCTGAATGGCATTTATGCTATTCAGCCCGTTGTTTACGTATCGTTTTAAAATATTTTGTGGAACCAGGGGTCTGTTTCAGGAAAGGATGTTATCCCTGGGCTGCGATTTATTCGATCCTTTCCTCGTCTGCACCCGTTGGCTTCTTAAAGTGGCCGACAATTATTTGTACAAGAACCATGCCTCCGATAAATGTAAGAAGAAGGCCTGCCGGAATTCCTATGCAAGCCAGAAGGAACGTTAAAGGGTCGTCGTCGCCTTTCATTTTGTATTTGCCTCGTGGTGTCAGATAAACTTCGACATTTTTTTCGTCGCCTATGCTGACTTCCTGGTAGTAGGTACGTTTTCCGGTATATTTTATTCCATCCACTTCATACGAAAGCTTCGTCACATACTCGTCGTAATCGTCATATTCGTCGTCCGAATTCTTTATGTCATAATCGATAACACGGGCTGTGACCGTCCGAACATCCGCTGATTTCTTATATTCTATGCTGGATACAATTCTGTTAACACTCCATAAAAATATCCCTACAACTGCAAACAGGAATAAAAGACCTATTAGTACCTCACCTATAAAGTGTCCTGTTTTCCTCGATTTGTTTTTCATACACAATCCCCCTCTCAGCTTACATAATCCTGCTTCGCTTTTTTATCTATGATTATATTACCGGAAAAACAGAAAAGTTGCACTATCACTTGTGTCAGGATAATTTCCCCGCGCCATCTGAAAATTTATAGAGTCATATTTATGAAATAACTAAAAATTTCAATAACTTATCAAAAAAAATTCTATTTTTTTTCAAGGGTCTTGTGATTATAATGAATTCATCAGCCGGGGACGAAGCAAATCCGGCAAAATCACCAAACGGGAAAACAGGAGGAATAACAATGAAAAGAAAAGCATTAGCAGCAATTATGGCAGCAGCTATGGCATTGTCCATGGTTGGCTGTGGCGGATCCACATCAGAGTCCACAGACTCTACAAAAACAACAGACACAACAGAAGCAACAGATTCTGCAGATTCCACAGATTCCACTGCATCAGCAGACGGAACTGTAGAAAATAAAGACAAACCTCTGTGCTGGTTCAACCGTCAGCCATCCAGCAGTGCTACCGGCGAACTGGATAAAGAAGCTCTGAACTTTAACAAAGATACTTATTACGTAGGTTTCGATGCAAACCAGGGTGCTGAACTGCAGGGAGAGATGGTTCTGGATTACATCAAAGAAAATGCAGACACTATCGACAGAAACGGTGACGGTGTGATCGGATACGTTCTGGCAATCGGTGATATCGGACATAACGATTCCATCGCTCGTACACGTGGTGTTCGTTCTGCACTGGGAACAGGTGTAGAAGCAGACGGCGGAGTAGATTCCACACCGGCTGGAACAAACGTAGATGGAAAAGCAAAAATGGTACAGGATGCAACTCTGGAAGTAGATGGAAAAACATACACGATCCGTGAGCTGGCTTCTCAGGAAATGAAAAACTCAGCAGGTGCAACATGGGATGCTGCAACAGCCGGTAATGCGATCGGAACATGGACAGCTTCCTTCGGTGATCAGATCGATGTTGTAGTTTCCAACAACGATGGTATGGGAATGTCAATGTTTAACGCATGGGCAAAAGACAACAAAGTTCCTACCTTCGGTTACGATGCAAACAGTGATGCTGTAGCAGCTATCGCTGAAGGATATGGCGGAACAATTTCTCAGCATGCAGACGTTCAGGCTTATCTGACACTGAGAGTTCTGCGTAACGCACTGGACGGTGTAGACATCGATACAGGTATCGGTACAGCTGATGAAGCCGGTAACTGCCTGACAGAAGGTGAGGATTACAGATACAGCGAAGAAGACAGATCTTACTACGCATTAAATATTGCTGTAACAGCCGATAACTACAACGACTTCACAGACTCCACAAAGGTTTATGACAAAGTTGCTAACCAGCTGGATGAAAGCAAGAGCCCATCCAAAAAAGTATGGCTGGATATCTACAATGCATCTGATAACTTCCTGAGTTCTACATATCAGCCACTGCTGGAGAACTATGATGATCTGCTGAACCTGAACGTAGATTACATCGGTGGAGACGGACAGACAGAGTCCAATATCACCAACCGTCTTGGAAACCCAAGCGAATATGATGCTTTCGCAATTAACATGGTTAAGACCGATAATGCAGCAGCATACACATCACTTCTCACCAAATAATATTGAGACAGAATAAAAGCGTAAATTGATGAAATTACAGAGGGGTGTCAGCAATGATACCCTTCTTTACTAAGAAAAGGAAGCACAGTTATGACAGAAGATAAGAACAAATATATCTTATCGATTAACGGCATGAGTAAATCATTCGGTAGAAATAAGGTTCTGAAACATATTAGCATGAATGTCAAACCTGGAACCATTATGGGACTGATGGGTGAAAACGGTGCCGGAAAATCGACAATGATGAAATGCCTCTTTGGAACCTATCAGAAAGATGAAGGAACCATCATACTGGACGGAAAAGAAGTAAACTTCTCCGGTCCAAAAGACGCACTGGAAAACGGAGTGGCAATGGTACATCAGGAGTTGAACCAGTGTCTTGAAAGAAGTGTTGTAGACAATATGTTCCTTGGAAGATACCCAAAGAATTCCGTTGGGGTTGTCGACGAAGGAAGAATGAAAAAAGAAACATCAGATCTGTTCAGAAAACTGGGAATTACAGTTGATCTGACACAGCCAATGAAGAAAATGTCTGTATCTCAGAGACAGATGTGTGAGATCGCAAAAGCGATTTCCTATCATTCTAAAGTTATCGTACTGGATGAGCCTACCTCTTCTCTGACTGCACCGGAGGTTGAAAAACTCTTTAAGATGATGCGTCAGTTGAAGGCTCAGGGAATTTCTCTGATTTACATTTCACATAAAATGGATGAAATATTTGAAATCTGTGATGAAATATCAGTGCTGCGAGACGGAAGTCTGGTTATGACCAAGCCGAGCACAGAAACAGATATGAATGAACTGATCGCCGCCATGGTTGGACGTTCTCTGGATAACAGATTTCCACCTGTAGACAATGCACCGGGAGAAGTTATTCTCTCAGTACAGAATATATCGACAAAGTATGCACCAAAGCTGCAGAACATTTCTTTTGATATTAAAAAAGGAGAAATCTTCGGATTCTATGGTCTGGTTGGTGCCGGTCGTACCGAACTTCTGGAGACCATCTTCGGAATTCGTACAAGAGCAGAAGGAAATATCGTATATGACGGAAAAATGCTGAACTTCTCATCTCCGAAGGATGCGATGGATCACGGATTTGCTCTGATTACAGAGGAAAGAAAAGCCAATGGCCTGTTCCTGAAGGGCGATATTACATTCAATACTACCATTGCGAATATGAATCATTATAAGAGCGGAATCGCATTATCACATGATAAGATGGTACGTGCAACAGCTGAAGAAATCAAGATCATGCATACAAAATGTATGGGACCTGATGATATGATTGCCAATCTTTCCGGTGGTAATCAGCAGAAAGTCATCTTCGGTAAGTGGCTGGAGCGTTCGCCGAGCGTATTCATGATGGATGATCCGACACGAGGAATCGATGTTGGAGCAAAATATGAAATCTATGAACTGATCATCAATATGGCAAAACAGGGAAAAACGATCATCGTTGTTTCTTCCGAGATGCCGGAAATTCTTGGTATTACCAACCGAATCGGTGTTATGTCTAACGGACGCCTGGCTGGAATCGTCAATACAAAAGAGACAAACCAGGAAGAATTATTGAGACTCAGCGCTAAATATCTGTAACAGGAGGGAAATTGGAAATGGCAGAAAACAGTGTTATTATTTCGGCTGAAGAAGAAGCAAAACTTTTGAAACCGATCAATGAATATGTGGAAAAGATCCAGAAAAAAATCGATGTGTTACGTGTAGACGGATCTGATAAAGTGAATGATCTGAAAAACCAGATCGCTATCGCAAAAGAGAACAAGAACTTATCCAAAGTCCAGAAAGATAAGATCATTGCAAACAGCAAAAAAGAGCTGGAAAGTGCGAAAAAAGTAGAAGCAGCCAACAAAGAAGAAATCAAAAAGCTGATCGCAGAAGCTGAGGACTATCTGGCTAAACATTACAAAAAAGATTACTACGATGTAGTAAACAACAGCTGCAAGGCTGCAAAAGCAGCAGAAAACAGCAGATACGAAAAAATCAAAGCAGATCTGAAGAGCGAGCATCAGAAAAAGATTGCTTCTCTGAAAGATGCAGAAGAGATCAAGGCTGAGAAATATGTGTTTAAAAATAAATTGTTTGATGCACAGATGGCTCACGAATCAAAGATCCAGGAGATCAAAGACAGAAGACATGATGCATACATGCATAAATATCATCTGATCGATCTGCTGAGAACTTCCAAATTCACCTTCCTTCAGCAGAGAGAACAGAAACTGGAAAATTACAGATATTCCTTCAATTTGTCCCAGTTCCTGTACAAAAACGGTCTGTATATCGTAATCATCCTGATCTTCATCGCACTGTGTATTATCACACCTGTTGTGAAAAACACACAGCTGCTGACAGTTACCAACATTCTGAACATCTTACAGCAGGCATCCCCGCGTATGTTCCTTGCACTTGGTGTTGCCGGTCTGATCCTGTTAACAGGTACCGACCTTTCTGTAGGACGTATGGTTGGTATGGGTATGGTTACAGCAACCATTATCATGCATAACGGAATCAATACAGGTGCCGTATTCGGACATGTATTTGATTTCTCCACCATGCCTTCCACAGTGAAAGCACTGTTCGCACTGTTAATGTGTGTGATCTTTACAACTGTATTTTCAATGATCGCCGGATTCTTCATGGCAAGATTCAAGATGCATCCGTTTATCTCTACCATGGCTAACATGCTGATCATCTTCGGTCTGGTTACTTATGCTACCAAGGGTGTATCTTTCGGTGCAATTGATTCTGCGATCCCGAACACCTTCATCCCGCAGATCGGCAAATTCCCGACCATCATTCTGTGGGCAGTTGCAGCAGTTATCATTGTATGGTTTATCTGGAACAAAACAACATTCGGTAAAAACCTGTATGCGGTAGGTGGAAACCCGGAAGCAGCAGCAGTATCCGGTATCTCTGTATTCAAAGTAACTATGGGAGCATTTATTCTGGCAGGTATCCTGTACGGATTTGGTTCCTGGTTGGAATGTAACCGTATGGTTGGTTCCGGTAGTGCAGCTTATGGACAGGGATGGGATATGGATGCCATCGCAGCCTGCGTAGTTGGTGGTGTATCCTTTACCGGTGGTATCGGTAAGATCTCCGGAGTAGTAACCGGTGTACTGATCTTTACCTCCCTGACATACTCCCTGACGATTCTGGGTATTGATACAAACCTTCAGTTTATCTTTGAAGGTATCATCATCCTGGCAGCCGTAACACTTGACTGTCTGAAGTATGTACAGAAAAAATAATGTAACTATTCAGTAGGTAGTATCCCGCGAGGTGTTTTGGCATGAATATGCCAAAATCCCGAGACATACAAGTCAAAATGCCATCACCGAAGGTGATTTTAAATGCATTTTGACTCGTAACTGTGAAGGTACTGAACAGTTACAAAATAATAAAATATATTGAAACAGACAGAATAAAAGACAGCCCGGTCATCCGATGGATGACATGGGCGGTCTTTTGTTCTGTTTCGGTAAAATTTTTGGTAAATTTGTTGTATAAATTCATTCAGTAGAGAGCAATTTTCTGTTATAATTAAGAAAATAGCAACACGCTCCGGAAAAACAGGAGGATAGGAATGGAACAATATAAAGTTATTCTCGTCGATGATGAAGTAGAGGTTATCGATGTTATGAAAATGAAGATCCGCTGGAATGATCTGGGATTTGATGTGGTGGGAAGTGCCACCAACGGTGTGAAGGCCATGGAACTGGTGGAGAAACTGCAGCCGGATGTGGTGCTGACGGATATTAAGATGCCTTACATGGATGGACTGGAACTGGCAAGAAAACTAAACCAGGACTATCCCAATATCTATATTATGCTTTGCACCGGTTTTGATGAGTTCGAATATGCGAAAGAGGCTGTCCATCTGGAGATCAAAGAATATATGCTGAAACCCATCAGCGCTACAGAATTGACAGAAAGCCTGGTGAAGCTGAAAACCACACTGGACAAGGAACGAGAAGAAAAGTTAAATGTAAAAAAGCTGGAAGATTATTTTCAGGAAGTATTACCAAAGTTACAGTCCAATTTTTTCATATCTCTGATTGAGGGAAGAGTCAGGGAAGAGGAATATGAACGATTCCTTCAGGACTATCGGGTGGATATGAAAGGGCCTTTGTTTTGCTGCGTAATCTTCCATACCTCGGAAAATGATGTGCCGGATGGCATGAATCCCTTATTGCTGTCCATGTCTGTGGAGAGGGAGATTAAACAGCGGCTGACCGAGAATTACAACTGCCAGGAATTCATCTATATGGGCAATACCATTCTGATCATGGAACTCCACTCAGAGGAGGAGATAGCTCAATTGACGGACAAGTGTGACCGGTTCTGTCGCTGGGCATGGAGAATCATGGGAGCGGCGGTTACTGCGGGGATCGGAACTGTATGTAATAGTCTGTACAATATCAGTATTTCCTACGAGGGAGCCAGAGAGGCGGTATCTTATCGTGTCCTGTACGGAACCAAACGTGCCATCAATATCGCAGAAATCGTTCCCAAAGAGTCAAAAAAGGCGGTTCCCTTAGAAGAAACAAAGATGCAGGAATTGTTCCGTGCCATTCATGTGGGAAATCAGGAAAAGATCCGGAATGAAGCCATCAAAGAGACGGAAAAACTTCATAAGAATGCAGCCACTATCAGCCAGTACAATCTGGCTACTATGGAGATCGTCAGCGGATTTTTCAAGTTTTGTGCCAATAATTCCATGGACTTCAATGAGATCTCCGGAAATGTACAGAATCTTTACGAAAGAGTCACCCAGTTCGATGAAAACTCTATGACAAACTGGATCATCAACATGTCTACTGCCATCAGCGAAAAACTGAGAAGCACCAGAAACAGTACCTCCAGACGTATCATCACCGATGCACAGAACATCGTAAAGGACAGATACATGGAGCCGGATCTCTCGCTGGATGATGTGTGTGCAGATCTTGGTGTATCAAACTCCTACTTTTCCTCCATCTTTAAAAAGGAGACCGGTCAGTCCTTTGTCTCCTATCTTACCGATTATCGGATGGACAGGGCAGAAGAGCTGGTACTGAATACTGATGAAAAAAGCTATAAGATTGCAGAAAAAGCAGGATATCAGGATGCCAATTACTTCAGTTATGTATTCAAAAAGAAGTTTGGTGTTTCGCCTTCCAAATACAGAGCTTCCGGGAAACAACAAAACGAAAAGTAGAAAGAGAGAAGACAAAAAAGCTGTGAAATATATAGAAATGAGGGAACAGGTGAAGAGGAAAATGCATGAAATATAGAAAAAAAGAGTTGAATTCCCGGAAAAATATCGTATTTAACATACAGTCGATCATACTGTCTGTCCTTATGGCGATTTCACTGGTTACGATCATTGTCATGGGATTGCTGCTTTACCATCGATTCAAGCTGGCATTGGAAAAGACAGCAGTGGACAACACGGAAGCTACCGTGGAGGCTACCGTGGACCGGTTAAATGCAGACCTGCTGGATATCCGCCAGATCCTCAATGGGGCAAACTATAACGTAGTCCAGCAGTTTGATATATCCAGCCGAGAATTCTCGGAGCAGTTCAGTCTGCTCTATGAGACCAATTCTGATCAGATTCAGAGTGTGGCGCTGTATGATCAAAAAGGAAATCTGATTGCATCGGAGCCGGTGGCAGCAGAAAAGAAAAATGTGAGGGTGCAGACGCAGGAGTGGTTTAAAAATGCGGAAGATGCCATTGAAAATATACACTTTTCCACACCGCATATCCAGGAACTGTTTGAGGATGGATCCTATCGGTATCAATGGGTAGTTTCCCTGAGCAGGTATGTAGATGTCAATAAGGGAGAGATACCGGAAACAGGTATCCTTTTGCTGGATATGAAATATTCTGTGATCAGGGATGTGATGAAACAGATCAATGATTGCTCCGGCGGAATCTACTATTATCTGACCAGTCAGGACGGTGAGATGATCTATCATCCAAGGGGAACAGAATTAAACCGCGGATTATTTGAAGAAAATAGCCTGGAAGCGGCAAAATACGAGGACGGAACCTATGAGATCCGTTCCAACGGTCAGAATGAGACTGTGATCGTAGGAAGCGTAGCCTATACAGGCTGGAAGATGATCGGTGTTGTGCCGGAGAGTGTACAGGCGGCAAACTATAAGAACTTCCGCTACTATGTATTTGCCACCATTCTGGTGCTTCTGGTCATGCTTTTGGAGGGAAACCAGCTGGTATCCCAAAAGATATCCAAGCCTATCCGGGAACTGGATGCTTCTGTCAAGACCTATGAGGCAGGAGGAAAGCCGGATATCTATATCGGCGGCTCATCCGAGATCCGTCATCTGGGACATTCGGTACAAAAGTCTTATGAGCAGATTGAAGAACTGATGGATGAGATCATCCAACAGCAAAATGAACGGAGAAAAAGTGAACTGGATGCCCTGCAAAGCCAGATCAATCCCCATTTTCTGTATAATACACTGGAGTCGATCACGTGGATGGTGGAAGCCCAGGAAAATGAAGCAGCGGTCCGCATGATCTCAGAACTGGCAAAATTACTTCGTGTCAGTCTGTCCCGGGGCAAGACCATCATTCCCATCAGGGATGAACTGCAGCATAGCAGAAGCTATATGAACATCCAGCTGGCCAGGTATAAAGAGCGGTTCAAAACAGACTTCCGGATTGATAAAGAGATCGAAAACTACTGCATCGTTAAGCTAGTGATTCAGCCCATCCTGGAAAATGCCATTTATTATGGTGTCGGTAACATGGATGAGGATGATGACGGCATGATCATCGTCACCGGAGTAAAGAAGGACGAGGACATCCTGATCACTATTGAAGACAATGGCATGGGCATGCGGGAAGAAGTCCTGGAAAATATTCTGACGGATAACAGCAAGGTTCCGAAGCATGGTTCCGGTGTGGGTGTGATCAATGTACATTCAAGAATCCGGCTGATGTTTGGGGAAGAATATGGACTTTTCATAGAAAGTGAACCGGACGAAGGAACAAGAGTCACGATCCGTATCCCTGCAATCCCATACACGCCGGAAAATGCAGAAACACTGGAATTACAAAAATATATACAGAGGAGACAGGCAGATGAAAAAGAATAGAATAAAATTTCTTATGATTGAGTTTCTTTTGCTGATGCTGGCAGTATTCTTTGTATGGAAGATTTTCGATCAGAATGTAGCAGAGCCAAGGATCGCCGTGATTCTTCCGGAATCCGGTGACAAACGCTGGGATGCCCTGATCAATGGTATGAAACAGTCTGCAGCAGAGAACAACGTCCATATGATCATCTGTAACACGGAAGAGATCGACGGACCGGAGGTGGAAAGGGAATTTATCAGAGAACAGAAGGACAACGACATCGATGGCTTTATCATATATCCCGCACCCGGTCATGAGACCGAAAATATGCTGAAAAAAGAATGTGGAAATAAACCATATTTACTGATCGCAGACAGTCTGGCGGTAAAAGAAGGAGAAACTGCAAGTCCCACGATCCAGCCGGATCATCGGGAAATCGGAAGACGGCTGGGAGAACAGCTGAAAACAAAAAAGCAGAAGATCGGAATCATAGCCGACTGGAAAATGTCCGAGGCTGTACAGGCGGAGATCAGCGGATTGACGGAGGCGCTGGAAGGCAGCGGAAGTGAGATCAGCTGGTGTATTTACCGGAGAAAAGAGCAGAACATTACGGAGCGGATGAAGGAGGAAACAAAGGCGGATGCCCTTGTCATACTGGATCCCGGGGTACTGGAAGAGTTCGGAGAACAGGCAGAACATGGGAAATACAAGGGTGCAGAACTCTATGGAGTAGGTTACAGTCTGAAGACAGTCGCGCTTTTGGATAAAGGAAACATCCAGGGCCTTGTTGTGCCGGACGGATATGAGATCGGCTATAAAAGTGTGAAAGAAATAGCCGGAAAGATAGAACATAAGTTTTATAAAATGCAAGGTTACACAACAGAATATCAGATATTCAGTAAGAAAGATTTCTTTATGGATGATGATTTAGAAAGGTTTTTATATTCCTATGAATAAAAAGAAGAGAAGGCTGGCAGTAGTATTATCTGCTGTTACAGGGAGTGCGGTGCTCGCGCTGTCCGGGTGTTCCGGCAAGTCGGAACAGACAGAGAAAACCCTGCGGGTCGGAGTGATAACCTACAGTCAGGATGATCCCTTTATCAATGGACTGACCGATGAACTGAAGGTGCAGCTGAAAGCCATGGAAAACAAGCAGCGACGGATTATCGTATCAACAAAAAGTGGAAATGACGATCAGCAGGAACAGAACGAAAAGGTAGAAGAAATGATCGATGCAGGCTGTGATGTGCTCTGTATCAATCTTGTGGATCGGACAGCTCCGTCCAGGATCATTCGGATGGCAAGAAACGAAGATATTCCGGTGATCTTCTTTAACCGGGAACCGGTGAGGGAAGACCTGATGCAGTGGGAAAAGCTGTATTATGTGGGCTGTGATGCAGAACAGTCGGGGATCATGCAGGGGGAGATCGCAGCAGAATACATCAACAGCCATCCGGAAGTAGATAAAAACGAGGACGGAAAGATTCAATACGTGCTTCTGGAAGGAGAAGCAGGACATCAGGATGCCATCAGCAGAACAGAGTATTCCGTAAAGACATTGATGAAGAATGATGTTATACTGGAAAAGCTAAGTTATCAGTTAGCGGACTGGAACCGTGGACAGGCGGAGAACCGTATGAACCGTCTGATCAGCCAGTACGGAAAAGAGATCGAACTTGTCATGTCTAACAACGATGAGATGGCACTTGGGGCTGTGGAGGCTTATCGGAAAGCAGGCTATGACCGTGAAGACTGGCCGGTGATCTTCGGAATCGATGGTCTGGAAGATGCACTGAAAGCTGTAAAGGCAGGAGAGATGCAGGGCAGCATCCTCAATGACAGAGTAGACCAGGCAAAGGAAATGGCAAAAATGGCGGTGAAACTGTTCGAGGGAGAGGATTTTGAACAGGAAAATCTGAAAGAAGGTCGATATTATTTTTCGGAATATCAGAAGGTAGACAGCAGCAATATTGATGAATATCTGAGTGCAGAAGAGGCAGCTGACCACTCAGGAATGTAAACAGGAAGACTGCATGTACAGACAGAAAGAGAAAGTGGATGATGCATCCGCTTCACAGAATGAGGAAAAAACAGATGGAACATACATGGATCAAAGATTTTTATCAGGAGACAGATCCGGCGAAACGACAGCAGATCTTAAACGCACATACCGGAGAGGAGGAAGCCTGGGAAGAAGAATACAGAACCCGGCTCTGGACGGCCCGATACGGACAGCGCAGGCTCCAGAAGGATGAATTTGTCAGATGCCTGATGGAACTGAAGTATCTGGCGGAAGGAACCTCCCTGGACCTGGGAGGTGACAGAAGAAAGATGGGAGCCCGGATCCTCTCCACGCTGTGCCTGGCAGAAGCCATGCAGTCAGAGGAGGGATACCAGAAGATTCTTGAGGATGAACTGTACAATGTATTCCTGAAATTTATTCAGGTCAGCAGAGGAGGCAGAGGATTCACCTCCATGGTATTTGGCATGGGACAGTTATCCGAAGAAGGAATCGCAAAAAAAATCGCAGAACAGATCAGCGTGATCGCCTTTAAGGCGCCCCTCCTGCTTCGCATGGAAAAAGAATTTACACTGCTCCGGAAAGCCGCCCTCCGGGCATATCGGCAGGAGTATCCGAACAGGGAGCACTTCCTGAACAAATAGTAAAGAGAGGGGATCGAGTTACGTTTCCGGTAAAAAAGAAAGCGCATATACAAGAGAGTCGTTGAGATGAGATTTCATCATCTCGACGGCTTTTTCAATTTCACCATTCTGATACGCGTCGAAGATAGCCTGATGTTCCTCATCAATCTGTGACTGGATTCCGGTTTCCTGGCTGTACTGGTTGGAGAAGATGGAAATTCCGCTGCGCAGACGATCGGCAGATTCGGCGAGGCGGGAATTGTTACAGTAGCGGTAAAAGATGAGATGAAATTCATCGGAACAGCGATTCCAGACTTTGGTGTCTCCGGCGGCAGCGGCTTTGCGGCCGTTTTCCAGAATCTGTGTTGTCTCGGCGATCAGTTTTTCCTGATCCGGGAAGGCTGAGGCATAGCGGATAGCGAGACCGTCCAGGTCACCCATGAAAGAATAGATTTCCCGGAGATCCTCTTCGGTAAAACAGATGACGTTGACACCGATATTTGAATAATAAGAAACCAGCTGATCCTGTGTCAGGCGGGTCAGGGCTTCACGGATCGGAGTGGAGCTGACCTGAAAGCGTTCCTGCAGAATTTTTAAGGTCAGTTTTTCTCCGCATTTGATCTTCTGCGTCAGAATATCATTTCTTAAAATCTGATAGATCTGTTCCGATAAAGTTGATTTATTTAATCCCATGAAAAAGTCTCCTGTCAAAGTAAGATATTAAACACTATTTTATCATGATGAAAAAATCCTTTCAAGAAAAAACGGGTGTAAAGGATTCATTATATCCATTGACATCAACGCGTTGAAGTGCTATAGTCGTATTTAGTATAATGCATTTTGCAAAATACAAAATAGGAGAGAAGATTACACAAGCAGGGCACAAAAAAGGTTTCCTTTCTGTGCCTTTTGGTTTGAAAGGGAGGAATAACATGGCAGAATACAACTGGCCTTACCCGAATGAATTCGGACAGACCGAAACTGTCGATGCAGACATTCTGGTTTTAGGCGGCGGTCTTGCAGGATGCTTCGCAGCTATTGCGGCAGCGAGGAAAGGAAAAAAGGTCGTACTGGTAGAAAAAGGCGCAACCAAGAGAAGCGGTGCAGCAGGAACCGGATTCGATCACTGGGAATCCGCCTGTACGAACCCCTGTTCTCAGGTAACCCCGGAGGAGATCGCGAATGCTTATGTGGATGAGCAGGATCACTACAGCAACGGTATTGCACATTATATCGAGTGCAGGGAGGGCTATGACCGTATGCTGGATCTGGAAAGCTTCGGAGGAAAGATTCGTGACACAGAGGATGAATTTAAGGGGGCGGAATTCCGCGACGATGAGACGAAGCTGATGTTTGCGTATGATTATAAGAACCGGTTTACCCTTCGGGTATGGGGATCTACATTTAAACCGGCGCTTTATAACGAACTGAAACGTCTGGGCGTTACAATCTACGACAGAACAGAGGCTACCGCGCTGCTTACTACGATTGAAGAGGGAAAGAAACGAGGCATCGGTGCCATCGGTATGAATGTACATACGGGAAAACTGATGGTATTTCGTGCCAAAGCCACACTGCTTACGATGTCAAGACCGGCGCGTGTCTGGCTGTTTAACCCGGATCTTACCGGACTTTGTGAATTCCGTCCGATGCAGTCCATCGGAAGCGGACATGCCATGGGCTGGAGAGCCGGTATGGAATTTACTATGATGGAGAAGTCTGTCAAAGGTGAATTCTCAGCGGCAGGCAGAAGCTTCCCGCCATATGGAACCGGAAACAACCACAACACCTGGTATGCTGCGACGATGGTAGATGCGAGAGGTGTGGAGATCCCGTATCTGGATCGTGACGGCAATGTGCTGAAAACGGTTTCTGAGAGATATTATCCGGTAAAAGGACAGAAATTTTTCCTCAAAGGCGGCGTGATCGATGAGCCGAAATACGAATACCGCGGACCGGAGACGATGCCCTTTGACGAGTTGATCAAACGCGGCTATAAACTGCCGTTTTATGCCGACTTAAGCAGAATGCCGGAGATGGAGCGAAAAGTTATCTGGGGCATGATGGTAGGAGAGGAAGGAAAAACCAAAATCCCGATTCTTCAGTATTACACCGAGCGTGGCTTTGATCCGGAAAAACATATGTTGCAAAGCTATGGAAACGGTTGGCAGTCCGCAGCCTTCCTGGATCAGGAGAGACAGTTGTTCGGAGCTCCGGGCGGAATCATGCATGACTGGGATCTTAAGACCAATATTGATGGTATCTATGCTGCAGGTGATCAGTTATTTGCCTCCGATTGTGCAGGATTTGCCTGTACAACGGGATATTATGCCGGAAGAAAAGCGGCCGATTACAGTGACACGATCGCAGAACTGGCCGAGGTGGATCAGGCGGAAGTGGATGCCGAGAGAGAACGGCTGTATGCGCCGATGAACCGTACAGAGGGTGTCACATGGAAAGAACTGAATATGGCAATCTCCAAAGCCATGCAGAATTATTGTGGCGGTGTGAAAAATGAGGATCTTCTGGTACAGGGTATTGATCTGCTGAAGTCTTACCGTGAAGAGGTTGTCCCGCAGCTGTACTGCAACAACCCGCATGAACTGATGCGTACCCACGAAGTGTTGGATATTCTGGATGTTTCCGAGATGATCCTTCATGCGTGTCTGATGCGGAAATCAAGTTCGAAACAGCTGTGCTTCTATCGAAGCGATTATCCGGAAATGGATCCGAAAGAAGATCACTGCTTTATCACGATCCGTCAGGAAAACGGAGTTCCGGTGCGCGGAACCGTGCCGGGAGATTATTTCGGTGATCTGAAAACAGAGTATGAGAAGAGAAATCAGGATTATATCGGAGGTGAGGCGAAATGAGTCAGATGAAAGTGGAAGTAATCCCGTGCAGCGCCACACCGCTGATCTATAATGAAGAAAAATGTATCGGATGTAACGCCTGTGCAGAGATCTGCCAGTGCGATATCATCCTCCCGAATCCGGAAAAGGGAAAACATCCGATCGTGATGTTCCCGGGAGAATGTTATTACTGCGGAGCCTGCGTGATGGTCTGTCCGAAAAAGGGTGCGATTCGTCTGCAGCATCCGGTTATGAACCGTGCAAAATTCGTTCCGGTAAAGTCGGAACCGAAGGCAGAGTAAGTCGGAGATAACAAGAGAAAAATCAGAAAAACTGCAGGAGTCAGATAATGGAAGAAAGTATTCGGTCAGATTTCGGGCAGTATTGGAGGAAAAAACGTGGAAACAAATACAAAAAAGAAGATAGGTCTTCTGGGATGTATCGGAACGGGAATCGGTGCGATCATCGGATCCGGGATTTTCGGCTCCCTGCCTACCGTAATCAATGATATCGGAACCGGTATCGTGCTGGCATTGCTGGCAACCATCGTGTACACACTTGCAAAGACGATTCCGAATGTTTACCTTTCATCGGTAACACCGGCGTCTGGAAGCTTTTTTATCGCACCGACAAAACTGATCCATCCGGCGGTCGGTGTGTTTATGGCAGCACAGAATCTGCTGCAGCCGGTATTGATTTCAGTATTTGCCGTGCTGTTCGGAGATTATTTTGTGGCGCTGTTCCCGGCGCTGGAAGGATATAAAACGCTGATCAGCATTGTGATTCTGCTGATCTATACGGGAATCGCATGGCAGGGCAATCATACCTTTGCGTTTGTCAATAATATCATGGTAGTAGTATTGATGGTGGCTATGGGCTGTTATATTTTTGTCGGTATGCCAAGCATTGATACCTCCAGACTGACACTGGGCGAAATCTTCAATCCGGGCGTGAAACTGACCAGCTTTGCGGCAGCAGTCGGTGTGCTGGCATCTTCGCTGTCCGGTGGAAGCGCGGTTTCCCAGATCGCAGATGATGTAAAGAATCCGAACCGGAACATTCCACTGGCATTACTCCTGTCCCCAACGATTGTTGCATTTATCTATATCGGTATGGGTATTGTTACCATCGGCTGCATGCCGGCAGGAGAACTGACCACACTTTCAGAGGTGGGAAAAATATTCCTGCCTTCCGGTCTTCTGACATTTTTTATCGTAGGAGGTCCGCTGTTCGGTGTTCTGACTTCAATGGTTCCAGTTATTATGTTAACCTGCGCCCAGATTCAGGCGGCGGCAGATAATGATCTGTTTCCGGCTTTTGTCGGAAAGAAAAATAAGAATGGAGTATCACCGGTGATTCTTTGCTTCGTTATGCTCTTTTCTATCTGCTGTGTGGCGACCGGATCCAGTTTTGGAGTGTTAATGACTGTATTTTCTTTCGTCAATGCACTGTCGGATATCGCTCTTTGTCTGGTACCGTTCTTCCTGAAAAAGAAATATCCGCATGCCTGCAATCATTCTACCTTCAAGATGGCCATCGGTCTGGTATATGCACTGTCAGCCTTTGCGTTTGTAGTCGCAGCCTATCTGGCATATGCGATGATCAGTACGCTGGGAATGACCGTATGGCTGATGATCCTTGGTGCAATTGTACTGTTTGTGATCTATATTCTGATCCGTATCTCTTATCTGAAGAAACACGGCCGGGATCTGATCGCAGAACTGAAACAACCATATGAGCCATGGGAAGCCCGCGAGCGTGAGTGCAAATCGATGGATGAAGGAAAATGATATACTATTGATTATAGATGATATAAAAAGTGCGTAAGCTTGGTGAGAACAATCCGGGGCTTACGCACTTTTTATGTATTGCTTTTTGAGATGTATTGGGAAAGCAATGAAAAAAATATTCCAATATGGGACTATTAAAGGTATTTTGCAGGTGTTAAAAACTGCTTCAAATTTACATTCCAAAATGTACGTAAAATATTATAATGAAATACAGGCGAAAAGTAAATGAGAAAAATAAATGCAAAATTAAATTAATCCATTGGAACAGTTTTTAAAAATGTTATAGTGGGATCAGAAGGAGGGATTGATATGACAGAGCTAAAATTAGAGTTTCTGTTAGAAGAACCGGAAATCCCGGCAGAGGTGGATCGTTTGTTACTAAGTTTTTTAAAGGCATCTGTAGAAAAATATTCTCCGGAACTTTTCGAAAAACTTTATACAAAAAAGCAATCCGTCATGAAAACATATTGCTGGTCATGCTATCTGCCGGGAGCACGATTCGCAGCAGACAAGATTTATCTGAAAGAAAATCGGTTTATGGTAACATTTTCCGATGCGGACATGGGAGAACTATTTGAATTCTTTAATGCATTTCAGTTAATGCGGAATATAGAGTATCCCATGGGAGGAAACTCGATGAAACTGCGTGAAGTGAAAGCAAAAAAGATTCCGGAGATTAAAGAATCGGAGCTTATCATAAAAATGCAGAGTTCCTTACTGGCAAGAAAACATGATCCGGAAAATAATACGGATATCTATTATACCTGTGAGGATCCTGAGCTTTCGGATACATTAAAAGACAATCTGAAGTTCTTCTTGAACAAGATCGGATGGGACGAAGATGTGGATTGTTTTTCGATTGTTCCGGTGAAAGGAAAAAAGATTGTTGCGAAAGTATGGGGAAGACCAACAAATGCCAGTATTGGGATATACAAACTACAGGGAACGCCCCGGCTTTTAGATTTCCTGTACTCTGCAGGACTTGGAAGCCGCAGATCGGAAGGCCATGGGAAATGGGAAATCGTCTGGTAGAGAGAGGTGATATTTTATGGAAAAATATGCAATTACGCCAGGTGATTTTCTGAAAAACGCCGGAATCGTCGGGATGAAATATATACTGGATTGCGCAAAGGCGCAGGAAGGTGTTGACTTTGGCATATCGGAAGACGGTCAGGAGATGTGGCTGAACTGCGAATTTATTCAAAATGCGGACTGGACCAGTCTGTATTTCCAGGCATGTGTGCAAAATTTTGGAAGGTTTACTGTTTACCAGGGCGTAATGGAGAAAATCAAGTGCTGTATCGGGAAAATTCAGAATGAAAAATGGAATCCGGGAAAGAACGAAAAGGATGATTTGAAATTTATCAATGACAAACTGCTCTCGAACAGTTACCAGGCCGGCTTTGAAAATATCAAAGATCAGATCGAACATCCGGAAGTTTATATAACACTGAAAAAAGAAAAACTGATTGATAAAATGACAGCGGAAGAATTACTGGAAAGGCTTTCGAAATTACAGGTGTTTCTGGAGCAGGAGAAATGCAAAGAGACGTTTATTATGAAAAGTGTAGTCTACAACTATATCAATCGTTTCTGGGATGGAAAAAGTTTTCTGCTTCGCTCGAATGCAAAAAAAGATATGAGGGAACAGTTTGAAAAAGATTTTTCAGAACCATTCCGAAAATACTTTATGACAGATCATACAAAAGCAAAGGATCTGTGTATTGACTGTGGAGAACCTGTAACCACAAAAGAGAAAGTATCCATCACATTTATGAAGGAAGTCGGGGACGATTTTACAAGAAAACGGTCTGCGTTCTGGAATTGTAATGTGGATGCGTTCCTGTGTCCGGTCTGTACGTTTCTGTATGCAGCAAGTCCGCTTGGGTTCCGACTGTTTGCCAATAAATTTGTGTTTGTCAATAATAACAGTGATATGTTCACTCTGCTGGCAGCAAATTCCAAAAACAGGAAAAGCAGTCTGGAAGGAGAAAAAGAAGAGAATCAGAGATATTCCCAGTGGTTTGCGGAAACTCTGAATATCATATTGAATGAGAAAAGACAGGAACTTTCCAATATTCAGGTGATCCTGCGTGGAACCGGGGATAAGGACAGATATAAACTTTCTATTATCAACAAGGATATACTGAATATCCTGAAAAGGGAAGATGTAGAAAAAGCATTGAAAAATCTTGGTCAGTATCCGTTCATAAAGATCAGAAATGATTTTGTAAATGTGCATGAACAGGCTGTTATGAACCTGTTGGGCCATCAGAATCAGTATATTTTGTTAGATTCCCTGCTGAGAGAAGCCATTGCAGGGAATGCTGCATCAAACTTTCATATACATTGGGTATATGAGATTCAGAAGGGAACAGAGATCAGTTACAAAAAAGAAGAAGAGAAGGAGGTTCTTATGTATTGCATCAGTATGAAAAAGAGCGGTTCGGAATTACGAAAAGCGATCATGACCGCAAAAAAAGACACGACCGGAGATAGTCTGCGTGGTATCGAGTATCAGCTGCTTAATGCGCTGTCGGTAAAAAATACAGAGAAATTTATGGATATCGTTGCGAGACTGTACAGTTCCTATGGATCGGAAAAACTCCTGATACCGAATGGGATGATTCGGATGTTACAGGACAAAGAAAAATTTTCGGAGTATGGATACGCATTTGTTTTAGGACTGATTGGATGTTATGAAGGAAAGAAAGAGGTAGAACAATGAGAAGAGAAGGATTGACAGTAACTATGGTTTTTCTTGCGGAAAGTGCCAATTACGGAGAGGGAATCGGAAATATTTCTACATTAAAGAAAATGTCAAGAGGAAACCACGAGCAGTATTCGTATATTTCCAGGCAGGCGATGCGTTATAACATTGTCCGGCAGGCAAACTGGGATCAGACTCCGGTGGACGGAAAAAGCGGTGTGGTTCAGTTTGCACCGTCTGCAACGATTGCGGAATATCCGGAAATCGATCTGTTCGGCTATATGAAGACAGCGGCAAAGGATGGCGATCAGAAAGGCGGAGCGTCTACAAGAAGCGCTGTAGTGAGACTGAGTAATGCTATTGCACTGGAGCCGTTTTTGGGTAATCTGGAGTTCTTAACTAACATGGGACTGGCAGCAAGAGGAAAGCTGGAGAATGGAATTGCACAGAGCGAAATTCAGCGATCATTTTATACTTATACCATAACGGTCGATCTGGACCGGGTAGGGATTGACGGAGAAGTGCAGATCACAGGAGAAGAAAAAGCAGATCGTGTGAAAACACTTCTGGATACCGTGCAGTATTTGTATCGGGATATCAAAGGTAGAAGGGAAAATCTGAGCCCATTGTTTGCGATCGGGGGAAGATATGAACGGAGAAATCCATTTTTTGAAAACAGGATCCGGATAGAAAATGATCAGATCAATGTAGAAACTCTGGCGGAACTGTTAGAGGACGACGCGATCCGCACCCACACATTTACCGGTGTCGTAACAGGAACTTTTGACAATGAAAATGAGATCCGGGGAAAATTATCCGGAGAATCCGTAGGTGCAGCATTCAGACATTTAAAAGAGGAAGTGGAACAGTATTATGGAGAAAGCAATTAGAGTTCAGTGTTTTCAGAACCTGGTAAATTATCGAAAACCGAGCAGCTTTATCATAAAAGAGACATTCCCGCTTCCTCCGTATTCTACGGTGCTTGGAATGATCCATGCGGCCTGCGGATACCAGGAATTTCATCCGATGAAACTGTGTATTCAGGGAACAAACAGCGGAATGGTGTCGGAACTGTATACCAGATATTCCTTTTCTTCTGGTACGAAGTATGAAGAGGGAAGACATCAGCTGTGTGTGGATGGAAAATATGGTGTGTTTAAGGGGATCGCGAATGTAGAACTGGTTTGTGATAATCACATGGTGATTCATATTATTCCGGCAGAGGAAGATTTTGCACATGTATATCAATCTCTTCTATATCCGGGCAGGTATTTATCCCTGGGAAGATATGAGGATCTCCTGGATATCGAACGGGTTGACATTGTGAAAATTCATCAGGAAGAGGAAGTAGATCTCAAGCGGGATATGTACATACCGGTAGCGATGGCAGAGACACTGGGGATTGAGAAAAGTCGTATGACGGTGTACCATCTGACAAAGGAATATGAGATTACCAAACAGGGTCTGCGGCGGTGGAAAAAGGAAAATGGAAGAGTCAATGCTTTTTATTATCCTGCAGGAAATACACTGGGGCAGGGTGCCTACGTGGACGATTTCGAGGAAGATGCAGCGTTAGTGTTCTGTTAAAGAAGGTCAGAAAGGCGTGGGAATGAAATACTATGCAAAATCGAAGAAAAAGGGATTATCCGATAAAGAGCGGGGGAAACAGATAAAAGAACCGGAAGAAGAACAAAAAACACTGAATAGCCATCAGGAAGATATTGTGCGGTGTGCTGAAGCGTTTTTTGAAGAATATGGCCGGTATTTTTCTGAAAAAGAGAAACGGCTGGTCATAGAAGCCTGCCGCATTCATGATTGGGGGAAGGCGAATCTGGTCTTTCAGGTAATGATAAATCCGGAACTTGCCGGAGAACGGAAGTTAAATGTGAAATCTATCAGTCAGATCCCTCATGGACATCTTAGCGCAGTTACTCTGTCACAAAACGAATTCTTTGCAATGGACGATAGTTTTACGAAAGATGATTTTGGGGCTTTTGTCACGGCAGTCTATCATCACCATACGAGAAAAGACCAGGAAGACAGTTCGGAGCTTCGTACATATGGAAAGAAATATTATCTGGAAGAGATCAGTGATTATCTTGGACAGACCAGAACAAAACTGTACTGCAGCAACTTGAACCAGCTTCTGTTTCACAATAACGGATATAGTGGGAAGTTCCTATGTGATCCTGCAGTCTGGAATGAATATCTTCTCGTAAAAGGATTGCTGAATAAGTTTGATTATACGGTTAGTGCCGGATATGAGAATGCGGAACTGGCATGTGATATCAGGGAAAAAAGGCTGAAAAAAGAAGTGGAGAGTTTTCTGGAAGGAAAAGATTTACGGCCTGCTCAACAGTTCATGAAAGAGCATATGGATGATAGCCTTGTTGTTATTGCGCCCACCGGATCCGGAAAAACAGAAGCCGCTTTGTTATGGCTTGACGGGGAGAAAGGATTTTACACGCTGCCTTTGAAAGTTTCTTCCAATGCAATTTATTCCAGAATAAAAAACGGATATGGTTATGAACATGCGGCGATTTTGCATTCGGACAGCATGGCGATGTATCTGAAAGAAAATCCGGGATCTGCCTGGGAAAAACAGGAACAGGCAAAGTTGTTAGCGAATCCTGTTACTGTGTGTACGATTGACCAGTTGTTTACGTTTGTTTACAGGGCGCTGGGGACAGAGATCTTTGCAGCAACTTTGAAGTATTCCAAGCTGATCATAGATGAAATACAGTCTTATGATCCAAGAAGTATTGCTACGATCTTATACGGTCTGAAAACCATCCAGCAAATGGGCGGCAGATATGCGATTATTACGGCAACTTTTCCACCTGTACTGAAAGATTTTATGGAGCAATACGGATTGGCAGATCATTGTTTGTTTGCAGACTTTACAGAAAATCCGGATATTCTCATTCGTCATAAGGTAAGCATCCAGTATTCGGAAATGTATCTGGAAGAGATTGCAAAGCAGGGGAAAACCAAAAAAGTACTGGTGATTTGTAATACCGTTTCCAGGGCGCAGGAGGTTTATGAAAAACTGCGGGAAAGGAACGATTCTGTGTGGCTGTTACATTCCCGTTTTATTCGCAGAGACCGTAATTTACTGGAACAAAAGATTATGGAGTTTTCAGAATCGGATGAAGCGGGGATCTGGGTCACCACGCAGATCGTTGAAGCCAGTCTGGATATCGATTTTGATATTCTGCACACGGAAATGTGTACAGCAGACAGCTTGTTGCAGCGTATGGGAAGATGTAACCGGAAGGGAAGAAGGATTCCTGAACTTTCCAATATTTTTGTATATGATAACAAAAATGGAAGCGGAAGTATTTACGAGGAGAACTTGTATCAGCGATCGCTGGAAAAACTGAAAAAGTATGAAGATATCCTTTTTTCAGAAAAACAGAAGACGAAATATATGAATGAAGTGTATCGGACAGAAGCGATACGGAATACAGAATATTACAGGAAAATTCAAGACTGTATGGAGAAATTCTCGGAGATCCATCCGGCGGAATATACTCTATCGGAAGCGAAGGTGCGCGATATCAAGAGCATTACGGTCATTCCGGATACCATCTATGAAGAAAATCAAGAACTGTTTGAAGAAGTAGAAGACAGATATCTATCAAAAGAGAGAAAGCAGGAGATTCGGACAAAGTTGCAGGATTTAACCATGGGAATCAATCTGAGGACCTGTTTTGGACATCCGGATGGAATAGATAAGGCAGCAATTGGCTCGACAGACATCCATCGAACACAGTTTGTTTATGAGTTTGATTGTGAAACACTGCAAGGACGAGGTCTTTTGCTTGGAGAGAAGGCAGATAGTATCTTTTTATAGGAGGTACGACGTGAAAGAAAATATAACTGGTATGATGGTATATTATTACTTCGTCTGCAAACGAAAACTCTGGTACTTCTGTCATGAAATCACAATGGAGACGGAGAACGAAGATGTGTTACTCGGAAAACTGTTGGACGAGAGCAGTTACAAAAAGAATGACAAACACATTTCTATTGATCAGATAATCAACATTGATTTTATGAAAGAATTCGGAGAGCTGCATGAGGTGAAAAAGAGTAAGTCTGTAGAAGAAGCAGGGATTTGGCAGATGAAATACTATCTGTATTACCTGCAGCAGCGTGGTGTGACCGGAATGAAAGGAAAAATCGATTACCCATTATTAAAAAAGACAATGAGTGTGGAGCTTACAGATGAAGACTGCGGGGAAATAGAAAAAATCATTTGTGAAATTACACAGATAAAAAAGAGGAATATACCACCGGATGATTGTAATAAGAAAATATGCAAGAAATGTGCGTATTATGATTTGTGCTTTATATAATACGAGGTGAGTGATATGAAACAAAGTTTTTATGTTTATAATAACGGGGACTTAAAACGAAAAGATAACACACTTCAGTTTACGAATCACGATGGAGAAAAGAGAGATATACCGGTTGAACGGATTTCTGATATTTATGTGATGTCGGAAATGTCTTTCAATACAGCTTTTATCAATTATATTTCACAATATGGGATTCCGATGCATTTTTTCAATTACTATAATTTTTATACGGGAAGTTATTATCCGAGGGAAACGTTGCTGGCAGGGAGATTGCTGGTAAGACAGGTTGAACATTACACGGATTATGAGAAAAGGATTGTGTTGGCGAGAAAATTTATCGAGGCTGCGGCGGATAATATTTATCGTAATCTCAGATATTATAATGGAAGAGGGAAAGATGTTTCTGTTTATATGAAAGAAGTGGATTCGTTTCGAAAACAGATTGGCAGTACGACTACAATCGAATCGTTGATGGGTGTGGAAGGTAATATCCGAAAACAATATTATGCTGCGTGGAATATTATCATTAATCAGGAAATATCGTTTGAAAAGCGTGTGATGCATCCCCCGGATAATATGATCAATTCATTGATCTCTTTCGTAAATACGCTGATCTATACCAAGGTGCTGGGAGAACTCTACCGTACTCAGCTAAATCCCACCATTAGTTACCTGCATGAACCGGGGGAGAGAAGATTTTCTTTAAGTCTTGATCTTGCAGAAGTGTTTAAGCCACTGATTGGTGACCGGCTGATTTTTTCCCTGTTGAATCGGAATCAGATCACGGAAAACAGTTTTACGAAAGAACTGAATTTTCTTCATCTGAAAAAAGATGCCTCCAAACTTATCGTGTCGGAACTGGAAAGTCGGCTCAAGAAAACGGTGATGCATAAAGAACTGGGAAGACAGGTCTCTTATCAGTACCTGATTCGTCTGGAAGCGTATAAATTAATTAAGTATCTGATTGGCGAAAAAGAGTATGAGGGATTTCGAATATGGTGGTGAAGTATGTATATCGTATTAGTATATGATGTAAGTCAGGAAGACCATGGAACTAAGCGATGGTCAAAAATATTCAAGACATGTAAAAGATATTTAACACACATCCAGAACTCTGTATTTGAAGGGGAGATAAGCAGAGCGCAGCTGGCAAGCCTGCAGCAGGAACTGAAACAGTATATCGATCCGGAGTTGGATTCTGTTATTCTCTTCAAATCACGTCAGGAAAAATGGATGGACAAGGAATTCTGGGGCAGAAAAGATGACCTGACCAGTTTCATCTTGTGATTGTCGACCTGAGATAGAGATAAAATTACGAGAGGTCGACAAACGTGAAAAACATAAGCAAAATAGTGCTTCCGGTGAACCGTGTTATATCGAAATAAATAAAAAGATAAAAAAATACAATACCATGGTCGACAAAATATGGTATAATATGGAAGAATTAATCGGTGGTTCAGAGGAGCGGGTATTAATAGAAACATATTGGAATGTAAAGCACCATTGAACGTTTTATCCGCCCTGTCTCGCTTCCCGTATTAATAGAAACATATTGGAATGTAAAGAGAAATCCATGCCGGGCGGTTAAAAGCATTAAATGTATTAATAGAAACATATTGGAATGTAAAGAGTATAAAATGGACTACGTTTTCGCAATGGAAGAGGTATTAATAGAAACATATTGGAATGTAAATAAAGAAAAGTTGCTTGAAGTACAGAAAGTAGCTGAGTATTAATAGAAACATATTGGAATGTAAAGCAAATAAGGTCAACTAATTTCTGTCCGACTTTTTTGTATTAATAGAAACATATTGGAATGTAAAGGTTGATAGATTTCGAAGAACAGTGGAAGGAGCAGCAGTATTAATAGAAACATATTGGAATGTAAAGGTGCTTTCCGCTGGTGGTTCCGGCGCTCTATATTCAGAGGTGGGAAAAATATTCCTGCCTTCCGGTCTTCTGACATTTTTTATCGTAGGAGGTCCGCTGTTTGGTGTTCTGACTTCGATGGCTCCGGTTATTATGTTAACCTGTGCGCAGATCCAGGCGGCAGCAGACAATGATCTGTTCCCTGCATTTGTAGCGAAAAAGAATAAAAACGGTGTCTCACCGGTGATTCTTTGTTTCGTTATGCTGTTTTCGATTGCATGTGTTGCCACCGGTTCCAGTTTTGGTGTGCTGATGACGGTATTTTCCTTTGTCAATGCCCTGTCTGATATCGTGCTTTGTATGGTGCCGTTCTTCCTGAAGAAGAAATATCCTCATGCATGTAATCACTCTACCTTTAAGATGGCGATCGGACTGGTGTATGCGCTGTCTGCCTTTGCTTTTATCGTTGCGGCTTATCTGGCCTATGCGATGATCAGTACGCTTGGTATGACGGTATGGCTGATGATCATGGGTGCGGTTGTGCTGTTTGTGATCTACATTCTGATCCGTATCGCTTATCTGAAGAAACATGGTCGGGATCTGATCGCAGAACTGAAACAACCATATGAGCCATGGGAAGCCCGTGAGCGCGAGTGCAAAGCGCTGGATGAAGTAAAATAGCCGTTGCTATTCACGGATACAAATGAATAAGAAACCGGTCGGGAAAGGCCGGTGTTGCGACAGCGTACGGATAGTATTCCGTACGCTGTTGTCGTATCCGGGGAAATCCGGAATATGAGTAGAGGATGAGAGAGGAAAGTGAATTCACTGACAATATCCGGCGAAGCGTGTTGCGAGGATGGAGTGAGCAGCAACAGAAGGATTGTGTGAAATAAATTAAGTATCGAATCGATGTGGAATATGTTATACTGAGAAAAAATGTGAAACCCTATGTTTGTGAGGGCGGTTTACACAGAAAGGACAGATATGGAAAAAGCAAGAACAGATGCATTATATTACGCGTTGAAAGAAAAAGGCTACCCCGATGATTTCTGCCGGGAGATCGCATATAAGCAGATGAATACGGATTATACCGCAACAAGGATGCTGGGATATCTGTACCGCGTATCGAACCCACGCCCGGAAGATGTGGTGGATGAGATGCTGGCAATCTTAAGTGACCGGAACGCGATCATTCAGAAAAAAGAACTGGAACATGCACAGGCAACGATCAACCGGATCTACAGAGAGGGATTATAACAGTCAGAATATGGACAAAAGAAGAACAGCAGTAAACATAGGATGCATCTGCCTCATTTTCCTGTTTATCTTTGGATTTTACAAATGTATCCAGTGGGATAATACGAGCAGAAGAGAGCAGGAAGAAGCAAAAGAACAGAAGGAACTGGATGAAAAAGCAGCGGATGAGAAAGCATATGAGCAGGCAAAGGAATATATGGAAAATTACCGGATCAGTCTGCAAAAAAAGATGCGGGCCGCCGGAATCGAGGATCTCAGAGTATGTTATGAACAATACAATCAGAGAACGTATTCCGATGTTTATAATTTCCTGGGTGATGATTCCGACTATCAGTATTTTTATTATGAACTGAGCTATTACTGTGACTCAATAGATTCTATATTCGAGGAGGCTACAAAGGATGGAAATTATGATCCTTTTGCGGAACTGCTGAAAGAGGAGTGCAAAGTAAAAGATCAGCGACCGGTGGAAAGAGATGGTTTCTATAAAATATTTGTCGGAGACAGAAAATATGCTGTAAAGATCAATGAAAGAGACTCGGAGGGCGAACTGACAATCTCCCGGGAATACGGAGTGTATTACAGGATTGAGCAGGGAGAAGACGGGTATGAACTTTATACGAACCGGGGAAAAATCTATCCGGAGGAAGAAAAAAATGGATCCGGAAGCAGTGCCGGTTCGGACGGTAGCGGTAATTCCGGAAGTGCTTCCGGACATGCCGGAGGATCCGGTTCTGGCAGCTTTTACGGAGATGCCGGAGGATCCGGTTCCGGCAGTTTCTCGGGACATTCCGGTGGCTCAGGTTCCCTGAAAAAAACAGATCCCTATGATGTGGATGATTACGATGATCCCGATGATTTTGCGGAAGAGTGGGCAGAAGAGTTTGGAGACGATGATTATGATGACGGATATGACGATGCCTATGATTACTGGGAAGAAGAGTATGATGATTAACTAGAATACGTGGGTGTGATATCATGCGATAATGAATAGCAGAGAATATTAAAAAGAAAAGAAATTCTCACAACGCAGTTTTGCAGAAAATCTCGTGTTTGGGCAGGAGAGGAAAGGTGGAATTAAAGGATGGAGAAGCAGAAAATATTTGAACAGATCAGGGGAGGGCTTATTGTCTCCTGTCAGGCTTTGGAGCATGAGCCATTGTATACAAAAGAAGGAGGAATCATGCCCCTGATGGCGAAAGCAGCAGTGCAGTCGGGAGCAGTGGGAATCCGTGCCAATACTGTACGGGATATTACACAAATTAAAGAAGTGGTAGATCTTCCGGTGATCGGAATTATTAAAAAAGACTATGAAGGAACACCAATGTATATTACGGTGACGATGAAAGAGGTGGATGCCTTAGTCGCATGTGGTGTGGAGATTGTAGCAGTGCAGGGAACCGGTTCCAGACGCCCGGACGGAAGCAGTGCACCGGAATTCATCCGCGCAATCAAAGAAAAGTACCCGCAGCAGTTGGTGATGGCAGACTGCGCAACGATAGAAGAAGGGATCACATGTGCACAGGCAGGAGCCGATTTTGTGGGGACTACGATGCGTGGCTATACACCGGAGACAAAGGGATGTGATGATATCGATTATGCGTTTATCCATGAACTTTCTGAAAAATGTCCGGCAAAGATCATCGCAGAGGGACATATTCATTATCCGGAACAGGCAAAAAAAGCTCTGGAAGCGGGAGCATTCGCCCTGGTAGTCGGAGGGGCAATCACAAGACCTGCGGAGATCACATCAAGATTTGTTTCGGCGATCCGAAAATAAGAGAGCAAATAGAACGTTGTTATAAGAAAACAGTGACGGTTGGCTTTATGTAAACCAACCGTCACTGTTTTTCTATGCTGAAATTATATGGAAAAAGCTGCGTTCATATGGATTACAGTTCACCGGCTGTGTCCAGACCCATCGCCCATTTTCCGTTGGTAAAATCCGGAATATCAACGACAGCACCGCCTCTGGCTACAGACATCTCGGACAGGGCTGTGATCGCCATCCAGGAAGCTGCATCGTAGACATCTACCGGCATCGGGCTGTCTTCGCGCAGGCACTGGAAGAACTGTTCGAATTCCAGCCAGTCCATGCCGCCGTGGCTGCCCTGGACGCCTTCTTCGAGGAATTTTTTCCAGATCGGATGATCGTAGGTTTCGGCGTAGGTATCAGCGTTTCCGCTGCACTCTTTTCTCCAGTCAAAATCGTGATCGCGGTCTTCTTTGCGGTCGATGAAGACAGAATCGGTGGCTTCTTCGTACATGCCTTTGGTTCCGCGGACAGTGAAGTTACGGCTGTAGTATCTCGGCAGGGTGGTGTCGAGGATCAGCTGGATGGTTTCTCCGTTGGCACAGCGGATCATTGTGGTGATGATATCACCCTGGGCAAAATGTGCCTGTTTCAGTCTTTCGTCATCGCTCTTATTCTGCATGATGAACTCATGGAGTCCTGCGGACTTGGAGGCGAAGGAAGACAGGGTGAGCATCCGGTTTCCGTGGTTGATATTCAGGATTCTGGCGATCGGTCCCAGATCGTGAGTCGGATAGTTTTCGCAGTTTCTGGACAGATAATTTCTAAGGCGGTAATGTCTGTTCTCTTTTCCGAATGCGATTTCGTCTCTCAGATCATGCTGATATCCACCGGCGCAGTGAACTACCTCACCGAGAACACCCTGTTCTACCATATTTAACACCATCAGTTCGCGGCGGCCGAAGCAGCAGTTTTCCAGGAACATGAACGGTGTTTTTGTTTTTTCATAAGCATCGACCAGTTTGTAGCAGTCTTCCAGAGAATAAGCACCGCCCACTTCCATGGCTACGGCTTTTCTGGCATACATGGCTGCCAGAGCGATCTCCACATGGGATTCCCAGGCGGTTGCGATGATGATGGTATTTACGTCTTCGTTTGCGATAATGTCCCGGTAGTCCGTGGATACAAAAGGTGTCGGCTGTCCGGCAGCTTCCACTACTTTTACCCCTTCCCGGGCGCGATCTTCATAAACATCGCAGACAGCGACAACCTGTTCTTTCTGAGCCAGAACAATATTTTCCAGCAGATCTTTTCCACGGCATCCAAGGCCGATATATCCGATTTTAATATTTTCCATTAGAGTCTCTCCTTTATGTGTCTTTTTATAACCATTTAGTAGATAGTGTTCTGCGAGGTTTTTACTCTCGTAACTGCAAACATGCCGAATGATTATATTCTGTGGTTTATTATACACGGATACCTGAATTTGACAAGGAAAGTAAAATCTAAATATTATGAAAAATCGTAACTATTCAGCAGCCACTGTCGTAACTGTGAAGGTACTGAACAGTTACGAAAAATCAAAGAAAAGTGAGTGAGAATCTTGTGTTTCATGTGGGAAATTTCTATAATAAAAGAAGAATCGTTTGAAAAAATGAGAAGATTTCTGAGGGTTACAAACATAATGTAAAGGAGACAGGAAATTATGAAATTTACCAATGGTTACTGGCTGCTTCGTGATGAGATGAAAGCAGCCTATGCAGTAGAGTATGGAAGTCACCGGATATATGGACAGGAACTGACGATGTATCTGCCGTGTTCCCATATCGTGGATCGGGGAAGTTGTCTGAATATCCCGCTACTGACGGTGACACTGTCCAGTCCGATGGACGGTGTGATCAAAGTGTCTGCGGTGCATCATGACGGAGCCGTATATAACGGACCTTTTGCAAAGATTTATACCGGCGATGCGCATGTGCGGATCGAGGAGAATGAGGAGCAGCTGATCTATCAGACGGGCTCTCTGAAAGCGGTGATCGATAAAGCACCGAATGGATACAAGATGGCATTTTATGAAGGAGATACTTTCCTCACAGAGTCGAGTTTCCGGAATCTTGCCTATATGCAGAACACAAAAACCGGGAAAAACTATATGCTGGAGCAGATGTTCCTCGATGTGGATGAATATGTCTACGGACTCGGGGAACGTTTCACGCCGTTCGTAAAAAACGGACAGGTGGTGGAAATGTGGAACGAGGATGGCGGAACTGCCAGTGAGATTGCCTATAAAAATATCCCGTTCTATGTGACAAACAAAGGCTACGGTATCCTGGTGGACAACGAGGGCGATGTGGCGTATGAGATCGCCAGTGAGAAGGTAGAACGGATCCAGTTTTCCGTAGAGGGGGAACGTCTGGATTACTATGTGATCAGTGGAAAAACGCCGATGGGAACCGTAGAAAAATACACGGACCTGACCGGAAAACCGGCTCTGCCGCCGGCGTGGTCTTTTGGCCTGTGGCTGACAACTTCCTTTACCACCAATTACGATGAGGCAACGACTTCCAGCTTTATTCAGGGAATGGCAGACCGACAGATCCCGCTGCATGTCTTCCATTTTGACTGCTACTGGATGGATGCCTATGAGTGGTGTAACTTTGAATGGGATCCTGCGACCTTCCCGGATCCAAAAGGCATGCTGAAACGCTACCACGACCGCGGACTCCACATCTGTGTATGGATCAACCCATACATCGGCCAGAAATCCTGCCTGTTTAAAGAAGGAAAAGAAAATGGATATCTGGTGAAGAAGAAAGACGGAAGTGTATGGCAGACGGACCTGTGGCAGCCGGGCATGGCACTGGTGGACTTTACCAATCCGGATGCGGTAGCCTGGTATCAGGGAAAATTGAAGACGCTGCTGGATATGGGCGTGGATTGCTTTAAAACTGATTTTGGTGAGAGAATTCCGGTGAAGGATATCATGTATTTTGACCATTCCGATCCGGTGAAAATGCATAACTACTATACGTATCTGTATAATCAGGCAGTTTTTGAATTACTGGAGCGTGAGAGAGGAACCGGCGAAGCCGTACTGTTCGCACGTTCTGCAACCGTGGGTGGCCAGCAGTTCCCGGCACACTGGGGCGGTGACTGTTCTGCAAGCTACGTTTCCATGGCAGAGACTCTTCGTGGAGGACTTTCTCTGTCTTTGGGTGGATTTGGTTTCTGGAGCCATGATATCAGCGGTTTTGAGAGCACAGCTCCGGCCGATATCTACAAACGCTGGTGTCAGTTTGGCCTGTTAAGTTCCCACAGCCGTCTGCACGGATCTTCTTCTTATCGTGTGCCGTGGCTGTTCGATGACGAGGCCTGCGAGATCCTGAAAGAATTTGTCAATTTGAAGTGCCGTCTGATGCCGTATCTGTACGGACAGGCTGTACGTTCTCACACAGAAGGTCGTCCGGTACTGCGACCGATGGTACTGGATTTTCCGCAGGATCGTGCGTGTGATACCCTGGATCGCCAGTATATGTTCGGAGATGCCCTGTTAGTGGCACCGATCTTTAAGGAGAACGGCGAAGTGCAGTATTATCTGCCGGAAGGAACCTGGTATAATCTGATCACCGGAGCAGAGGTGACCGGAGGAAAATGGCAGAAAGAGACGCATGATTATCACAGTCTGCCGTTGATGGTTCGTCCGAACAGCATCTTGCCCCTTGGAAACAACGACCAGAGACCGGATTATGACTATGCGGACGGCGTGACCCTGGTGGTATCTGCCTTCGATGAGGGAGCAGAAGCTTCTGTAGAGATCCCGGATCTTAGTGGAAAGACTGTGATGAAAGTGACTGCGAAACGTGTGGGAGAAGAGATCCACCTGCAGGTGGAAGGCGGAAACGGAAATTATACCGTGAAGAGCCTTTCGGGTTGCAAGGTAGTTGTGGAAGCGTAAGAATCTGCGGGGACAGAGAAGAGATACCGAAGCGTATCCGTAGAAATAAAGAAAAAGCATGCATACAGAAGCGAAAATATCCTGTATGCATGCTTTTTTGATGCATTGCATATTTAACATAATATATAGCAAGAATTCTCCTTCCTCTACAGGTGGGAGATGAATTGCAAATAATAAAAAAGAACACTTGTTCTATAATAAAATCCATGGTATAATAGAATCAGTCGATAAGATAATTATTCAAAAAAGGGACTGGTTTTATGGAAAATATGGATCACAATGCACATTCAGTATACTTGATGTATTACCACCTGATCATGGTGGTAAAATATCGAAGAAAAGTTATCAATGATCCAATTTCGGAAAGAGCAAAGGAAATATGGGAATATATTGCCCCACGGTATGGAATTGTTCTGGAGGAATGGAATCATGATATTGACCATGTGCATGTAATGTTTCGTGCACAGCCTAAAACGGAACTCAGTAAATTT
>CAKRLG010000023.1 GCA_934359255.1 uncultured Ruminococcus sp.
GACAAGAAGAAAGAAAATACGCCCGTGTCCGGGCAAAAAAATCGCGGGGCACGCGAGGATAGCTTGTAGATACTTGGCTCATTAGAGCCATTGAGCAAGAAGCCCCCACTTCAAGATCTATGATTTAAGTGGTGGGAGCATGTCACGCTTAATGGTAACCACACTGGCAGGTTACGCACTGAAACAGGAAGACCTGCCGGGAAGAAAGCTCATTACCATGCTGATCACATTTACCATGTTGTTCGGTGGTGGTATGATTCCTACTTATATTCAGTAAAAAAACTTACACCTGTTAAACTCTTTCTGGGTTTACGTGGTGCCGAGTCTGGTAAGCGTTACCTATCTGTTGATGGTACGAACCTTCTTCGAAGGAATCCCGGACAGCCTGGAAGAGTCAGCCAAACTGGACGGCTGCGGGTTCTTCCAGACCTACCTGAAAATCATGCTTCCGTTAAGTAAACCGGTAATCGCCGTAGTTGGACTGTATACCGCAGTAAACCACTGGAACGACTGGTTTGCAGGAGCATTCTATGTCAACGATACGAAACTGTGGCCGGTACAGACCGTCCTGCAGCAGATGTTGACAAAAGCAATGAATTCACAGCAGGAAGTAACTTCTGTTGCACAGGCACTGGCACATAACACTGTGTCTGTAACATCTGATTCTCTGAAGATGGCAGCAGTTGTTGTTACAACCGTTCCCATCCTTTGCGTATATCCGTTCGTACAGAAATACTTCGCACAGGGTGCCATGATCGGTGCGGTGAAGGGTTAAGTAGAAAAGATAAAAAAGGTTCTTTGCCTCGTTCAGCATTGATATAGAGATGAATCCATGAGCGATGCGGGGAACCTTTCTCAATAAAAAACAGAGAATGAAAACTACTGATTCTGAAAATAAAAATCAGAAAGCAGATAAAAGAGATAAATAAAGAGACCAATGTAAAAAGGACACTACAAGGCAGTACAGAATCATGATACAATGAACAAGACGGAACTGAAAATTGCAGAAAATCACAAAAAACTGCACAAAGGTTTGGAGCATAAAAGAGAGGGTGAAGGTATGAATGCAAAAAAATGGGATATTTATGTATACGGCGATGTCAACATTGATATCGTGATCCCGGGGGTGGAAAAATTTCCGGAACCGGGTCAGGAAGACGAAGTTCCGGTAATGGAAACTTTTGTCGGCGGCGGTGCAGCGTTATTTACTCTGGGTGTGGGAAAACTGGGGCTGCATCCTGTTTTTCAGGGAGAAGTGGGCGATGACTGTTATGGCGAACTGATTCGGAACAAATTCCGGGAAAGTCATGTAGACGATTCTCTGTTGGCGGTAAGCAAAGAGTTAAAGACGGGGATTTCGCTAAGTTTTACAAACGAAAAAGACCGCTCCTTTTTGACCTATCGGGGAACCAACGAAAAGATCAGTATTTCCCATGTGGATGTAGAGAAAGTAAAAGATGCCGCCCATATTCATGTGACCGGCTATGCAGGATCCATCAACCATGATGAATACCTGAAACTGTTAAAGAAGATCAAGACAGAGACACAGGCAACTGTATCGTTCGATGTGGGCTGGGACTCCACAGGAGAGTGGAAACCGGAGATTCGTGATCTTTTCCCGTATATTGATGTGTTGTTCATGAATGAGACAGAGGCAGAGCATTATGGAAGAAAAGCAAGTGCTGAGGAAGCGGCAAGAGAATTTGCCCGGACCGCAGGTATGGCGGTTATTAAGATGGGAAAAAAAGGCTCTGTCGCAGTAAAAGATGGAAAACTGTATCAGGCAGCACCGTATATCGTGGAAGCAGTAGATACTACCGGAGCAGGAGATTCCTTTAATGCCGGGTTTGTCTATGGCTTTCTCAAAGGAAAATCCATGGAAGAATGTCTGAAGTGTGGAAACGGATGTGGGGCACTTTCCGTGACAGCTCTGGGAGGCAATACCGGATTTCCGACAGAAGAGAAACTGGAAGCATTTATCAGAAGTTATGAAGCATAGATAGTGGGCTGATAAACAAAAAAGAGTAGTCACTGTTCAGACACGGAATAGTTACAAAGACTCAATAACAGGAGGAATATGTCATGAAAATTGCAGTTATCGGAGGAGCAGGAGTACGCACGGTAATCTTTATCAACGGACTTTTAAAGAGATACAAAAAACTTCACATTGACGAAGTGGTACTCTATGATATCCAGGAAGAAAAACAGAAAATCATTGAAAAGTTATGTAAACATGTAGTGGAGAGAAATCATGAAGAACTGAAAGTATGGGCAGTATCTGATCCGGTGGAAGCCATCACAGGTGCAGATTATATCGTAACCACACTGCGTGTGGGCGGAGATCATTCCCGTGTGGTAGATGAGACCATCGCTCTGGAGCTGGGAGTGATCGGACAGGAGACCACAGGTGTGGGTGGATTTTCTATGGCAGTGCGTACCATTCCGGTTCTGATGGAATACTGTGAACTGATCAAAAAATATGCACCGGATGCATGGATTTTTAACTTTACCAATCCGTCCGGTCTGGTAACACAGGCACTGCGAAGCGCCGGATACGACAAGATCATCGGTATCTGCGATGCACCGAGCAGTACCAAGTTCCGTATGGCCCATGATCTGGGTGTGGAAGAAGACGATCTGTATGTGGAATTCTTCGGCTTAAACCATCTGTCCTGGATCCGCAGCGTGAAGAAAAAAGGAGAAGAAATTCTGCCGGAGCTGCTGGCAGATGATGCATTTTTACAGGGGGTACAGGAGTTTTCCATGTTTGATCCGGACCTGCTCCGTTCCATCGGATTCCTGCCAAATGAATATCTGTATTACTACTATCACAGAGAAAAAGCCCTGGAAAATATCAAAAAATCAGGTGCAACCAGAGGAAAAACCATCGAGATCGTCAACATTCAGATGATGGATGAACTGAAACATATGGATATGGATGCAGATCCGGAGGGAGCACTGCAGACTTTCCTGTATTATATGCAGGTACGTGAAAATTCTTACATGAGCATCGAATCTGGTCTGGCAAAACGTCCGCTGCTGGAAAAAGGTCAGCTGGAAGTACCGGACGGTATGGGATATGCAGGGGTTATGCTGGACTGCATCGAAGGTATGCAGAGTGAAAAAGGAAAATATCTGGTATTGTCCGTAGAAAATAACGGAAGTATCCCGGGACTGGCAGATGAAGATGTGATCGAGACCACCTGTCTGGTATCTAAAGACGGCATCCATCCGGTCAAGGTAAAAGAAGTGCCGGAACACTGTTATCTGTTGATCCGTCTGATCAAAATGTATGAAAAACTGACGGTAGAGGCAGTCAAGAATCATTCCAAAGAAACCGCTGTACAGGCACTGATGTTACATCCGCTGGTAAACTCATATTCGCTGGCAAAACAGCTGGTAGATAAATATGATGAGGTTTATGGTGGAATCTTTCACTGATGTCTGAGTGATAAAATAATAAGACAATTAAGTGTTCCCCTGTATAACCGGGAAATTGTGTGGATATACAGGGGAAAAAGTATGTGGGGTGTGGATAAGATGAAGATCCGATGGACGAATCAGGCAGAAGAACAGCAGACAGAAGTTTTCTTTGAGAAAGGAACGGCAACACCGGAGAATTTTCGGAAGCTGGGAAAAAAACGGGGCGGTGACTGCCGGATTGTGGTAAAAAAAGAAGGATTTTCCGAAGAGGAATGGATACAGATGCTGTGCAATGGGGTGTGTAGCCTGTACGATGGTGCATATCTGTTTTCACGGAACGGGGTGAAGATGCTGGGAAAACAGAAAGTATACGAAAACAGGGATTCACTGTGTGATTATGGAGATGCCTGTTATACGTTTGTATTGGAAGGCTCGGTGCAGGAAATAGCAGCGCTGGAGCGTGGGGAATTATTGGGACGTTGTAAAGGATATGCGAGAACTCTTGGAAATCTGCCGAACAATTACTTACATACCGAAGATCTGACATTTTATGCACAGACGCTGACACAGGAGCTGGGAATCGACTGTGAAATCTATGGAGATCAGAAGCTGGAAGAGCTTGGATGTGGCGCTCTTTTAGCAGTCAATCAGGGAAGCCGGAGAGAGGCTGCCATGGTGGTTCTCCGTTACGAAGGCGCACCGGGGACTGACTGGACGGCACTGGTTGGCAAAGGTCTGATGTTTGATGCCGGAGGGTATCATCTGAAGACTATCGATGGTATGAACGGAATGAAATACGATATGTGCGGGGCGGCAGGAGTACTGGAGATACTGGAGTATCTTGTCACTCAGAGGATTGAAAAAAACGTGATGGCAGTGCTGATGCAAGACTATGGTTTTATTACCGGGCAACCCGATACATCGACTGTGGCTATGAGGCGCTCCATATGGGGCAGGTGCACCTGTATACCGCTAACGATAAAGGAATGGCAAAAACAGCAGAACTGTTCGGTATGATCCGCGCGTATGCGAAAATTCATGGAAGACGTCACAAGATACTGCTGGATGCTCATACCCATGGGGTGAATATCCGCGGAAAATTGCTGTTTGATTATCATGCAATGCCATTTACCCGTATGCCACTTCCGGGAGAAGAACTGGTACTGGTGCGCGAGGGATACAGCGAAGGTGGAGAAAATCCCAATGGCTGGTCTGCAAAAACCATGCCGTATCTGATGGAATACGACAATTGGGGCGGACTGGTGGTGGATGACCGGGAAACCATTCCAAGAGAGGAACTGGCCTGGAGAGATTGGTGGGGATACGACCAGATCGCCTGGTTTGCCAACCAGCCGGAAGCAAGCAGGAATCATTTTCTGGAGTATACCTATCGATGGACAGAAATCAATAATCCCAATGCTTATTTTGAACTGCCCTTCCGCCGGATGATCCACAATGCGGAAGTATCTATGAAGCGTGGCGATAACGGACAGATGGATGAGCAGGATTTTTATCAGATCAATACAAAGAGTGCAGCCTGCCCGATGGGATTTGATCAGGAGGAGACCGCGAAGAAGTTGTGGGCGGCCGGACATACGCTGCGGGCGAAGGCAGCCAATCCTGAGATGCTGATCCGCTATGGAGCAGAAAATGTCTATGATGAAGAAACCGGAATGAAACTTCCGGAAAAAATTGTTGTTTACGGAAGTTTTCAGTCTCATGTGGGAGCGATAAATAATGACTCTAACAGTGAGCTGACCAGAATGTATTATATTGGTGATAATACGTATACCTTATCGGTGGTCATTCCGTTTGCGGGAACCTACGATTATTCTATTTCCACGTATGGAACCTTGTCTGCCACCTATCAGGCAGATGGCTATCCAAGGAGCGGTTCGTCAAATAAGGCATATTTCACTACAGAGAAAGATAACACCGTGGTACGGTTCCGCTATCAGTTCATCAGTAATAAGGTAACAATAGAGATGTTTGAATAAAAACGAAAACGGGTGACAGATGTCGACAAAAAAAAGATATCTGTCATCTGTTTTTTACTTTGCAGGAAAGTACTTTCTTATAGAATGCAATATATAAATATGCAAAAGCGACAAATATAGACAATATGATACAAAATTGCACAATAAATTAAGAAAAATTTGTGTAAAATTAATAAAAACTATTGAAAAATGTAAGAAAGTTGTGTATTATGAAACCATAAAAGAAAGAGGAGATAGGAAGAGGAACTATTAATAACGAAGGAGGTGGTATCGTGGATAGGAGGGATCATGATCGATGCCAGGAGCTTTACGTAAAATATAGGCAGTTTATGTATTGGTACGTGAAAAAACATTTTCCGGATTTGCCAGAAGAAGACATTCGTGATATCCTACAGGAGGTGTGGACATCATTATTGAATGCAATCGACAAATTATATGATAAAGGCGATGAAGGTCAGTTTGCCTGGCTGATCAGGGTGACTCAGACCAAGGTAATTGATTACTACCGTTCCAGAAAAAGAACAGAAGAACTGGGAGAAAAGATTGGTCTTGCTTTACGGGAACAACAGGAAGTCTGTTCTGTGCAGGACATAGTGATCGCAAGAATGACTGCAATGGAACTGGTAGAAGGACTGACAGAGGAAGAGCGGAGAGTTCTGGCAATCGAATATTTTTCTGATACAACCGGAGAAGTCTCGAACGCTTTCAAATGCAGGCGAAGCCGGCTGCGCAGAAAGATCGAAGAAAGTCTTGGAATATTCAGGAAGAAACGTCGGTAATCTATCAGTGCCTTGTATTCGGATGATGTTATTCACTTCACCGTGAAACGGCTCCCGCCAGAGATCGGAGAAAGGATATTTGATGAAGAAAAAAGATAAAATATATGACAGTCCGGAATACAAGCAAATCAAAGAGCATCTTCCTGAAATTTTGAAAGAGCTGGAACGGGACCAAGGTCTGTCCCAATATCGGATACCGGATGACTGGGATGGAGACTTCGAACGCATCTACCAAAAAGAACGCCGAAAAGAACAAATAAAAAGACGAATTCTCGCAGGCGCATGTGCAGCAGTGGTTCTTACAATCAGTGCAGTACATATAGGAACGCATCTGGAGTTTACATCGGTGGCTCAGGCGGATGATATTGGGAAGACAAGGGAAAATAAGTTTGAGAATGGAAATTATCAATACTCAATAAATGGAAATGTAGAAGAAAATGATGATAGTTTGATTATTGATGATTCAGAAGAGATTACATTTACTGAATGTAATCTGAAAACATTGTATGAAAATTTGAAAACAGAAACGAAAGCTCCCATTTTTTATTTCACGAGTTTAGACAATGATAGTTTGGTTTCATATACAGTGTATAATAAAGCACATAGAACTGTTAGTTATAGGATAACTGTAGGAGATACATATATATATGTGAGTCAAAAAAAACAGATAGAAGGAACTTCAAATGGGGCAGTTAATAAAAAAGAGTTAGTTCAAGAATTGGAATTATCAAGATTGAATACAAAAACAGATATTTATCAAAGCACCCAAGATGAGAGTTTTTACTGCAGTTTTGTGTATGATAATAATGTCCTTACTATTGTTTCAAATATGAACTTAGAAGATTATAAAATAATGGTAGAAGGAATAGAGTATCGTTAAAGGAGAAAAGATGAAAAAATATATTGCGTTTATTTTAAGTTGTATGTTATTAGTTTTTCAATGTAGTTTTGTATTTGCTGAAGAACCGGAACAATATGAAATGGTTGAAATGGAAAATGATGATATTTTTGGCATGAATTCTCAAAGTGAAGTATCACCGGCTCTTCTTTATATTGCAAACGTATATACTTCAATAGTAGCAATAAGTTCTAATCAGGTAGGAATCCGTGCGGAAACTGTATGTAGTGAAAAGGTTAAGACAATAACTGTAACCTATATTTTGCAGAAATGGAATGGAAGTAAGTGGGTAGGGATAGCATCCAAAACAGCATCGGCATACGGAGTTGCACAAACATCAAAGAGTTATACTATTACAGGAGTATCATCTGGTAGATATAGAACCAAAGCAATAGCATCAGTAACGGGTTATAGTGGATATACAGAATCATTAACAGGATACAGTGGAAGCATTACGATTTAATATTTCGGTAAAATCCCCTTCCATCAGAATTCATCAATCTCCTGTGAAGGTGGTTTTATACCCTTACTCTCCAACAATTTATCTTCCAAAAAGTAAGGGTTTCAGCCATTGCAGAGGAACAAGAGGCAACCGCATCCGCCGAAGTTCCCTGTGATGGCTGTTTTTGTATGACAGTAAGTCAAAAACTTTGGATAAAAAAATGTGGCGAAGAGGTTCCCTCACGGGGCTTCGCCACATTTTTTAAGTTTCAGGAATGTTTGTAATTTCATCTGCCCGGTATTGATTAAAGATTCCGCGTACTGCCTGGTGCAGCTGCGGTTTGAGTTCTTCAAGACCTACCGGCTGCTGGTAGAGGATCGAATTGTAACTGGTTCCGCTAACCAGTTCGAGGATCATGTACATCATAAGCTCCGGAGAGTGGTAGGTATGATTAGCGTTTTGAAGCATGGTATCATAGATACTATGAATGGATGGAGTATCTTCGCTTGGAGTGAAGAACAGGGAGTTTTTGAAAAATCCCCAGCTCAAATGTTTGGATAAGAGGCGTACCAGATTCAGATTGTGTGCCAGCTGATCTAAGATATCATCCATAATAAAGATCACCTGATCTTCAAAATCCTTGATTTCTGTGTGCTTTAGCAATGCCAGATAAGAAGTCTGAAATACCTGACTTGCTTTATGGGCGATCAGGTGATTGCGAATGTCGTATTTATCTTTGAAATAAAGGTAAAACGTTCCTTTTGCCACGCCTGCATTTTTTACAATATCTGCAATGGAAGTTTTATTGAATCCATTGTCTATAAAAAGAGAGAAAGCGGAATCCATCAGGGATTCCCTTTTTTGCTGTTTGTTGTGATCGACTTTTCTCATACCGGGATCACCCCCCCTTCCTGTCGTTGTTTCCCATATTATAAGGAAATATCCACAAAAAAGTCAAATGAAAATTGGTCATTTTTATATTTTCGGAAAGTTGCATAAAATACAAAATGACTTTTAGTCAACTTTTTATCGAAAAAATATTGACTAAAAGTCATTTATAATGTATAACAATAAATGACCAAAGGTCAGTAAAACGATCGGCGGAAATAGGATAAGAGAAGTTAAGGGAGGAATATGATATGGAGAAGCTGGGAAGGAAGATCGTCAGATTTCGAATTCCGATATTTATCATCGGATTGTTGTTGCTGATTCCATCCGTCTTTGGATATATCAACACAAGAGTCAATTATGATGTGCTTTATTATCTGCCGGATTCCATCGAGACGATGAAAGGTCAGGATATCCTGGTGGATGAATTTGGAACGGGAGCCTATTCGATGTTTATCTGTGAGGGCATGGAAAACAAAGATGTGGCGAAGTTAAAAGAACAGATCGAGGATGTGGAACATGTCAGCAAGGTTGTCTGGTACGACAGTTTCGCGGATATCAGCATTCCGATGGAGATGCTGCCGGAGGACATCCGGGAAGCATTTAACGCAGATGATTCCACGATGATGTTTATCATCTTTGACACGACAACATCTGCCGATGAAACCATGGATGCCATTGAAAATATCCGTTCTCTGGCAGAAAAACAGTGTTTCTTAAGTGGTATGTCAGCCATCGTCACTGACACCAAGAACCTGGCAGAATCCGAGGTTGCAATCTACGTACTGATCGCAGTCATTCTCTCCTGCATCGTTCTGGCACTGACCATGGAATCTTATCTGATCCCGGTATTTTTCCTGTTAAGTATCGGTATGGCGATCCTTTATAACATGGGAACTAATATTTTCATGGGACAGATCTCCTACATTACAAAGGCACTGAGTGCAGTCCTTCAGCTGGGTGTCACGATGGACTACTCGATCTTCCTGTGGCACAGCTATCAGGAACAGAGGGAAAAAGGCGAAGAGGATCACAAAGAGGCCATGGCGAAAGCCATCGCAGCAACGATCAAATCTGTGGTCGGAAGCTCGATCACAACGATTGCCGGATTTATCGCCCTGTGTTTTATGAGTTTTACCCTGGGTCTTGACCTTGGTATCGTCATGACAAAAGGTGTTGTATTTGGTGTGATTTGCTGTGTTACCGTACTTCCGTCCATGATCATGATTTTCGACAATGCACTGGAGAAGACGAAACACCGTCAGCTGATCCCGGATTTTCCGAAGATTTCTGATTTCGTGGTAAAACACCATGTGATCTTCGCAATCTTATTTGTGGTATTGTTTATCCCGTTTGCGTATTTCCAGGCACATGCAAGTGTGTACTACAACCTGGATGCCAGCCTTCCGGATACTCTCCCAAGTGTCCAGGCAAATACAAAACTGTCGGAAGAATACGACATGGGTGCGGCACATATGATCCTGTTGGATAAGGATCTGGATGCTAAACAGAAATACAACATGATTGCTGATATGGAAAAGGTAGACGGTGTAAAACAGGTACTTGGTCTGGAAAGTATCATAGGACCGGCATTTCCGGAGAGTATGATCCCGAAGGATGTGAAAGAAATCCTGGAGAGTGATAACTATGAACTGATGTTGATTATGAACGAATATGCGGTAGCATCCGATGAGGTCAACAGTCAGCTGAGTGAGCTCAACACGATCCTGAAACAGTACGATCCGACCGGTATGCTGGTAGGTGAAGCACCATGTACGAAAGATCTGATCGAGATCACAGACCACGACTTTGCAGTGGTCAGTGCGGTATCGATCCTGGCAGTATTCTTTATCATTTTCTTCGTATTTAAATCAATCTCCCTTCCGGTGATCCTGGTTATGGTTATCGAGGGTGCGATCTTTGTCAATATGGGTATTCCGTTCCTGACGGGAACAAAACTTCCGTTCATCGCTTCCATCGTGATCGGAACGATCCAGCTGGGAGCGACCGTAGACTACGCGATTCTGATCACCAGCCGTTATGAGAAAGAGCGTGGAGAAGGTAAAAGCAAGAAAGATGCGATCCAGATCGCTCACAAAACCAGCATTCGACCGGTTATGGTATCGGCGTTCAGTTTCTTCGCCGCTACGTTCGGTGTCGGTATGTATTCTCAGATCGATATGATCAGCTCTCTGTGTCTGCTGATGGCAAGAGGCGCGTTGATCAGTATGTGTGCAGTATTATTATTCCTGCCGGCTATGTTCTGGTTGTTTGATGGAATTATTTGTAAAACGAGTCTGAATTTCAGACGGAAACATTAGGAGGAGATCGTTATGAAGAGAAAATATGTACAGGCAATGATGACAGGTATGGCAGCAATGCTGGCAGTAACCGTTCCGGTAACGACTGTTGCCGCAGCGACTCCGGAAAAAGAGCAGACCGTCTATGTCAATGCCGACCAGAATGGAAATGTAGAGAAAGTGATCGTCAGCAACTGGCTGAAGAATACAGACAAAGAAAGCACGATCGAGGACAACAGCGAACTGAACGATATCATCAATGTAAAGGGTGAGGAAAGCTATACCCAGGGAAGCAATGGTAACCTGGTATGGGCTGCAGACGGCAATGACATCTATTATCAGGGAGAAACCAGCAAAGAACTTCCGGTATCGGTGAAAATGACATACTTCCTGGACGGCAAAGAGATCAGTGCCGCAGATCTGGCGGGAAAAAGCGGAAAAGTAAAGATCCGTATCGATTACACGAACAAATCTTCCCGGACCGCAAAGATCAACGGAAAGAAAGAGACAATTTATACACCATTTATGATGGCAACCGGAATGATCCTTCCGACAGATACCTTTACGAATGTAGAAGTAACCAACGGTAAAGTGATCTCCGATGGAAATAATAATATCGTCCTAGGAATCGGTTTTCCGGGACTGTATGACAGCCTGAAACTGGGTGATCTGGATTCCTTCAAGGACAAAGAAAGCCCGGATTATGTGGAAATCACCGCAGATGTGGAAGATTTCTCCCTGGCACTGACTGCTACCGTGGCAACTACCGGTACACTGAATGAACTGGGTCTGGATAACATCGATGATCTGGATGACTTGCAGGACAGCCTTGATAAACTGACCGAATCTTCTACCGCACTGGTAGAAGGAAGCCGCGCACTGCAGGAAGGCATTCAGGAACTGGACAGTTCCGCAGATACTTTTGTGGATGGGCTGAACAGCGCAGATGACGGTGCGGGACAGTTAAAAGACGGTATCGATACCATGAATAACAGCAAGGGAACCCTGATCTCCGGTATCGATCAGCTGGTAGCCGGAATGGAAAGCCTGGGAAGCGGTGCAGGAAGCCTGCAGAGTGGTGTGACATCCTATACCGATGGAGCAGCACAGTTAAATGCCGGTATTGATCAGGTAAATACAGGAGCAAAACAGTTGAATGCGGGAATCAGTCAGTTAAATGAGAAAAAAGCAACCCTCACCGCAGGTGTTGCACAGCTGGCAGATGGCGGAAAACAGTTGGAGAGCGGAGCAACCAGCTTGCAGTCCGGTCTGGTAGCTTACACCGGCGGAGCAGAGCAGCTGAGTGCCGGAATCCATACATTATATGATACGATGGAAGATAGTCTTGGTCAGGTGGGAGCACTGCCAACAGCAGTAACAGCATTGGTAAATGGCTGTAATGATTTGAGTACAGGTGCATCTCAGTTAAAAGACGGAGCAGATCTGGCAGCATCCAGTGCTACAGGATTAAGCGATAAAGTCACAGCACTCAGCGGAGCAGTAACCGGAACCAAGCAGGCTGTAGCAGCTGCACAGGCAGCAGTAGCAGCTCCTCAGGCTGTGACAGACGTAACAGAAGCAAGCAAAGCAGCCAGCGCAGATGCAACAGCGAAAGCAAAAGAGGCGGTGGCAGCAGAAAATGCAGCAGTAAATGCAGAGGCGAGCAAACAGGCAACAGACAAGCAGCGGGCAAACGTAGAAGCAGCGCTGACAGCAGCTGGAGTAGATGAAACAACAAAACAGGCAATTTTAAATAACCTGGCAGGTATTCAAGTGAGTGTCGGTGTGCAGACAAGCCCGGAAGTAAATGTTGAGGTAGATGCTTCTAAAGTGAGCGCTTCTGTAGATCAGAAAACACAGGCTACACTTGCAAGTGTCGGACAGACATTAGATCAGGTAGCGGCTGGTCTGAAAGGTGTAGATATGACCGAGACTGCAAGCCAGGTAAAAGCATTGAAAGATGGAGCAGATGCACTTGCAACGGGAACGGCTTCTCTCGCAGCAAATGCTGAAAAATTAGGAGAAGTAGTAGGACCACTGACCACATTCTCAACCATGGCAGAAAAGATGCTGACAGGTGTGAAAACACTTCAGGATGCCAGCGATACTTTGGTTTCAAACAATAAAACTCTGAATAGTGGCGCAAAAGCTTTGACAGACGGAACAAAATCTCTGAATACCGGCTTGAAATCTCTTAGCTCCGGTGCGTCCGCTCTCGGCGACGGTGTCACACAGCTTGCACAGGGCTCCGCATCCTTAACCCAGGGAACCGAAACTCTGAAAAAAGGATCTGACACCCTGATCGCTAACAACAGCACACTGAAAGACGGAACAGCCAAGCTGGTAGCAGGAAGCAGTGCTTTGATCGTCGGTGGTAAAGCTTTACAGTCCGGCGGCAACACTCTGAGCACAGGTATCCAGAAACTGGCAGATGGCGCTGCACAGTTGAAGTCCGGAACCAAAAAACTGGCAGATGGCGGTGTTCAGCTGAAAGAAGGAACCACGAAACTGGCAGATGGATCCACAGAACTGGCAGACGGTATGGAAGAATTTGACGAAGAAGGAATCCAGAAAATCGCAGATCTGGCAGGAGACGATCTGACCGCATTGATGGATCGTCTGGATGCAGTGACGGAAGCTGACAAAGACTACACCGCATTCGATGGCTGGGAGAAAGATACAGATGGCAGCGTAAAATTTATCATCGAAACAGCTGCAATTAAATAATTCAGTTCGGAAAAGTAAGAAAAAGCATTCACATGGTATACTGTCAGGACCGGGAAAAATTCCGGTCCTGACAGTATACTTAAGAAAAAACTGGAAATCCTAGTTTTTAGCTAGTCTTTTCAAAAATTTCAAAGAATTTTTATTGATTTTGTGTCGCAAATATGTATAATTAGGGATAAAGAGAGTTGCTATGGGCGGCTGTCTTTGAGGGATACCAGAAACCTGCATCCGCAGGTGGTTATCATATTATGAAAGAAAGAGGTTAATGTAAAATGGCAGAAATTAATTTAAGTAAGTATGGCATTACCGGAACTACAGAGGTTGTTTACAATCCTTCTTATGAAATGTTATTTGAAGAAGAAACAAAATCTACACTGGAAGGTTTTGAAAAAGGACAGGAAAGTGAACTGGGAGCAGTTAACGTTATGACAGGTGTTTACACCGGACGTTCTCCTAAAGATAAGTTCATCGTAATGGACGAAAACTCCAAAGATACTGTTTGGTGGACTTCTGACGAATATAAGAACGATAATCACCCTGCAACACAGGAAGCATGGAACTCTGTAAAAGAGCTGGCTCTGAAAGAACTGTCCAACAAGAGACTGTTCGTAGTAGATGCATTCTGTGGTGCAAACAAAGACACTCGTATGGCTATCCGTTTCATCGTAGAAGTAGCATGGCAGGCACATTTCGTAACTAACATGTTCATCAAACCTACAGAAGAAGAACTGAAAGACTTTGAACCGGACTTCATCGTATACAACGCTTCCAAAGCAAAAGTTGAAAACTACAAAGAGCTGGGTCTGAACTCTGAAACAGCTGTTATGTTCAACATCACAAGCCGTGAGCAGGTTATCGTAAATACATGGTACGGCGGAGAAATGAAAAAAGGTATGTTCTCTATGATGAACTACTATCTGCCACTGAAAGGCATCGCTTCCATGCACTGCTCCGCAAACACAGACATGAACGGCGAAAACACAGCAATCTTCTTCGGTCTGTCCGGAACAGGTAAAACTACACTGTCTACAGACCCGAAACGTCTGCTGATCGGTGATGACGAGCACGGCTGGGATGACAACGGCGTATTCAACTTCGAAGGTGGATGCTACGCAAAAGTTATCAACCTGGATGCTGAATCCGAACCGGATATCTACAATGCAATCAAACGTAACGCACTGTTAGAGAACGTTACTCTGGATGAGAACGGAAAAATCGACTTCGCTGATAAGAGCGTAACAGAGAACACCCGTGTATCTTACCCGATCGATCATATTGAAAAAATCGTTCGCCCGATTTCTGCAGCTCCGGCAGCTAAGAACGTAATCTTCCTGTCCGCAGATGCATTCGGCGTACTGCCTCCAGTATCTATCCTGACAGAAGCTCAGACACAGTACTACTTCCTGTCCGGTTTCACAGCTAAACTGGCTGGTACAGAACGTGGAATTACAGAACCGACACCTACTTTCTCTGCTTGCTTCGGCCAGGCATTCCTGGAACTGCATCCTACAAAATATGCAGAAGAGCTGGTTAAGAAAATGGAAAAGAGCGGTGCAAAAGCATACCTGGTTAACACAGGTTGGAATGGTACCGGAAAACGTATCTCCATCAAAGATACCCGTGGTATCATCGATGCTATCCTGAGCGGAGATATCAAGACAGCTCCTACAAAAACTATTCCTTACTTCAACTTTGAAGTTCCGACAGAACTGCCGGGCGTAGACAGCGGAATCCTGGATCCTCGCGATACTTACGCAGATGCAGCTCAGTGGGAAGAGAAAGCGAAAGACCTGGCTGACAGATTCATCAAGAACTTCGCTAAATACGAAGGAAATGAAGCTGGTAAAGCTCTGGTAGCAGCTGGTCCTCAGAAATAATTAAAAAATATAAAGTGTTCAAGCGATAAAAGAACTGCCGCTATCCGAAGTGATTCGGATGCGGCAGTTTTTGCATATTCGGAAAAGCTGAGAATAATATAATGATTTGCCAGAAAATAAGCGGCAGGATCCCGAGTTTTTAGTATGGATATCCTGTCGCTTATTTTATCTCGTTATGGTTGCATAAGAATTTAAGACCGCAGATATTTGATACAGGAAAGTGCGGCCTTCGCTCCTTCGCCGACCGCCACGGAAACCTGCAGGATTCCGCCGATACAGTCTCCGGCAGCAAAAACGCCCGGGAGTCCGGTTCCCATCTGTTCGTTGACGATGATCCGTTCATCCTCCAGGCGGATGCCAAGTTTCCGTGCAAGGTCACTACCTTTCGCAGTGCCGAGTGCCATGAAAAGGCATGACGGGTGAATCAGCGTGCCGTCTTCCAGACAGACAGCCTCCAGTGTATCTGTGCCGACAAGTTCCAGAACCGGTGTCCGAATGACCGTAACTTCCGGTGGAAAGTCTACCGCAGGTTCCAGCCCGTTAGTCAGCAGAGTGACGGAGCCGACAACCGGGAGAAGTTCCTGGACTTCATGAAGAGCATACTCACCATTACCAAGAACGGCGACGGATTCACTGCGGTAGAGAAAAGCATCACAGACGGCACAGTAGCTGACCCCATGTCCTTCAAGCTGTGCGAGATTTTTAATTTTCAGAGTCTTCCGGGAAGTTCCGGTAGTGAGGATGATGGCGCGTGTTTCGATCTGTGTGGAAGCGGTAGAAACGAGATAATTGCCGTTCCAGTTGATCCCTACAACCTCATCCTGTAAGAGCGTACCGCCAAGATCCAGTACCTGTTTTCTTCCGTTTTCAATCAGTTCATGACCGGAGAGGGGATGATCCAGTCCAAAATAATTTTCGATTTTTTCTGCTTTTTCAAGAGCACCATTGTCTTTTCCGATGACCGTAACGGAGAATCCGCCACGAAGAATATAAAGAGCGGCGGACAGACCGGCCGGTCCGCTGCCGATGATAACGACGTCCTGCATAATGATTACCTCCTTATAGTAATAGGGATTTTACTTATCTGTTTACTGTCAGTATAGGTAAAAATCAGGAAAAAAGCAAAGAAATCGTCTGTGACATGGTCACACAGAAATGCAGTTATTTCTCACTGATCATATCCCGTGGGGTATTATTGTGAGCAAAGATCACAGAAAACCCGAGACATACCGCGAATTTGTGCAATCAGCAAGAATGCTGTGCATCGCGAAACGAACAGTAATCTTGCAACTTTTCCGATTTCGTACTATGATGGTGCAGAAAGAAAGTGCAGCGTAACTGTGAAGATACTGAACAGTTATAATGTCAGAACAGAGACAGAAAGAGGACATGCATATGAGAACAGAACGTTTATTTTATAAAGATTCCCACCAGACCACCTGCCAGGCGAAGGTGTTAGAGTGCAGAGAAGTGAAAAAAGGATATGAGATCCTTCTGGATCAGACCGTATTTTACCCGGAAGGAGGCGGTCAGCCCTGCGATCTTGGAACCATGAACCAGGTGGAAGTTACCGACGTGCAGGAAAAGGACGGAGAAATCTGGCATCGGACACGGGAAGCGATCCAGGAGGGGACAGAAGTGACCTGCAGGATCGACTGGGAGCGCAGATTTGACCTGATGCAGCAGCACTCCGGCGAGCACCTGATCAGTGGATTGATCCACGAAAGATATGGCTACAACAACGTGGGATTTCACATGGGAAGCGAGACGATCACGCTGGATGTGGACGGCGAAGTGCCGGAAGAAGTTCTGAAAGAGATCGAGATGAAGGCAAATCAGTATGTATGGGAAAATCATCCGGTCGAGATCACCCATCCGTCAGAGGAGGAGCTGAAAACACTTCCTTACAGAAGTAAGAAAGAACTGACCGGTGATGTGCGAATCGTAACCTGGCCGGGGATGGATATCTGTGCCTGCTGTGGTGTCCATGTGAATTTTTCCGGTGAGATCGGACAGATCACGCTGGTATCTGCGCAGAAATTTAAAGGTGGTATGCGTATTGAGATGTTGTGTGGAAAACGGGCACTGGAATATAGCAATCAGTTAAAAGAACAGAATCGAAGAATTTCCCAGCTGCTGTCTGCAAAATGGAATGACACCGCAGATACCGTGGAAAAATTACAGAAAGAATATCAGCAGTTAAAATTCCGTATGGTCGGAATGGAACTGAAAAAGGTTGAGGAGATCGTGACACAGACCGCCGGAAAGGGAGACCAGCTCTTATTCGAAAATGATATGTCAGCGGACAGCGTAAGAAAGCTGGCTTCGGATGTAATGGAAAACTGTGGCGGCCGCTGCGCGGTGTTTAACGGAAATGACGAGAGCGGTTATCGTTATATCATCGGAGAAAAAGATGGCGATCTCCGTGAATTCGTAAAAGAGATGAATCAGAAATTACAGGGACGGGGTGGTGGAAAACCATTTTTCGTACAGGGCTCCGTACAGGCATCCAGAAAGGAAATCGAAACATTTTTTGCTTCGTAAGGTAGCGTATGGCGAAGATACACGGATTTAACAAACTGACACTGCTGGATTACCCGGGAAGGCTGGCAGCCACGATTTTTCTCGGCTCCTGTAATTTCCGGTGTCCGTTCTGTCACAATGCCGGTCTGGTGCTGGCACCGGAAAGTGAGCCGCTGATTGAGACGGAGGAGGTTCTGAAAGTCCTCAGAAAGAGAAAGGGAATCCTGGACGGTGTCTGTGTGACCGGCGGGGAACCGACACTGGATCCGGGACTGACCGAACTTCTGGCGCAGATCAAGGAACTGGGGTATCCGGTCAAACTGGACACGAACGGAACCCGGCCGGCACTGGTGAGAGAACTGGTGGATGCGGGGCTTGTGGATTATGTAGCGATGGATATCAAAAACAGCCCGGAAAAATACGCAGAGACCGCCGGGATCCGCAAGCCGGATCTGGAAAGCATCACCCGGATGGTAGAATATCTGAAATCGGGTGTGGTGGACTATGAATTCCGGACCACAATTGTGAAAGAACTGCACAAACGGGAAGATATCGAAGCCATCGGGCAGTGGCTTTCCGGAAGCCGGCGGTATTTTCTGCAGAATTATAAAGAGTCGGAGCAGGTGATTCGTCCGGTATTTACATCTTACTCGCGGGAACAGCTGGAGAACTTTCAGCAGATTCTCCGGAAAACGATTCCGCAGGTGGAGATCCGGGGGATATAGGATCGGGATTGCGCGGTTCGGTGTGGATCGTCCGGTACCAGTAACCGAAATGTCCGGGCTGTGCAGCTTTTGCCCGGGCGGACTTAAAGTAGGGGAAACCGAACAGATTGGCGAGCAGCCGTTCCCGCTCCTCATAGATACCAGGAACAGCCAGAATGTAGCAGATGGTATCCTCATGTTCCATCTTTCCGAGAAGAAAATGCTGGAAGGCGTGGCTGCCATAGAGAAAAAACTGGTTGTTGCCGCAGGAAACTCCGAAGGAGCCAAGAAGAGAAAGGTCTTTCGGGGATAATTGCAGACAGGTGTGGATTTCTTCATCAAAAAATGGTGTAACCTGTGGATAACTCTCCGTCAGCCGTTTCCAGGAAAATACGGGAGCCTGTGCCCGGGCTGGTGCGGTGTTGGAAGACCGGGAGGAGTCCGGTGCAGGAACCGGATCAAAGTGTGTGACAGCGGCATCGGGTTTCACGGGTTCTGGCTGTTCCAGAGAAGCAGCCCGGAGAATCGGTGCAGATTCCGGCAAAAACAGGTCTTCCGGGGAAATCTTACAATCGCTCCAGCAGGTGGCGTAACGCTGCCCGGTATCACAGACAACGATGAGACCGTCGATATCATCAAGATTCCAGCTGCTGTTGCAGATACCGGTGTCTGAAATCTGGAACTGACCGTATACATTGCCCTGTTTCCAGGAAGGATTTCCGAGAAACAGACCATGCAGTGCGTCGGGACGGGCGACAAATGCGTAGGCGCGAAAGACAGGGATAAACGGGCAGGCGGGAAGAGTCATATGAAGTTCCAGACGGCACTGATGGTTCCGAACCTCGACACGGACAAATCCACGGTTTTTTCCCTTTTTCCGGTGGTCGTATTCGTAAAGATAAGAAACAAAACGTTTGTATGCAGACAAAATGGACACTTCCTTTTTGGGGTATTCTATGGTAGCATATGCAAAGAAGAAACAAGATATGATGACAGGAAAGCGGAAGAATGATGGACGAGAATAAAATGGATGAACGGTTTATGCGGGAGGCGATCCGGCAGGCACACAAAGCAGCTGCACTGATGGAAGTGCCGATCGGGTGTGTGATCGTTTACGAAGGAAAGATTATTGCAAGAGGATACAATCGGAGAAATACGGATAAAAATACGATCTCCCATGCGGAACTGAATGCGATCCGAAAAGCGAGTAAAAAGCTGGGCGACTGGCGGCTGGAAGGGTGTACGATGTACATTACTCTGGAGCCGTGCCAGATGTGCGCCGGAGCCATTGTTCAGGCGCGGGTAAGCCGGGTGGTGATCGGAAGCATGAACCCGAAAGCGGGATGCGCCGGATCGATCCTGAATCTTCTGGAGATGAAACAGTTCAATCATCAGGTAGAAGTTACCCGCGGCGTTTTACAGGAAGAGTGCTCCCAGATGCTCAGTGGATTCTTCAAAGAACTGCGTGAAATCAAGAAGCGGGAAAAACGGGTATTGACGGAAGAAAAACAAGGAAGTATAATGAATAGCGAATCTGCTGATTCGTAACACCATGGAGATGTACCCAAGTGGCTGAAGGGTCCGCACTCGAAATGCGGTAGGTCGGGCAACCGGCGCGAGAGTTCAAATCTCTCCATCTCCGTAACAAATGCAACAGAAGAAGGCTGCGAAGTGTATTTTGAAAACAATATACTTCGCAGCCTTTTTACGTTGCATTGCATATCAATAATGGTTCGGTGGACTAATTTTGATCATCATAAAAGAGGAAATGTCAAAAATATATTTAGCAATTCCAAATTGTATCCAACGCCAAATACAAGTGTCTTGGAAAAACCTCCCGTCAACCACCCACCCCCTACAAAAATAGCCAACACCCAGCCCGGAGGGAGATACATAAGGGAAGGGACAGCATTTTGTGCGCGGTTAGAGCGAGTTTTAAGATCCTGTGCTTACGTAGACTTTCGCGAGTGCCAGCTGGCACTCGTGAATCATAGTCGGAGTTAGCACATAGCTTAAAATCGCTCTGCGCACTGCTGTCCCTTCCCTTATGTATCTCCCTCCGGGCGTCCCCCTTCAGGCTATTTTTCCCAATTTTAAAAGCGCACCGCCCTTCGAACTCCCTCCACAGACGTTACTCCTGCAGTTAACTCGGCCCAGGCACCCTTACGGCACACAGAAGGTTCTGCTTAGTGCTGCTCCATTCCTGACCTGACACGGTTCACAGATTCCTGTTGCGTAAGACCCAGACGTCAACGCCACTTACAGAAGGCAGCTCTGCAAAGAAAAGCCCTCAGTTTGGTATCACCCCTGCTGTAGCGGATTGCAGGTACAGGGCACCGCTAACTCCCCGGCTGCGCAGGATTCAGTATATCGTGTTTTTTAAAATTTGTCAATCTGAATCCCGATATTTACATGATATTTACTTGTGAGAGTGGCAAAAATGGGCTATAATAATAACCAGATATTTGTGAAAATTTGTAACCGGGGCAGTGAAAGACCGGATGCAAAAATCTGAAAAGAAGGACGGAAAAAAGGTATGAAGAGAATAGGTTTACTGACAAGCGGCGGCGACTGCCAGGCTCTGAACGCAACCATGCGAGGCGTAGTAAAAGGACTTTCCCACAACATTGACGATCTGGAAGTCTATGGATTCATGAACGGATACAAGGGTCTGATCTACGGAGATTATCGAATGCTGACAGCAAAAGATTTTTCCGGTATCCTGACCCGTGGCGGTACGATCCTCGGTACATCCCGTCAGCCATTCAAACTGATGCGTACACCGGATGCCAACGGACTGGACAAAGTAGAAGCGATGAAACAGAACTATCATAAACTGAATCTGGACTGCCTGGTGATCCTTGGCGGTAACGGAACTCAGAAGACTGCAAACCTGTTAAGAGAAGAAGGTCTGAACATCATTCATCTGCCGAAAACCATCGATAATGATATCTGGGGTACAGACATGACCTTCGGTTTCTACAGCGCAGTGAATATTGCCACAGATGCCATCGACTGTATCCATACGACAGCATCCTCTCACAACCGTGTATTTATCGTAGAGGTTATGGGACATAAAGTAGGCTGGCTGACTCTGTATGCAGGAATTGCCAGTGGCGCAGACGTTATCCTGATTCCGGAGATCCCATATGATATTGATAAAGTAGTGGAAGCCATCGAGAGAAGAAAGAGAAACGGAAGCGGATTTACCATTCTGGCAGTGGCAGAAGGCGCCATTTCCAAAGAAGATGCACAGCTGCCGAAGAAAGAGTTGAAAAAGAAAATGGAAGCTGACAGCAAGACCTATCCGTCCGTTTCCTATAAAGTAGCAAAAGAGATCGAAGACCGTACCGGTATGGAGATCCGTGTAACGGTTCCGGGACATACCCAGAGAGGTGGAAGCCCGTGTCCGTACGACCGTGTACTGTCTACAAGACTCGGTTCTGCAGCAGCAAAACTGATCCTGAACGATGAATACGGTTACATGGTAGGTCTGGTTAACGGTAAGACCAAAAAAGTCCCCCTGGAAGAGTGCGCTGGAAAACTGAAGATGGTAACACCGGATGCACAGGAGATCAGAGATGCCAAGAGAATCGGCATCAGTTTCGGTGACTGATGAAAAAGTACAACCGGTAAGGTACTGAACAGCTATAAAACAGGAATGTAACAGACAGAGAGGGGCTGGTCCTTGCGACAGCCCTATCTCTTTGTTGCAGTGCATATCAATAATTGGTCCAGTGGACCAATTTTGATTACGGATTGTGAGAGTACGAAGTAAGGCATAATCCGGTATCAAAATTGACAGATTGAGGAGAGACAGAGAAACATGAGCTATACCGCTCTATATCGTAAGTTCCGTCCTGACACCTTCGAGGACGTCAAAGGACAGGACCATATCGTAACAACATTAAAAAACCAGATTCGTGCGGACCGTATCGGTCACGCATTTTTGTTCTGTGGAACCCGTGGAACCGGTAAAACCACCGTGGCAAAGATCCTTGCAAAAGCGGTCAACTGTGAGCATCCGGTGGACGGCAGTCCCTGTAACGAATGTCCGACCTGCAGGGCGATACAGGCGGGAACATCCATGAATGTGATCGAGATCGATGCGGCATCCAACAACGGTGTCGACAACATTCGTGAGATACGGGAGGAGGTTACCTATCGTCCCACACAGGGAAAATACAAGGTGTATATCATCGACGAGGTGCATATGCTGTCTGCAGGTGCATTTAACGCACTGTTAAAAACTCTGGAAGAACCACCGTCCTATGTGATCTTTATTCTGGCAACCACCGAATCTCACAAGATTCCGGTGACGATCCAGTCTCGGTGTCAGCGGTACGATTTTCACCGTATTTCCATCGACACGATCGCCGGACGGCTGCGGGAACTGATGGAGAAAGAACAGATTCCGGTGGAAGAGAAAGCACTTCGCTATGTGGCGAAAGCAGGAGACGGTTCCATGCGAGACGCACTGAGTCTTCTGGATCAGTGCATCGCCTTCTATCTGGGACAGGAACTGACCTTTGATAAGGTGCTGGAAGTGCTGGGAACCGTGGATACGGAAGTGTTCAGTAAACTGCTTCGCAAAGTGCTGGAACAGGATGTCACCAGCTGCATCCATATCCTGGAAGATCTTCTGGTCAATGGAAAAGAACTGGGACAGTTTGTCAATGATTTTACCTGGTATTTGCGAAATCTCCTGCTGGTCAAGACCTCGGAAGATGCGGAAGAAGTTCTGGATGTATCTTCGGAAAATCTGAAAGCGCTGCAGGAAGAAAGTCAGCTGATCGATACCGATACGCTGATGCGCTATATCCGCGTGTTATCTGAACTTTCCAATAACCTGCGAAATGCCACACAGAAACGTGTGCTGGTGGAAGTGGGATTGATAAAATTATGTAAACCTGCAATGGAAACAAATCTGGATTCCGTACTGGACCGGCTCCGGGTGCTGGAAGAGCAGATGGAAAAGGGAATTCCGATGACGGCAGTTCAGTCTTTGCCGGGTTATGCGGGAATGAACGACAGTATCCCACCACAGTCAACTCAGGCAGTACCGTCCGCACCGGAAAAGAAACCGGAGAAAGCGGCGCCTGAGGATCTGCAGCGGATCAAGGAAAACTGGAAAAATATCGTAATGCAGACACAGGGAATGTTCAAGACATTTTTAACAACCGCTGTGCCGAAATATAATGGCAATACCGGGGAGAATAAGTTATACGTGGAATTCTCCAATGACCTGGCGCAGACCTGTGTGGATGATCCGGATAAAAAACAGCTGCTGGAAGGTCTGATTTTACAGATGACGGGGAAAACTGTGGAAGTAGAGATGCTTTTAAAGAAAACAAATATGCATCAGGACTTGGCAGAAATCTCGGTTGATGATATATTAAAACAGACGGTTCACATGGATATCGTGGTAGAAGAAGAACCGGAAGATGAGTAAAGATAACTGGAAAAGTATGAAACAGTTATGAGTAAAGAATGATTTAAAAGAAAACAGGAGGAACCAATCGTGGCAAGACGTGGTGGATTTCCGGGCGGCATGGGCATGCCTGGCAATATGAATAATCTGATGAAACAGGCGCAGAAGATGCAGAAACAGATGGAAGAGAACCAGAAAGCGCTGGAAGAGAAAGAATTTACGGCAGCAGCAGGCGGCGGAGCCGTAGAAGTAACCGTAAGCGGTAAAAAAGAAGTAACCAAAGTCAAACTGGCAGAAGAAGTCGTAGATCCGGATGACGTAGAGATGTTAGAGGATCTGATCATGGCAGCTACCAACGAAGCACTTCGCAAGATGGAAGCTGAAACACAGGCTGTGATGTCCAAACTGACCGGTGGTCTGGGTGGAGGATTCCCGTTCTAAGATGGAATACTACAGCAGTCATATCAGCAAGTTAATTGAACAGCTGTCAAGACTTCCGGGTATTGGCGCAAAATCAGCCCAGCGCCTGGCATTTCACATCATCAATATGCCCCAGGATCAGGTAGAACAGCTTGCGGGTGCGATGACCAGCGCGAGATCGAATGTCAGATACTGCAAAGAATGCTTTACTCTGACTGATCAGGAACTTTGTCCGATCTGTGCCAATCCGAAGCGAAACCATAAGCAGATCATGGTTGTGGAAAATACAAGAGATCTGGCAGCCTATGAAAAAACCGGCAAGTACGAGGGCGTGTACCATGTCCTTCACGGAGCTATTTCCCCGATGCTGGGGATCGGTCCGGGAGATATCCGGTTAAAAGAGCTGATGCTGCGTCTGCAGAAAGATGTGGATGAAGTGATCATTGCCACCAATTCCAGTCTGGAAGGGGAGACGACAGCCATGTATATCAGCAAACTGATCAAACCTACCGGTATTAAAGTGAGCCGTATCGCAAGCGGTGTTCCGGTCGGCGGTGATCTGGAGTACATCGATGAAGTAACACTACTGCGTGCACTGGAAGGACGCGTAGAATTATAAGGAAAAAACGATGGCAAAGAAGAAAGCAACTTCTATGGATGTGGCCCGGGAAGCAGGAGTTTCCCAGGCCACTGTTTCTATGATATTAAATAAAAAATATAACGTATCTTTCTCCAAAGAGACGATCCGTCAGGTGACAGAGGCAGCGGAAAAGCTGGATTATCACCTGCCGAAGCAGCGGATCCGCCGGTCATCAAAAAGCAGAAAACTTCTGGTAGTCTTCTGCCCGACACTGACGAATCCGTATTATGTGATGCTGTTGCAGGGCATCGAGGCGTTGGCAAAAGAATACGGATACGGTGTCTTCGTGTGTAATACCCAGCGGGATCTGAAAATCGAAGAAAATTATCTGCGGATGATGCGGGAGGTGCAGCCGCTGGGCATCATTTACGCCTGCAATCCGAGCTTCAGCCGCCAGGTAGCAGAACTCTCCAGGGAGATCCCGGTGGTGGTCATCAGTAACCGGGACGATGAATTTTCCATTGATGCGGTGGCGTTAAATAACCAGAAGCCGGGGATTCTGATGGCACGCCATCTGCTGGAACTCGGTCACCGGGATGTGGCATTTATCGCGCCGCCATTGACGGCAAGACAGCACCAGCGGCAGAAGCGAGTGGGCGGCTTTTTGATGGAATTTGAAAAGGCAGGACTTTCAGATCATGTGCTGGTACGCTCCGCGGCGGACAGCAAGGATACGGAGATCCCGAATATCGAATCGGAGTACCGGATGGGATATGACCTGACGGTGGAACTGCTCCGGGAAGAACACCCGGTTACAGCGATCGCAGCGCTGAACGATATGATGGCATTCGGCGCGATGGACGCCCTTCTCGAGCGCCAGTACCGGATTCCCGGGGATATCTCGGTGGTGGGATGCGACAATACCCTGTTTTCAAGATTTCACACGATCGCTCTGACGACGGTGGAACATTTTGTGGATCAGAAAGGGCGGGATGCCTGTGATATCATTCTTCGAAAAATCGAATCGCAGAAGAGTTATCGCAAGGGAGACGAGCCTACCAGTATTTATCATATTGAATATGAACCGCGTCTGATCATCCGCGGAAGCACCGGCTATGCACCGGATGAAAATCAGTGTGAAAAAAAGAAAAAATAAATGGTTTTCCTGAAAATATTAATAATAAAATAAATGGATAAACGGCGAAAATAAAGGGAAAAGTAAGCGTTAGGAAACCAAAACACACTGCAATATAACTAATAATTGCACATTATTAATAAAAAATGTTATTTATAAAATCCACCACCTGTTGACCGACAAAAGAAACCTGTTATACTGAAATCAGAAAGAAAAAAATACCGGAAATGACCGGGCAGATCTCAGATGTATTTCCGTAAGATCAGGTGAAGAGAGACGGAAGTACATAATACAGGAAAACAGGAGGACAAAACAATGAGATTTTTCATCGATACCGCGAAAGTAGAAGATATCAAAAAAGCAAATGACATGGGTGTAATCTGTGGAGTTACCACCAACCCGTCTCTGATCGCAAAAGAGGGAAGAGACTTTAAAGAGGTTATCAAAGAGATTACTTCTATTGTAGACGGACCGATCAGCGGTGAAGTAAAAGCAACTACCGTAGATGCAGAAGGCATGATCGCAGAAGGACGAGAGATCGCAGCGATCCATCCGAACATGGTTGTAAAGATCCCGATGACAGTAGAAGGCCTGAAAGCCTGCAAAGTGCTGACAGCAGAGGGCATCAAGACGAACGTGACACTGATCTTTACTGCAAACCAGGCACTGTTAGCTGCAAGAGCAGGTGCAACTTATGTATCTCCGTTCCTGGGAAGACTGGATGACATTTCCACAAGAGGTGTGGATCTGATCCGCGAGATTGCTGAGATCTTCGAAGTAGCAGGTCTGGACACACAGATCATCGCAGCAAGCGTAAGAAATCCAATCCACGTAACAGACTGTGCACTGGCAGGTGCTGATATCGCAACTGTTCCATATGCAGTCATTGAGCAGATGACAAAACATCCACTGACCGATGCCGGAATCAAAAAATTCCAGGATGACTATAAGGCAGTGTTTGGCGAATAATACCGGACGAAGAAGCACGGGCATAAAAAGTATAGAGTCTTGCAATATTTTTGAAAATGTGGCATACTAAGACGGCGAATGAGCAATCATGCGTAACTGTGAAGAAAATGAACAGTTACAATAATTCTAAGCAGTGTACGGAAAGGAGTACAGAATGAACAAACTGGAGCTTCAGAAAGTAGCAAATGAAGTCCGCAAAGGAATCATAACCTCAGTTCATGCTGCGAAAGCAGGACATCCGGGCGGATCTTTATCAGCAGCAGATATTTTCACATACTTGTATTTTGAAGAGATGAACGTGGATCCGAAAGATCCGAAAAAAGCAGATCGTGACCGCTTTGTACTGTCCAAAGGACATACAGCGCCAGGTCTTTACAGCGCACTTGCACAGAAGGGATATTTCCCGGTAGAAGATCTGGAAACCTTACGTCATCTTGGATCTTACCTGCAGGGACATCCGGATATGAAACATATCCCGGGTGTAGATATGTCCAGCGGTTCTCTGGGACAGGGAATCTCTGCAGCAGTGGGTATGGCGATCGCAGGCAAGATGGACAATGCCGATTATCGTGTATACACCCTGTTAGGTGACGGTGAGATTCAGGAAGGACAGGTATGGGAAGCTTCCATGATGGCAGGATTCCGCAAACTGGATAATCTGGTAGTGATCGTAGATAACAACAATCTGCAGATCGACGGAGCAATTGATGAAGTTTGTTCTCCATATCCGATTGATAAAAAATTCGAAGCATTTAACTTCCATGTGATCAATATCGACGGCAATGATTTTGACCAGATCGATGCGGCATTCAAAGAAGCAAAAGCAACCAAAGGAATGCCGACAGCAATCATCGCACACACTGTAAAAGGAAAAGGCGTATCCTTCATGGAAAATCAGGTGGGCTGGCATGGAACCGCTCCGAACGACGAGCAGTATGCAGTAGCAATGGAAGAACTGGAAAAGGCAGGTGAAGCATTATGTCAGAAGTAAAGAAAATTGCAACCAGAGAAAGTTATGGTAACGCCCTGGTAGAACTGGGAAAAGAGCATGAAAACCTGGTAGTTCTGGATGCAGACCTGGCAGCTGCCACCAAAACCGGTATGTTTAAGAAAGTATTTCCGGAACGTCACATCGACTGTGGTATCGCTGAGTGTAACATGATCGGTATCGCAGCAGGTCTTTCTACCGCAGGAAAAGTTCCGTTTGCAAGTTCTTTCGCAATGTTTGCGGCAGGCCGTGCTTTTGAACAGGTAAGAAACTCTGTAGGATATCCGCACCTGAACGTAAAGATCGGTGCAACACACGCCGGTATCTCCGTAGGAGAAGACGGTGCCACACATCAGTGTAACGAAGATATCGCCCTGATGCGCACGATCCCGGGCATGGTTGTCATCAACCCGTCCGATGATGTGGAAGCAAGAGCAGCTGTAAAAGCAGCATACGAATATCAGGGACCGGTATATCTGCGCTTTGGTCGTCTGGCAGTGCCGGTGATCAATGACCGCCCGGACTACAAGTTCGAGATCGGTAAAGGTGTAACTTTAAGAGAAGGTAAAGATGTGGCAATCATCGCTACCGGTCTGTGCGTAAACTCTGCACTGGAAGCGGCTGAAAAACTGGCAGCTGACGGTATCGAAGCAAAAGTGATCAACATCCATACCATCAAACCTCTGGATGAAGAACTGGTTGTTGCAGCAGCAAAAGAATGCGGTAAAGTAGTTACTGTAGAAGAACATTCCGTAATCGGCGGTCTGGGAAGTGCAGTCTGCGATGTACTGTGTGAGAAAGCTCCGACTCCGGTACTGAAGATCGGTGTACAGGATGTATTTGGCGAGTCCGGTCCTGCAGTAAAACTTCTGGAAAAATACAAACTGGACGGTCAGGGTGTATACGAACAGGTCAAATCATACATGTAATTATTTAAGAAAAAATTAAATGTACAGAACTTTACAGTAAGAGAACACTTACGGTATAATAGGACAGGGAATGGAGAGACAGTTTCTCCATTCCCTGTTTTGCAAAGTTGAAAAAGATGTCTGCACAAAAAAACTGTACGGCAGGAAAATATAGGAGATCAGAAAAATGCCAGAAAAAATGTCAGCAAACCGGGCAAAAGGTTCACGGGAGGCGCTCAGAAGAAAACGGAGAGAGCGGACGAAAGAGAATCTGGAGTTTTATGAATGTATCCGTGATATCGTCAGTCACCCGGCAGTGCTGGAAATGAAAAAATTCTATCAGCACTGTGATACGGACTGTTACGAACATTGCCTGGATGTGGCGTACAACAATTACAAAATCTGCAAAAAATTAGGTCTGGATGCCCGTTCCGCAGCGCGAGGCGGCATGCTCCATGACCTGTTTCTGTACGACTGGAGAGAACACAGCAAAGAGACGGGCGACCGGCTGCACGCCATCACCCATCCGATCACTGCCTATCGAAATGCCTGCAAATATTTTCATCTGAACAAGGTGGAAAAAGAAGTGATCACCAAGCATATGTGGCCGGTATCGGTGATTCCTCCGAAATACCCGGAAACATATGTGATCTGTCTGACGGACAAATACTGCGGATCCCGGGAAATCATGGATCATTATGCAAAAATATTACAGAATAAATACTGGGGCAAACCCTTTGCCTGGTTTTTAAAACAGATCTTTGCGAAAGTGCCCCGGGCAGACCTGCTTCAGGAGATGCTGCCGGAACTGGTTTCGATGGAGAGAGCAGCCAGCCCGGATTCCTCCTTTGCCCAGCAAAGATCCCGTCGTTCTTCCCGGTGGAACCATCCGTCAGGAAGAAGAGCCCGTCGTTCATAGACCGGTGAAAAGGCATGGATGATTCCATCGGTGATAGTATCAGCCATCTGCACGACAAAAGATAGACGTGTGGTCTGTAACAGAAAATGTTCAAAAGAACCGGAAGCGTTAAGAATTCCGGTAATATGGAGATCACCGACCGCCGGGAGACTTTTGTGTACTCCGGATCCGGGATGAATCGGGCCGATACCGGCGGTGATATACCCGATATGTTTCTGAGAGCCGAGAGAGGCATCCACTGCGAGAATCAGCGCAGAGGGATGTCTTTTTTTGATGTCTGCAAGTACGGCTTCGAGATTCAACGCATGAACCGGTGTGTCCAGTGATCCGTAAATATGAATATTTTTCCAGCGATGTCTGGAAAGCTGCTGACCGATCAGAGGACCAAGACTGTCTCCTGTGATCCGATCACTTCCGATGCAAAGAATGATAATTTCTTTCCAGGGCCGGTCAATCTGCCTGATGCATTTTTTCAGCACATGAGCCAGTTCGTTGCTGGCGGTGCGTTTCTTTTCTTTGATATAATACGAAACTTCTCTGCGCATTCAGCTCACGCGTCCTTTCTTTGGGGATCATATGGTATGCAGTAACTGGAAGAGTACAGAACAGTTACGGAATTTACCTATATTGTACCCGGGATGATGAAAAAATATGCCCGTTCGTTTTCCTGACAGAAAAGAAACCGCAGAAAATGTCGATAAAAACTCTGTATTTTCCTGCACAAAGCGGCAAAATCCGCATGGAAAACGGCGTATACTGTGTGCTAAAAGGGGTGAAGAGTATGATCGAAGTCATCTATAAAGAAGAAACCGATACTACAAAAGAAGCTGCAGAGTACGTGAAGCTGCCAAATAACGTAAGACAAATCGGAGAGATCAAAGGGAAGAAAAAAATATATATGGAAGACTATGTCTACACCTTTTTGAAAAAGATCGCAAGAAATCCTCACGGAGATGAGGTGGCGGCGATTTTGTTCGGTTCCTGTCACTGGACCGGACAGGGCGATTATATTTTTATCCGGAGCGCCCTGCAGATCCGGGATCTGGAGCTTTCGCCGGAGCATATCCGTTTTGATGATAAAGTCTGGGGGCAGGTGTATGAGGACAGTAAAAAATATTTTCCGGAGCAGGAAATTGTCGGGTGGTTTGCCGGGTTTCCGGGATTTAATATGGAAATTACCGAAGAAATCCGTAAGACACATCTGGATCATTTTGCCGGCAATGACAAAGTGTTGTTTCTGATGGAACCGGGTGAGATGGAAGAGGCATTTTATGTCTATGAGAATAATCAGCTGGTACGTGTGCCGGGACATTTTATTTATTATGAAAAAAATGATCCGATGCAAATGTATATGATCGATATGAGCGAAAATAAATCCATTGAGGAGACAGAACATGTGCCGGATCGTGCAGTGATCGATTTCAGAAGAACGGTGAGAGAAAAGAAAAAAGAGACAACAGAGTCAGAGAAGAGTGAAAAAACGAAAAAATATCCGACGCGAAATCGCTGGATTGCCGGGGCGTGCTGTGCGGCGGCGATGCTTGCGGTAGGGCTGCCTTATCTGAAACAGTATCAGAATGTTGAGGAAGTGGTACAGACAGAAGGTCAGAGCATTGCAGTGACCAGTGAGGCGCAGAAAACTGCTGAAGAGCCACTGCTTTCTCCTATGACAACCGAAGAGCCGGAAGAGAGTCTGGCACCGGTTCCGACACAGGGAACCACACAGGAGAGTCTGAATCCACAGGCGAATGGGGAAACCTCGGAAGAAGTCAGTACACCGCCCACCCAGGAACCCCCGCAGCAGGAAGAAAAAAAGGAAGAACAGCAGGCAACAGCTGATATCAAGACTATCACATATACGATTCAGAGAGGTGACACCCTCACAAGTATCTGCCAGAAACAATATGGGACGATCAGCCGGATCAATGAAATCTGTCAGTTGAACGGAATCTCTCCGGAAGACATCATTTATGCGGGCGGAAAACTTTTGCTGCCGGAATCATAAGCAGTGCTTTGATCGGAAATAGAAATTGCCGAAGGGAAGACAATGTGCTATGATTAAAAACAGTAAAAAAGGAACAAATAAGGGGTAATTATGAAGATTTTGCAGAAGATAAAAGAATGGAAGCTGAATCGACCCGAATCTCAATGGGATAAAAAGAAACTTGCGATTGCGGGTGCCGCATTTGTAGTGGCTGTCGGTCTTGCCATTGGAGGTAAGATTCTGGTGGATCACTGGCAGTTTAAAAATTACAAGGTGATCACGAGAACAGAACTGGAAGACACGACAACGACAGCTGAATATGCGGAATTTGGTGATTATATATTAAAATACGGCGGTGATGGTGTGACACTTCTGAATGCCCAGGGAGAAGAAGTGTGGAATGAACCGCAGACCATGGAAAATCCGGTAGTAGCCATGCGTGGTGAATATTGCGTGGTTTATGATAAGAAAGGAACGGATATCGGGGTTTACAATTTCAGTGGGAGAGTTACTGATATACAGACAAAACTTCCGGTAGAGAAAGTGTGCATCAATCCACAGGGAATCACAGGTGTGGTTCTGGCAGATGGAGAGATAACCTGGATCCATGTCTATGATCAGAAGGGAGAGGAACTGGTAACTGCCAAAACAAGTGTAGATAATCCGGGATACCCGGTGGACCTCTCGCTTTCGGATAATGGGCAGCTGATGGCAGTTTCGTATCTCTGTGTCAAAGATAATCAGCCGGCAAGCTTTATGGCATTTTACAATTTTGGCAATACGGGACAAAATCAGATGGACAATCAGGTCAGCGGGTATAATTACGTGGGAACACTGCTTCCACAGGTGGATTATCTGAGCGATTCTCAGGCAATGGCATTTTCGGATAATGGTTTCCTGACATACAGTGGGAAACAGATTCCGGAAGAGCGTAATCAGATTACATTAAATGATGATATCCTGAGTGTCTTTCACGATGATCAGTATGTTGGAATGGCCTACAAGACCGGGAAAGAAAAGAAGTCGTATGAAATCGTGCTTTATACGACCGGTGGGACCCAAAAGGCGAAGTTTACGGTGGATTTCGCATTCGATCATGTTGCACTCAGCAAGGAACAGATTTTTGTATACAATGAAAAAGAAGTGGGTATCTATACATTAAAGGGAAACTGCCGATATCGGGGAACGATAAAAGAAGGAAATGTAGAAAATATTTTCCGGATCTCGGGAAACCGTTATATGGTGATTCTTGACAGTGGAACGGAAACCATTCGATTACAATAAACAGGAGAAAAAACATGAGTTGGCTGACATTTGTATTACTTGCGCTGGTACTGATCTTTGCGATTCAGGGCTTCCGAAAAGGGATGCTCCGTATGGCAATATCAATGGTATTCTTTTTGGTGGTTCTTGGTGTTACCTCCTGGCTGAATCCGTATATCAGTGATTTCGTTCGCGAAAAAACAACCTGGCAGACCAGTATCGAAGAAAAATGTAATGAAGTACTGCTGGAACAGCTGGAAGGCAGAGACGATCTGCAGAGCATCACAGGACAGGTATCTTATATAGAAGAACTGCCACTTCCGCAGACAGTAAAAGACAAACTGATGGAAAATAATAATACAGAGATCTATAAGCGGTTGGCGGTAGAAAGCTTTGCAGATTATCTGGGAAAATACCTTTCTTATGGGATTATTAATGGCATCTGTTTTTTGATTTCGTTTGCGATTGCTACAATATTGATGTATATGATCCTGTATGCGGTTGATATTCTGACGGCACTGCCAGTGATCGGTACACTGAATCGAATCGGAGGTATCTGTATCGGATGCATACAGGGGCTGATCTGGATCTGGGTGATTTTCCTGATCATAACGATTATATGTGACACACCGGCAGGAATCTACCTTCAGGGACAGATCCGTTCGGATCCGATCCTGACATGGATCTATGATAATAATATGTTGATGAAGATCGTATTACAGATCTTTGGATAAAAACAGTGTCTGCTTATGCGGACGCTGTTTTTATCTTGTGCGCCTAGCGGCGCACGTTTCTAACGGGTTAAAGTCCCGAATCCACCCGGTAGTGGGAAGGATAT
>CAKRLG010000024.1 GCA_934359255.1 uncultured Ruminococcus sp.
CCTCCATCTCTCCGAAACGCTGGCCACCGAACTGAGCTTTACCACCCAGAGGCTGCTGTGTTACCAGGGAGTATGGTCCGGTAGAACGTGCATGGATCTTATCATCAACCAGGTGATGCAGTTTCAGGTAATGCATGTGACCAATGGTTACCGGGCTGTCGAAATATTCACCGGTGCGACCGTCACGAAGTCTTACTTTACCATCTCGTGAGATTGGAACACCTTTCCACAGATTTCTGTGATCTCTGTTCTCATACAGATAATCCATAACTTCCGGAAGCAGTTCTTCTTTATGTTTCTCAGAGAACTCTTCCCAGGACAGATTTACATAATCATTTGCCAGTTCCAGAGTATCCATGATGTCGTTCTCACTTGCACCATCGAATACAGGAGTGGCAATGTTGAATCCAAGAGCCTTTGCGGCCAGACTCAGATGAATCTCCAGGACCTGTCCGATATTCATACGGGAAGGTACACCCAGAGGATTCAGCACGATATCCAGAGGACGACCGTTCGGCAGGAATGGCATATCTTCTACAGGCAGCACACGGGAAACAACACCCTTGTTACCGTGACGACCGGCCATCTTATCACCGATAGAGATCTTTCTCTTCTGTGCAATATAGATACGAACAGCCTGATTTACACCCGGTGACAGTTCGTCGCCGTTTTCTCTTGTAAATACTTTCGCATCCACAACAATACCATATTCACCATGAGGTACTTTCAGGGAAGTATCACGTACTTCTCTTGCTTTTTCACCGAAAATAGCACGTAACAGACGTTCCTCAGCTGTCAGTTCAGTCTCTCCCTTCGGAGTTACCTTACCAACCAGAATATCTCCCGCACGAACCTCAGCACCGATACGGATAATACCACGTTCATCCAGATCTTTCAGAGCATCATCACCGACACCCGGAACATCTTTTGTGATCTCTTCCGGTCCCAGCTTGGTATCTCTGGACTCTGCTTCATATTCTTCGATATGAATAGAAGTATATACATCTTCCTGTACCAGTCTCTCGCTCAGCAGAACCGCATCCTCGTAGTTATAACCTTCCCAGGTCATGAAACCGATCAGCGGGTTCTTACCAAGAGCAAGTTCACCATTGTAAGTAGAAGGACCGTCAGCGATTACCTGACCTGCCTCTACATGTTCGTTCTTGAATACGATTGGTTTCTGATTGTAACAGTTGGACTGGTTACTTCTCAGGAACTTGGTCAGACGGTATACATCTGTGGTACCGTCATCGTTTTTCATTGTAATTTCTTTGGATGTAGACTTGGTAATGGTACCTGCCTTCTTGGCAACCACACAAACACCGGAGTCTACGGCAGCTTTGGCTTCGATACCGGTTCCGACTACAGGAGCTTCTGTAATCATCAGCGGTACAGCCTGACGCTGCATGTTGGATCCCATCAGCGCACGGTTCGCATCGTCGTTCTGCAGGAACGGGATCAGGGCTGTAGCTACAGAGAATACCATCTTAGGAGATACGTCCATGTAATCGAACATTCTTCTTTCGTATTCCTGAGTCTCTTCACGATAACGACCGGATACATTCTTATGAAGGAAATGTCCTTCTTCATCCAGAGGTTCGTTCGCCTGTGCTACATGATAATTATCTTCCTCATCAGCTGTCATATAAACAACTTCGTCTGTGACGCGAGGATTCTTCGGATCTGTTTTGTCGATCTTACGATATGGAGCTTCCACAAATCCGTATTCATTGATTCTTGCATAAGATGCCAGAGAGTTGATCAGACCGATGTTAGGTCCCTCAGGAGTCTCTACCGGACACATTCTTCCATAATGGGAATAATGTACATCTCGAACCTCGAATCCGGCACGATCCCTTGACAGACCACCAGGTCCCAGTGCGGACAGACGTCTCTTGTGAGTCAGCTCACCCAGTGGGTTGTTCTGATCCATAAACTGAGACAGCTGAGAAGAACCGAAGAATTCTTTTACAGCAGCTGTTACCGGTTTGATATTGATCAGAGACTGTGGAGAGATGCCTTCCGGATCCTGTGTTGTCATTCTTTCGCGAACAACACGTTCCAGTCTTGACATACCGATACGGTACTGGTTCTGCAACAATTCTCCGACTGCACGGATACGACGGTTTCCTAAGTGGTCGATATCATCGTCGGTTCCCAGACCATATTCCAGATGTAAGTTATAGTTAATAGAAGCAAAAATATCTTCTTCTGTAATGTGTTTCGGAATCAGATCATGAATATGATGTTTGATGGCTTCTTTCAGTTCATCAGCATCTTCATATTCTTCCATCAGCTGTTCCAGTGCAGGATAATATACCAGTTCTGTAACACCCAGTTCTTCCGGATTGCAATCTACATGTGCGGTCAGATCTACCATCAGGTTGGACAGAACTTTTACATTTCTTTCTTCTGTCTGAATCCACACAAACGGAACTGCCGCATTCTGGATAGAAGTTGCCAGTTCTTTTGTTACTTCTGTACCTGCTTCTGCCAGGATCTCACCTGTGGTAGTATCCACTACGTCTTCAGCCAGTACATGACCGCTGATACGATTTTTCAGATGCAGTTTTTTATTGAATTTATATCTACCTACTTTAGCCAGATCGTACCGTTTCGGATCAAAGAACATACTTGTGATCAGGCTTCTTGCGCTGTCTACTGCCAGCGGTTCACCCGGACGGATTTTTTTATACAGCTCTAACAGACCTTCTTCATAGCAGGTTGCTGTATCTTTGGTAAAGCTTGCCAGAATCTTCGGCTCCTCACCAAACAGTTCTGTGATCTCTGCGTTGGTTCCTTTTCCCAAAGCACGAATCAGAACAGAAATCGGAACCTTTCTTGTTCTGTCTACACGTACCCAGAAGACATCATTGGAATCTGTTTCATATTCCAGCCATGCTCCTCTGTTCGGGATTACGGTAGAAGAAAACAGTCTTTTACCAAGTTTGTCATGAGCAATCGCATAGTAAATACCAGGGGAACGTACTAACTGACTGACAATAACTCGTTCTGCACCATTAATTACGAAGGTACCGGTTGCTGTCATCAACGGCAAATCTCCCATGAAAATCTCATGCTCTTTAATTTCGTCGTTTTCCTTATTGTACAATCTCACCTTTACTTTTAAAGGTGCCGCATAAGTTGCGTCTCTTTCTTTGCACTCTTCGATGGAATATTTCACATCATCCTCGCACAAAGTAAAGTCCACAAATTCCAAGCTCAACTTGCCACTGTAATCAGTGATCGGAGAGATATCAGCAAATACTTCCTTTAAACCTTCCTCAAGGAACCAGTTATAGGAATCTTTCTGAACCTCAATCAAGTTGGGCATTTCCAAAACTTCTTTTTGTCTCTGGTAGCTCATCCGCATACTTTTACCGTTTGTAATAGGACGTATTCTGTTTTTTTCCATTGACCGTTTCACCCCTTGTGTATTTGATTTATTACTGCTCATGCCTTTTTCGTGCTTTTAAGATTAGACTAGTAGGCATATCTTGCCATAATAGTGCATTTTTTACAATATCACAATTTGTCAAGAGTGTCAACCCAATTTTCTAATCTTTTTTATTTTTCATTACAAAAACCCGGAAGAGCATCGTAGCTCTTCCGGGTTCTCCATCTTTCAACCAAATGCTGTAATCTGATTATTTCAGAGTTACTTTAGCGCCTTCAGCTTCCAGTTTTGTTTTGATTTCTTCAGCTTCTGCTTTTGCAGCTGCTTCTTTGATTACTTTCGGAGCACCGTCTACTACTTCTTTAGCTTCTTTCAGTCCAAGACCTGTTGCTTCACGAACAACTTTGATAACTTTAACTTTGTTAGGACCAACTTCTGTCAGTTCTACGTCAAACTCATCTTTCTCTTCTGCTGCTTCTGCTGCGCCTGCTGCTGCTACAACAACACCTGCTGCTGCGGATACACCAAATTCTTCTTCACATGCTTTTACCAGTTCGTTCAGTTCCAGAACGGACAGTTCTTTGATAGCTTCAATAAATTCAGCTGTAGTAAGTTTTGCCATTTTTATTTACCTCCAATTATAAGTTTTGTTTTCTTTTTTAATTTTTTTGGGGCAGCTTACGCTGCGAGGAAGTTCGATCTCACTTTGTTCGATCGAACGGCTAATTTTCTAAATTCAGGCTGCGCTTGGCAGCTTGCCTTCATTAAGAAAATTATGCCTCTTTTGCTTCTGCGATCTGGCTGATGACGCGAGCAAAGTTGGCGATTGGGGACTGGATGCTTCCAAGCAGTTTTCCAAGAAGTTCCTCTCTGGAAGGTACTTCGGACAGTGCTTTGATTCCAGCCTGGTCATAGTAACCACCTTCAACAACACCTGCTACCAGTTCCAGCTGCGGAGCTGTTTTTGCGAATTTCGCAAGGATTCTTGCAGGAGCAGTTGCATCTTCTTTAGAGATTGCCAGAGCGTTTGTTCCATCCAGATGTTTGCACAGTTCTTCACAATTAGTTCCCTTGAATGCAAAGTTCATCATTGTGTTTTTGTATACTTTGTATACAACGCCAGCTTCTCTTAATTCCTTACGCAGCTGAGTATCCTGAGCTACTGTCAGACCACTGTAGTTTACCAGAACAATACCCTGAGCATCAGCGATGTTTGCGGAAATCTCTTCTACGATCGGTTTTTTCAGTTCAACTTTTGCCATGATTGGTGCACCTCCTTATAGATTTTGTGTACCGCCAAATATGAAAAAAGCCTCTTCGCGCACCGCAAAGAGGAGTCCAATTCTTCATTAAGAATGTATATTTCCTCGGCAGGCGTTCTAGCCTTATGCCTTCCGGCACCTGCTGTCTTCGGCGTGATACTAGTGTAGTATATCATCACACTTCCACCTTGTCAAGCCTTTTTCTCACAATTTTTTCCACTTTTTATACATCTGCTTTTTATAACTTTTTGTACATCTCTTTTCAATACCTTTGGGCAACCAAACCAGATCCACATCTTTTTCTGACCTTCCATTGGACATTTGCCAGCCGTCAGCCCGTGAGAGTTTGAGTGTGATCCAAAGGCATTTTGCGGGCGGTTAGGGTAAGCTTTGAAATCCGACGTTTACGGAGACTTAGGCTCGAGCGCTCTCGCGAGAGTCTTAGTCGCAGTTAACGGCTAGTTCAAAGTTACCCTGCCCGCTGCCTTTGGATCACACTCCAACTCTCACGGGCGTCCTCCCTCCATTCCCCACGAAAAAAGAGCGTCGCCCAAAGGCTCCGCTCTTCTTCATTTGCACTTATATAATTACACAAGTTTTAATGGGTTAATCTTAACACCAATTCCCATAGTAGGAGCGATTGTTACGCTTCTCAGGAACTGACCTTTCAGTGTAGCAGGTTTTGCTTTATTGATTGCACCCATCAGCGTCTGGAAGTTGTCCGCTAACTGTTCTTCTGTGAAAGAAGCTTTTCCGATTGGCACGTGAATAATATTTGTTTTATCAAGACGATATTCAATCTTACCAGCTTTGATATCCTGAACAGCTTTTGTAACGTCCATTGTTACTGTACCAGCTTTCGGGTTTGGCATTAAGCCTTTCGGTCCAAGTACACGACCCAGACGACCAACAACACCCATCATATCCGGTGTAGCAACAACTACATCAAAGTCAAACCATCCTTCGTTCTGGATCTTCGGGATCAGTTCTTCTGCTCCAACGAATTCTGCACCAGCTGCCTGAGCTTCATCAGCTTTCACACCTTTTGCGAATACCAGGACACGAACAGTTTTACCGGTTCCGTGAGGCAGAACTACTGCACCACGAATCTGCTGGTCAGCGTGACGTCCGTCACAGCCTGTTCTGATATGAGCTTCGATTGTTTCATCAAATTTTGCAACTGCAGATTTTTTAGCTAAAGCGATTGCTTCATCCGGATCATACAGTTTTGCACGATCAACTGCTTTGGCAGTTTCCATATATTTTTTACCGTGTTTCATTTCCTATAACCTCCTGTGGTAATTGCGGGGATTGCCCTCCCACGATATTCGTTTGTTTGTGACCTTATGGTCTCAAAGTTACATTAGTAAAGATTAGTCCTCAACTACGATACCCATACTTCTTGCAGTACCAGCGATCATGCTCATAGCTGCTTCGATGTTTGCTGCATTCAGATCTGGCATTTTCATTTCAGCGATCTCTTTTACTTTATCTTTGGAAATTGTAGCTACTTTTGTTTTGTTCGGAACACCTGAACCTGATTTGATGTTACAAGCTTTCTTCAGCAAAACTGCAGCTGGTGGAGTTTTGGTTATAAAGCTGAAACTTCTGTCTGCGTATACAGTGATAACTACAGGGATGATCAGATCTCCCTTGTCAGCTGTTCTAGCATTGAATTCCTTTGTAAACTGTACGATATTTACACCATGCTGACCCAGAGCCGGTCCAACTGGTGGTGCTGGTGTTGCTTTACCAGCAGGAATCTGTAATTTGATATATCCTGTTACTTTCTTTGCCATTGTAATGACCTCCTATAATGTGGTAATTGCGGGGATTTCCCTCCCACGAATCATTTCCGTGCGAAACTTCATACTTCGATGATTCTGTTTACAACTTCTTAATTTCTGCGAAACTGATCTCAACCGGTGTTTCGCGACCAAACAGCTCAACATTGATTGTCACAGTCTGTTTCTGACTGTTGATCGTCTGGATAATACCAGTAGTATCTTTCCAGGCTCCTCCGGTAACAACTACGCTGTCGCCTTCTGCAAAATCGATTTCGATGGTTTCAGGCTGGATTCCCAGCATGCCGATCTCTTCTTCGCTCAAAGGCACCGGTTTGGATCCCGGTCCGACGAATCCGGTCACACCACGAGTATTACGAACAACATACCATGTATCATCGTTCATTACCATGTTGATCAGCACATATCCCGGGAACATTTTTCTGGATACCAGCTTCTGTGCACCGTTTTTCAACTCCGTCACATCCTGCATCGGTACCCGAACTTCCAGGATCTGATCTTCCAGATGTCGGTTTTCGATTGTTTTCTCAATGTTGGCTTTCACTTTGTTTTCATAGCCCGAATATGTATGGGCTACATACCAGTTTGCTTCTGCCATTTCCTCACCCTTGTCCTTATTTAATCAGTAAATTAACGAACTCCAGAACCGCACTGTCCAGAACGGAAATAATCACGCCCAGGACTACTGTGATACCAACAACGGCAACTGTCTGTTTGCCGACTGTTTTCTTGTCAGTCCAGATAATCTTGTCAAATTCGGACTTCAGACCTTTGGTCCAGCTCTTTTTCGGAGCTTTCTCCTTTTTCGGAGCCTTTTCTTTTTTTGCAGATTCTGCCATAGTCCTCACCTCTTACACGACAATCTTATTTCGTCTCTTTGTGCATTGTGTGTGTTCTACAGAATTTACAATACTTTTTGGTCTCCAGTCTTTCCGGATGATTCTTTTTCTCTTTTGTCATGTTGTAATTCCGCTGTTTACATTCTGTACATGCCAATGTGATTTTTACGCGCACGACTTCCACCTCCACTGTGTTGATTTGCGTTGTTGCAACGGACTTTTTTCTTTTGCCATCGAACTTCACGTCTTTCGATTTTAGGCATAAAAAAAAGACCTACTTCCATGTCGCCTACTAACTATACCATGCACCCACAGAAAAGTCAAGTGAAAGATATGGATTTGCCTCGTCGAATTTTACTCGTTGTCACTACAATCGCCAAGGTTTCATGCAAGCATGGACTTTGGCTTGTTGTTCGCGTAAATAATAAAGCTGTCGCAGATTTTCCCACGACAGCTTTATTATATTATATAAGGATATTATTTCTCCAGTTCCAGCTCATCCACTGCCAGTTTCAGAGCACCCATAATTCCCTGATTATCATTCAGGCTTGGCAGTACAATATAATTATCCAGATCATCCATCTGTTTTGTCTTAATATAACCGGCCATCTGTTTTCTTACTTCTTCTCTGACTAACGGCATCATATGTTCCTGATGCATAACACCGCCGCCAAGAATAATTCTTTCCGGAGACAGTACCAGAATCAGATCTACCAGAGCCTGTCCGATATAATAAGCTTCCAGCTCCCATACTTCTTTCTTATCTGCCAGTTCTATTCCTTTTTTACCCCAGCGTGCTTCGATCGCCGGGCCTGCAGCCAGACCTTCCAGACAAGTTTTGTGATATGGGCATTTGCCTTCGTAATGATCTTCCGGATGTTTTCTCATCAGAATATGTCCGGCTTCCGGATGCAGCATACCATGAAGCAGTTTTCCGTTGCTCATAATACCCATACCAACACCGGTTCCGATGGTGATATATACGCTGTTTTCCAGACCTTTGGTGATTCCCCAGGTGGATTCTCCCAGTGCAGATCCATTTACATCCGTATCAAATCCCACCGGAATATTCAGTGCTTTTTTAAAAGCACCGACAATATCGCAATTTGCCCACGCCAGTTTTGGGGTGGTCGTGATATAACCATAGGTTTCAGAGTTACGGTTTACATCAATCGGTCCAAAGCAGCCGATTCCCAGTGCTTCGATCTCTTTATCTTTAAAATACTCAATCAGTTTCGGAAGTGTGATCTCCGGAGTTTCGGTAGGGATAGATATCCTTTCAAAAATCTCTCCGTTTTCGTTTCCGATTGCGCAGACCATCTTGGTTCCGCCTGCTTCCAGTGCTCCCAGTCTCATATCTGTATTCTCCTTTTTATCTGTGTTTTGAACAGCTTTTTATACCGTTCTCAGATTATCTCTGTTTTATATATTCCGTCTGACTTTTTAATTTCCTTTTATTAAGTCCGGATTTTCTCTTAATGTTTTTCCGGATTCGAACAGATCAGACTCATCACGCCCTCAAAACGGCATTTTCCGTATCCTGCCGGTACGATAAAATGCTGACCTTTTTCTACCGGAATTCCATTTACAGTACCGGAACCTTCTACTACGCTGACATCCGTAAAATATTTGTCAAATTCAATAGTAAATACACCGTCCACATCATACTTGTCTACAGAATAGAACGGACAGGTGATCAAATGCTTATGTTCTGCCCCCTGCAGATTCTCGGTGTAGGTATCGCATTTTGCCGGCTCAAACGGTGCCACAATTGTATCAATGCTCTGTTCCACATGCAGCTGTCTCGGTTTTCCGTCGGACAATCTGTCATAGTCATATACACGATATGTAATATCGCTGTTCTGCTGTGTCTCCAGAATCACCGTGCCTCCTTTGATTGCATGCAGACATCCCGGATTAATCTGGAAAAAATCTCCTTTTTTCACATCTGTCACACGGATAAATTCATTCCATCGTCCCTGACGGATCATCTCTTCCAGTTCTTTTTTATCCTTCGCATTGTGGCCGATAACAATTTTTGTGCCTGGCTCACAGTCCAGTACATACCAGCACTCGGTTTTTCCAAGAGAACCATTTTCATGTTCGGATGCATAAGCATCATCGGGATGTACCTGAATACTCAGATCATTTTTCGCATCAATGATTTTAATCAGAAGCGGAAACTGGCTGCCCGGATAATTTCCAAACAGTTCCGGCTCTTCTTCCCATAACTGGCTCAGATATTTTCCATCGTATCTGCCGCCTGCGATCTTACAGTCACCATTTTTATGAGCGCTGATCGCCCAGCACTCTCCTGTTGTGTCACTTGGGATATCATATCCAAATGAGTCTCTTAATTTTGTTCCACCCCAGATAGCCTCTTTGAATACCGGCTCCAGAAATAACAGTTCCATAGGTAATACCCTCCATGTTTTCTCAGTTTCCTTTATTATACTTCCCGTAGCCCGGGAAGTAAAGGAAAAGCCGCTGACTTTCAGGCTTACATGGCTTTTACAGGAGTAGTCTCCGGCTGTTTGGGAACCATTTGCCGGATTGTAACATAATATGCAATTCCCAGCGGAATACACGCCCCGATCCATGCCAGCGGGCTTGCGGAACTTGCACCGGCAAATCCAAAACGCTCTACCAGCAAAACAGCTGCCGTTGCACGCATGACAAGTTCCATAATTCCTGCCACTGTAGGCACCCATCCGTTACCAAGTCCCTGTAAGGTAAAACGATAGATAAATAACAGTCCCAGCACCCAGTAACAGGATCCGCTGATGACCAGATATGTTTTGGATAAGGCAATTACATCCCGTTCACCACTTCCCACAAACACAGCGGACAGATTGCTTCCGGCAAAAATATTCATAAGTCCCATCAAAACACTGACGGTCAGAGAAATCAGAATGCACTGGAACACTCCTTTTTTTATTCTCTCATACTGGCCGGCACCATAATTCTGAGCAGTATACGTGGTCATTGCCTGTCCAAGAGAATTCAACGGCATGGTTGCAATAGAATCAATCTTCTGTGCCGCCGTATAGGCTGCTACGGATACTGCGCCCAGCCCGTTCAGAGCAAACTGCAGAATCAGAGCACCGATCGCAATGATGGACATCTGAAATGCCATTGGAAAAGCGATTCGAAGATGATCGCCCAGCTGTTTTCGTGCCAGATGAAAGTGATGGCGATTAATCCGGAGTACCGGCATCTTCTTCCATATATATACAAAGCAGCAGATTCCTGACAGGAGCTGAGAAAATATAGTTGCCACACCTGCCCCTGCAACTCCCATACCGACTACGGCAATCAGCACAATATCCAGTACAATATTGACACAGCAGGCAAAAATCAGAAAATACAGTGGTGTCCGACTGTCGCCCAATGCACGCATGGTATTCGATCCCAGATTAAATAATACACTTGCTCCGATTCCCCAGAATATGATCCTGATATAAGAAACCGCATCGTCAAGGATTTCCTCCGGTGTCTGTAAAAGTTCCATGGCAGGACGAACCAGTGTCACTGCAAAAAATGTCAGCACAATTGTGAGTGCAATACTTAGAATGATACCGGCAGCAAAGCTGCAACGGATTCCTTCCTCATCCTCCGCGCCGAAACGCTGTGCAATGAGAATCGACAAACCCGAGGTAAATCCCATAACAAACCCAAGAATAAAGAAGGATACACTTCCCGTACATCCCACAGCCGCCAGGGCATTGACTCCTATAGTACGTCCTACAATTACGGTATCCGCCATACTGTAGAACTGTTGAAAAATGTTACCCACAATCAGCGGAAGCGCAAATAAAAGGATTAATTTTACCGGTCTTCCTGATGTCATACTTTTTGTCATTTTCTTTTTTCATCCTTTCTTTTTTTGCATACCATGTGGCATCTTTTACCGCTGGCTGCTAATTTTTTATGATTCTCTGTAACTGTTTCACAGGCAGACAATGATCCTGCGGATTCCGAACAGTTACGATAGTTTTATTATAAAGAACCGTCAAAAAAGTGGAATGTACTTTCTTGTGCTTCGGATGGTTTATGTTGTATACTTAATTCATCAAATATGTGTTGAATCTATATTTATGACAGGGGGATTTTTTATGGAACCATCGGTGTATGATCTTACTTACAATGATCTCAATCCCCGCTTTCTGTTCTGCTGTAATCTGCTTCGAACAGAGCCTGAGATGAATTATCATTGTCATGATTTTATTGAATTTGTACTTATACTGAAAGGAAAAACAACATTTCGTATAGATGAGAAGCTGTATGATGTGGAAGAAGGATCCGTGATTTTGCTGAATCCCGGAACATATCACCAGAGCCTTCCTGCAGCCGGAACTTCTGCCCGGGAAGTTTATCTGGCTTTTTCAAATGTGGAATTTACCGGATGTACCAGAGGGCATTTTCCTCTTTTTAAAAATTATCAGCTGCTGGCAACATTGCCTGACAGTTACAAAGAACCGTTGTTTCGGCTGTGTAACCTGATGGAACAGGAATCGAAGACCTGCCAGCCGGGACGGTATTTTATGCTGAAATCCTATCTGATTCAGGTGATCTGTCTGCTTTGCAGATATCAGAAACAGGAACTTGAGGAAGATGTAAAACGTCAGTATGCACCCCGGTATGAATTCAAGTCGCTAAATAAAAAGTATGTGGTTCAGCAGATCATGCATTATATGGAGACACATTATAAAGAGAAGATTTCGCTGGATCAGATTGCGGCAAATATGTATCTGAGTTCTTTTTATATTTCAAAGATTTTCAAGAGTGAGACAGGGGATACGCCGATCAATTATCTGATCAGTCTGCGGATGCAAAAAGCGCGGGAATTGCTGGATGAGAACCCGGAGCAGTCGATTCAGGCTGTGGCGATGGCTGTAGGGTATGAGGATGCGTATCATTTCAGTAAATTGTTTAAGAAGTATTTTGGGTTGTCGCCACTTTATTATAAGGCGAGGATTCCGCAGTAGAGGATGATGAGTTTGTTGGGGAAGGGTTGAGCCCCCGGAAGACCGCGATCCCTCATCGGTGCGCGCTCAGGTCTGCGTTCGGTTTGAGCCTGTAGTCTCAAACTCGTACTCGACAAGTTCGCGCTTACCGATGAGGGATCGCGGTCTTCCGGGGGCATTGGACTTTATCGGCTGCTACTGTCCTTTACGTCTTAACATTATGTTAACCTAAAATATATGGAATCAGAACATTTTTTGCGGTATATCTTTATACAATGCCATATCTATCTTTGCAGCATTTCTTTTCCGAATGATTTCTAATGTTTGTTTTCTTTATTTCCCGGTTATCATTTTTGTTTTACAGATGCCACACCAGGTCTTTGGCCGGAACCACTTCGTACTCGCCGGCTTTGGCACCTACGCGGAGGTAGACGTTTTTGATTCCGGCCTGGATGATAAGGCGGGAGCAGATGGGGCAGGGTTTTGCGCGGTGAACAGAATTATCACCGGGGTTGATGCCGGCAAGGTAGAGGTCGGCACCGATGGTCTGCTCGCGGGAGCAGTTTAACAGTGCGTTTTGTTCGGCGTGGATGGCGCGGCAAAGACCGTACCCCTCTCCCTGATGCATGCCCAGTTTGATTCTCGGACACTCTCCGATATCACAGCAATTGTCGTAGCCACGCGGGGATCCATTGTAGCCGGTGGAGATTACCACATCATCTTTTACGATCACCGCACCATATTTTCGTTTGATGCAGGTGCTTCGATAGGCAAATGCTTCGGCTACATTCAGGTACGTATCTATTTTGGATATTCGTTTTGTTCCTTCCGGACCTACCATGTTATTTCCTCCTGATCATCTTAATGTACTCTCGGAATCTTACTTTTCTTTCTATAGGATAGCTCAGAAGCAAGGTTTTGTAAACCAGATCTTATGGTTTTTGACTTGCTGTTCGCGTAATTCAAAATTGTTTCATTAGATCCATTTTTGTATGCAATGTACATAAAAAGCAGACAGTAACAACTGTTTAAAGTTATTCCTGTCTGCTGTTTTTATCCACAGGCCTGTTTGTATTCCATCAATTTCCGACGTGCCTGCTGGTTCAGGTGACGGGGTACCTGGATCTGGACGGTCACGTACTGATCGCCGTGGACGTTCGGATTTTTCATGGATACAATTCCTTTTCCACGCAGCCGGATCTTGCTGCCGGACTGAGTCCCTTCTTTGATTTTACAACTAACATCCCCGTATAATGTGGATACTCTGGCTTCTCCGCCGAGAGCGGCGGTCGTGTAAGGGATACTGACCGTGGTATAGACATCGGCACCTTTCCGTTCATATCCCGGTTTCGTTCCCACCTTTGCTTTCAGGAGCAGATCACCAGGTTCACCGCCGCCGATTCCCGGATGACCTTTTCCACGCAGCCGAACGCTCTGTCCGGTATCGATTCCCGCAGGAATATGCACTTTCAGGGTACGATTGCCGTCAGTTTCCTGCAGTGTGATCACCTTATCACAGCCAAAGGCTGCCTCATCAAAGGTAAGCGAAATTTCTGCTTCCAGATTCTCCCCTTTTCCGGAATATGTTCTATGAAATCCCTGATTTCCGTAGAACTCATCGTTTCCGCCCTGATGAAACTGCTGGTAAAATCCGCTGCCGTCATGGAATCCTCCGCTGTGGAAATTTCCTCCTTTTGCTCCCCGGCGGAACATATTTCCAAACAAATCTCCGAAAATATCGTCTCCTTCTGCTCCTGTAAAATGGTACTCCCGATAACCATTCTGACTGTTTCCGCCACTAAAGTTTCCATATCCATATTGTTTCTGTGCCCTCGCGGCATCCGCATTGAATCCCGGTTCAAAGGCAATATGTCCGAATTCATCGTATAATTTTTTCTTTTCCGCGTCACCAAGCACTGCATAAGCTTCCGAGACTTCCTTAAATCGTTTTTCCGCCTGTGCATTGCCTGCATTGGTATCCGGGTGGTATTTTTTTGCCAGTTTTCGGTAAGCTTTCTTGATTGCCGCATTGTCAGCATCTTTGCTTACGCCAAGCACTTCATAATAATCTTTTTTATTTTCCATTTGTTCCACCTCCTTTGGGAACTTGTTACATCCTGTATATTTGGCTTGCTGCCTGTATATATAAAAAAGAGAGACTCCGGATATAAAATTTTTCCTGTCCCTCTGTGGTAATCTCTATAGTGAACGGGTTTTAAAACCCTGTTATTTTCCTTTTTCTGTTCACTCGATTTCACAGTAATGAGCGCACAGTTTACTTATCCGGCAGACGCCCGGTCCGCGCCTGCCGCATGAATGGATAAAACTCGTAATACGTGTTTTGTCTCAATTATCATCTTCCTGCTCTTTTATGCAATAGAGATGTATTTTGCTTCTTTTACTTCCGGTTTTGCTTCTTTTTTCGGAATCTCCAGTTTCAGGACACCATTTTCGAATTTTGCTTTGATGTCTTCCTGGGTAATATCTTCTCCTACATAGAAGCTTCTCTGACAAGTTCCGCTGTATCTTTCTTTGCGGATGTATTTGCCGTCTTTGTTTTTCTCATCTTTGTTCTGGTTCGTGGATGCGGTAATGATCAGATAACCGTCTTTCACTTCACCTTTCACATCTTCTTTTTTAAATCCAGGAAGGTCGATGGATACATCAAATCCATCTTTGTTTTCTACTACATCGGTTTTCATCAGGGTGTTCTGTGCACTCCGTGTATAAGTTCTCTCCGGAACTCCGAAGAAATCATCCATAAAATTTTCACCAAAAATACTAGGCATTAACATAAGTCATTTCTCCCTTCTATGAATTCCACCTGTGACAGGTGAATTGATTACTGATTTTTATTTTGTCTGGTTGAACATTGGATACATGAGGTGTTGTTTGTTATTTATTTTTCTCTTCCTTTGTTCTAGTTGTACTATAACACATGTGTTAGCACTCGTCAAGAGGGAGTGCTGATTTTTTTTGTGAAGATTTTGTGTCGCTAAAATGAAAAACTAACTTCCACCCGTACCATCACGAACGCGAAAGAGGCGGCACAAATCCTATGGTTGCAGCGTGGGCAGGGGAACTTTGAGCCAGCTGCTACCATAGGATTTGTGCCGCCTCTTTCGCTGGGTGTTGGTTAGGTTCCATTGTTCTGTGTCCAGGTTGTCAGCGGCGTAGAAAAAGTGGAAGATTTCTTTGCCTTTGTATATTGTTTTGTAAATAAGGATTGCTGTGTTTGCCACATTATTTTCTCCTCTATCTGTTTCTGTGAAAATAATGCTTTTCTTCCTGTCCTTTTACTCCGGAAGCTTACAGTTTCAGGATATCTGTACCATCTTTTTTCATACGGTAGCCGTCAAAGTCATGACTGCCTTTGTACATGCGGCTGCTGCCGTTGGTGGTCTCCGGGGCGATGCCCGGAGCTGTCAGGATCTCGGTGGTAGCGGAGAGGCAGATTGGAGCCGTATCACCTTCCGGGGTATTCTGATAGTTTACATAAGTATTATTCTGATAATATGCCTTTGGACTGTTGTAGGTCCAGGACTCTTCTTTGGGGGCGTTTCCGGCATAGATGATAGTGTTGCCGGTGACTTCGATTCCACCGCCTTCGATCATGGTATCTCCCCAGATCCGATGACGGATAAAGTCCACGCCTTCTTTTATATAGAAGATGTTGCCGTAGATTTTCGCATCCACATTCCTTACCGGGGTCAGGATGCCGGTTCCGTCATTCTGGCTGATGTTGTAGCGAAAGATATTGTTGACGCTCTCTCCTTCGCAGAACATCACACAGCCACCGCCATTGTTGCAGCTGTAGTTGTACTGGTAGATGGTTCCGTCGCCGGAGTCGGCATCCCACGCCTGACCATCCTGATTATAGACAGTGTTGTAGGCTTCGTTATACTGGAACAGGGCGGTTTTGCATTTCCATGGCCAGATGGCGGCCGCGGTCATGCCGCCACGGTTTCCTTCTTCATTGTACAGATCCGGGTGGATGTCCACAGCGATATTTTCGGACACATTGTACTGGATCAGCGGTTCAAAGCAGTACATCGGTGTGATGCCGTCTCCGCCGATATCTTTGACAAAGTTGTGTTCCATCACGACATTGGTGGAACCGTAGGTTTTCACCACTTCATCGGGCAGTTCCAGTGTGGTAAATTTGTCATGCTGGTAGGTGTAGCCTGCGGCAATTCCCCATCTGCGGCAGTTCTCAACTTTGCAGTGGTGGATATGGATACCATCATAACGGGCAATTCCGGTCTTTTCTTCGTCATCCGGACGGGAGACTGACATGTAGATGCCACCGTTGTTCAAATGCTTGTCATAAATATTTCCCTCCACATCATGGACGTACAGGTACGCCAGTTCGATCTGGTGCAGGGTCCCGTGATTCTGTGCAATTACAGACACACCGGTACGATTCATGCGGTCGGCCTGATTCATGCGCTCATTTTTAACCAATGGATCATTTGTAATCTCAAGATTCCGGACAGTAATGTACTCTGCATCATACAAAAGAACTGCTGAAGAAAGATAGCCTTTCCAGGTATGTACCACATTATCCAGATGTCCACCATAATTCTGATACCAGATTCCGTTTCCGTCTGCCTCGATGCGCGGCAGCGCACCTTCTCCGTACGCATCTACCACAACCGGTGCCTCCTTTGTACCACCTTTGTACAGATGCAGATACTCTCCGGCAAATACCGATCCTCTCTCCAGAAGAATCTGATCTCCCGGCTGGATCTCCATCTGGTTTACCTTTCTCAGACTGCGGAATGCTTTCTCCGGTGCATACCCGCTGTTTGCATCATCTCCGTTTACACTGCTCACATAAATTGCTCTTCCCATACAAAAACCTCCCTGTAATTTCTATAATTATAAAATTTATCCTCTGCTATTTTTCTTCTGCAGATAACAGAAAAGTGCCGGATTCTTACATCTGACACTCTTTTCCCTGTTGTAAATACACCTCTTAAGATACTCTGTTCTATCCGATCAGAATCGCATACTGCTTTTTCCAGCATTCTCCCGGCTCCGCCTGGTTGATTCCCGGCTTTTTTGAAATATCTTCGCAAAACCCTTCATCATCACATCTTCCCGCCCAGGGTTCCAGACAAACATACGGTCCTTTCGGAAGGGACCAGATTCCAAAACTGCAAAATTCATCGATGCAACGGACTCCCACGTAAAGCTGTCCGGTGGCTTTTTTTCTGAGCCATACTTCCCGGATCTGTGCATCGTCAGCTACCAGCGTATCCACATCAAACAGCTGGTCACTTAACACCAGGGTATGATCTGTCAGCTTCACCTGATATTTCTGATCCGGTTTTCCGGTACCGTTGACCAGATCGACTGCGGTAGCGGTAAACTCTGTATTTTCCGGAAAATACAGTTCGTAGTCTTCTTTCTGTTCTCCTTCTTTTTCAAACCGGAAGCCCGGATGTCCGCCAATCGTAAAACTCATCACTTCCCCGGATCGATTTTTCACTTCCCAGCTGACGAGAATTTCTTTTTCTCTCAGTTCATATGTAATCCATAATGTAAAATCAAATGGATAATACTTTCTTGTCTCTTCGTCAGACATTAACCGGTAGCGAAGTTTTTCCGTATTTTCTTCCACACAGGTAAATTCTTTTTCTCTGGCGAATCCATGCTGACGGGTCTGATATTCCTTTCCGTTGATCTTCATTTTTTTCTGCCAGGTACTTCCCACATTCGGAAAAAGAATCGGAGACCGGTAGCTCCAAAAAACAGGATCCCCATTCCAGAGAACCTCCGCACCGGTATCCTTTCTCATGATCCGCATCAGTTCTGCTCCGCGGTCACTGACTTCTACATAGAGGAAAGGATTTTCTATCTTTCTGTTCATCGTTTGTTACCCCTTTTACACGCTCTGTTTTCTTATTACTATACCCTGTTTTTTTCCAGTAATCCAGTACGGCCTTTTATATTTTTATAAAAAAAGGCAAACAGAAAGTAGATTCTTTTTCTGTTTGCCTCATTTCTCACTTTTTATGCATATTTTTTGTTTAATCGTAACTGTTCAGTACCTTCACAGTTACAAACTAAAACACCTTGGGGAACAGCGGCTGCTGAATACTTACATTTAATCAATTTTCAGAATCAGTTCCAGCACACGTCTTGCACAGTGTTCCAGATCAGCACGGGTAAGTTCACCAAGTTCCATAGCCTTCTTCACACGTTCCGGATAACCGGTTGCCATCTTGACATCATTGCCGGCTTTGATCTCTTTGTAATGCTCACCACGGGTCCACCAGTCTGTGGTAACCATGCCCCGGAATCCCCATTCTCCGCGAAGGATGTCTTCCAGAAGTTCTTTATTTTCTGAAGCTCTGTGACCGTTGATCACGTTGTAGGAGCTCATGATCGTCCACGGATCGGATTCTTTTACGATAATTTCAAACTGTTTCAGATAAATCTCACGAAGGGCACGTTCGGATACACGGGAATCGCTGTGCTTTCTGTTTGTCTCCTTGTTATTGGCGGCAAAGTGTTTTACGGAAGCGCCGATATGCTGAGACTGGATACCACGTACCATACCTGCTGCCATCTTACCTGCAAGCAGCGGATCTTCGGAATAATACTCAAAGTTTCTTCCGCACAAAGGATTTCTGTGAATGTTGACAGCAGGTGTCAGCCATACGGCGATATTATTTTCTTTGACTTCCTCTGCTCCGGCCGCACCTACCTTTTCTACCAGATCCGGGTTCCAGGTGTAGGCGAGAAGGGTTGCGCATGGCCATGCAGTTGTACACACGCCACATTCCGGTGCGATACGAAGACCAGCAGGTCCGTCGGCTGTCATAATGTTCGGTACGCCGTAATCCGGCAGATTGCCGAAACCAAAGGTATTGGCCACACCGGTATTTGGCTGACCTCCAAGCAGTTCGATCAGATCATCGTCGGAAAGCTGGCTCATGAACTCGTCCAGAGTGATCTTTCCTTCTGCTACTTCGATAAACGGTTTTACGCCTTTTTTTACTACATAGAGTACCAGGCGCTGCTCGCGGAAGCGTACTTCCGGCAGGATGCCTTCGTCAGTTCCCGGAATCATTTTTTCAAATGCACAGGCATTGGGATCATTTCCTTCAGTCTGAGGCAGTTCCTCGTAGGTTCCGTCGGAAAGCATTCTCTTAGACAGACCCGACGGTGTCAGCTTTGCTTTCAGCTGTTTTACCACAGTATCTTCTGCTACCTGGTATTCATAAGCTGCTTTCTCGTTGTCACGCACGGAAGTTCCGATATAAAAAGCATATGCACCTTTTTCCAGAACATAGGCAGATTTTGCTACTTTTCCAAGATCATCGTAGGATGCCATTGCTTCTTTTGCAACGTTCAATACCATCGTATGACTCTCACCAGGCTGCAGAAGGCGGGTTTTCTTAAATGCACCCAATTCTTTCGCCGGTTTCTTTAACAGTCCCTGTGGTGCACTGTAGTACAGCTGTACCACCTCTTTACCAGCCATATCTCCGGTATTGGTTACTTTCACCTGTACACTGATAGAGTCTGCCTCTTCCCATGCTTTCTGCGTCTCCACCTCGAAGGTTGTGTAGGACAGACCGTAACCGAACGGATAAACCACTTTTTCAGCTGCGCCCGGAATCGTCTCAAAATAACGGTAACCAACGTAAATATCTTCGGTGTAATCCACATATTCTACAGACTCATGGAAGTTTTCCGTGGACGGATAATCTTCCAGTCTTGCGGCAAAGGTATCTGCCAGTTTACCGGATGGATTGACCAGACCGCACAGTACCTGTGCCATTGCGGTTCCGCCTTCCATACCGCCCTGACCGCCGTATAAAGCAGCCCCGATCTTATCATCTCTCTTGATCCAGGACAGATCGATCACACCACCGATGTTCAAGACAACTACGATCTTGTCATATACTTCTTCTACCTGCGCCAGCAGTTTTTTCTCTCCTGCTGTCAGGTAAAAATCACCATCCGGATACACTTCCGCGGACAGTTTCGGCATGCTGGTCTCGTCCGGCCATGGATTGAACTCACCGTTGTATTCCACGCTGGAACGATCCCATCCCTCTCCGGAGAAACGGCTCAGTACAACAAGTGCGGTATCGCCAAATGCTCTTGCGCCGTCCAGAAGTTCCTGTGGCAGTTCCGGTTCTTCGGTCATACCCGGTGCTCTTCCGATTGCATACTGTTCTTCTACATTTTTCTTATAAAAATCTGCTACCGGCTCGTATACCTGTACTTTATCTTCCAGGGTTTTGAAACCATCATACAGATTATGTACATAAGATACGGTTACATCGCCGCTTCCGCCGCCGCCTTTGACATAGTCAAAACTTCCGCGTCCGAACAGTGTGATCCGGGAACCGTTCTTTAACGGCAGGATATTGTTCTCATTTTTCAAAAGCACCATACCCTCTGTCGCTGCCTCCAGGGATAATGCAATATGTTCTTTGCTCGCTGTTACATATCTGCCTGCTTCCAGGGGAAGATTGGGCTGATACATGACTCTTGTCCATTTTTTCATCACAAACCTCTTTTCCGGCCGTCCCGCCGCACTCTCCGGCAGGCCGCCATACCTGTTATTTTCCTGCGGCACAATCACCGCCCATTACTTTTATTTTACTCAAAAAGCAAGAGATTTTCCAGATAGGATTTCGGCTGATTTATAGGTCAATTCCGACTTTTTAATTAAAAAGTGTCAGGCACTCTTACAAAATTCTTACGAAGAAATGCCTGACACCTATATACTTTTTGCTTTTTACGAGTCTTTCAACTCTTATGGATGAATCTTGATCACACCTTTTACAATGTCTGCCTTATTATGCACACTCTCATCCATCGCCCGCTGTACATCATCCAGATCGTAAATATTAGTAACGATTCCTTTTACGTTTACTTTTCCGGAGGCTACCGCATCGATTGCGATCGGATAGATATGGCGGTAACGGAAGACCGTTTTGAAAGTCAGTTCTTTGTCGAGAACCAGGCTCATCGGCAGGGTCATCTCACCACTCTTGCTGTAACCGACCAGAACGATCGTGGAACCCTTCTTCGCCATATGGATCGCCTGTCTGGTGGTGATCTCTGTACCGGCGGTCTCTATGATCAGATCCATACCGGCGCCACCGGTCAGCTCCTGTGCTTTTGCGATCACGTCCTCTTTTGCGCCGTTGATCACTCCGGTTGCACCCAGTTCCAGGGCTTTTTCCAGACGTTTTTCCATGATATCTACCACATATACCTCCGATACTCCACGGGCTTTCAGCGCCATCATGGAAACCAGACCGATACATCCGGCACCCATAACCACGGCTTTCTGTCCCAGATGAGCGTCTCCCTGGATCGCTGCATGGAAACCGACAGCCAGAGGTTCGATCAGTGCGCCCTCCAGTGTGCTTACGTTTTCCGGGAGTTTGAAACAGAGATCCGCCTCATGGGCTACATACTCCTGAAAGACTCCATCGACCGGCGGAGTTGCGAAAAATACAACGTCCGGACAGAGGTTGTATTTGCCCTGTTTGCAGAATTCGCAGTGTCCGCAGGTCTTTCCCGGCTCCAGAGCTACTTTATCGCCGACTTTCAGATGTTTGACATCTTTTCCCACTTCCACGACAACACCACCCGGCTCATGACCGAGAACAAACGGCGGTTCTACCACATAATCGCCGATGGCTCCGCTCTCGTAATAATGCAGATCCGATCCGCAGATTCCTACATAATCCAGCTTTACCAGAACTTCATCATCCTTCGGCGTCGGAATGTCACGCTCCGTAAATCCCATCTTGCCGATACCGTTCATCACTGCTACTTTCATCTTACCTTCCATGTGAAATGCCCTCCATATATGAGTTTTCGAAACTTAATAAAATAGTTTTATTATCTTTCTCAAAGATAACTCTTTTCTATGGAAATGTCAATTATAAAAACAATATTTTTTATGTGCAAATGCATTTTGGCCTGTGACCGGGAAGATACTGAACAGTTCTTTGTATGCATCGTTCTTCTCCGGATACTCTTTCCGGATCTGTTTCATTTTATCTTATTTACTCTTCATCTTTTTTTCTTTTCTTACCTGCAAGGAAGATACCTGCGCCTGCAGCTGTTTTTCCTGCTGCAGCTGCGCCACTGAAGTGTATGCCTGCGGCTACTGCAGCTGCCACTGCTGCCACACCGCCTCCGATCGTACCGTAGAATGCCGGTTTGTTGTTATAGAACTGTACCCATGTATTTGCAGATACCAGGACGTCTACGCTTGCGGTTGTTGCTTCGTTGTTTGCTTTGTCATAAGCTTTTACAGATACATTCCGGAATGTGTTGGAAGAATCCACACTCAGTTCCAGAGAACCGCCGTTTGCAGATACTTCGTCTGCATCGAAGGTCTGTTTCAGCTCATCGTCTACATAGTACTCCACTTTATCCAGAGCCATGTTATCATCTACGTTTGCTGTGAATTTCTGGCTTTCTACTTTATATCTTCCGCCGTCTTCGATGTTCGCCAGGGAGATAACCGGTGAAGTCTTATCCACTGCAAAGAGGATATCTTTGGACTTGGCTGTGTTGGTTGTTACGTTGGTTGCACGGTCTTCGGAGTAGATGGAAACGTTGTAGTCTCCTTCATTCTCGAAGTTGGATGCGTTGATGGTGTATTTGTATTCTTTCCAGCTTACATCGCTTCCGGACTCACTTACTTCAAAGTCTTTGTTCTGTTCCAGAGTCTTCTGTGTTCCGTTCTCGGATACCGTCAGTTCCTGGAAGGTCAGGGTATCTACGTTGATCTCGGATGCTACCAGATTCTTCGGATCGTTGGTGTAACCATTCTTGATCAGTTCTTCTGTATAATCATCATACAGATATGTAGAACCGTCACGGTTTACAGAGAAGATCTTGGATGTGCTGTACTGATTTCCTGCTTTGTCGGTTGTCTCAGCAGTCAGAGTATAGATATCATCCATATTTTCTTTGAAGTTGTAGAAAGTAAGTGTCTGACCTTTGTTGCTTGCTACAGAAGTGTACATGCCTGTGGTATCTACCTCTCCCTTATTAGCTCCGGTCAGGTGAACAACTGTCTTGCCGCTGTCGAAGTTGATATCATTCAGTGTGATAACAGGAGCTACTTCTCCGTTATTTGCGGAATAATCTTCGATATTGGTGATCTCTACTGTCGGTTTTGTCTGGTCAACGGTAAAGCTTTCTGTTGCATATGGATCGGATACATTGCTTGCCAGGTCTGTTGCACTGATGGTAAATGTATAATCTGCATCTGCAGAGTAAGAAACGGTTGCCACATGTGTATCCCCGGATCCTGACCATCCGCTTACGCCCGGTGCGGAAGCTGCTGCACCATCCAGCTGTGCTGTTGTTGTAACTGTCACTTCACCAGGATTGAAGTTATGCTCGGTGATGGTGATGGTTACTGTTCTTGCTTCTTTGTAATAGTTGTTATTTAATGCACTGTTGTTGTCATAAGAAACCTGGATCACAGGTTTTGTCTTATCAACAGTGAACTCATCCAGTTTCTCAGTATTGGACTTGTTGCCTGCCAGGTCGAAGCAGTCATAGGTTACTGTGTAATCACTGTCACCGCTGAAGGTTACAGTAGCTGTATGGATCTCTCCGTTGTGAGACCATCCGCTGATGCTGTATCCGCCGCCTGCTGTAGATGTAACCTGTGGCTGGTAGCTTTCATCAAAGTTACGCTCGTCTACTGTGATTGTCAGAGTTTTGTCATTGTTGTAGTATTTTCCGTTGTGTACATCGCTCTGATCGAAAGAGAATGTAACGATTGGAGCTTTGTTATCCACTTTGATACTGATTTCTTCGGATGCTGCCTCGTTGGTGGACCAGTCATCTGCGGTAACTTTTACACGAACATCGTTGGAGTAGAAGTTATCCGGGTTGATGGTTACATGTCCGGTCCAGCTCTGCAGGTGAGATGTTCTCTCCAGGTTTGCCAGTGTTCCGGATTCTACATAACCGGTGGTTCCGTTTGTGATTGTGTAGGAAATTGTCTTCAGTCCTGCATATGCATCGTTTACAACAGGATCGGTAACGCTGATATCAAATCCAGGATTATCAGAAGCGCTGTATACACCTTTTCCCCATCCAGGATTGGTAGGAGTGATCTTCACTACCGGTACCGGTGCCCCATTATCAACGATGATTCCGTCAGTACTGATGTACTGGATATTTCCTGCTTTATCTGTGATCTTTTCATATACAACCAGGTTCTGGCTTGCTGCCAGGCTAATCTTGCTGCTGTAACCGGTCCATCCGGTTCTTGCTTCCAGTTCGCTTCTTGTCAGTGCTTTTGCAGAGGTCAGATACTGAGTAGCTGCCACACCTGCAGTCTCATCATCACTTGTCATAGAAGCTCTTACACTGTTCTTACCAAAGTGTCCAAATGTAATTGCACTCAGGAACTTGTTCCATGTCTCAGAAGCAGATCCGTTCACCAGATCTTCTACTGTTACAGTACCTTCCGGTTTTGCGCGGTCCAGGGTAACTGCCTGTTTGATGGTTTCATTGATCGGATTACCAGCCAGATCGGTGTAGTCATAAGCGAAATCATAGTTGGCATCTACACTGATCGTCGGCAGAGACAGTTCGTATACAAAACGGTTGTCTTCTGTGCTGACATTTCCTTTGTTGTTCCATTCTTCGCGGATCGCTGCGTCATAATCTGCAACTTTCACTGCTTTTCCTTTGCTGTTTACTGCTGTGTAAGCAACTTTTGCATCTTTTGCATCGAAGTTTCTCTCTGTGATCACTGTAGTTACAGCTACAAAAGCTACTTCTTCATTTGCATAAGCACGTCCCTGGGACGGATCCAAAACAAAGCTTGTTCCGTTCGGACGATATGCAGTGTAAGTAACCTGCATCTCAGGTCTTACTGTGTCAATCACGAAGGAGAATTCCTTGTCTTCTCCTGTATTTCCGGCTGCATCAGCTACCTTAGTCTGTACCGTGTATTCACCATCTTTGTGGAATACGATCGTGAATTTGTATATGGTACTGTCTGTGGTATCTGCAAAATTATTCACCGGATCCATTGAGATTTCTTTGATACCCAGAGCATCTTTCTGAGAATTCAGTTCTTCCAGAGTATACTCGGTTCCATTCAGTGTTACTTTCAGAACGTTTAAGAAACGCTCGGTTACATTAACAGAATAGGTAACATCACTGTTTGCATATTTGGCATTTAAGAAAGCGCCATTGTTGTTTGCCTGTGCATAAGAAGAATCTACTGTCGGCGCGATAGAGTCCAGAACCAATGTGTAGTCTGCACGGGTTTCCATTGCATTGCCGGCATTGTCATTTGCTGTTGCGGAAACTGTGATCACCTGAGATTTTTCCGGGTCGTTCTTCAGTTCCAGAAGTTTTTTGATGGTACAATATTTTTGAAGTTCTTCCAGCGTTACATCTTTCGGGAAGCCATATTCATTTGTTTCTGTGACTTCTTCTTCTGTATCTTTTTTACCATCTCCCCAGTGTCTGGAAATGGTATACTGCATTTTTTCCAGTCCGGAGTAGAATTTGCTTTCACTTGCGTTTTCTTTTGCTGTCAGATTCAATTCTGCATCACCTGAATAATAGGTTCTGCTGTCTACTGTTCCCTGCTGAGTGGTTGTCGATGCTGGTTTTTCATTGTATTCAACCGTAATGTCATGGAAGTTTTCCAGAACAACACCATTGGATCCGTAGATTTTTGTATTTCCTACGTTATCCTTCACTTTTACGAAAACAATATAATTGTTAGATCCCAGTGTCTCACCGTCTTTTAATTTTCCAACGGGTACTGTATACGTGTCAGTTCCTGCTGTAAAATGTGCATTTGTCAATTCTTCAGCGTAGTCATCCTCTGTAAGTAATCCTTTAAAGGAATTGTCCTTGTCTGTGTTAGCCACAAAATAAGACCAGCCTTTAATTCCTGATAAATCGTCTGAAAACTTAACTGTTGCTTCGATATTTTTATTTTTGTAAATACCAAAAGTGATCGTCGTTGTCAGATCGGTTACTACCTTATTCTCTTCTCCGAATTTGATTTCGCTGCACTGTGGTTCAGCCGGATCGTATTTGAAAGTAATCTTAAATTCATTTGTTCTGTTTAATACTTTTCCGTCGTTATCTTCCTTAGCAAGATAGGTATATTTTTCTACATCAGTTCCTGCTACGTACGCTTCTGCTTCTTTTAAACCTTCCGTTGTAAGATCTTTACCATTTTTGAGATAAATCTTGTTGTATCCGCCTTCTAATGCGAATTTGATTACTGCATCTTTTCCGTAATAACGGTCATGGTTTTCATTTTCATAAGCATGTGTGCTTGCGTTGTTGTTGATTGTCACATAATCTGTAGCATCTGTAATATTTTCTTCTGTTACTTTCAGATTACCATGTTTATAAGAATTAAAATCAAATTTGTAATTGCTTGTCGGATCTCCTGATTTCTTATCCAGTCCCAATGCATTGGTGTGTTCAGAACAGGTTGCAGTATCATTCTTCTTTACATTATCCGGTGTAAGATTTGTAGCAGTGGTATCCACTACTGTAGGATAGGTGAATCTGTCCAGATTTTCGATTGCATCCTTTCCCGCAAATCCGGTGTCTCCGCTCGGAGGATTTACAGATACCAGCTGATCCAGAGCTCTTGTATATCCCAGGCTTCTGTATGGACGTGTGGAATCTGCTACGGTAAGATTCAGGGTTCTTTTCAGGATGGTTACTTTAGCTGTTGCTTTTTCTCCAGATCCGATCACATATTTATCTTTGATATTTTCTGCTAAATCTGTGCACAATGAAAAATCTGTCGGCGCAAAATCAAAGCTCTGTTCTTCTTCATTTCCCTTTACATTGATTTTTCCAGTTTTATATCCTTTAAAAATCAGATTTGTAAAGTATGTACTTACTTCGTTTTTTGCAGCCTCTGTCAGATCCTTACCGCCTACCAGAGTAGCCTGTACATCAACAAGATCTGTTGCATCGTAGATTTTTTCATTTTTATACTCTGTCTTACCGGATCCCGCTACTGAAACAGTATCTTCCAGTGTTAATTTATACGGATCCACTTTTACATATAATTTTTTTTCAAATTTGTAATTTGGTGTCTCTGCAGTCACCGTAAAAGGAACTTCTTCTTTAGTTGCACTGTTTGCATGGAATACCAATTGCAATTGCAACGGTTTTCCGCTTTCTGCCTCTGGCGCTACTATTTTAGGTGTCACTTGTATAGCTGAATTATCACATGTGACATTTAATTTCACCTGACTTACGTCAGAAAGCTCTTCTGTTTTAAGAAGATCTTTATTCTTATCTCTTAACTCCAGTGTTTTTACAACGTCTTCTGTTCCGTAAGTAAACGTCACAGTTTTGGTGTCCTTTTTTTCATAGGAAAGGCTTCCAGAATCTTTTGTTGTCTTGTAAGTTATTCCTTCAGTACATGGCAGATAGGCATCATCACCTTCGAAGGATGCTGAAACAGGTATATCACCTACAATCTTATACACTTTTACTTCTTTAGGTTTAAACTCACCGTTCGGATCTGTTAGACCATTTAACTCTGTCGAACCAATTAATTTATTCTTTACATTAACCGTTATTTTTCTTCCCTGAACAGGAGCTTCTGACTCATCTGTTAAACGAACTGTTATCTGCAATGGTATGTCCCAAGAGTTTCCTTCTGCAGATTCGTTATTTGTACTTATCTTTAATTTTGTAGCATTTTTAGTAACTTGAATTTCTTTGTCTACCAACTTTTTATTACTACAATATGCTGCCAGAGTAAAACTTTGTCCACCTACTTTTGCAGAAACAACACCAGTAGCATCAACAGTAGCCTTTGCAGCGTTGCTGCCTTCGATTACCCATCGATCCACCTTGTCGCTCCAATTTCCATCCAAAGTGTACTTCACTTCAGACAACGCCTTGATACTAGCAGCCCCTGAGATTGTTCCAACTTTCGGAGTTAATTCTCCAATCTTTAAAACCAATGTCGGATTTTCTGAATCCGCATTTTCTACTGTGGAGGTAATATTTCCGAGCGTATACATTCCAGAATTGTCGCTAATGCTACCTTCTTTTATGCTATAGGTTTTACCAGTAGCATATTCCATCCCTGTAATTGTGGATGATTTTGGATCCACAGTACAAGCTACTTCTTTTTCACCATTTGACAGAGTGAAACTTACATTTCCTAAGTCTACTCCACCAATAGTTCCAGCACCTTCACCCAAAACTACCTTAACACTCAGATATTTTGTTTCTGCTGCCGGCGGCGCAGATGGTGCAGTCGGTCCTTCCGGTTCGCCGGATGGTGCTACCGTGCCTCCTTCACCGCTTCCTCCAGGTGTTCCTGTTTCTGTTGTACCCGGAATGACTTCTCCACTGCCGCTTCCCTCTTCTGCAAGAGGTTCGATCGTTTCTCCTGCTTCTGTAGCCATAACGGTGTATGGGCTGGAGGTTACGCAGGTTGACAATGCGAAGACAACGGCCATAAAGAATGCCAGGATTCTCTTTGTTCTTTGTTTCATGTCCTCAGACTCCTTCCTTCAGCTGAGTATTTTTCTCGGCTGATTCCTCTTTTACCTTGCGGTATCTTATAACTTTTCTTTTATGTAAAAACTTGTATACCCTTCCGTTCAGGACGAAGTGTCCGTAGAAGGATACCATGGTTATCCACATACAAACTAACATGACGGGATCCGGTATGTTGAACACGTAGGTTCCGAGTATGATCACCAGGAATCCCGGGATGAATACAAGATCTGCGATCAATCCCTCTTTGGTGGATCCGGGTGCAAGTGCACCGATACGCTCCACCGAGCGATAATTTTGATAGCTTTTCAGATTTCTTATCTTCTGGCAGCTGAGGATGTAGAGGAAAATCCCCCATAACAGTCCTACCCAGAAGATACCCCCGGCAAGTACTGCTATTGCCGGGTGTTTTTCTCTGTCGGCTATCGGAAGAAATGCGACCACTGTAGATGATATAAGGAAGAAAACCATCGACAGATCATTAAATATCCTTGCTGCTTTTCTCTTTTTCATCAGATCACCTTCTCCGTATGTATCAGGATGATACTTCTTTCTATCTCAAAGATACTGTTGGAATGCTGCAGCATGTTCGGATCCAGAACCATGGTTCCTTCCTGTTCCGGTGTAGATCCATGCTGTCTTTCCTGTACCGGGTTGGCGATCATGGACGGATCCAGGATATCCGTGGCTGCCATACCGCCTTCCTGAAGCATGGCCTCTGTCAGAATATCAGTAGCCTGTGCATCCTCTCTCATGGACGGATCTAATGCACCGGTGGCTTCCGAACCTGTCATCATGGACGGATCTAACACATCCGTAGCCTCAGATCCTGTCATCATGGATGGATCCAGTACATCTGTGGCTTCCGATCCTGCCATCATGGACGGTTCTAACACATCCGTAGCCTCGGATCCTGTCATCATGGATGGATCCAGTACATCTGTGGCTTCCGATCCTGCCATCATGGACGGATCTAACACATCTGTGGCCTCAGCTCCACTCATCATGGATGCATCCAGCACATCTGTGGCTTCCGATCCGTTGGCTGCGGTTTCCTGCATCATGCCGTTGTTTTCGGAACTATTTGCCATATTCAGATTCATCTGACCGGTTGGTTCACCAAACTCCTGGCTCATCCGGCCGCTGAGATCATCGGTAAGATTGTCTGTATAGTGACGTCTCTGTACCAGCTGTCCGGTTCCTTTTTTCTTGTTTTTGGACTTTTTATCCATAGAAACGATACGTCCGGAGTCGCTGCTGTTGGCTGCCATCTCTTCCATGGCTTTCTGTGCACTCTTTCCCCTGTATTCGTTCAATACCTGTGGGATATGCAGATAGAAGAAAAGGAATATCGCCAGTGCAAGGAACAGCAAGGCAGCAATCCCAAATCCCAGCTGCAGATTGCTCAGAAGCTGGATCTGCTGTTCAATATTTTGTGGCTGCCCCATTACTGATCACCTCCGCTCTTCACGGCATCAGAATTCTGTGCATACAGAGATTCTACCAGTTTCTTGGTGTTATCCACGGTTGTTATCGTATTATCACGGATCCGCTGTGCCGTCTGGTTGGAACCGGTATCAGCACCGGAGACCCTTGTCTCGATGGCTGCCAGGGCACCCTGGAAGGTTGCCTTGTCCACACCGGCATCTGATACGAACTGTTTTGCATTTTCATACAGCTGATAGGACACATCGTTCAACAGTCGAAGCTGTGTCAGACGTTCCCGGCTTTCTGTACTGATGGTTTCCGGAAGTCCGCCTACCAGACCGTTTAATTCTACCCAGAAATCCGAGTAGGAATATTTGATCTCACCGGTTACGGTATCTTCCTGACCTACTTTTCCGTAATAACTACAGATACTTAAGAAGGTTTCCACCAGATTGGTGTCGATATCGTATTCCTGGATCTTATCTGCAGATAATTTATCTGTGGAATCCAGTCCGAATGCTTTCAGCTGGTCATCGGACAACACGGCCTGTGCTACGATACCGAACCATTTTTTTGCAAGTTCTTTATCTCCTGCCGGTTTTCCGGCGCCACCCGGGAAGTAGTAAGCCATTCCCAGCTCGTAAGCCAACTCGGTGTAACCGTCCAGATTGTCTTCCAGCACCTCTTCGTAAGTCTGTCTTCCTGCCGTCTGCTGCAGCAGGGCTTTAAAATCCTGGCTGTCCTGACCGGAGAAGCCGTCTTCATCATTTCGCAGGGCATCCATATAAACCAGATAGGCCTCTTCCTTGCCAGGGTCGATGGCAACTGCCTTTTTCGCATAATTGACTTTGGCTGTTCCGTCACTCTTCTCTGCCTGGTCTACATAATAATCATAGCCGCTTTGCTCTGTTTTGTTCTCCATCAGCATACAGCCAAGGGAAATACCGCCGCATAAGACAGCTACTGCTGCACTGACACCAAAGCCAAGCAGCTTATTTCTTAATTTCTTTCGATATGGAAGGCTCAGCTCCTCGATATGTTCCAGATCGTACAGCATTTCCAGGCAGGATTCGTATCGATTCTCCGGCTCATACTGTGTACAGCGATCAATGATCATCTCCAGACCAAGCAGCTTATTCATATCCTCTCTCGGGATCTCATCTACCAGACTTGGCCGGCACTGTGTGATCTTCGGAAAGTTAAACGGTGTAGGGGAAGGATTTCTTCCGGTGATCAGATGATGGAGGGTTGCACCCAGACAGTAAATATCACTTCGGGGTGTGGACTGTCCGTTTCCTCCGTACTGTTCCGGTGAAGCATATCCCGGTGTTCCCAGACATGTGGTGTCTTCTCTGTTCCCCTGTTTAAAGGTACGGGCGGTACCAAAGTCGATCAGGGAGATCTCTCCGTCCGGCTTCAGCATGACGTTGCCCGGTTTCATATCTCGATAAATAATGGGATTCGGTCTGGTATGAAGGTAGTAGAACACTTCACACAGCTGTTTTCCCCAGGCGATCACATCGTCCAGTGCGATGGGAAGCCCTTCTTTTTCCATACTTCCTTTCAGGATCTTATCCAGTGATTTCCCCTGGATATAATCCATAACGATCAGGAAGGAATCCCCGTCATCGATCACATCGATGATACTTGGCAGGTATTTGTGATTCAGTTCTTTCAGAATGTTGGTCTCAGCGATCAACCCCTGTTTGACTGTGGTAAAATCCTGCTGTCCATCTTTTCGGACCTCTTTGATGGCCCATGTTTTATTTGCTTTTTCATTCAATGCCAGATAGACGACACTCATACCGCCCTGGCCGATCTTATTTAATACTTTGTATTTTCCGTCTACATAAGAACCTATCTGCAGCATGCTTATCCCTCCCGACATGTCCGGATAACAGCTGCCGATATGTTATCCACTTCTTTTCTGGATTTGTTCAGTTCCACCAGTGAGACGATATTCTGAAGCATGATATCTTCGTTCTCCAGAAGTTCCGGACGAAACTTCTCATAGATCTCATCCGGTGAGATCACATGGCGGAATCCATCGGAGCAGAGAATAAAGGTGGTATCCGGATTGGCATCGCCCACGAAATAATCCGGGTGGATCTCATCCGATGCTCCTACACACTGGAGCAGTACATTTCTCTGGGGATGGGTCTGTGCCTGCTCCCAGGTCAGATGTCCCAAGTCCATCTCGTACTGCACATAGGTCTGATCCTTCGTCAGCTGATAGATGGCATCGGAAACCATGTAAGCTCTGGAGTCGCCGATGTTCATGATGTAATATTTGTCATCCACAACCAGAAAAGCTACGACTGTTGTACCCATGCGTGTTCCTATTCCAGATGCATACTTTGCCAGTTTCTTGTTCTGCCGCATTACCAGATCGTCCCACTGTACACGAAGTTCATCCATTGGAAATTCCGGTGTTTCCAGCAAGCCGGGAAGTTTGTTGATAAACCACTGATCAAACTCCCGGATCACTGTTGCACTGGCTAACTCGCCATCAGCCAGACCGCCCATTCCGTCACACACGACACACAGACAAACCTTATCATGGTTTGTCTGTGCGATTTTCACGAGTACTGAGTCCTGATTTGTTTTCTTCACAATACCCACATCGCTGTGAGCTGCTATTTTATAAATCATCCTCATACCTCTCATTTATTATTCAATTTTATGCACGAAACAGAAATTCTTCATCTGCCAGACGAATGGTTTCATTTCCTGTCAGTGCGCGTTCTTTTCCTGCCGATACTGCCACACCGTTTACATTGGTTCCGTTTGTAGCATTGTTATCAACGATTGCAAATGCTCCGTTGCGGTATACGATGGTTGCATGTGTACGACTGATATTGCTGTTTCCGGTAATACAATAATCTACTTTGTTTCTCTCTTTACCGATACGGAATTCTGCTTTATCAATTGTGATCTTCTCACCTGTTTTCTTTCTGATCAGATTTCTCTCCTTTCATAACCCGTATATGGGTAAATTATTCTCTCCGTCTTGATACTATTAAGCCATTAAAGGAATCCGAGTAATTTTTCCAATACCTTTACAGCCACAAAATACGTGCTATAAAACGTGAACGCACGCTTTAAAAGTTCAAGTTGTTGTTCGTGTTAATTTTAAAATACAGGGAGGGACATATGGAATATTCAGAATTGTATAGACAACGAATACGTTTTTTGTGTAATCAGCGTCACATCTCAGTGAATAAGCTGGCAACAATGAGCGGTGTAAAACAATCTACGCTGGATAATATCGTCCGTGGCATCACCAAAGATCCACGGGCATCCACACTTCATAAGATCTCTAACGCTTTTAATATGACATTGGCTGAATTTCTGGATTTTGAAGAATTAAATGATTACATTTTTTCAGATGAGACTGATGAATTGTAAAATATCTTACCGTCTGCGACAAAAATTGTGATGTGCTTTCATCGTTTTGGGCAATAATTTTTATTTTTTGATTTGCATTTCCTCTAGAATTTTATTATATCATATTTTTGCTTGCAGAACAAGCGTAATAATCGAGTAGGAGGCGGTGACTAACCGCCGTCCTCTCACACCACCGTGCGTACCGTTCGGTACACGGCGGTTTCAA
>CAKRLG010000025.1 GCA_934359255.1 uncultured Ruminococcus sp.
ACTGGGTTTCTGGGATTTTTCCCTTCGGCCATATATAAGATTATCAACTCTTTTTCGAGTTGTCAATCTACAGATTATTTCGGTAACTGTTCGCTACCTTCACAGATACATTTATTCTACTATAGAATGCCTGAAATGACAACCTTAAAAATTCAGGCTTCCCTGTAGTATTCCCTGTAGCCAGATAATTCCCTTGAATCTGCGGCCAACTTCCGGGATTCCCATCAGGTCTTCCTGGTTCATACAGATATCGAAGATCAAGTCGTTGCAGTTGATCGTCATCTGATACAGCTTCTCGCCGGTCAGTTTGTTCGTGGTTTCCATCCATTCAAGGATCTCTCCCATCACATTATACCGGTCGCACTCCATGCCATAAGGCATAAAATACGTATCTACAATAGAAAAAACATCTTCGTTAGTGATCCTTCTTGAGATCATAGCATACGTATCCATATCATCCATAGTCAGATTCTCCATCGCTTCTTCATTTCCCCGGCGCGCTTCGTAGATCATCTGCGTTCTTTTCCGGGTCAGCTGCTGATCCCGTTCCCGCTGGGCGATATTTTTCTGGATCGGCAGCAGAATCTTGCCTTCCGTAGAAAGACCGGATAAGGTCAGGTTGCTGAAACTTTCCCCCGGCAGCCCCTTCGTGCGCTCTGTCAGATATTCTCCTGCATTTGCCAGATAAAAGATCAGAGTCACACCCACACGCACATCGTCACACGCGCCGGAAAAACAGACTTTTTCGGAACGCTGTTCCACCATCACATCTTCCTGACTGGTGATACCGCTTCCGGCAAAATACGGAAAATAATACTCCATCCGAAACTGATCCTGCTCATCATAAGTTCCACAGACGCGCAGTCCGATGTTCATACCAAAATAGCGGGACAGTTCTGCAAAAATCTCGTTTTTTCCCTGCTCTGCAATCTTTTTCTCGTCGCAGGAAGCAATCACATCCTGTATAATCTGATCCAGATCCTTCTGCTCCAGTTTTGAAAATCCTATAGCCCGAAGATAACTGTGCATACAGGCTTCCTCCTTTCCTCTTATCCATTTTCTGCTACCGCATCACAGGAATGATCCGGTAACTTTCCCCCGGCATGCCAACACCAGATACCCATCTCTTTCTTCGGATATCTGGTGTCTGTCATACTATGCCGCTGTTTCTTTTTGTTACTTTATTTCTTATTTATGTTTCGGTACGATTTTTTCAGTTCCGCCCATGTACGGCTGCAGTGCTTTCGGGATATTTACACTTCCGTCTGCATTCAGGTTGTTTTCCAGGAATGCGATCAGCATTCTCGGCGGCGCAACTACAGTATTATTCAAAGTATGTGCGAAATACTTACCATTTTCACCATTTACACGGATTTTCAGTCTTCTTGCCTGTGCATCACCCAGATTGGAGCAGCTTCCTACTTCAAAGTATTTCTTCTGTCTTGGAGACCAAGCCTCTACGTCGATGGATTTTACTTTCAGATCAGCCAGGTCACCGGAACAACATTCCAGAGTACGAACCGGGATATCCAGGGTACGGAACAGTTCAACAGTATTCTGCCACAGTTTATCAAACCACATCTTGCTGTCTTCCGGTTTGCAGACAACGATCATTTCCTGTTTTTCAAACTGATGAATACGATATACACCTCTCTCTTCCAGACCATGTGCACCTTTCTCTTTTCTGAAGCAAGGAGAATAGCTGGTCAGAGTTCTCGGCAGTGTATCTTCCGGCAGGATCGTATCGATGAATTTACCGATCATGGAATGTTCGCTGGTTCCGATCAGATACAGATCTTCGCCTTCGATCTTATACATCATAGCGTCCATCTCAGCAAAGCTCATAACACCGGTAACTACATCGCTTCGGATCATGAAAGGCGGTACACAGTAAGTAAATCCTTTGTTGATCATAAAATCTCTTGCGTAAGAGATAACTGCGGAATGAATTCTTGCGATGTCGCCCATCAGATAATAGAAACCATTACCTGCTACTTTTCTTGCACTGTCCAGATCCAGACCATCGAAAGATTCCATGATCTCTGCATGATACGGAACTTCATAATCCGGAACAACCGGCTCGCCAAAACGTTCGATCTCTACGTTCTCGCTGTCATCTTTTCCAACCGGAACAGAAGGATCAATGATATTCGGGATTGTCATCATGATCGTTTTGATCTTTTCTTCTACTTCTTTTTCTCTTGCAGACAGTTCATCAATTTTTGCACCGGAAGCTGCAACTTCTTTCTTCACTTCTTCTGCTTCTTCTTTTTTACCCTGTGCCATCAGTGCACCGATCTGTTTACTGATTTTGTTTTTATTTGCACGCAGAGATTCTACTTCCTGCTTAATATTTCTGTTTTCCTGATCCAGAGCGATGACTTCATCTACCATCGGGATTTTCTGATCCTGGAATTTTTTACGAATATTTTCTTTCACCACATCCGGATTTTCCCGGACAAACTTGATATCTAACATATTTTCCTCCCTCTTTCAGGTTACTGTTCTTGTTCTTTATTATAATAAGTAATCATTCTCTTTATTTTATAATAGTATTGCCTTTTTTTCAAGTGGGATTCACACGGTTCTTGGATAAATACAATTCTCGCACAGGATAGACTACTCCGGACTTTGCTTGGTTATCCCGTGATTGAAAGAAAGCAGATGAAACTTTTTTCGTTTCATCTGCTTTCGGCAATCTTTTTTTCTTTTCTCTTATCGAACCTTATTTTCTCCAAAATGAACTGCCTGACGCAAGGCATCCATTTCTTCTGAACTGAGCAAAATGTACGACTCTCCTTTTACTATTTCTTTAATATAGAAGAAACAGTTATCTCTGCTGTGGATTGCATTCAGGATAAATCCTGTATTGTTCATATCCAGAAGGGCAATTGCAAAACTCAGTTTTCCTCCTACGTCATCGAAAGCATCGTATTTTACGATTCCGTATTTTGTCAAAGACTTGGATAACAGATCTCTCAGTCCCCTGACTTCTTCAAGGCTCTGCTCGTTTGCTCTTGAAAGCCTGTCTACTTCTTTTAATTTTTGAGAAAATACTCTCTCCAGGCTTTGTCCATCCGCACCTTTCATAAACATATTGTAACGACGTCTCTGCCGGTGCAGTCCCAGAGAAACATTTAACACCAGTACAATCAATACCAGCACCAATACCATAAGCATGACTACCAGAATTCCCAGGTCAATACCTATTGCATCAAAAAAATTATTCATGTGTCAATCTACCCTTTCTATTTATCAGCTGTCACAATCTGTATAAATTGATTATCCGTCTTATACTCCTCACACTTATTTCTCAGTGGACATTTTTCAAGATTCCTTTATAGATTCGAACAGATCGATCAAGCGCTCCAGTTCAGCCTGAGAATAATACTCAATCTCTATTTTACCCTTATTCTTATTCTTATGCTGGATTGCCACCTTAGTTCCCACGATTGATTTTATTCGTTCTTCCAGTTGCTGATAGATTACTTCCATCTGCGGATCTGCTTCTTTTTTCTTTTCTTCTTTTTTGGGTTTTTGCAGATCTTTCACGATTTTTTCTGTATCTCTGACACTCAATTTTTCATCAAAGATTCGCATCGCCAGATTATATTGTTTGTCTTTGTCTTCAATTCCCAGAAGTGTCCTTGCATGTCCCGGAGAAATCATATCCTGAATCAACATATCCTGCACTCTCTCATCCAGTTTCAACAGTCGCATCGCATTTGTAACCGCAGTTCTGCTTTTGGATACTCTCTCCGCAATTTCATCCTGTTTCAGATGGAATTCTTCCATCAGCCGTTTATAAGCAACCGCTTCTTCAATTGCATTCAGATCTTCCCTTTGAATATTTTCAATCAGTGCAATTTCTACAACTTCCTGATCTGAAAAATCTTTGATAATAGCAGGGATTTCCTTTAATCCTGCCAGTTTTGCAGCTCGCCATCTACGTTCCCCGGCAATAATTTCATAGTAATCATCCTTTTTCTGAACCAGAAGTGGTTGCAAAACGCCAAACTGTTTAATAGATTCTGCCAGTTCCAGAAGGGCATCTTCATCAAAATTTTTTCTTGGCTGTTCTCTGTTAGGCTCTACTTCTGTGATTTTCATCTTCATTTCAACCGGTTTCTCAACGATTTTTTCCACTACTTTTTCTACTACTTTTACCGATTGTTTTTGCTCTTCTGTAACACTTTTCTTATTTTTCGGAGTTCCGGATGGAATCAAAGAATCCAGTCCTTTTCCGAGACCACCTTTTTTTACTGCCATTCTTCATCCCCCCTGTGTATCACTTCTTCTGCTAACAGTTGATAACTTTCTGCTCCTGTCGATCTTGCATCATAGTAATTAATCGGGAGTCCATGACTTGGTGCTTCTGCCAGACGTACATTTCTCGGAATAATAGTTTTGTAGATTGTCTGATTTAGATTATTTTTAACATTTTCTACTACCTGTAAAGAAAGATTAGTTCTCGCATCATACATGGTAAATACAACACCTTCCATCTCCAGATCCGGATTCAATCTTTCCTGCACCAGTTCGATCGTATGCATCAACTGAGAAAGTCCTTCCAATGCGTAATATTCACACTGGATCGGTACCAGAACGGTGTTTGCAGTTGTCATTGCGTTGATGGTCAACATGTTCAGTGATGGTGGACAGTCAATGATAATGAAATCAAACTGATCTCGAATCTTACTAATTTTATTCTGTAAGATATATTCTTTATCTTCGATACCGATCAGCTCAATCTCTGCTCCTGCCAGATTGACATTGGAAGGAATCAAAGATACTCCTTCAAATTCCAATTTCTGCAGACAATCTTCCACCTCACACTCGCCAAGTAATAATTCATATACGGTATTCTCTGCCGCATCCTTGTCTACTCCCAGACCACTGGTTGTATTTCCCTGTGGATCCAGATCTATTGTCAAAACCTTCTGTCCCATGGCACCCAGACAGGAGGATAAATTAATCGCTGTCGTGGATTTTCCTACGCCACCCTTCTGATTTGCAATTGCTATTGCTCTTCCCATAACTGTACTCCTTCCAGTTCATTTTTATCTGTATTTTTCTGTACAATTCTAATTCACTCGCAACTGTTTTAACATTTATTCTATATATATGATGTTGGAGTCAAAAGGTATTTTGTTCCTTTGATACCGGGTTATTTCGTACTTCGTACGCTCACAATCCTCATATATATATCAATTGCTGGTTCTATTATAGCACTTGATTTTCTATTATTCCACATAAAACGTTTCACGTGAAACATTTTTTCTTTTTTATACAAAAAGCATTCTTTTTCTGTTTCTGTTTTAGTAATATTATTTTCTCGTTTTTAGATAAATCATCTCATTACATGTGTGAATCTTTCTATGTAGTTGTAACCATACGGATATTGAACCGTGCTAACTTATTCCTCCATATGTTTCACGTGAAACATATGGATTATTATTCAACCGAAAAACTCTGGTTTTTGAATGTTTCACGTGAAACATAGTTATTACTATCTACTCTCTTCGCTGCCACCTGTACAAATTCTATCGTCAAACCATTCCTCTTTGGTGCCGGGATTTTGACATATTTATGTTGAAAGTTCTCTCTCAATATAGCCCGTAAACAGTTATAAAACATCCGATTCTCTCATTAATCGTTTCAAAAAATGTTTGTATCTTTTCTCCGTATGACTTATAATAGATATAACAATTGCCATTCAAACAAGGAGGTAATCTATCATGAAGAAAAATGTTCAGCGCTTACTAACAATCAGCATTCTGACTTCTATGACCGGTGCTGGTATTTTTGCTGTAAATAAACTGATCAACGCTTCCGCTGTAATCCGCAATGCGTTGCATAATAAATCTCAGTATTTCTACGACTGGAAATTTGGACGTATCCATTACACGATCGAAGGCTCCGGTTCTCCACTGTTACTTTTACATGATCTTTCACCTATGAGCAGCTCTGCCGAATGGAAATTTCTCAAAAAGCAGCTCTCAAAAAATCACACTGTATACTGCATGGATCTTTTGGGCTGTGGCTGTTCTGATCGTCCGAAAATCACTTATACAAACTTTCTCTATGTTCAGTTGATCAGCGATTTTATCAAAGCTGTCATTAAACAGCCAACGGATGTACTGACCAGTGGATTATCCGGTTCTTTTGCTGTCATGGCATGCAAAAACGATGCATCCATTATCCGCCGAATCATGATGATCAACCCAGAAGATCTCGCAGTATTGAATCAAATTCCGGACAGACAATCCAAAGCATCAAAATTTTTGCTTGAACTTCCTCTGATTGGTACTTTGGTTTATAATATTCTGAATTCCCGTCCAAATATTGATCTGGCATTTACCGAAAAGTATCTTCATAATCCATTTCATGTAGATACAGAACTGGAAGATCTCTATTATGAGTCCTCACATCTGGAAAACGGTGCCGGAAAGTACTTGCTCGCGAGCATTACCGGGAAGTACATTTACTGTAATATCAGCCACGCATTGAAGACCATTGACAACAGCATCTATATTCTGGAGGGTGATTCCGAACCCCGTGCCAGAGAAAGTGTTGCTTTATATACTTCTATTAATCCCGCAATCGAATCCGAGATGGTAAAAAATACCAAACACCTGCCTCAGATAGAAGCACCAGAGCAGGTGCTGGAAGCTGCTAATATCTTTTTTGCCTCATAATTTTTACTGTTTAATACTAAAATATCCGGTACATTGTTTCAAAATAACTGTATCATTCACGCAGGATACAGTTATTTTGAAAACGATGTACTATTTTTAAAGAAAAAGCAAGAATACTCGAAAAGTTATTCTTGCTTTTTCTGCCATTTCCACTGATTTCATTTCATATTTTTTCAAGGAGTTTACATAATATTCGTTTTTTTACCACACGCCCAAGCAGATTTTAATTTTTTCTGTCGATATTTTTTCAATCTTCTAACGTTCCGAAATCCCTTTAAAATCAACGGTTTTTCCCTTTTTTTCACCTGTTATTTTGTTGACATGCTTACACTGTTATTATATTATAATATGTACAGCACTTTTTTGTTGTTTTATGTGGAATTTCGTCGCATCATGGCATAGATACATATGTTTTTACATTCAATTGATATCTATTTTATTGATTACTTATATCATTTACACATACGATTTTCCATGCAAAACAGTGCCCGACAGACGGTATCAAGAATGTATATGCCTTTCTTAAACGATCTGAAAATCTTACCCGCTAACCCAACGCAGAATTATTCTGTGCACAATTTCATTATGCTTACATCTGCAAATACAAAAGGAGTTTTATGGTTTTTTCAAGCTTATTTTTTGTTTTTTTCTTTTTGGCGTTAAATCTGATTGCCTATCATTTTGCTGATGGTATTAAGCGGAAAAATATGGTTCTCCTCGGTTTTTCTCTGGTGTTTTACGCCTGGGGAGGGCCGAAATATCTTCTGCTTCTGCTCAGCATGGTCTTTGCCTCCTGGTTGTTCGCCTTATTGATTGATCAGTACCGGGAAGAAGGACTGAGTAAACTATTTCTGATCTGTGACTGTGTATTTATGTTAGGTCTGCTTTGTATTTTCAAATATCTGACCTTCTTTTCATCCATCACAAACACGATTTTCCATTTTCCAAAAGAAATTCCGCAGATTGCTCTGCCAATCGGTATTTCTTTCTACACCTTCCAGCTGCTCTCTTACGTCATCGACGTATATCGCGAGGAAGTGGCACCACAGCGCAAATTCGTAAATCTGCTGCTGTATGCTTCCCTGTTTCATCAGTGTATCGCCGGACCGATTGTTCGTTACCAGCTGGTTGCTGATGAGATTGAGAACCGTAAAGTGAAAATGGATGAATTATACAGGGGTATCAAACGTTTCACCATTGGGCTTGCCAAAAAAGCGATTCTGGCAAATGGCTGCGCATCCGTGGCAGATACCCTGGTTCCAACACTCGCCAAGGACATCGCCGAGATTCCTGCAGCCGGTCTGTGGATTGGTATGTTGTTCTATGCGTTGCAGATTTATCTTGATTTTTCCGCCTATTCCGATATGGCAATTGGTATGGGACTTATGGTCGGTTTTCACTACGACGAGAACTTTAATTACCCGTACATCTCCGGTTCCATTAAAGAGTTCTGGAACAGATGGCATATTTCCCTCGGAACCTTCTTCCGGGATTATGTCTATATTCCGCTCGGTGGTAATCGGAAAGGTGCCCGCAGACGTACCATCAACCTGTTGATTGTCTGGGGACTTACCGGATTCTGGCACGGAGCCAGCTGGAACTTTATTTTCTGGGGACTGTATTTCTTCCTGTTTATCTACATGGAGAACAACTTCCTTCTGGAAAAGTTGTCCCGCCTCCCGCGCTTTGTGAGCCATCTGTATGCCATGATCGTGGTTTACTTCGGATGGGTGCTGTTCCGCTGTGAATCTCTGGGTAATCTCGGAGCTATCCTGAAAGGAATGCTTGGTCTGAACCACAACGGTTTTATCGATCTTTCGACCTCCGTTCTTTTCCAGAATAATCTGTATCTGCTGATTTTCTGTATCATCGCTTCCACACCGTTACTGAAAAATCTCGGAACTTACATCAAACGGCTTGACCTGGTACACTATCGGATTCCTTATCTGACCTACGCATATGAGGTTGTGATACCTCCTGTATTGCTGATTCTCTCACTCCTTGCACTGGTCGGAAACAGTTACAATCCATTTTTATACTTCCAGTTTTAAAGGATCTGTCTGAACATGAATACAAATAAAAAAGAAAAATTTATTAATAAAAATAATACCGTCCACAAGCGATTCTGGCAGATTGGAATCCGAACCTTCTTCGTGTTCCTTTTTGTGATCGCTTTTATCGGACTTCTGCTTCCTCTTAGGCCGAAAGAATCGGAACTGGAGAAGCGTGAACTTTCCAAATTTCCGAAACCAACCGTTTCTACCATGTTAAACGGCGAATTTTTCTCCGATATCAGCACCTGGTACGCGGATACGTTTCCGTTCCGTGAGACACTGATGAGCGCCAATGCCAAGATGAAAAAATTCTATGGTATTACGACACAGGAAATCTATGGTGATGCTGCACAGGGTGATGAAATTCCTGATGCGGATGCCGAGATGGAAACCACCCCGACGCCAACACCGGAAGAAGATGACATTCAGGAAGAAGATGGAACCATCCATGCCGAGCCTGAAAGACTGGGAAAAATCTATATCGCTGATAACCGAGGTTTCGAACTTTACGGCTTCAGCCGTGCCGGTGCAGACGCTTACATCAACATGATCAACTCTGCTGCCACCCAGTTAAAGGATATTGCAAATGTTTATGATATTCTGGTTCCGACCAGTATCGCAGTCAATATCGATCAGGAAAACCAGCAGAAAGTCGGCTCCAACAGCCAGGAAGACACATTCGCTTATGTAAACGGACATCTGGATGCTTCCATCAACCAGGTAGCTGTTCTGGATGCCTTAAAGAACCATAACAGTGAATATCTTTACTTTAAGACGGACCATCACTGGACCGCCGACGGTGCCTACTATGCTTACAAAGAACTGATGAAAGCCAAAGGTTTGACACCTTCTCCTCTGTCCGATTACACGAAGAGTGAATATCCGGGATTTGTCGGTTCTTTCTACCAGTACAGTAATCAGTCCGACACCCTGAAAAACAACCCGGATACCGTAGTAGCCTACACCCCGTCCTGCAATGATCTGACTTATACCAATACAGATGGACAACAGGTATCGGGATATGTAGTCTCAGATGCAACAAAGTACTCCGAAGCCAACAAATATCTGTGCTTCATCTGCGGTGATCAGCCGTACGAACGCATCGATAACCCGAACATCACCGACGGATCATCCTGTGTGGTCATCAAAGAGTCTTACGGTAACGCTTTCGTACCATTCCTGGTTAACAGTTATCAGACTGTGCACGTTGTCGACTACCGTTACTTCAGCGGCAACCTGATCGACCTCGTAAAGGAAAATAATATCCAGGATGTTATTTATGTCAATAACGCAAATGCCCTGATTGAAAGTGCAGTCAAAAACATGAGTCGCATCATCAGCTAAATCATTTTAATAAACCAAAAAGAAACCGGACGTTTCCTCATCGGAAACAGTTCGGTTTCTTTTTGGTTTATGCTTTGTTACAGCTATTTTTCATCCTCTGTCAGTGTCAGGAACGAATCGATCAGATCTTTCACATTCATTTTATTGACCAGACCACAGTTGCCGTCCTGGTCTTCCATCACATAGAAGCTGGAATCTCTTGGAGTATAGGAGATCGTGATCTCACTTCCATCTGTTCCGTGATAAGAAAGTGTAAGTTCCGCATCACCTTTTGTCGTATTTTCTTCCAGACGACTCTGGCATACCATAGCTGCTGCTGCCCGGTAGAATGCGGTGAAGTTATCACTGTCCGCTTCCTGATCATTCACATAGTAAGTGGTCACAGTCTTTGTCTCTTCTTCGTCTGCATCCTCGCTGTCCGCATCTGCATCATCGTCTGTGTCCTCACTCTCATCCTTCTCTACTTTTTCCTCTGTCACTACCCGTTTCAGTGTATAAGTGGTTCCCTCATAGGTCACATCCAGATGATCCAGATCACTGATCGTCATAGAATCGATCGATGTTTTCCAGTAGTCAAATGCTTTTCCGTTCAGTAATGTCTCCAGAGATTCCTGGGATATTCCGTGAAGTTCACCGGAATCCCCCAGTCTCACATAATAATTTCCATCGGTTTCATTGACATTTCCCACATACAAAACCAATTCTCTGTCTACCGTCTGTGTGGTAGTTTCGCCGGAATCGTCTGTATCGTCCGTATTTGCCTCAGAATCGTTTTCTGATGAATCTGTGGTATCTTGTTCCACTTCTTCTGTATAATCGACTGTGAGTGTTATTTTCGGCTTCTCAAGGCCATAGGATGCCCAGTCCGTACAGTTGTAGTCATAATATCCGGCAAATGTAATACCGGCAACGGTGCTCTGCAGTGTTCCAGCCTGTGTGGAATCCGCTTCCTGTTTGTTTTTATCGCTTCCCTCTACATACCATCCGGTCGATGATTTTCCATTATTAGTCAGTGTATAGGAATTGCTGTCTTTTTTCACTGCAATCTTGCTGATCGTTGAGGAAGTGATCGTCGGATAACTCTCACTTTCCGCATAGTTATACAGTCCGCCGGAAAATGTATTTCCAAGGTCACTCCCCGTCGTATACACCGTTGAAGTATCATCATTCAGGCAGATATAAGTGTTTCCGGTGGAACTGTTTTTATCACCGACCGTGATCTTTTCCGTAGTTCCGTCTGTTTTTACAACTTCGATCACATTGACCGGATCCTCCAGACCGTATTCCCCCGGATCCTCCACATCCGTCAGGGTACGGTCCGCCTTGATGGATGCAAGAGAAGACGCCACGTTGTCTACTTTTGAAGCATCCACCGGAAAATCCTTCTGTCCTTCCAGCGTCCAGCTGTCTTCCCCTTTCTGGAAGGTGAGGGTCTGATCCCCCGCCTCAAAGGTCAATGTACTGATATCATCACTGGCGATCGCCGCCACTTCTTCCTGCGCGGTCTCCTCTTCTGCAGTCTCTTCCGCACTGCTATTTACCTTCACCAGCGCAATATAACACGCAATCAGCACGCACAGAAGAACAACACCGGCAAGGATTATAAATAAGCCCCTTTTTTTCTTCATTACTGTTTTCTCCTCTTAAACCAGATCACGGTACCGATCAGCAGGAATGCCACCGGGATCACACCACACACGATGATACTCCAGTATGCCGCATCAAACTGTGGAACCGTCAGATAGCTCATGGTCAGGCTCTTGCTCGTCACATCGATGACCGGTGCATCGTTTTCACACATCCAGCCCAGCGCTGCCAGCACCAGATCCGTATTGCCTCCGGATACCTGCTGGTCGGTTGCTTCGTCTAGAAGGCTTGCACAGCCGAAATACACCAGCTGTGTGGTATTATCATCATTCACCTGCTCGGTCACAGAAACACCCACCTGGAAACTGCCTTCTTCATCGCTGTCCTCTTTCTCATATGTGGTCATATTCTGTACATCTGTTTTTATATACGCTTCGTCAGATGTTGATAACAGAGAAGAAATCTGCAGCGTATCACGGTAATCACTCAGTGTTTTTACCGGCTGTGAGATCGGTGCCAGCACATAGCGGTTGTTACTCTTAATGTCTGAAGTAATATCAGAATTGTCAATAGTCGGAACAATATAATACGGTCTCTGCATGATGTAATGACCGGTATCCCCCTCCATGATCACACCATCTCCGGTCGTCACGCCGTAATTTTCCAGTACGCTCTTCAGATTCGGCATATCTGTTCCGGTATATTCTGTAAAAATCATCACTTTGCCGCCGGCTTCCATGTAGGTAATGATCTTTTGCGCTTCTTCTTCGGAAAGATCTTTCTGCGGCGCTGCGATCAGCAGGCACCCTGTGTCCTCCGGAACCGCATCCTGTGTCAGCAGATTTAGACTCTGTACATCATAATTGGCTTTCTGCAGACTGTCAGTCAAACTGCTGTTTAATTCCAGTTCCTCATGACCTTCCAGTGTATAGATTACCGGCAGATTCTCGGAAGTGACATAAGAAATCGCACTGTCAATCTGTCCTTCCCCGTCAAATCCTGTGGTGTTGGTCTGATAGGTTGTATAATCCATCTGTGTCTCGTACAGATCACTGTAATTGATCACTTTGCTCTTATCCCCAGCGACCACGATCAGACTATTATCTGCCACATCATCGCTGGTATACTGTGAAGTAAAGTTCGGATATAACACCGGGTCTTTTTTCTCTACTTTGATATGTTTGGACTCCTCTTTGTATCTGGTCAACATTTTTTCCAGTACCGAGTCTTCTTTTCCCGACTGTACGATATGGTAGATCGTAATATCCGTATCCAGTTTTTTCAGGTAGCTTACCGTCTCATCAGAGATTGTATACAGTTTCTGAGAACTTACATCCACCTGTGTATATTTCTCAGGAATCTGTGCCACGATCAGGTTCACAACAACCAGAACCGCGATCACGATCGCAGTAACCGCCATGCTGTAAGAACCGTTTTTCAGCGATTTTTTATTGATCCTCCCCATTTCTTTGATGGTGCTTCCCGCCGATTTTAATTTCTTTTTGATATTGATTTTCATTCTTCCAGCCTCCTAATTCCATCTTCTCTTGGTAATGGTCTGAACCGTAAGAACCAGGAACATAATGATCACAGACAGGAAATATACCACTCCCTGCAGGTCCAGAATACCATTGGTAAAGTTATCAAAGTGACTGGTAATATCGAAAACAGCCAGGAATTTCTGAATGCTTCCCTCAAACAGTGTGGATTTTACCACATAGGTGATGGCAAGTGCCGCTTCTCCTGCGATACCGACAACTGCTGCAATCCACAGATTCCGGATCATATGGTATATCCACACAGCAGCCAGCAGCACCAGAAGCATATAGCACGCCAGAGACGCCATGGAACTGTCCGGGATCAGAGATCCGATACCCGTGATCATATAGCAGACAAACAGTACGATAAAGGTTACGACTGCTGCAATGACCGGATTTTCTGTAACAGAGGACCAGAAGACTCCGACTGCGATCTGGGCAAATCCAAGAAGGGCAAATCCAAGCACTGCCGTATATGCCATCCCATAAGATACGGTACCATATTTTCCCATGATCAGCGGGTACAGACAGATGATCACTACCGGGATCGCATAAACCGTAGCTACTGCCAGAAACTTTCCAAGAACAATCTCACTGACCGATACCGGTGCTGTCAAAAGCAGCTGATCTGTCTTCTGTTTTCGTTCCTCTGCAATGGTTTTCATCGTCAGAACCGGCACCAGAATCAGAAAAATAAAGGTGATGGCGCTTAATGTGGTTCCAAATAACGGGTAGGCATTCTGCAGGTTATAGGCGGTAAAATAGATGCCTTCCAGAAGCAGAATGAAAAATATAAATACATATCCGATCATAGAGGTCAGATAACTTTTTACTTCTTTCTTATAAATTGCTTTCATCATGAGCCTCCTGTTCTGTTTCAGTCTCTTTTTCCGTGTCTGTACCGGTCTCATCTTCCGGTACGGACTCTGGTTCGGTGTCTTGTTCATCCGCAACAGGGGCTGTTTCTTTCTGTGTCAGTTCAAGGAAGATGTCTTCGAGGGATACTTTCGTAAACTGCATATTCAGGATTGGCATTTTGGCGTCTGCCATCATATAAAACAGTTTTTCACGGATATCCGTCTTTTCTTCTGTTGTGATCACCATACTTACGGTTTTTTCATTTTCTTCCGCTTTCCACTCTATTTTTTCAATTTCTTCTACGTCGCGCAACAGTTTTTCAGTATCCTGTCTTTCTCCTTTTACGGTAAGTTCCAGAGTGTTGCTTCCCAGAGAATGGTTCATCAGGTTTTCTGTGGTATCGCTTGCCACCAGTTTTCCATGGTTGATAATCATGATGTAATCACAGACAGCGCTTACTTCGGACAGAATGTGAGAACTCAGTATAATCGTGTGTTCTTCGCTGAGTTTTTTGATCAGTTCACGGATCTCGATGATCTGTTTTGGGTCGAGTCCTACGGTTGGCTCATCCAGAATGATGATCTCGGGATATCCGAGGATTGCCTGGGCAAGTCCTACTCTTTGTTTGTATCCTTTGGAGAGGTTTTTGATCAAGCGGTTGGCCATTGCGGTGATGCCTGTCAGATCCATAACCTGTTCGATCTGGGTTTCTCTCTCGTTTTTCGGGATTTTTTTGAGTTCTGCAGCGAATTTCAGGTATTCAGCGACCGTCATATCGAAGTACAGCGGAGGCTGTTCCGGCAGGTATCCGATGCATTTTTTTGCGGCTTCCGGCTCTTCTAAGATGTTGTGTCCGTCGATCAGGACTTCGCCGGATGTGGACGCGATGTAGCCGGTCATGATGTTCATGGTTGTGGATTTTCCGGCGCCGTTAGGGCCTAAGAAGCCGTAGATCTGGCCTTTTTCCACGTGAAATGACAGGTGATCGACAGCGGTGTGATCACCGTATTTCTTTACTAAATTCTTCACTTCTATCACAATTTGTTACCTCCTTTATTGATATTATTTTATAGAGAAAGTGTGATGAAGTTTCGAAATGTTTGTGTTTTCTTTGTGAAATGTGTGTGACGTTGAATACTCGGACGCTCAGATCCCTCGTATCTTCCCCAAGTGGCCGGGTCTGCGCTCGGTTTGAGGGGGAGAGTTGAATACCCAGCTTCCGGAGTCCCACATCTCCCCACGCGACCGGGTCTGCGCTCGGTTTGAGCCTGTAGTCTCAAACTCGTGCTCGACTAGCGGTTCGTGTGGGGAGATGTGGGACTCCGGAAGCTGGGTATTCAAAGTTGGAGGGGAGGTGTGTGGGGAACGTTATTGGCTGATATTTACAGGAGCTGTTGGGACGGAGATTTTTGGCTTTTTGACTGGAGAATATGTCTGAAAATGCAAGAGTTAAAATGTGTAACGCGGTGTAGACGGAACGTTACGTGGTGACATTTATGGCCTACATTCAGAGTTGATATTTAAAAATCATTTTCGAGAGAATAACTTATATGATTTGTGTGTTTTTTAGATGCGCGTAGTAGAAGAGTGCTTATGGAAGTGATTTTTTTCTGGTCTGTTTTCAGATTCGTATGCCTGACACTTTATATCTGTTCTCTGTCTTTATTTTTCATAGTTTTAAGATCCGTTCACAGATTATGTCTTATTTCAGCTTTCAATTTTTTGATATATAACATATAACGTTTTATTTTCTTCCATCTATTTCCGGTCATCTTATTTTTACTCCCCTCTTATTCCTCCATATTCACGTTTTTTACTATGTGCCAGGAGTTGTTGTTGGCTTATACAGAAAAACCCCGTTTTGAGCCGTTTTTCGGCTTCTGACGGGGTTTCTTTTCTTGTTTTTATTGGATTGGTTCTTTGGATGGCAGGCCGGCTTTTCTCGGAAATTTTTTGCCGGTTGGTTTGGTTTTTCGGATGACTACGAAGGACCGTTCCATGTCGGTGTCTGCCAGCTGGAATTTTTCGGTTTTTTCCAGGTTGCCGCCCAGGATTTTGATGGCGGTTTTTGCTTCGGTCAGTTCATCCTGGATCTTGCCGGATTTGTAAGGGATGAAGTAACCGCCCACTTTTACGTAGGGCAAACAGTATTCGGACAGGGTGCTTAAGTTGGCTACGGCGCGGGAGACGCACAGGTCGAACTGTTCTCTGTAGTCTGCCTGGCGGGCATAGTCTTCGGCTCTTCCGTGGATGGCGCAGATTCCGGTGAGACCGAGGGTTTCGATCACTGTGTTCAGGAATTTGACGCGTTTGTTCAGGGAGTCGAGAAGGACAATCTCCTGATCCGGGAAGGCAATTTTTAACGGGATGCCCGGGAAACCGGCGCCGGTTCCCAGGTCCAGGATTTTCATCGGTTTGCTGTAATCACACACTTTGACGGACGCTACGCTGTCCAGGAAGTGTTTGGTGATGACTTCTTCGTATTCGGTAATGGCCGTCAGGTTCATCACTTTGTTCCATTCCACCAGAAGTTCATAGTAAGTCAGAAACTGCTCGATCTGTTTATCATTTAATGTAATCTCCAGTTCGGCAAGTCCTTTTTCAAACCATGTGGTATCGTATTGAGCCATGCTTGTTCCTTTCTTTGTTGTATTTTTACGCGCGATGACTTTCCAGATATACCAGCAGCACTGATACATCCGCCGGGGATACACCTGCGATACGGGAGGCCTGGCCGATGCTTACCGGGCGGTACAGTTTTAATTTCTGTACAGCCTCGATGCGCAGGCTTTTCACCTGATCGTAATCCATATCTTCCGGTATTTTTTTGCTTTCCAGTTTCTTGAACTGTTCCACCTGTTTTAACTGGCGGGTGATGTAGCCATCGTACTTGATGTTGATGTTGACCTGTTCCCGGATATCGTAGCGAAGTTCCGGGCGGTTTTTATCGATCGGTGCCAGCACTTCGTAGTTCAGTTCCGGGCGGCGTATCAACTCGCCCAGTGTGGAGCCTGAGGTCAGCGGTGTACTTCCATACTGTTCGAGAAGTTCCTGTACCTGCTTGGAGGCTCCCACATTAACATGTTCCACACGGTCGATCTCTTCTTTGATCAGCCGTTCTTTTTCGAGAATATCCCGATACTGTTCCTCGCTGATCAGTCCGACGCGATATCCTTTTTCCCGGAGTCTCAGGTCTGCATTATCCTGACGGAGCAGCAGACGGTACTCGGCACGGCTTGTCATCATACGGTACGGCTCATGGTTTTCTTTCGTTACCAGATCGTCGATCAGCACGCCGATATAGGCTTCGGAACGGTCTAATACCAGCAGTTCCTCGCCTTTGACTTTCAGTGCCGCGTTGATACCTGCGATCAGTCCCTGTGCCGCTGCCTCCTCGTATCCGGAGCTTCCGTTAAACTGACCGCCGCTGAACAGATTTTTGATATTTTTAAATTCCAGTGTCGGCATCAGCTGTCTCGGATTGATGCAGTCATACTCGATGGCGTAGGCATTTCGCACGATTTTTGCATGTTCAAGTCCCGGTACGGAGTGGTACATGTCATGCTGGACATCCTCCGGCAGAGAACTTGACATACCGCCAACATACATTTCATTTGTATTCAGCCCTTCCGGTTCGATAAATACCTGATGTCTGGATTTATCTGCAAATCTGACTACTTTGTCTTCGATAGACGGACAATATCGTGGGCCGGTTCCTTCGATCATACCGGAATATAACGGAGAGCGATCCAGATTTTCCCGGATGATCTCGTGAGTTTTCTCATTGGTATAGGTCAGCCAACAGGATACCTGATCGATCTGAACGCTTTCCGGATCAGTGGAGAAAGAAAACGGAACAACTCTCTCATCTCCTTTCTGCTCTTCCATCTTCGAAAAATCGATCGACCGTTTATCGATACGTGCCGGTGTTCCGGTCTTGAAACGGAACATCTCCACGCCGTTCGCTTTCAGGGAATCCGTCAGGTAATTGGCCGCCTGCAGTCCGTTCGGACCGGTATAATTGCTGACATCTCCGTAGATACATCTCGCTTTCAGATAGGTTCCTGTACACAAAACCACAGCCTTTGCATAATAAGTTGCACCGGAGTACGTTTTTACACCTCTAACGGTACCGTCTTCCACGATCAGCTCCGTCACTTCCGCCTGTTTGATCGTCAGATGTGGTGTATTCTCCAGTACCTGACGCATGGTATTGCTGTAATTTTTCTTGTCTGCCTGGGCACGCAGGGAATGTACTGCCGGCCCTTTGGATTTGTTTAACATCTTGGACTGGATAAAGGTCTTGTCAATGACCTTTCCCATCTCTCCCCCCAGTGCATCGATTTCTTTTACCAGATGCCCTTTGGAGCTTCCTCCGATATTCGGGTTACACGGCATCATCGCGATGCTGTCCACACTGACGGTAAATACCATAGTCTCAAGCCCCAGTCTGGCTGCTGCCAGTGATGCCTCGCAGCCCGCATGTCCGGCTCCGATTACTGCAACATCTATATATTCCACCAGTTTGTTCATTTCTTTCTCCTTCTGCCACTCTTACTTGCCGGTACAGAACTTGCTGAAGATCTCATTGACCAGATCCTCTCCCACTGACTCTCCCACGATCCTTCCAAGTGCCTCATACGCGTTCATCAGATCGATGGAGAAGAAATCTTCCGGCATCTCCATGGCAATGCTTTTTTCCACCATTGTAAGACTCTGATATGCTTCCTCAAGCGCTGTCTTATGGCGGACATTCGTAATATATACTTCATCGTTAAAGGATAATTCTCCTGCAAAGAACATGGATTTGATCTGTTCTTCCAGAATTTCCACACCCTGCTCCTGTCTTGCGGAGATTGCTATTACCGGCATATCTGTACGTGCCTCCAGCATCTCTTTCGTTACCACCGGAGTCAGGTCACTCTTATTTAACAGAATGATTGCTTTTTTCTCCCGGAGAATCTCCAGAATTTCCTCATCATTTTCATCTAACGGAATGGAGGAATCCACCACATATAATACCAGATCCGCGTCTTTTGCGTAAGCCCTGGCTCTCTCCACCCCGATCTTTTCCACAACATCTTCTGTTGCCCGGATTCCTGCCGTATCCATCATCCGAAGAGAGATTCCCTGCAGCATGATGGTCTCTTCCAGAACATCCCTCGTTGTTCCTGCAATATCTGTTACAATAGCTTTTTCTTCTCCCACCAGATAATTTAACAGAGAAGATTTTCCCGCATTTGGTTTTCCTACGATCACCGTCCGGATACCTTCCCGGATCATCTTTCCCTCATCAAAGGAGTCCGCCAGACAACGAATCTTCTTTTTTTCTTCTTCTACGGTCTGCGCAAGTTTCTCACTGTACCCGTCCAGACTGATATGTTCCGGATCGTCAAGTGCGGATTCGATATATGCAATATGGTACAGGATACTGCTTCGGATCTCTTTAATAGATGTTAAAACAGAACCTTTCAGCTGGCTTAACGAGCTTTTCAGTGCATACTCATTCTTCGCCTGGATCACATCGATGACCGCCTCCGCCTGAGACAGGTCGATTCTTCCGTTTAAGAAAGCTCGCTTGGTAAATTCTCCCGGTTCCGCAGGTCTTGCCCCTGCATGTATCACCGCTTCAAGAACCTTTTTCATCGCCAGGACACCGCCGTGACAATCAATCTCCACGGTGTCTTCTCCGGTGTAACTTCTCGGCCCTTTCATGATCATCACCAGGACTTCATCGATCATTGTATCGTTGTCATAGATAAATCCATAATGAATCGTATGGCTTTCGGCTTCTTTTATCTGCTTTTTTCCGCCCTTTGAGCGGTATACTTTGCTGATGATCTCCATGCTATCGTCACCGCTGATACGGATAATACCGATTCCTGAAGCACTCATCGCTGTGGCAATTGCCGCAATCGTATCTCCTGTCATTTCTGTCTTACTCCTTTCAGAGCATTATATTCTTCTTAAAGCAGGAAAAGATGCTACTCACACCCCGTGAAATAACATCTTTTCCATTCAACAACTTATTTACCTTTATAAACAACTACCACATGACGGTAAGGTTCATTGCCCTCACTGTATGTTTCCACGTACTTGTTTCCCTGCAGTGCAGAATGGATGATTCTTCTCTCATAAGGATTCATTGGTTCTAACACTACCGGCTTTCTTGTTTTACGCACTTTGAAAGCAATGTTCTTTGCCAGGTTTTCCAGCGTGTCTTTTCTGCGGCTTCTGTAGTTTTCTGTGTCTACTTTCACTCTGACATAGTCCTGCTGCTCTTTGTTAACAACCAGGCTGGTCAGATACTGCAGAGAATCCAGTGTCTGTCCTCTCTTACCGATCAGAATACCCATATCTTCTCCGGCAAAATCAATTTCCAGGCAGTCGGCGGTCTTATCATAGTTTATGGTAATCTCCACCGGAAGTTCCATTGCACCAAATACGCCGGTCAGAAATTTTTCTGCATCCTGTTTCATCTGCTGTACCTGTTCTTCGGTACGGACAACCGGTTTTCTCGGTTCCGGCTTCGGCTGCGCTTCTTTTGCCACCGGTTTTACTTCCTTGGTTTCTGCCTGCGGTTTTGTGACAGTTCCTTTTTTCGGCTCTTTTACCGGTTTGGTCTCTTTTTTAACTTCTTTTTTGGGTTCTTTCTTTTCTTCCTTAACAGGGGCTTTCTTTTCCTTTTTCTCTTCTTTTGCCAGCTCTTTTAAGATGTCGAACTCTTCTTCCTGCACCTTTTTACGAACTTTGATCACGGCAGGTTTGCTGCCGATAAATCCCAAGAAACCGGAAGTACCCTCCTGGACAACCTGAATCTCTAAGTTATCACTGGAAGTCTCAAACTCCAGACAAGCCTTTGTGATGGCTTCATCAACGGTTTTCGCAGTAATCTCTTTGAATTCCATAGCCCTTTCTCCCCCTATTTCTTCTTAGTGTTCTTTTCGTCAAACTGTTTTACCATGTTTGCCTTGGCAGCAAGGCTGCCCGGTTTTACATTGGCGTTATTATAATATTCCGTTGCTTTCTTTCTCTGTGCTTCTTTTTCTTCCTGGCTCAATCCGGATAATTTTGCAGATGTCTGAATGTTTCTTGCATTCGTTCTCGCCTGCTGGTTGATCTGCTGTGCAGACACACCGCGTTTTTCCATCTGTTTCTTCATTTTTTCCTGATTGTGACGAACCAGCTCTTCCATATCTATCTTTTCCATCTTCCGGTTGATCACCAGCTGCTGGATACAGCGGATCACCGCACCGATTACCCAGTAAATACCGATACCTACCGGGAATGTGAAACAGAATACGGCAGACATGATCGGCATGAACGTATTCATGCTCTTCATAGAAGCTTCCATTGCACTTGGTTCACTGTTCGCTGCCTGCTGTGGCTGTGGCATCAGTTTGTAGTTCATCCACTGGGTCAGCCAGGCAAGAATCGGAACCATAACAGCGGAAAATACCAGAAGGTATCCTGCTCCTCCGCCCTGGGCCATACCACTTTTAATGATGGCAAGCGGGGTATCTGAGATATTCAGATTCAGGAATGTATTCATATGGCTGGTCTGCTGCGCTACTTTATCAAACAGATCTGTAAAGCCGCTGAAATCGCTGATGCTTGCAAACTTTTCCATCTGTGACGGAGACAGTTTGTACAGAAAATCAATGGTTGTTTCTTTTGTGAATTCTGTATTAGCTGTAATTCCTGTCATGGTGATCTTATTGTCTGTCAGGAAATTACTGATAATAGTGCCAAATCCATCTACAGACATGATTTTTGCTGTCAGTCCGGTAAATACATTTCTTACTCCGGAGATATATCCCGGAATGTGATAGATTACCTGGTACAAAGCCAGCAGAACCGGCATCTGAACCAACAGCTGTACGCAGCTTCCGGTTGGAGATACACCATATTTCTGATATACGGCACTGATCTCCTCATTCTGCTTCATCATAGAATCCTGGTCTTTTTTACCATTGTATTTCTTCTGGATCTTCTGGATCTCAGGCTGCATAACAGCATTTAACTTGGAGAATTTCTGCTGTTTGATCTGCAGCGGGGTCATCAGGAGATATACAACCAGTGTAAATAAAATAATGGACAAACCGATGTTTGTGATCCCGATCAGTTCAAGACCGCTGTATATCACGTTGATCATCCATCCCAGAATTTCACTTACCCATCCGATAATAGGCATCGAAACCTTCGTCATTACGATATTCAATTATGTTTCCTCCTTAAATGTAATTCCCATTACATCAATCTACGGAACCGGATCCACTCCGCCTTTGGAGAACGGATTACACCGTAAGATCCTCCACAGGGCTAAAAGAGAGCCCTTAAACGCTCCGTATTTTTCAATTGCCTCCAGTCCGTACTGCGAACAGGACGGAAAATAAGGACACTTGGTACTCTTTAAAGGGGAAATATATTTCTGGTAGAATCTGATTCCTTTAATCAATATTGCTTTCATGTTCTTCCTTTTCTACAAGGTGATGTAACCTGCCAAGGTGTAGGAATGCACTCTCAATCTCACGAAACGTTCTCTCTTTTGCACTCACGCGGGCTACCACAACAATATCAAACCCTCTACGAAATACATCCTCATGCAGCCGATAACTTTCTCTTACCAGTCTGCAGAGCCGGTGGCGCACTACACTATTGCCCACTTTTTTACTGACGGAGATTCCGATTCTGTTTTTCTCCAGCTGATTCTCTTTTGCATACATGACTAAATACTTATTTACATAAGATGTTCCTGTTTTATATACCAGCTGAAAATCTCTGTTCTTTTTTAAGCTCTCTGCATCTTTATATTTCATAGAAATTCCTTACCTTTAAAGAAAATTTTTTTAAATCTTTTAGATAGAAGAAAAGACCACAATGTATGCGGTCTTATGTCTTATGCTGATAAGCTTTTTCTTCCTTTTAATCTTCTGGCAGCCAGTACTTTTCTGCCACCTTTTGTACTCATTCTTGCTCTGAATCCGTGAACTTTTGCTCTGGATCTCTTTTTCGGCTGAAATGTCATTTTCATATCTAAGGCACCTCCTTTAATATCCATTATTCGGTTATGATCGTCTTTTCATGTATGTCAGAAAACATCGTTTCAATTATATTCATAAATAAATGCTACGTCAAGTAAAATCGCCGTTTTTTCCTGATTTTTTTTCAATTTATCACTAAAATAAGTGTCTCAGGCCCATACCGTTTCCACAGATATTACTGCCCTGGATAGAACACTGCCGGTTCCCATATTCGGTTACACACATCTTTGCACAGCCTGTACACAAGGTTTACGTAAGTTATCCACCCAATGTGGATAACTTGTGGATAACTGCTGTATTTGATGTGTATATATTTTGGACAATTCCCATAATTCCCTGTTTTTCTGTCTTTTTCTATGTGTATAACTTCTGCTGTCCTTTTATTTATCCACGGGATAACTATTCGTCCTTCGCTTTTTTAACGACTTATCCACATTTAGTCGTTGCTAAAATCCACATTTTATTATAAGATATGGTAGAGAAAGTAGCTCGTTCTATCAGCTGCCTTGCACTTATGGAGGAAATCATGAACATTATTTACGAAAAATGGGACGAAATATTGGAAACAGTAAAGACAGAACACGAATTATCGGATGTCTCTTTTAAAACCTGGTTAAAACCGCTGACGATTCACAGCATCGATGACCAGGTGGTTACCATACTGGTTCCTTCTCAGCAGGTTGGACTTAACTATATCAGCAAAAAGTACGCCCTCCCACTGAAAGTTGCTATTTCAGAACTAACCGGGTCCGACTACGATATTAAGTTCGTCCTGCCGGAAGATATACAAAATGTAGAAAAAGAGGTCCCCGTTTCTACTAATTATAATACCAGCATGGAAATGGCAAACCTGAATCCGAAATACACCTTCGATACCTTTGTCGTCGGAAGTAACAACAAATTTGCCCATGCTGCATCCCTGGCCGTGGCAGAATCTCCTGGAGAAATCTACAATCCTCTCTTTTTATATGGAGGTGTGGGTCTCGGAAAGACTCATCTGATGCATTCCGTTGCACACTTTATATTAGAAAGAAATCCTTCCACCAAGATTCTGTATACCACCAGTGAGGAATTTACAAATGAACTGATCGAAGCAATCCGAAATGGTAACAACACCGCAATGACGAAATTCCGTGAAAAGTACCGAAACATCGATGTTTTACTGATCGATGATATCCAGTTCATCATTGGAAAAGAATCCACACAGGAAGAATTTTTCCATACCTTTAATGCTTTGCACAGTGCTAAAAAACAGATCATTATCTCCAGTGATAAACCACCTAAAGATATGGAAATCCTCGAAGATCGTATCCGTTCTCGTTTTGAATGGGGACTGTTGGCTGATATTTCTTCTCCTGACTACGAAACCCGTGTTGCGATTCTACGGAAAAAAGAAGAAATGGACGGTTATAACCTGGATGATTCCATTATTGAATATATTGCCAAGAACATTAAGTCCAATATTCGTGAACTGGAAGGATCTTTAAATAAAATTATCGCTTATGCAAACCTGGAAAAACGGGAAGTTACAATGGAGCTGGCCGAAACCGTACTGAAAGATATTATCTCTCCAAATGATAAGAAGATCATCACTCCGGAATATATTATCAACACTGTAGCTGAACATTATGACATCACACCGGAGGATATCATTGGTACGAAAAGAAACAGTAAAGTCGTCTATCCTCGGCAGATTGCCATGTATCTTTGTCGTGAACTGGCCAATATTCCACTAAAATCCATCGGTCAGTGTATGGGGAATCGTGATCACACAACCATCATGCACGGTTGCGACAAAATCGAACAGGAATTACAGACTTCACAGACAACTCAAAAAGCAATCGAAATTCTGAAGAAAAAACTTCAGCCGGGAAACTAAATGCCCTTCCTAGAAAGTATGAGTTATCCACATTCTGTCTGTGAATTCCCTGTGTATATTTTGTGGACAAAGAAATGGTAATTTACGCATCCACAAATCATACACCGACACCTTCTACAGGATGCACACAGTTATCCAATGAAAAATTCCTTATATTTTCGGGGCTGACACCACTTTTACACATTTTCACAGCCCCTACTACGAATACTACGAATTTCTTATTATATTTTTATACATGAGCCCTCGGGTTCAAGGAAGGAAGTTATTCACATTATGAAATTAATCTGTGCCAAAAACGAATTATTAAAGAGCGTCAACATTTCACTGAAGGCGGTTTCTTCTAAAACAACCATGCCCATTCTAGAATGTATTCTGATTGATGCTTCTGCAACAGAAATCACGTTTACCTCTAATGATATGGAACTGGGTATTGAAACAAAAGTGAAAGGTATCATTGAAGAAAAAGGTATTGTTGCTCTTGATGCAAAACTTTTTTCTGATATCATCCGTAAACTTCCGGACAGTGATGTCTGCATTCAAACAGATACTAACCTGAATACAACGATTACCTGTGAAAAAGCAAAATTCACAATTCCAGGAAAATCCGGAGATGATTTTGCTTATCTGCCAGTTATTGAGCGCAGTGAAGGTATTGAAATCTCGCAATTCACCTTAAAGGAAGTGATTCGTCAGACAATATTCTCAATTGCAGCAAATGAAAATAACAAACTGATGACCGGTGAACTCTTTGAAATGAAAGAAAATATATTGAAAGTAGTTTCACTGGACGGTCACCGGATCGCCATTCGTAAAATTGAACTGAAAGATAATTACCCTGCAAGAAAGGTTGTCGTTCCCGGAAAGACATTAAATGAAATCAGTAAAATTCTTTCGGGTGAAGTAGAAGATCAGGTAAAGATTTTCTTTACAGATAATCATATTGTTTTTGAATTTGATGATACAGTAGTGGTTTCCCGACTGATCGAAGGAGAATATTTCCGGATCGACCAGATGCTTTCCAGCGATTATGAGACAAAAGTGAAGATTAACAAACGGGAATTCCTCGATTGTATCGATCGTGCCACACTTTTTGTAAAAGAAGGTGACAAAAAACCAATTATTATTACGATTGATGATACCGGTATGCAGCTGAACATCAATTCCCAGATGGGTTCCATGAATGAAGAAATCGATATCGATAAAGAAGGAAAAGATATTATGATCGGATTCAACCCGAAGTTTCTAATCGACGCGCTGAAAGTAATCGATGATGAAGAAATTTCTATTTATCTGGTCAATCCAAAGGCTCCTTGTTTCATCAAAAACGAAGAAGAATCCTATATTTATCTGATTCTTCCGGTGAATTTTAATACCGCACGGTAAGAAAGTGAGAAAAAATGGAAATAATTAAACTGAGAGACGAATATATCAAACTCGGACAGGCGCTGAAAGCTGCGAACCTGGTGGAAGACGGCGTGGAAGCCAAACTGGTGATCCAGGATGGTTTAGTAAAGGTAAACAACGAGGTTGACATAAGACGAGGTCGAAAATTATACGACGGAGATGTGGTTTCTTTTGACGGACAGGAACTACGGATTGAAAAATAAAAAGTATGTACATTGAATCGTTGGAATTGAAAAATTTTCGAAATTATGAGGAACTGTCTATCGTTCTGGATCCGGGAACGAATATTCTTTACGGAGATAATGCTCAGGGAAAGACAAACGTGCTTGAGGCTGTTTATCTTTGCGGAACCACAAAATCTCATCGTGGAAGTAAGGATAAAGAGATGATCCGGTTTGAACAGGACGAGTCACATATCCGGATGATGGTAAAGAAGGATGGCGTATCTCATAAGATCGATATGCATCTGAAAAAAAATAAGGCCAAAGGCATCGCCATCGATGGGATTCCGATCAGGAAGGCAGCAGAACTTTTCGGTATCGTGAATCTTGTGGCGTTCTCTCCGGAAGACCTGAATATCATCAAAAATGGGCCTTCCGAGAGGAGAAGATTTATGGATTTGGAACTTTGTCAGTTAAATAAAGTTTACTTACAGGAGCTGACGAGTTATAATAAGGTGTTAAATCAGCGAAATAAGCTGTTAAAAGACATCAGTTTTCAGCCCGGATTGACGGAAACGCTGGATGTGTGGGATATGCAGCTGGTTTCTTACGGGAAGAAGATCATTTCTCTGAGAAGGCAGTTTATGGAAGAACTGGGAGAGATCATCCGGCAGATCCACAGCAACCTGACCGGGAAGAAAGAAGAGATCCGGCTGTTGTATGAACCGGATGTGGAAGAGAAAGTATTTGAAGAAAAACTGCAGAGTGCGAGAGAAAAAGATCTTCGTTTCCGTGTGACGTCCGTAGGTCCTCACAGAGACGATTTTTGTGTACAGACCAACGGAATCGATATTCGAAAGTATGGTTCTCAGGGGCAGCAGCGTACGGCGGCTCTTTCTTTGAAAATGTCAGAAATCTATCTGGTGGAAAAGGTGACGAAGGATCATCCGGTTCTTCTTCTGGACGATGTGTTGTCGGAACTTGACAGCAGCAGGCAGAATTATCTGCTGCAGAGCATTCACAATATCCAGACGGTGATCACATGTACCGGTCTGGATGAACTGATCGAGAATAATTTTTCGATTGACAGAGTGTTTCGGGTGACCGAAGGAAAAATTGATTTTTAAATAAAAATTTAGGAGGATAAGGATGAGTACAGAATACGGAGCAGATCAAATCCAGATATTGGAAGGTTTGGAAGCGGTCAGAAAAAGACCCGGTATGTACATCGGAAGTACATCGATCCGAGGACTTCATCATCTGGTCTATGAGATTGTAGATAATGCAGTTGATGAGGCACTGGCTGGATTTTGTGATGTAATCGATGTCAAAATTCAGGAAGATAATTCCATTACCGTCATAGATAACGGAAGAGGTATCCCTGTGGGAATCAATCACAAAGCGGGGATTCCGGCCGTGGAAGTTGTATTCACCATCCTTCATGCAGGAGGAAAATTTGGCGGTGGAGGATACAAGGTATCAGGAGGACTTCATGGGGTAGGTGCATCCGTAGTCAATGCACTTTCTGAGTGGCTGGAAGTTACGATCTACCATGAGGGCAAGGTATACCGTCAGAGATATGAGCGGGGAAAAACCATATACAAATTAAAAGTCATCGGAGAGTGTGATCAGGAAAAAACAGGAACTATGGTATCGTTTTTGCCGGATAAAGAGATTTTTGAAGAAACGGTGTTTGATTTTGATACCCTGAAACAGAGATTCCGTGAGATGGCATTTTTGACCAAAGGATTAAAAATACGTCTTACAGACGAGCGTGGAGAAAAGGAACTGGTCAAAGAGTTTCATTATGAGGGCGGAATCAAAGAATTCGTTACGTACTTAAATCGTAGTAAGGAAGCATTATATCCGGAAATTATCTACTGTGAGGGAACAAAAGACGGCGTAGCGGTGGAAGTGGCGATGCAGCATAACGATTCCTACAACGAAACCACCTATGGATTTGTGAATAATATCACCACACCGGAAGGAGGAACCCATGTAGTTGGCTTCCGTAATGCACTGACAAAGACTTTTAATGAATATGCCAAGAAAAATAAACTATTAAAAGAAAACGAGAAACTGGCAGGGGAAGATATCCGTGAGGGTCTGACCGCTATTATCAGTGTAAAAATTGAAGAACCGCAGTTTGAAGGACAGACGAAACAGAAGCTTGGTAACAGTGAGGCGAGAGGTGCAGTGGATGCTGTGGTAAGCAGAACGTTGGAGATTTTCCTGGAACAGAATCCGTCTGTGGCAAAAACCATTGTGGACAAATCCGTACTGGCACAGCGTGCCAGAGATGCGGCGAGAAAAGCCCGTGATCTGACCAGACGAAAATCCGCACTGGAAGGATTGTCCCTTCCGGGAAAACTGGCAGACTGTACGGATAAAGACCCCAAAAACTGTGAGATTTACATCGTAGAGGGAGATTCTGCCGGCGGTTCTGCCAAGACAGCGAGAAGCCGTGCAACCCAGGCGATTCTGCCACTTCGTGGAAAAATCCTGAACGTGGAGAAAGCCCGTCTGGATCGAATATACGGCAATGCGGAGATCAAAGCCATGATCACTGCATTTGGTACCGGTATCCATGAGGATTTTGATATTTCCAAACTGCGGTATCACAAGATCATCATTATGACCGATGCCGATGTGGACGGTGCACATATTGCTACCCTGATGTTGACGTTCCTGTATCGTTTTATGCCGGAACTGATCAAACAGGGATATGTGTATCTGGCACAGCCACCGCTGTATAAGATTGAGAAAAATAAGAAAATCTGGTATGCATACGACGATAAGGAACTGGATAATATCCTGACCGAGATCGGAAGAGATGGTAACAACAAGATCCAGCGATACAAAGGTCTGGGTGAGATGGATGCGGATCAGCTGTGGGAGACCACCATGGATCCGGAGCGAAGAGTTCTTCTTCGCGTGACCATGGACGATGAGACTTCATCGGAACTTGACCTTACTTTTACCACTCTGATGGGAGATAAAGTAGAACCGCGTCGTGAGTTCATAGAGGAAAATGCATTAAAAGTTAAAAATCTTGATATTTAATCCAAAGGATGAAAAAAGATAACTGTTCAGCAAGAAATATTACGTGCAGGTAATGAACAGTTACGAATAGGAGAAAAAGATGGAAGACAATATTTTTGACAAGGTTCATGAGGTGGACCTGAAAAAGACAATGGAAGAATCGTATATCGATTATGCCATGAGTGTCATCGCATCCCGTGCGCTGCCGGATGTCAGAGACGGATTAAAGCCGGTACAGCGAAGAGTGCTGTTCTCTATGATCGAACTGAACAACGGTCCGGATAAACCACACAGAAAATGTGCACGTATCGTTGGTGATACCATGGGTAAATATCACCCACACGGTGACAGTTCTATCTATGGAGCCCTGGTTAATATGGCACAGGACTGGTCCACCCGTTACCCACTGGTTGACGGCCATGGAAACTTCGGTTCTGTGGATGGAGACGGCGCGGCTGCCATGCGATATACCGAGGCACGTCTGAGCAAAATTTCCATGGAGATGCTTGCGGATATCAATAAAAATACCGTGGATTTTGCTCCGAACTTTGATGAGACAGAAAAAGAGCCGACGGTACTTCCGGCCCGTTATCCGAATCTTCTGGTAAACGGTACCTCCGGAATCGCGGTAGGTATGGCGACCAACATTCCGCCACATAACTTAAAAGAGATTATTGCTGCGGTGGTGAAGATCATTGATAATATCGTGGAAGAAAACCGGGATACCGAGATCGAAGAGATCTTAAAGATTGTAAAAGGACCGGACTTTCCAACCGGAGCAACGATCCTTGGAACCAGAGGTATCGAGGAAGCGTACCGGACAGGCCGCGGCAAGATCCGTGTCCGTGCAGTGTCGAATATTGAGACATTACCAAACGGAAAGAGCCAGATTATTGTTACAGAACTTCCGTATCTGGTCAACAAAGCCAGACTGATCGAAAAAATCGCAGATCTGGTAAAAGAGAAGAAAATCGACGGTATCACGGCATTAAACGACCACTCGAGCAGAGAGGGTATGCGTATCTGCATTGAACTGCGAAGAGATGTCAATGCAAACGTGCTGTTGAATAAACTGTATAAACATACCCAGTTACAGGATACCTTCGGCGTGATCATGCTGGCGCTGGTCAACAACCAGCCGAAAGTCATGAACCTGATGGAGATCCTGAAACATTATCTGGCTCATCAGGAAGAGGTTGTGACCAGAAGAACCCAGTACGATCTGAACAAAGCAAGAGAACGTGCCCATATCCTGGAAGGACTCTTAAAAGCACTCGATAACATCGATGAAGTCATCCGTATCATCCGTGGTTCGGAAAACACCCAGGTGGCAAAAGCAAGATTGATGGAACGCTTTACACTTTCCGATGCACAGGCACAGGCAATCGTAGATATGCGTTTGCGTACACTGACCGGTCTGGAAAGAGAGAAGCTGGAAGCAGAATACAAAGAACTGATGGATCGTATTCGCAGACTGGAAGCCATCCTGGCAGACAGAAATCTGCTGCTTCGCGTGATCCGTGAGGAGATCCTTGCCATCAGTGAAAAATACGGCGACGAGAGAAAGACAGCCATCGGATTTGACGAGTTCGATATTTCCATGGAGGATATGATCCCGAATGAAAATACAGTCATTACCATGACGAAACTGGGTTATATCAAACGAATGACAGTAGACAACTTCCGTAGCCAGAATCGTGGTGGTAAGGGTATCAAGGGCATGCAGACCATCGAGGATGATTATATCGATGAACTGTTGATGACGACGACCCATCATTATCTGATGTTCTTTACCAACATGGGTAAAGTGTACCGCCTGAAAGCATATGAGATTCCGGAAGCAGGAAGAACTGCCCGCGGTACGGCGATCATCAACCTGTTACAGTTACAGGCAGGCGAGAAAATCACAGCGGTTCTGTCCCTGAAAGATTACAGACAGGGTCAGTACCTGTTCATGGCAACAAAGAGTGGTATCGTGAAGAAAACACCGATTCAGGATTATGCAAATGTGAGAAAGACCGGACTTGCGGCCATCTCTCTGAAAGATGACGATGAACTGATTGAAGTAAAATTCACAGATAATAAGAAAGATATCATTCTGGTAACCAAATACGGTCAGTGTATCCGTTTTAAAGATACGGATGTCAGAAGTACCGGAAGAGTATCCATGGGTGTTCGCGGTATCAATCTCGGAGATGGGGATGAAATCATCGGCATGCAGTTGTGCTCTCAGGGTGATTACCTTCTGATCGCATCGGAAAAAGGTATGGGTAAACGTACCTCCATGAGCGAATTCTCCGTACAGAATCGTGGCGGAAAAGGTGTGAAATGCTATAAGATCACTGAAAAGACCGGTAATGTGGTAGGGGTAAAGGCAGTCAATGATGACAATGAAGTGATGATGATCACCACGGAAGGAATCATTATCCGGATTGCCTGCTCCGATATCTCAATTCTGGGAAGAATCACATCCGGTGTCAAACTGATGAACCTGGATGAGAAAGTTTCTGTTGCAAGTATCGCAAAAGTAAGAGAAAAAGAGGATAAGACAGAAGGAAACGAACAGGAAGAAGCAGAAGAGGAAAATATGGAGTCTGAAGAATGAAACGAATTCTGTTAATGGTGTTACGGAACCTCTGGTTTGTTCCGTATGGCTGGTTTAAACTGTGCTATACGGCAGCCCATGTAGAAAAATACACCGAAGAAGAAAGATATCAGGTATTAAAAATGATCGACCGCCGGGCGAATATCGGCGGTCGTATCACCATCGATGCCCATGGAGTGGAAAACATCCCGAAGCAGGATGGATTTATGTTTTTTCCAAACCATCAGGGGCTATATGATGTGCTGGCGATACTCGAAGTCTGCCCGCGTCCGTTTTCGGTAGTGATGAAAAAAGAAGTGGAGAATGTACCGTTCTTAAAACAAGTCTTTGCCTGTATGAAAGCCATTCCATTAGATCGAAATGATCTGCGTCAGGGAATGCAGGTGATCAAACAGGTAGCAGAAGAAGTGAAAGAAGGCCGGAACTATCTGATCTTTGCCGAGGGAACCAGAAGCCGGAAGGGAAATCAGCTTCTGGACTTTAAAGGCGGAAGCTTCAAAAGTGCAGTTAAAGCCCAGTGTCCTATCGTGCCGGTGGCTCTGATCGATTCGTACAAATCCTTTGATACCAGTTCGATCAAAAAGCTTACCGTACAGGTACATTTTCTGGAGCCGATCCCGTATGAAGAGTATCAGGGAATGAAGACAACGGAGATTGCAGCGATGGTAAAAGAGAGAATCGAAGGCACAATTAAAGAATTTGAAGAAATGTAAAAAATACCGTTGACAAATGTAAAATCTTTTAGTATAATCGATTTTGCTCACTGAGTGATCAGTGACGTGCAGAAGTACTCAAGTGGCTGAAGAGGTGCCCCTGCTAAGGGTATAGACGGTTTGCGCCGTGCGAGGGTTCAAATCCCTCCTTCTGCGTTGATGAAAAAAGAAATGAAAAAAGTTCTTGACATCTAAAAGAACTCGTGATAACATATACGAGTTGTGTCTGACGAAGAGCTGCAAAAAAGAAATGAAAAAAGTTCTTGACAACAGCTGGTCGGATGTGATAAGATATCAAAGTTGCTGCGAGAGAGAAACAAAAACAACTTCAAAAAAAGTTGAAAAAAGTTCTTGACAGGCAGGAAGCAACATGATATAATAGCAAAGTTGTTTGAGACAAACGGCAAAGCGAAAAACGATCTTTGATAACTGAACAGTGAAACACATTCCTCGAAAGTTCTTTTT
>CAKRLG010000026.1 GCA_934359255.1 uncultured Ruminococcus sp.
CAATTACTGGAGAATTAACAAGTATAGCTCCAGGAATTAGACGCAATATTGTAGCAAAGCTTGGCAATAGAGAAGTTGTACTTTCAGAAAAGTTTCCTGTGGAAGAACGCTTGGAAATTATGTAGGAGCCATGCAATGAGTGCGATAACAGGGGAAATATCTGTTATGGTTGGATAGACTGCAGCAGTCTGAACAAACGTGCATCTTCTTCAGGATAAATCCGATAAGTGGTTGGATTGGAAGAATTATATTGGTCATAATCGTGACCTCCTCATAATGAATTTACACTATAAAGTGCATAACATCATTAGCTTCTTTTAAAAGATCAGAAGAAACTGATGGAAAATCTAGTATGTTTTTCGGATATGGGGCTGGTTCAAAGAATCTTGCTGTTAATCGATACATATCAGGATCAGAATCTGTATGCTCTGGATAGAGAAAACTGGAGAAAATTATATAAAAAAATAAAAGAACATGGAGATCTGAGTAAAGAGCTTGCAGTCCAGTTCCTGCCGGTGACCCTGAAGACAAATTATCTGGATGATGAATTGAAGCAAATTATATCTCCGGTGTATGAAATGCTTAAAAATAATACTATAGATTTTGAACAGTGGAATAAAATCCAGGTGTTACTTCCGGAGGTAGAAGCGTATCAGAGTTGGGACAGATGCTTGAGGGTACGGATTGCATTGAAAAACAAAGGATGTTCAGAAATAGTTTGAATTTTGTAGTGCCCCAGAATATGCGAAGCCAATAGACTCGGCCTGACACTCGGGGTTGAAAAACCGGGAATATATACGTTTCAACTTACAATGAATTATGTTTCCGGTGGAAGAAATCGAGAAACTGGGGAGACAGTTGGTAGAGTTACAAAAGTAGCAGGTGCCTGGTTACTTTATATAAAAACCGCTGAAAATGTGAAAATTGACTTTGTTCTCCGGATATGTTACCGTAACCACATATGTATCTGGGAAGTAATGTAAGATAAGTGGCAGGTACGACAGAATGTTTATTATGGAGAAGTTTGCGATTAAGGAGAGATAAAAAATGGGATACTTTAAAGATGTGACACCGGAATCAGTTGGAATCAGCTCCAAAGGAATTATGAAATTTCTTGACAGGATGGAAGCAAATCAAATCGAACTACATAGTTTTATGGTGCTCCGTCATGGACAGTGTGCGGCAAAGGGATGGTGGAAACCATATGATGAAAAATTCCGCCATCCGTTGTATTCGTTCAGCAAATCGTTGACGGCTACGGCGATTGGTTTTGCACAGCAGGAAGGAATCTTATCTGTTGATGAGAAAATTGTCGATATTTTTCCGGAACTGTTGCCGGAACATCCTTCCGAATATCTTAAAAAAATCACCCTGCACCATCTGCTGATCATGGGATGCGGTCACGAGACGGAGATTTCGGACAATTCCGAAAACTGGATCTCTACATTTCTGCATCATCCGGTACTCCATGAGCCGGGAACATTTTATAAATATAATACAGCAGGAACCAACATGCTGGCTGCGGTTCTGCGGAGAAAGACAGGGCAGAATGTGACAGAGTTTCTGAAACCGCGTCTGTTGGAACCACTTGGAATCACTTCTCTGACCTGTGCATTGCTCGGCGACGGAACAGAGCTTGGCGGAGGAGGTATGAAGATGGTGACGGAAGATATGGCAAAATTTACGTATTTTCTGTCCAGACAGGGAGAGTGGGAAGGAAAACAGCTGCTTCGAAAAGAATGGTTCGAACGCGCCTGCCACAAGCAGATTGAGACAGAAGGCGATTCCGAAGGACATGTAAAAGACTGGGCACAGGGCTACGGTTATCAGTGCTGGATGGGACGATATCCTGGCTCTTTCCGCGCGGATGGAGCGTATGGCCAGTTTGGGGTTGTGTTCCCGGATCTTGATTTGATTGTGATTCTGACGTCATCCACAGAGCAGACACAGGAGGAATTGAGCGCACTGCAGGAGGATCTGATTCCCTATGTACAGAAAGAGGCCGGAGAGCTGGCACCATCACCGCTTGCAGAAACTGTAAAAGAGTATACTGCACAGCTTGCTCTTCCACCACGCAGAGGAACGAGAAATCCTTTTATGGAGGAAAAAGTAAGTAAGCATGTGTATGTATCTGTTCCGGTTCTGAACGACCGGCTGCCGGATTCTGCGGAAGTTCTGATTGGCGGAAGCGGGCTGTTTCAGTTTGAGACGAGTCCGATCCAGGAGATGCGGTTTGCTTTTGGAAGCGATAAGATGTACTGGAAAGTGCTGGAAGGTGGAAAAGAAAAGGAATTCGTTCTTTCTATGCGTAAGGACTTCGCCTACAGTGAAACAGACGGTCATATTTACGCAGGATCAGCTGCATGGCGTACCGTCAATACCCTTGAGATGGAGATCCGGCGGATGGACGGCTTAAGTGGAGGCCGCATGATTGTCAGATTTCAGAAGGGAAATCTACTGTTAGAGGCAGAGGATACGTTGATCAGCGTCGGTGGACTCGGCATTTCACCGCGTCAGGCACTGACGGTTTTCGGAATAAAAGAGTCCTGAACAAAAAGATGAGAAAAACCAAGGAAGAACTATCCAATTGGATAGTTCTTTTTTTCTTTTACCTTTGCTATAATTATACAAAAGGTGAAATTCAAGAAAGAGTGTGGGAAAATATATGGAAAAAGATAGGATAAACGATACAGAAAAAAGTTTTCTGTCCGGAAAAAAACGGATGGATAAATTAAAAGTACTGATGAAATATGCGGGAATCTCTGTCTTTGAGTATTTCCCGGATAGCGATCGAATGGTTCTGTATAATGAGCAACTGGAAGAAGAAAAAGGAATTATGCCATTTCTCGGTCAGCTGGGTCAGATATGTACGATCCATCCGGAAGATGTGCAGAAGATGCGTGAGTTTCTTCTCGGACAGACTCTGGGAACGGTGGAACTGAAGCTTCTGGAAAAGGGTCACTACAAGAGAGTACTTCTGGATGCCTTGCAGAAGGAGGAAGGTGACCAGTCGGTGATCGGTTGCATCAGAGATATCACGGAGATACGGAAAAGAGAAGAACTCCTGGAAGATCAGGCAAGAAGAGATTCCATGACAGGACTGTATAACCATGATACCGGAAAGCTTCTGGTGAACGAGTACCTGCGGGAGAAACGGATGGACGCTTCTTCCGGCCTTCTGATGCTGGATGTGGATCATTTTAAAAATGTAAATGATGTGTATGGTCATCTGTTCGGGGATGAAGTGCTGATTGGATTTTCCGGATTTTTGCAGAGCTTTTTCCGCAAAGAGGATATTCTGATCCGTACCGGTGGAGATGAATTCGTCGTGTTTTTAAAGGAAATCAGCCGGGAAGCACTGGAAAAGAAAGTCAGTGAACTGGTGAAAAGAGTGGGAAAACTGACGTTTTCAAAAAGAGATTTTGTCATGAGCTGCAGTGTTGGTGTCTGTTTTCTGCCGGGAGGTTTGGGCGATTACAGTTACGAACAGCTTCTTGAACATGCAGATCTTGCCTTGTACCGGGCGAAGATTGCGGGAAGAAACCAGTATGCAGTAGGGGAAAAACTGATCCCTTTAGATACCGGAAACAAAGGAGAAACCGCAGTAAAACTGCTGATGGATGAGACCATGGAAAAGCGGGAGTTTGAGATCTATTTCCAGCCGAAGATTTCGTTACATAATTATAAGATTGTGGGAGCAGAGGCTCTGGTGCGCTGGCGAAGACCTGACGGTATCGTGGTGAGACCGGAACATTTTCTTCCGTTTTATGAAAAAAATGGAAAAATCGTGGAACTTGATTTTTATGTATTTGAACAGGTGGCCGCATTTCTGGAAAAAACAAAAAGAAGCGGAATCACACCGGTGCCGGTTTCGGTCAATGTATCGGCGCTGCATGCGGAAGATCCACAGACAACCAGACGGTATCTGGAGATTCTGGAAAAATATAAAGTGGATCCTGGGATGCTGGAGATGGAACTGAAGGAGACGGATACGATCCGGTATGAAAATATCAAAGATCTGCTGCGTTCTCTACAGGAGGCCGGTTTCCATACAGCACTGGATAACTTCGGTGTGGGATCTTCTTTTATTAATCTGATTGCAGATGTCCCGTTAAATGATGTAAAACTGGGACGCGGGTTCATGGAAAAGTGTGAAAAAGATTACCGTGGTATCGGTTTTCTGCGACAGATGATCGGGATGTTGAAAAGTCTCGGTTTCCAGGTTCTCTGTGAAGGCGTGGAATCGGCAAGACAGGTAGAGGTACTGAAAACTTCCGGGTGCGATCATGTACAGGGGAACTGGTTTTCCATGCCACTGAGTGCAAAAGAATTTGAAAAAATGTTATCTCTTCCCGGCGAAATATTCTGCCGCTGCAGAAAAAATGAAGAACATAATACAGGGGGAGAAGCATGATGAGAACAACCGGGCAAAAAAATGACATATATCTGTGGCCTGCAGCGGCTGAAAAAAAATTGCGGATGGCGTATCAGGCGGGACTTCCTGCGTATCTGTATGGTGTTACCGGCATGGGAAAAACTTCCCTGATCCGGCATTTTCTTGAGAAAAAAGAATATATGTATGTCTCTGCACTGAATACGACCCCGGATGATCTGGGGAGTGAAAAGATCACAGCACCGGTGATAGTGCTGGATGATCTTTACGCAATCTCGGATATCCGGCTGAAAGATGCTTATTATCAGAGAATCCAGGAATGGATGGAACGAAATGATCTGTGGGTGGTACTGATCTCCCGTGCCCCATTTCCGGCGTGGCTTCTGTCCCTTCGGATGAAATATTCTTTTGTAATGATCGAGGAAGAAGATTTTTGCATGACGAGAGAACAGCAGGATGAGTATCTGGATAGATTTGGACTGCAGGTGTCAGAGGAGCAGCTGGAAAAAGCATGGGCTATGGGAAGAGGGAATCCTATGGCCCTGCGGATCTTTGTGATGGAAAACGGGAATCTGGAAGCCACGATGCGTACGGTCTGGACGTACCTGGAGAGTCATGTATATGATCAGTGGGATACAGAACTGCAGGAATTTTTTATGGATATTTCCATTGTAAAAGATTTTACGGTGAATCTGGCGGCGATGATCACCGGAAACAAACATGTGGAGCATATGCTGGCAGAGGGTATGGAAACCGGCAATTTTTTTGAGAAAATGGGAGAAAAGGACGGTGTCTGGCGTTGTAGGGATGCCATGCGCTGGTCTATGGAACAGCGGCTGCATAAAAAACGCTCTCCGGAACAGATCAGCCGTCTGTATTATAACGCAGGTCTGTATTATGAGATGGAGGGCGAGATTGCCAAAGCACTGGAAATGTACAAGGTATACGATGATACAGACAGTGTCTTCCGGCTGCTGGTGGCGAATGCCAGGGAAAATGCAGCTATCGGTAATTATTATGAACTGCGAAATTATTATCTGGAGCTTCCGGAGGATCTGATCCGGGAGAATCCGGTACTTATGATGGGAATGAGCCTGTTGCAGTCGATTCTTATGAATGTGGATGAAAGTGAGCGCTGGTATCATGAACTGGAAGAATATCAGAAACGGGCAGAGGGAAGTGAGGCACGGGAAGCCAAAGGACGGCTGATCACGTTGGATATTTCCCTTCCCCATCGTGGTATCAGCGGAATGACGGATCTGTTGCGGGCGGCAGGTGTCCTGATCACCGACCGGAAAGTACACATCCCGGAACTCTCTGTAACCAGCAATCTGCCCTCGATGATGAATGGAGGAAAAGACTTCTGCGAGTGGAGCCGCAAGGACAGAGAACTGGCCGTAAGCCTTGGAAAAATCATAGAATTTGTGCTTGGAAAGTACGGAAAAGGGCTGGTTCCGCTGGCACTGGCAGAAAGCTATCTGGAAAAAGGACAGGATGATTATGAGGTGATGGCACTGATCCAGAAAGGGCGGATGCAGGCGGAAAGCGGAGGAAAAATCGAACAGGTCTTCGTAGCGAACGGACTCCTTTGCTGGATGTATCTGATTCGTCAGGATCTGGAAGAGGCGCTTCATGTGATGCAGACTTTTCGTGAACGATGTAAAAAAGAAGCACCGAAGTTGATTGCGAACATAGATACATTTTTGTGCCGGCTGCATCTGTATCGGGGAGATACAGCGGAGATCCTGGCGTGGCTTGAGAGCGCACCGGATGAAAACAGAGAGTTCTATATTCTGGAACGATTCCGATATGTAACAAAGGTGCGTGTCTATCTGCAACAGGGAAAATACGAGGCAGCATATAATTTGTTGCAGCAGCTGCTCTACTATGCAAAAGAGATGGAACGGACATATATCCGGATAGAAAGCACATTACTTCTGGCAGTGACCTGTTATAAGATGGATCGGAAAGAGTGGCAGAATCTGCTGCAGGAGGCTGTCAGTGAAGCCGAATCCTATCATTTTGTCAGGATACTGACAAAAGAGGCTGGTCTGTGGCTGCCCCTTCTGAAAAAAAGCAGGGAAGAGATACATTGGACCGATCCACACTTTCACAGACAGGTGCTGGAAGAAGGAAAAAGAATGGCGCAGATGTACCCTGGATATCTCAGAACAAAAGCGGAGGGAGAAGTCACACTTTCCGATACCGCACGGAAGATTCTGCGGATGCAGGCAGAGGGAGATTCCATGAACAAGATAGCCGGACAGCTGGGGCTGGCGGAAGTGACGGTGAAGTATCATTGTCGGGAAACCTACCGGAAACTCGGTGTGAACGGAAAAGCAGCGGCGGTGAATGAAGCAAGAAAACGAAAACTGATTTAGAGCGTGTCTGAAAAATCATGCACTTCATGGCCTGCCCTTGCATATTTTGTGCTTTTCTTTTATAATAAAACCCACGCGACATGGTACGGGAAACAATTCTTATACCCATATCCCGTGGCAAAATACCTCGCAGGATCCGATACAAACAACATCGACGGATCCGGAAAGCAAAGGAGAAAATATTATGGCACAGAACGTACTGGCAGTGGTAGCCGGACACCAGATCACCGAAGAAGAACTGCAGGCATTTATCGGACACCTGCCGAAGGAGCAGCAGGCATATGCATCCAATCCACAGTTTAAAGAACACTGCAAAGAACAGCTGATCACTTTCCATGCACTGGCAAAATGCGGAGAAGATGAGAAGCTTGATGAGACTGAAGAATATAAAAAAGGAATGGAAAATGCAAGACAGGATATCCTGGTACAGATGGTATTAAAAGAGACTATCGAGAGTGTCAGTGTATCTGATGAGGAAGTGAAAGATTACTATGAACAGAACAAAGCACAGTTTGTAAAAGGAGCTACGGTAAATGCAAAGCATATCCTGACCGATTCCGAAGAGAAATGTGCAGCTATTCTGGAATCCATCGTGAACGGGGAAAAGACTTTTGAAGAAGCGGCAAAAGAATCTTCCACCTGCCCATCCGGTGCACAGGGCGGTGACCTGGGTGAATTCGGAAAAGGCCAGATGGTGAAAGAATTCGAAGACGCAGCCTTCCAGGCAGAACCGGGACATGTGGTAGGACCGGTAAAAACTCAGTTTGGTTATCATCTGATCAAGGTTGAGAAGAAAAACGAAGCCAAAGAAGCCGGATTCGCTGAAGTAAAGGATCCGATCCGTGCAGAACTTCTGAAGAGAAAACAGGACCAGGCATACCTGGCGAAAGTGAAAGAACTGAAAGAGAAATATGTACAGAAATAATCCGATAAATTTCAGTCTGCAGAAAGATTCGTCAACCTGTTAAAAAAGCGTTCTATGAAGAAAGAAAATTGTTATATTTTCATTATTTTTTTTTCATAAATGTATAGTATAATAAGCGTGACTGAAAAAGGCTTTTCGTGAGCTGCGAGTCCCAGTTTGCGGAAATGATTTTTCAGACACGCTCTAGACAGATGATGTCAGAACAACAGAAAAAAGGGCAGGGAAGAAAGACGAATGAAGAGTAAAAAAAAGTCAAAAAAAATATATATCATCCTGCTGGTTGTCTGCCTGCTTGTTATGGCGGGACTGGTAGCAGGATTGTTTGGTTATGCACACTATATGGGAACAAAAACCATGGGAAGCCGGATCAAGATTTTTGGAGAGGATGTATCCGGACGCAGTGTGGAAGAGACGGCAGGGATGCTGGCAGATGATTTTAAGAAAGTACCGGTTACTTTTCAGGAAAATGGGGAAACGGATTATCAGACCACACTCGGTGATCTTGGTTACAGCATCAACGAAAAACAGCTGAAACAGGATCTGGAAACACTGAGAGACAAACGATGGAAAGAAGGCGGCTTCTTCCCGAAACAGGAAGGTCTTACGGTAGCTTATCAGGTAGAACGAAACGATGAGACATTTTCTGCGGCACTGACGGAGGAACACTTTCAGCTTTCCACAGACCGTGTGGATTCAACCGATGCATACGTGGAATATAACAGCGACCAGAGTGCTTATGTGATAGTCCCGGAGACACTGGGTAATCATATGGATCAGGCAGCTGTGGAAGCATATGTGGAGGAACAGATCCGCCCGCAGATTGAAGGGGATTTTCCGAAAACAGGACTGAACGTGGAAATTACATCAGATCTCTACCGGAAAGCAGCTGTTACACAGGATGCTCAGGAATTACAGGAAAAAGTAACCACGTTAAATGCTGCTTTGCAAAAGTACAAAGGAGTTTCCGTAACGTATACATTCGGAAAAGAAACTCAGGTTCTGGACAATGCGACTATCTGTTCCTGGCTGGTGATTTCCGATGAAAGTGTATCCGTTGATACCGCACAGGCGCAGGAGTATATCAAGAATCTTGCCACAAAATACAATACTATCTACCGGCCACGTTCCTTCACGACTACAGGCGGTGAAGCGATCACCATCGAAGGTAATGAATATGGTTACCGGGTAGACCAGGAAGGAGAACTGACACAGCTTCTGGCAGATATTGATGGTGGGGCAGCTGTGACGAGAGAACCGGTATACAGTAAATCGGGCTATTCCAGAAACGGAACGGATGACCTGAACGGAAGTTACATAGAAGTCAGTCTGGAACAGCAGCACCTGTGGCTGTACAAGAATGGGGCACTGGTGACAGAGACTGATATCGTCAGTGGTCTTCCGGTAGAAGGAAGAGAAACATACCGTGGGGCATGGCCGATTGCATACAAAGCAAGTCCGTTTACCTTAAGCAGTGATGTGTATGGATATGATACCACGGTTACCTACTGGATGCCGTTTGTTTACGGACAGGGACTTCACGATGCCAGCTGGCAGACAAGCTTTGGCGGAGACACCTATAAGACCAAAGGAAGTCACGGCTGCATCAATCTGCCGCCGGATCAGGCGAAGATTATCTATGAGACAATCGATAAAGGATATCCGATCCTGCTGTACTGATGTGTGGTGACAGAATTATATGATACCAGGGTCAAAAGGTCAGAAAGCTGATGCAAGCTTGCTTGCAAGAGTGCAAAGCACGTAGCAATCTGGTATCAAAGGGGTCAAAATACCTTTTGACCCCAACATCATTATGTATAAAAAGTATAAAAAAGAACAGGCGAGGATTGTTTTCGGACAATTCGCTCCTGTTCTTTTTTGTTTTCAGTAAAGCGAAAAACGCTCCGCGAGGATGCATACTGCGGCGTATAAGGTGGATGTCACAAGCGGTCTGCGTTTTATTCCGGTCGTTGCATATTAATAATTGGTCCGGAGGACCAATTTGGATGCCGGCAGCAACCATCAGATGCTACACAGTGTCATCAGATGTTCCAGTGAAAATACCTCTTCCTGATCCAGCAGTTCTTCCAGCGTATTCAGGTTCTGATCCGAGTGTTCCAGTTCCCGGGAGAATCGATAGCAGACGGACACCAGATCCACTGGTTCCAACTTTTCCCGTTTCCGGGCATAGAGTCCCAGCACCAGCTCTTCGATGAAAAGTGTACAGACCACCGCCATTTTTCCTTTGGCAAAGATTTTTTCATCATACACAGCACCACAGAAATATGTATACAGCCAGTATACCAGCAACTGTTCTTTCTGTACCTGCCATTCCGGGAAAGTGTCCTGAAAATCAAGGAGAAGTTCCATATAGGATGTTTCTTCCGGACAGGTGTGATACAAAGAAATCAGTGTATCCTTTAAAAAAACGGTCCAGTCCGGTGAGAGAACCTCCAGTTTCGGAACGATGGTTTTCCAGATCTGTTTCATCAGATCGACCCGATCCATATCCGGAAAACACCGACCGGAAATCTTCTTTCGAAAAGCAGAAGAGAAACCGGACTGTTCATGTCGTGCGCGGATTGTTTCCCAGGAAAAAAGTTCCTGTTTATTCACCGCCAGCTGAAAATCATGGGTGCACACCAGAAGTTTTGCCATCCGATATCGTACCGGAACACTGCGATCCTGAAGCGCAGTGAGCAGATAATCTCTCGTATCCATCAGCGCGCTGAACAGAAAGTAATCAAAATCTTCATAGGCTTCTTCGGCAGTTTCTTTTTCAAAAGTGCGAAAAGTAACCGGGTCTTTTTGGGAGAGGATGATCCGTGCTGCTTCCGGACAAGAGAGGGACAGGGATATTTCCCGCATACCCTCGAATTCTTCAATGTGCCGTGGATATCTGCGGCAGGTATCACAGAGCATCCCGGATCCCGCTTCTATATACATATCACAGAGATTTTCTTCATTTAAAAATGCACAGCGATGCCCGTACTGGCGGAAGGCATGTTCTTTCCAGTTGATATCGTTATGCAGCCGATTCCGGAAAGATCCCTGAAAATGGCGGTATTTGCTCAGGCTTTTGTCATCGATCATGATCTGCCATCCCGCACAGCAGGTATCCGGACAGGCATCTGCGATACAGGAAAACTTTTTATAATAAGAAGGAAATGTAATTTGCATAAAATAAATAAACTCCTTTGAGATATGATTGGTATTACAGATTATTATTAAATCCGGTAAATATTGTAGCACAGATTTTATAGATTGTAAAAAGCCTTTGGCTGCGGTACAATAAAATCATTGAGTAAAAAACAAAGGAAAAATAAATTATGAATAAGATACAGATTATTGTAAATAACGGTGCCGGTACCGGAAGTGCAGTGGCGGTATGGAAGGAAACAAAAGAATATTTACAGGAAAATGGAATATCATATAATGCATATCTGACCCGTTATGAAAAACATGCAGTGAAGCTGGCCGGACAGATCTGTGGAAAGATTCCGGAAGGACCCATCTATCTGCTGGTGGTAGGGGGAGACGGAACTATCAATGAAGTGCTGAATGGCATTACGGATTTTGACCGTGTCCGCCTTGGCGTGATTCCCACAGGATCCGGCAACGATTTTGCCAGAAATCTCGGAATCCTTCGGAATACCAGAGAAGATCTGCGGGAAATCACAGCCTGTATCGGCCAGGAACAAAACGGAGAAAAACTGCAGCGAATCGATCTTGGGAAAGTAAGCTGGGAAGGGTGCGAAAAGCCAAGAATCTTCGGTATCAGTGCAGGTGCCGGTCTGGATGCGATTGTATGTAAGAAGGCGTTGCATTCAAAGTTGAAAAAGATCCTGAACAGATTTCACCTGGGAAAGCTGACGTATCTGATGCTGACAGTTCAGACTCTGTTTTCCATGAGAACCTTTCAGGCGGATGTAACGACAGACGGGGAAACAGAGAGTTATGAAAATATGATCTTTGCTGCGGCCATGAATCTGAGGGCAGAAGGCGGCGGGGTTCCGATGGCACCGGAAAGTGTACCGGATGATGGAAAGATCTCTCTGAGCAGTGCGTCCGGAATACCAAAATGGAAAACATTTTTCCTGCTTCCGCTGCTGGCAATGGGAAAACAGGGAAGAATCCGTGGATTTGATGTGAAAGACGGATCTGAGATCGTGATGGAACTGGATCAGCCGGTGGTACTGCATGCGGATGGAGAATATTGTGGGGATGTGCAGCATATTTGCTTTCATTGTATGAAAAATACGTTGTGGCTTTTACACAGATGCACGGAAAAATAATAGTAAGGTGACGGGGGAGTACGAAAAATGGATAAGATAGTGATGTGGGTGATGGCGATCTGTGCCCTGATCGGCGGCGTGGATCAGCTTGCGGGAAATAAGTTTGGTCTGGGCAGACGATTCGAGGATGGGTTTCAACTTCTCGGACCGACGGCGCTTTCTATGGCTGGGTTGATCTGTATAACACCGTTACTTTCACTGGGGCTGGAACATACGATTGTTCCGTTTTACAGGATCCTTCATCTTGATCCTGGGATGCTGGGTGGTGTGCTGGCTATTGATATGGGCGGCTATCAGCTTTGTAAAGAACTGGCACAGGATCCGGCAATCGGCCGGTACGGTGGGATTATCGTGGGAGCAACCCTTGGATGCACCATTACTTTTACGATCCCTGTTGGAATGGGAATGTTGGGAGAACGGGAAAAACCATTGTTTGCCAAAGGGATTCTTGCAGGCTTATGCATGCTTCCTGTGGGAATCCTGACAGGTGGTCTGATGTGCGGTGTTTCTCTGGGGAAACTGCTTTTTCAGAGCATTCCGGTTCTGATTCTTGCGATTCTTCTGGTTTTTGGAATTTCCCGGTTTCCGGACGGAATGATCCATGGGTTTCGGGTATTTGCAACGGTGATCCGCAGTGCGGGTACTATAGGAATTGCGCTTGGAGCATTTTCTTATATGACGGGTCTGCAGCTGCTTCCCGGCCTGACTCCTCTGGATGAGGCACTGAAGGTGGTTTCCTCAATCGGAATCGTTCTCCTTGGCAGTCTGCCATTTGCGGAAATATTGCAGAGGCTGTTGAAGAATCCGCTGGAATGGATCGGGGAAAAAATCGGTCTTGGAAGGAACGGTACGGCGGGATTGCTGGTGGGAATAGTAAGCGCACTTCCGGTAATCGCAGATATGAAGCGGATGAACGAAAGAGAAATCGTCATGAATGCAGCCCTTCTGGTATGTGGCACATCTATGGTGGCGGCACATCTGGGATTTGTTCTCGGTGTGGATGCTCCGGCGACAGGAGCACTTCTGGCAGGAAAACTGACCGGAGGGATCGCCGGAGTCTGGATGGCATGGAGGATCATGAAATAAAAGGTTACTGTCCACTCCGTGTTCAGCAACACGCTGCGCGATGCACAGAATTTATGCTGATCGCATAAATTCGCGCGATATGTCTCGGGTTTTCTGTGACCTTCGCTCACAAAAAACACCTCGCGGGATATTACCAGTGAACAGTATCAATAAGAGATTCTGTTAATTATTTTGTGCAATCTTTTGCTTGTCAAATATAAGAAGCTTCTGTATAATAAAAACGATTGCGAGCAGAAAGAACAGAAAGGAAAGTATATGGAAGGTTTGTATGATATCCACACACATATTATTCCCCATGTGGATGATGGTGCGGATACGATTGAAATCACAAAAAAGATCCTTCAGATGGAATATAACGATGGAGTGCGGACGATTTTTGCAACTTCGCATTTTCGAAGAAGGATGTTTGAGACACCGATGGAAAAGATCAGGCAGCAGTATCTTCAGGTTCAGCAGGCAGCAAAAGAGATTGCCCCGGATCTCAGGCTCCTTTTGGGATGCGAGTTTCACGCCAATCTGGATATGGTAGAAACTCTGAATGCGGGGAAAAGACCAACCATGGGAGATACGCGGTTTGTACTGACAGAATTTTCCGAAGCACATGATTTTCGTTTTATTCAGGAAAGATGTTATGAGCTGATCAGCAACGGATATGAACCGATCATTGCACATGCAGAACGCTATCCGGTTATCAGAAAGAATCTGGAACATCTCGAACAGCTGGTGGATATGGGCGCGTACATACAGATGAATGCGGACAGTATCAGCGGTGTGGAAGGCTGGGGTATGAAGAGATTCTGTAAAAAGGTTATGAAGCAGAACCTGCTGCATTTTGTAGGCAGTGATGCACATAATACAGGGGACAGAAAACCCCAGATGGGCCGTTGTGCCCAATATATGGAGAAGACTATGGGACGGGAGTATGCAGATAAGATTCTGATCAGAAATCCCCGTGAGATCATAGAGGAAGGAAGATAGGAGAAAGAATATGGAACAAAATCAGATGAACAACGATGAGATCGAGATCGATCTGAGGGAGATTTTCTCTGTACTGCTGAGTCACCTGGGAATCATTATCCTGTCCGGGCTTGTCCTGGGTCTGGTGGCAATCGTAGGAACGAAAGTATTTATCACCCCTCAGTATCAGTCCGTAACCAAGATGTATGTGCTGGCAAAACAGAACAACGATACACTGACCAGCGCAGATATGCAGACCAGTACCCTGCTGACAAAAGACTATGCAGAGATGATCCAGAGCCGTACCGTTACGGAAGCGGTTATTGCACAGCTTGGTCTGGATATGACACATGAACAGCTGGTAAACAAGATTTCCGTATCCAATACGACAGATACCCGTATCATTACCATCAGTGTACTGGATAAGGATCCTTATATGGCAAGAGATATTGCCAATGCAGTGCGTGATACAGCCGCAGAACATATCAAAAATGTTATGAATTCCGAAGCGGTTAACGTTGTAGATGAGGCCAATATCCCGGCTGAAAAGTACAGTCCGAGTGTTTCAAAGAATGGTCTGATCGGTGGTGTCCTGGGATGTATGATCGCAGTTGCCATTATCCTGATCCGCTTTATTATGAATGATACCATTCAGACAGCAGAAGATGTAGAACGTTATCTGCAGCTTAGTACTCTGGGAACCATTCCTCTGTTACAGACGGATAAAAAGAAGAAAAAACGTGCGAAAAAACATAAAAGGAGATAAAAAGCTGTGGAAAATGTAGAAATTAAAGTGCAGGAGATGGACTACAGCGGAACAGAAGCCTACAAGTCTCTCCGTACCAATCTCCAGTTTTGTGGAGAAGATAAAAAAGTGATCGCAGTAACAAGCTGTACGCCAAATGAAGGAAAAAGCAGTGTCACCATGAATCTGGCAGTTTCCATGGCAGAAGCAGGAAAGAAAGTGATCCTGATCGATGCGGATATGCGAAAATCTGTACTGGTGGGAAGAACAAAAGTGAGAGGTTCTGTAAAAGGGCTGACCCACTATCTTTCCAAACAGGCACCTCTGATCGATGTGATCTGCTCCACCAATGTAAAGAATCTGAGCATTATATTTGCCGGACCGGTTCCGCCAAATCCTGCAGAACTGCTGGGAAGCCGTCATTTTAAAGCGATGTTGGATTCCCTCAAAAAAGTATATGATTACATATTGATCGATACCCCGCCTCTGGGAAGCGTTATCGACAGCGCGATTATCGCGGAAGAATGTGATGGTGCGATGATCGTCATCGAATCCGGTGTGATCAGTTATCGGTTTGCACAGGACGTAAAGCAGCAGCTGGAAAAGAGTAACTGTCCGATCCTTGGTGTTGTTCTGAATAAAGTAGATATGTCCAAACAGGGCTACTATGGTAAATATTATGGCAAATACTATGGAAAATATGGAAAATACGGCAAGTATGGACATGAAGATTAAACAGAGGAAGGCGTGGAAAAAGGAATGAAAAAAGGTATCATAGCAATTATGGTGATTCTGTGTCTTGGACTGATGGGCTTTGTGGGCTTTATGAAGTTTTCGGAAGACAATACGCCGCCGGAGATCCAGTTCCAGGATAACGAGATCGTGTATACAGCAGGTGACAGCTATGACGGACTTCTGGACGGAGTGACAGCGACAGATAATAAAGATGGTGATGTGACAGAAAGCCTGGTTGTTGAGAGCGTATATCCCAACGAAGACGGACAGACTGCTACGATTGTATATGTTGCAAGAGACTCCCGCAACAATGTGGGAAAAGCAAATAAAGTAGTAACGTATCGTGCGGCTGCAGATGACCAGGCAGCAACATCAGATGCCACAGAGAAAACGGCAACAGATGAGAGTGCAGATGCACAGCCTTCTGCAACACCGGAAGCGACAGATACGCCAACTCCGACTCCGTCAGTGACACCGGATGCCGGATCTGACACGGAGGAGGCAAGCGCTGACACAACATCAGAAGATGACAGTGAGGAAGACGATTCCACAGATAATCTTTCGGCGGAAGCTCCTAGGATCAAACTGTCAACAAACCGTGTGACGATCAAAAAAGGAGAGTCGATTAACCGTATCTCTTATGTGGAAAGTGTAACGGATGATAAGGACAGCAAAGAAACTCTGTACAAACGGATCGAGATTTCCGGAGACACATTCGATAAAGACACTCCAGGCACTTATGAGCAGACTTATTACGTCGTTGATACGGACGGAAACCGTTCCAACGAAGCAAAACTGACAATCGTGGTCCAGTAACGGAACTGTTGCGATGCGACAGTACAAATGAGGAAAAATTATGAAAAAACATTCATCAAAGAAAAAAGCTCTGCTGATTGCTCTTGTAGTGATCGTAGTTCTGATCCTGGGTGCGGTCGGAGCTGTTTACGGAGTTACTCATGGATTCTACAGATCCAGTAATTACACATCGGATGAAGATGCGATGAAAGACTTTACAAACGTAGGGGAAGATACAACTGCTGAAGATGAAGTGAATCCGGAAGATGCAACCGGAGAAGTTTTATCGGACGAAGAACAACAGGAACTGGATGCAAAACTGGCCGAGTTTGCCGATTCAGAACCGGTTACAAATGACGGAAATGTATATAACGTTTTGCTGGTAGGGGTTGACCGCCGTGACAAGTCCTGGGCAGGAAACTCAGACAGTATGATCCTGATGTCTCTGAATTATGAGAAAAAGCAGATCAGCATGATTTCTCTGATGCGTGATACCTATGTGAATATTCCCGGTATCGGTATGAGAAAACTGAATGCAGCCCATGCCAATGGTGCCGGTCCGCTGCTTCTGGAAACAGTGACACAGAACTACAAGGTTCAGGTGGATCGTTATGTATCTGTTGATTTTAACAGCATGATCGACATCATTGACAAGCTGGGTGGTGTGGAACTGACACTTTCCGATGATGAAGTGAGAGTTGCCAATAATTACATCACAGAGATGTGTAATCTGAGAAAGTTGGATCCAAACAGCTATTACTTTATAAAAGGTGGAACTAAGACCTGCTCCGGTATACAGGCAGTAGCCTATGCGCGTATCCGCTATGTCGGTAATGCCGATTATCAGCGTACCGAACGTCAGAGAACCGTTCTGACCAAGATGATGGAAAAGATTAAGGATATGAGCCTTCCGGAACTGTACAGTTTTGCTGAAGATGTTCTTCCGCTGGTAACTCATAACATCCCGGAAGATGAGATGTGGTCTCTGCTTGCGAAGTCTCCATCTCTGTTACAGTACAAACTGGTAAAAGACCGTATTCCATATGATAATATGTATAAAGTTATCTATGTGAAGAAACAGGATATGCTTGTTCCGGACTGGGAACAGACCATTGCAAAATTAAAAGAAACATTATATTAAAGATTAAAATCGGGTGGTATCAGAATCAGGAAAGATTCTGGTACCGCTTTTTTGCGTTGCATAACGAGTAAATTCGTGAGGCATAGTTTCTCTCGTTGCGTTGCATATCAATAATTGGTCCGGTGGATCAATTTTGATTTACGCAAGCAACAAGCGATATTCCGTTCCGATATGTTTCGAAAGAAATACAATGTTTTCCGGAAATTTTTGTTGCTATTTAAGAAAATGATGGTATAGTAGAAAAGAACGTTATTCCTGTGTGAAAACGCATCAACCATTTTGATATTATTTTAAAAATCTGGAAACGATGATGGTGCTGACCATAGACAGGCGGCAACTATGCGGAGGATCCATGAAATCTTATCCAAAGCTGTATGAATATGTAGATATTGTACAGCTGTCTGTTTGTATGTCTGTTTTTCCACAGGTATCTGATGTTCAGTTTTATTCCCAATATTCTATAATTTAATGAGCCGAGAGACAGGGAACGTATAGCTGTATTTTATGGTGGTATGCCGTTTCATCGGACAGAAGAGGAGAAAAAAGAAACTATGAACAACACACATGCATCACGGACACGGTATCTGGTGGAACTGGCACTGATGGTGACCATTATTTTCGTTATGGCATTTACCCCGCTGGGATATTTCCGGACACTTGGATTATCTATTACGTTTCTGACAGTACCGGTAGCAGTTGGGGCGATGATTCTCGGACCTTTGGGCGGTGCGATCTGCGGACTGGCATTCGGTATTACCAGTTTTATGCAGTGCTTCGGTATGGGTGCTTTCGGAACCATGTTATTCAGCATCAATCCGCTGGGAACAGCAGTGGTATGTATCGTTCCGAGAATCCTGGAAGGATGGATCACAGGACTGATTTTTAAAGCGGTTCGCGGAAAAATGAAAAATGGTGCCTATCTGGTGGCGAGTCTTGCCTGCCCGCTTTTGAACACTCTGTTTTTTATGAGTGCGCTTGTGCTGATTTTTTATCATACAGATTATATCCAGGGATTTGTGACATCTCTGGGAGTGAGTAACCCATTTACCTTTGTTGTGGCATTCGTCGGTGTACAGGGACTGATTGAGGCGATCGTCTGCTTTATCCTGGCAGGAGCAATCTCAAGAGCGCTGAGTGCTGCATTACACAGAATCTAAGCAATAATCAGAGGATACAAAACAAGAACATTTCACATGATAAGAAGCATGCCGGAAGATTTCGGAAAGGAAGTCCGGCATGCTTCTTGTATCAGGATGTATATTTATCAGGAGAGTGAGAGCAATGAAAGGAATACGTGAAATAGCAATAACGGATATGCCGGAGGTTTCCATCGGTAATGTCCAGAGTGACGAGGCAAAAACCGGTGTGACTGTACTTTTATTTGATAAGAAGGGTGCGGTTGTCGGAGTGGATATCAGTGGTGGAGGACCGGCATCCAGGGAAACTCCGCTGACTTCTCCGGTTACAGCGGATAACCCGATCAACGCGATCGTTTTATCCGGCGGATCCGCCTATGGACTGGCAGCAGCAGACGGTGTGATGCGTTGCCTGGAAGACCACGGAATCGGGTTTGAGACAGGTTATGCCAAGGTTCCGCTGGTGTGCCAGTCCTGTATCTATGACCTGGGTTACGGAAGTGCCACTGTCCGGCCGGACAGTGCAATGGGATATGCGGCCTGCGAGATGGCACTGGCAGGCGGCAATCCTTCCTGCGGCAGTGTGGGCGCCGGAACCGGTGCTACAGTAGGTAAGATCTGTGGCATGGAGCGTGCGATGAAATCCGGTCTCGGTATGTATGCCGTAGAGCTGGGAGAACTTCGGATGGCAGCTGTCGTAGCGGTCAATGCACTGGGGGATATCTTTGATCCATCCACCGGAAAAAAGATCGCCGGACTTCTTACGGCAGATGGAACGTCTTTTGGTGACAGTTGCGAAGAACTCTGGAAGATGGGAAGGAGAGAGAATCTCTTTACCGGCAATACAACGATCGGAGCAGTGTTCACTAATGGAAAGTTCAATAAAGCACAGATGAATAAGATCGCATCCATGACCAGAAATGCCTATGCACGGTGCATCAACCCTGTAGGAACCATGGCAGACGGCGACAGTATCTACGCGGCATCCGCAGGAGATGTGGAAGCGGATCTGAATGTGGCGGGAACCCTGGCAGCATATGTGATGGAACGGGCGATTGTGGCAGCGATCCGGTAATATTCCACGAGGCGTTTTTCATGAGCGAAGGTCACAGAAAACCCGGGTTATATCGCACGAATCTATGCGATCAGCAAAGATTCGGTGTATCGCGCAGCGTGATGCCTGGAACGGAGTAAACAGTAACACAGACGGGATATCATGCGGACATAAGACGCAGAGAACAGTTGACAACCTTCCATAAAACAGCGTATACTATATAAGAATATGGCGTTGCTGAGGTCTCTGATAAAGCCGGAGCCTGCAGCAGCGAAAACACGAGGGAGGAAATGAATATGAAAAAGAATAACAGTATCAAAACTGTGGTAGCCATCGGTATCGGCGCGGCTCTGTTCTTTGTGCTGGGACGTTTTGTGGCGATCCCGAGCCCGGTTCCGAACACCAACATCAGTCTTCAGTATGCAGTACTGGCTCTGCTGGCTGCTATGTACGGTCCGGTAGCCGGTGGTCTGATCGGTTTCATCGGTCATACACTGGTGGATCTGTCCTGGGGTGGAATCCCGTGGTGGAGCTGGGTGATCACATCTGCATTTGTCGGTGTGGTTGTAGGAGCATTCGCCAGAAAGCTGAACGTCCAGGAAGGTGATTTCGGTAAAGCAAAAGCAGCAGTATTTGCAATCGCAAACGTAGTTGCTCATGTCATCGGATGGGTTGTAGTGGCTCCGGTACTGGATATTCTGATTTATGCTGAACCGGCAAAAAAAGTATTTGCACAGGGTGCATTTGCCGCAGTATCCAATACGATCACCGGTGTGGTAGTAGGCGGACTTCTGATCCTGGCTTACACAAAGACCATTGCCAAAAAAGGATCCCTGGATCAGGAATAAAATCAGTTGCTGATTACGAAAAAGCTTTCTCATAAAGTCTCAGAGGCTTGTGAAAAAGCTTTTTCTTTTGTAAATAGTAAGACGAGGTAGAGAAAAACGTGACAAACAAACAATCCCCTGTTATTTCATTCAAAAATTATTCCTTTCAGTATCGTGCCCAGAAACGACCGACTTTAACAAATATCAATCTGGATATCTATCCGGGTGAGAGAGTTCTGATCGCAGGTCCCTCCGGTTGCGGGAAAAGTACTCTGGCGGGCTGTATCAACGGACTGAATCCCTGTTCCAATCCGGGCGAAGCCACCGGCGAACTGATCATCGATGGGGTGGATGCCACAAAAAGCAGTATTTTTGAGCTTTCCGCTCATGTGGGAACGGTTCTGCAGGATCCGGACGGACAGTTTATCGGACTGACTGTAGGAGAGGATATCGCGTTTTCCCTGGAGAACAGCTGTATGCCCCAGGATGAGATGCATCAGATCACGCGAAAAGTAGCAGAACTGGTAAAAATCAATAACCATCTTGACTATGCACCCCATGAACTTTCCGGCGGACAAAAACAACGGGTCAGTCTTGCCGGTGTTATGGTGGATCAGGTGAAGATCCTGTTATTTGATGAACCGCTTGCCAATCTGGATCCGGCAACCGGAAAACAGACGATCGAGCTGATCGATGAGATCCAGAAAGAGACCGACACTACGGTAGTGATCATCGAACATCGTCTGGAAGATGTATTATGGAGAGATGTGGATCGGATCATCCTGGTCAGTGAAGGAAGGATCCTGGCAGATCTGCATCCGGATGAGCTTCTGGCAACGGATCTTCTTGCTGAAAATGGGATCCGGGAGCCACTGTATCTGACTGCGATGCGCTATGCCGGAATCACGCTGACACCGGAGAAAAAGCCATCCCATGCAGACAGGGTTGCACTGCCGGAAGACGATGTAAAACAGTTAAAGCAGTGGTTCCAGTCGCGTATGGCAGGAAAGCAGGAGTCGGAGAGAGAGCCTCTTTTGGAAGTGAAAAACCTGAGTTTTGGATATACAAAAGGACAGCGGACGCTTCAGGATGTAAGCCTGACGATCCGAAAAGGAGAGATGGTCAGCATCGTAGGAAAGAACGGAGCCGGAAAATCGACATTTTCCAAACTGGTCTGTGGCTTCGAGGATCCGGAGCAGGGAGAGATTCGCTTTGCAGGGAAGAATTTGCTGACAGAAAATATCCGTCACAGAGCAAAACATATCGGCTACGTGATGCAGAATCCAAACCAGATGCTCTCCAAGACCATGATTTTTGACGAGGTGGCATTGAGCCTTCGCAATACAGGAATGGACGAGGCTGCGATCCGGGAGCGGGTGGAAGAGACGCTGAAGATCTGTGGCCTGTATCCGTTCCGAAACTGGCCGATCTCAGCACTGAGTTTCGGACAGAAAAAACGTGTGACCATCGCCAGTGTCCTGGTACAGAATCCGGAATTGATCATTCTGGATGAGCCGACGGCGGGGCAGGATTTTCATCATTATACAGAAATTATGGAATTTTTGCGAAAATTAAATGAAGAGGGTGTCACCGTTGTGATGATCACCCATGATATGCATCTGATGCTGGAATATACACCGCGGGCACTTGTCTTTGCGGACGGGCGGCTGATCGCTGATGACAGTGCGGCGGCAGTTTTATGTAATCGGGAATTAGTTGAGAGGGCGGCTCTGAAGGAAACCAGTTTATTCACTCTGGCAAACCGTGCAGGTATCACGCCGCCGGAAGCCTTTGTGGAATGTTTTATCGAAGAAGATCGGGAGGTGCGCAGCCATGGCCGCTAATACGGTATTAAATTATCTGCCAAGGGAAAGTGTAGTTCACAGACTCACCGGAACTACCAAGCTGGCATTTTTCCTGTTATTTACCTTCGCCAGCATGATCACCTACAACACCTGGGTGCTTCTGGGACTTTTGGCGGTGAGTATCTCAGCGTTCAAACTCAGCAAGATCCGCTTCAAAGAAGTCCGTTTTATGATGATTTTTATGCTTGTTTTTTTATTGCTGAACAACCTGTTCATCTTCCTGTTCGACCCGGATCAGGGAACAACACTGTATGGCACCCGGCATGTACTCTGTCATCTGTTCTGGAGGTATGATCTGACAGCGGAGCAGCTGTTTTATATGGTAAATATTTCCATCAAATACTTCGTGGCACTGCCGGTAGCGATCCTGTTTATCTCAGCGACCAATCCCAGTGAATTCGCTGCCAGCCTGAACAGCATCGGTATCTCCTACAAAGTAGGCTATTCCGTGGCCATCGCCCTGCGTTACATCCCGGACATCCAGCGAGACTACCACAGCATCAGCCAGGCACAGCAGGCGAGAGGTGTGGAGCTTGGAAAAAAAGAACACTTTTTCGCAAGAATGAAAAACTCTGTCAACATCCTGCTGCCACTGATCCTTACAAGCCTGAACCGCATCGATACGATCTCGAATGCGATGGAACTGAGGGGATTCGGAAAACACAAAAAGAGAACATGGTATACGAAACGGTCATTCGCAAGAAATGATTTTATCGTGCTGGGACTCGGAGTTGTGCTGCTGGGAGTGAGCCTGACGGTGACGATCTTGTTTGGGAGATTTTATAATCCGTTTGTGTAAAGAGCATAATTACAAAAAAGCTATGATAACTGAAAGAGCTTTACAGTCAGTTATCATAGCATTTTTATTTTGTATAAATGGTGACAAAAAATATTATATATGTTAACTTTAAAATATACAAATCTGGAAACAATTCTTTGACCATTCGGTTATTTGATTTCCGTATCGCATTGCAAAAACAATTGGAAACCGACCAAAAACGGAAGTAACAGGTGTCAGGTACACTTACAATTTTCCTACATTTGAATTGATCACTGATAAAACATAACTCATGGATTCAGGAACAAACAGAAATATTCTACTGTTCGTTCCTGAATGATCTATAATAATTGCATAAATGTATGTCTACGAATATTGATAATATTGAAAATATCAGACTGTAAAACAAATTGTATTTGACGAAACATAACTTTTAGGGTATGATAATTATAAGCATTTTATATTTCTATTTTTCTTTACGGCACTCAGCCGTATCTATTTGATTCAAACCGCGTTCGCGGACTTAGAAATTTCCAATGCAAATTAAATAAGAGAGGGGCAGAGGAGGGTTCTGAGGAAGCGAAGCAGAGGATCCTTCTCTCGAAAGACAGGAGGATTTTATATGAGTAATGTAAAAGCAGCGAAGGATTACAAAGATCGCTTATTTCGGATGATCTTTAATGACAAGGAGAAATTATTAGAGCTTTATAATGCGATGAATGGTTCAGATTATAAAGATGCCAGTGAGCTACAGGTGGTGACGCTGGAGAACGCGATCTATTTGTCAATGAAAAATGATGTGGCTTATGTGCTGCATGATGAACTGTTTTTGTTTGAGCAGCAGTCTACAAAAAATGCGAACATGCCGTTACGCTGTCTGTTTTATGCAAGTGACACGTATTCGGTATTGGTGAAGGATAAGAATATTTATGGTACGAAGATGCTTCCGCTTCCATCACCTACGTTTGTAGTGTTTTATAATGGAAAACAGAAGATGGATGAGGAAGGGGAACTGAGACTTTCGGATGCCTTTGTAAAAAAGCAGGAGATTCCGAATCTGGAAGTGATCGTAAAAGTGAAAAATATCAATATGGGAAACAGCCGGGAACTTTTCGAAAAATGCAGACCGATGCGGGATTATATGATCTTTGTGGATAAGGTAAGAAGGTATTCACAGGAGCAACCGTTGGAAGACTCAGTGGAACGGACAATCCGGGAGTGTATGGAAGAAGACGTGATGGCTGATTTCCTGAAAAGGAACAGGGCGGAGGTTGTGAAGATGTGTCTTTATGAGTATGACGAAGAGAGGCAAAGGGAGTTTGACCGGGAGGAAGGCAGAGATGCGGAACGAATAGAGGTAGCCAGACGTATGTTAAAATCTCATAAGTTGTCATATGTAGAGGTAGCAGAATTTGTAGAACTGACGGTAGAAGAAGTAAAAGCTTTGGATACAGATGAGGCGGTTATAGAAATTAAGGGGTTTTGATTTTGTATCGATACCGACTCTACAATACAGATATAGGAATACAGAATTTTAAGTTGAGTTTTTCTGACAATATGGTATACTGGATATTATGACACATATGATACGGAGTAGAAAACAGACTGAGATTACGATATGACCGGCATCCGTATGAAAAAACAAATTAGAAATACCGGTATGGAAATTTGGTTTTGGAAAGGTAATACCGATTGAATATACCGGAGATATGAAAGGATATAGAACTATGAATCGGGAGAACTTACAGACAGGAAGACAGGAGGCAATCCGGGGATTTGATATTGATGGAACATTTCTGGAGTGTACACCTTGTGGAAATGGTCATATTAACGATACTTTTATGATGTCATTTGACAGAGACGGCGAAACACATCGGTATTCACTGCAGCACATGAACCGGTCCGTATTCAGGGATCCGGTTTCGCTGATGAATAATATTCTCCATGTGACAGACTATCTGAAAGAACAAATCAGGGCACAGGGAGGAGATCCACAGAGAGAGACACTTGATTTTGTATGTGCAAAGTCAGGTGAACCGTATTTTATAGACAGTTTTGGAGAGTACTGGAGAGCATATCATTTTGTAGAAGATGCATATGCACTGGAAGAAGTAAAAGATCCACAGGACTTTTATGAGAGTGCTGTGGCTTTCGGTAATTTCCAGAGAATGCTGGCAGATTTTCCGGCAGATACTCTGACAGAGACCATTGCCGGATTCCATGATACCAAGGCGCGGTTCGCAGCATTTGAAAAAGCGGTCGAAGAAGATGTATGCGGAAGAGCCGCAGGAGTAAAGGAGGAGATTCGGTTTATAAAGGATCGATATGATGTTGCCTGTGTGCTGGGTGATCTGTTAGAAGCAGGAGAACTTCCGCTTCGTGTAACGCATAATGATACTAAGTCCAACAATGTTCTGATGGATAATGCTACCGGAAAAGGTCTTTGTGTGATCGACCTTGATACTGTTATGCCGGGGTTAGCAGTGAATGATTTTGGTGATTCCATCCGCTTTGGTGCAAGCACAGGCGCGGAGGATGAGAAAGATCTTTCCAAGATTTCCTGTGATATGGAACTGTATGATATTTATGCAAAAGGTTTCGTAGAAGGATGCGGTGGTGCGCTGACCGATATGGAGATTGAGTGTCTGCCGATCGGGGCGAAGGTTATGACTTATGAGTGTGGTATGAGATTCCTGACAGACTATCTCTCAGGGGATACGTACTTTAAGGTTGATTATCCGACCCACAATCTGGATCGTACGAGAACCCAGCTGAAACTGGTGTGGGATATGGAACAGAAATGGGATCAGATGCAGGAGATTGCCCGAAAATATAAAAATAAATAAAAAATAGAGTTTTTGGCAGAGGACGCAAAACGGACGAAAGGACACGATCTAGTTTACAGCCAACATCCAGAAAGGGAGTGCATGCCCGGTGGGGGCGGACAGCCTTTTGCTGGTGCTTTTAGCAAATCTGAGCTAATCGTCTACGCAGACTTTCACGAGGGTCAGCCGACCCTCGTGAAAGTCTGCGTAGACGATTAGCTCAGATTTGCGTTACCAGCGGTTGTCCGCCCCCACCGGGCATGCACTCCCTTTCGTCCGTCCTGAAGTCCTGAAGCTCACTCTTCGAACAAACAACAGACAAATTACAATTTTTCAATATCCCCGATCAACTGAGCCACTTCCTCCTCTGTAGTAGCCCAACTCGTACAAAATCTCGCAATAACCCCGTCCGGTGTACTTCCGGTTTTTTCAAAGGTATAATTCTGTCCAAGCACTTCCTGCTGCCTTTCGTTCAAAATCACAAACTGCTGATTCGTAGGACTCTCCACCCAGAAAGGAATCCCTTTCTTTGCAAAAGCATCCCGAATCTTCATAGCCAGCACATCCGCTTTTTTCGTGATTTCAAAATAAAGATCATTCTCCAGCAACGTATAAAACTGCAGTCCCAGAAGCCATCCCTTTGCAAGAACTGCTCCGTTTTGCTTCATAAAAGCCTTAAATCTCCGTTTCAGATCATTCGAAGTGATAACCACGGCCTCACCAAACAAAGCGCCACATTTTGTTCCGCCAAAATAAAAAACATCCGTAAGGGCTGCAAAATCCTCAACGCTGATATCATTTTCCACAGCACCAAGTCCATATCCAAGACGTGCGCCGTCCACAAACAAATACATTCCATATTTATCACAAACCTCACGGATTGCGCGTAACTCTTCCAGTGAATACAAAGTACCCTGTTCGGTAGGGAAAGACAAATAAACCATCTTAGGCTCTGTATAATATTCCGGTTCATTTTCCTCATAATAAGCGCCGGCGCATGCGTCAATCTGTGCAGCGGTGATTTTTCCGTCTGTATTTGGAATCGTCTGGATCTTGTGGTTTGTATTTTCCACGGAAGCTGCCTCGTGACAGTTAATATGTCCTGTATCTGCAGCAATCACACTCTGAACAGAAGAAAGCGCACTGGCGATCACAATAAAGTTTGCCTGCGTAGCGCCCGGGAAAAAGTGAATGGCTGCATCCGGGCAGTGAATTTTTTCACGGATCAGGTTGGCTGCTTTTTTACACCATTCATCCTCACCATACCCTCCAAAACCAGTATCATTGACAGCACTCAGCGCCTCCAGAATCTCAGGATGGGCACCGTGATTGTAATCATTATTAAAACGTATCATAATTAAAAATCTCCCTGTATAAAAATTGATTTCCAACTGTGTGTGTCAGCCACAGGATGAAAAAGATCTGTGTTTATTGTAACGATTCCAGGGGAAAATAGCAAGGTGAAAATAAAGCAGGCAATCGTGATACTTGCTATCTGGTTGTGGGAATGGTAAAATTGATAAGAAATAAAGTTACCGGCAAGCGGATGACTTTGTTTCTTGTTGTCAGAAAGAAAAGAGGAGTGTAAAACCATGTATTACGTACCAGATGGCACCAAAGAGTGCGGATTTTATGAATGTAAAAAATGTGGCAATCGATTCCTGTCCCTGCAGACGATGAAAAGAATCCCATGCCCGGACTGCGAAGCCGAGATTGACTATGAAATTGGCCCTGATGAGTCCCTGGAAGATGTTCTTGATACCGCAGAACTGGTCGAGAAAATCGAAGGGGTGGAAGAAGTAGAAAAAATGGATGCCCTGCTGAGCCTGGCAATCACTGGTGGAGATGACAGCTGGATCTGAGAAATACAAAGCTGTAAGCAAATAATCGAAAAGACAGCCATACAGAGGAAAAAAAGATTTCTTCCTGTATGGCTGTCTTTTATGCATGATTATAATGTTTTAAGCGTTTCCTCCCACACAAACTGATTTTCTCCCCAGATAGTTTCAAACTGATCAGGTGAAACAGGGGTATCTCCGGTGCCGACTTCGATGGTAAGGCTGGGAATCCCCTGACTCCGGATCGCCCAGTCCTTATACCCTGCGGGATCGAGAGACTGATAATCAGCATCCAGTGGATAGCCTGTTGTAGCAGAGATCGTGTTGGCAAAAGAGAGAGTCTGGTCGTAGAGACTGCCTTCCTGGCCGAAATACCAGTAAATGACATCTCCCTGTGTGTGATAGCTGATCGTACGGGAAAAGTGTTCCTGTAGAGTAAGCTGGATCAGAGCATTACTTTCTGTCTCACATCCGGGTGCCGCTCCTTTGTAATGATCGGCAGATGGATGTCCGGCAGGATCCGCGTAACTGTCCCATAAAGCATCAAAATTTCGGTTCAGATCCACACCGTTTGCGTTGGATTTCCATTGTTCGAGATAATCGTTATCTGAAAGAGAAGCCCCATCCATCTGTGAGATCTGTTCCAGATTCTTCCGGACTGTATCGGTCTGAACACCGTCCAGTCCCTGTTGACTGATAGAGATGCCATCCGGATTTACCATGCAGATCACATGGATCGCTGTATCCTGAAGCAGATCTTTATAGGAAATATCTCCGTAGGAATCTCCGCTTTTTATATGCTTAAGGAAAGTGGCTGTCTGCTTCATGACAAGCTGACAGGTGATATATTCCCGGGCGTGAATACCGCCGTTGACCAGTATTTTTCTGGATGCATCTTCATTTCCGATAACAAAATGGAGAATCTGTCGCCCATCTGCAGTTTCTCCGAGACTGTCTGCAGAGAAAACAGAGGAATATCGGGATTTTAATAGATCGGTATCTGAAACCAGATCTTCATAGGTATAGACAGATGGATTATGATCGATGATCAAAGGTTTATACTCCTTTCGACAGAAGAAAATAAAAACGGTGAGTAAAACAAGAATAAGAACCACAGCGGGAACAGCCAGCCGGGCAACGAGCCTGCGCTGCTTCTTTTTACGCCTGGGATGTGTCGATCTTTGTGCTGACACAGCAGTCAGCCGTGTTCCGCAGGAACTGCAGAAATTAGTGCTGTCATTATAAGTCGCACCGCAGTTTGAACATTTTTTCATGAACCTTCCCCCTCATAAACAATGTATGCAGATATCTTATCACGAAAGCAACAGCTTCACAACCGAATTGATAATGGAAGTCGATGGATAAATCATCTGTTGAAGCAGTAGATGAAGCACAGAAGAAAAAGATGAAACAGGCAGAGCAGGAAATCCGTAAAGCAAAAAAAGAAGTAAAGGCCAGAACTGAAAAATAGTCAGTGAGGCTTCTATGGCGATTTCTATTTTTCGCTATGGATGGAAAAATATGGATTCTTCTGAAATTGAGACATAATGACAAAATCTGGTTGATAAACCAGATAAAAGTGATATACTGGATGCATAAGAAAAGAAACCGTGTGGAATTACAGTTTTGTTTTCACACGGTTTTTTAGAAGACATAGGTTAGTTACCACTAACACCAGCGTTGTAGGTTTATTTGTAAATGAAAAAGAGGGCAGATTTTTATGAGAATATTGATTTATGGTGCAGGTGTGATAGGGTCTTTGTATGCGGCCTTATTTGCAGAAGCCGGTTATGATACAAGTGTTTATGCCAGAGGTAAAAGACTTGAGTTTTTAAAGAAAAATGGATTGCTTTGTGGATGTAAGGCGAAAACAGCACAGTGATTGGAGGGAAAAGCATGAAAAACGAAGAATACAAAAAGTTGTCGATTGCAGAATTTACAAAAGCAGCAGGAAGATATGAAAGTAACCATGCTGGTATTTACGAAATGTGTAAGAAGGATTATCCGGATATTCGGAGACACAACATGCAGCATGAAGAACTGTTTTGCTGTCATAGTGTAGAGTGGGTAGAAGAAGTAAAAAAATCAGTGGAAGGCGACAGACAATGAAAGAAAAAGTGAATGTGACAGGTGTGCCGGAAACGATGGTACAGACTTTGTATGCAAGAGCAAAAGAA
>CAKRLG010000027.1 GCA_934359255.1 uncultured Ruminococcus sp.
TCCAAACAAATTTGTCAAGGAGTATATACCATTTTTATTTTATGCGAGTCCATATGAAATAATGCATAAGTCTCCACACCCATAACTACTGAATCTCCTAAACGGTGTCAGGCACTCTTACAATTTTTTTACAATTCTTCCCTTTCCAACACCCAGAAACCGGGTTCCTCACATCGAAAAACAGACACCCTTTTGCTGGTGCCCTTAGCACAGATGAGATCCAGCATTTACGCAGGCTTTCGCGAGGGTCCGCTGACCCTCGTGAATATAGCCGTAGTTAATGCTTAGCTCAGCTGTGCGTTACCAGCGGGTGTCTGTTTTTCGATGTGAGGAACCCGGTTTCGTCCGATTAGGAAAAAACTATACTATGCCAGTTCCCCCGTATTCCCCGTATACAACTGATAATATTTTCCTTTTTCTTCAATTAACTGGTCGTGTGTTCCACGTTCGATGATATGTCCGTTTTCAAGGACCATAATACAGTCACTGTTTCTTACGGTGGACAGGCGGTGTGCGATGACGAAAGTGGTCCGTCCATGCATCAGCTTATCCATACCATCCTGTACCAGCTTCTCCGTTCTGGTATCAATGGATGAAGTCGCTTCATCCAGAATCAGCACCGGCGGATCCGCTACCGCTGCACGGGCGATGGACAAAAGCTGTCTCTGTCCCTGACTCAGGTTCGCACCGTTATTCGTCAGTTTCGTCTGATAGCCATCCGGCAGTCTCCGGATAAATCCATCCGCATTCGCCAGTTTAGCCGCCGCGATCACTTCTTCATCCGTAGCATCCAGCTTTCCGTAACGGATATTTTCCATAACCGTATTCGTAAACAACTGCGTATCCTGAAGAACAATCCCCAGGGACCGACGCAGATCTGCTTTCTTAATCTTATTGATATTGATACCATCATAACGGATTTTTCCATCCTGGATATCATAAAAACGGTTGATCAGATTGGTGATCGTCGTCTTTCCTGCTCCGGTAGAACCAACAAAGGCAATCTTTTGTCCCGGTTTTGCAAAGAGTTTGATATCATGAAGAACCATCTTTTTCTCATCATATCCAAAGTCCACACCGTTAAATACCACATCACCTTCCAGCAGCTGATAAGTTGTTGTATTATCCGCTTTGTGGTAATGTTTCCATGCCCAGTGACCTGTATGTTTCTGTGCTTCCCGTACCTCGCCATTCTCAATTTCCGCATTCACCAGTGTAACATATCCTTCGTCCAGCTCCGGTTTTTCATCCAGGATACGGAAGATACGGTCTGCACCGGCCAGTGCCATAACCACACTGTTTAACTGCTGGCTGACCTGGTTGATCGGCATATTGATACTCTTGTTAAAGGTCAGGAAACTGGCCAGTGCACCAAGAGTCAGACCGCCAACTCCGTAAGTGGCAAAGATACCACCTGCGATCGCACATACCACATAACTGACATTTCCCAGCTGTGCATTGACAGGTCCCAGAATATTACCATATTTATTTGCATTGTTGGCACTGTCATAAAGTTCATCATTTAACTGATTGAACTTTTCCAGACTCTCTTCTTCGTGACAGAATACTTTTACTACTTTCTGTCCTTCCATCATCTCTTCGATATAACCGTTTACCGCACCCAGCGATTTCTGCTGTGCAAGGAAATATCTTCCGCTCAGTCCGGCTACTTTCTTCGTAGTAAACAGCATGATGGCGATCATCACCAGAGATACCAGTGTCAGCGGTATACTCAGAATGATCATGCTGACAAAGACACTGACAATCGTGATCACACTGGATAACAGCTGTGGCATACTCTGACTGATCATCTGACGCAGCGTATCGATATCGTTCGTGTAAATCGACATGATATCGCCGTGCGCATGGGTATCAAAATATTTGATCGGCAGACTCTCCATGTGATGGAACATATCATTTCGCAGATTCTTCAGTGTTCCCTGTGTCACATATACCATGATTCGGTTATAGGAAAAAGTAGCCAAAACACCGATCAGATAAAATCCTGCAACCCGCAGGATTGCTCCAAGCAGCGGTCCGAAATCCGGACTACTCTGCCCGATCAGTGGCATGATATACAGATCGATCAGATTTTTCATAAACATGGTTCCCTGGACATTGGCAATAACACTGACGAAAATACACACTGCCACGATCACCAGATGAATTCCATAGTTTTTTCCGACATATTTTAAAAGACGCCCCATCAGTTTTCCCGGATTTTTAACCTGGGGTTTCATACCTCTCGGTCCTCTTGGTCCTGGTCCTGGCATGATCAGGCACCTCCTTTCTCGTCAAAATCTCCGCCGCCCTGGGTCTGAGATTCATATACTTCTCTGTAGATCTGATTATTGGCCAGCAGTTCTTCATGTGTACCAAAGCCGTCTACCTGACCGTCATTCATGACGATGATCCGGTCTGCCCCCTGTACACTGGAGATTCTCTGTGCAATGATCAGTTTTGTCGTGCCCGGAATCTCTTTTGCAAAAGCTTCCCGGATCCGAGCATCGGTGGCGGTATCAACCGCACTGGTAGAATCATCCAGAATCAGTACTTTCGGTTTCTTTAACAATGCTCTGGCAATACACAGACGCTGTTTCTGGCCACCGGATACATTGGAACCGCCCTGTTCGATAAACGTCTCATACCCTTCCGGCATCTTCTCGATAAATTCATCGGCACAGGCCAGCTGGCAGGCCCGGACGCATTCTTCTTTGCTGGCTTCTTTGTTACCCCAGCGCAGATTTTCCAGAATCGTTCCGGAAAACAGCACATTTTTCTGCAGTACCACAGCTACCTGATTTCGTAATGTCTCCATATCATAAGACCGCACATCCATACCGCCGACCCGGATACTTCCGTTGGTCACGTCGTACAGACGGCTGATCAGGTTGACCAGGCTGGACTTTGCACTTCCGGTTCCACCGATAATACCGATGGTTTCACCGGCATGGATATTCAGATTGATATCTTTTAAGACATATTCGCCACTTCCTTTTTTGTAGCTGAAGTTTACATGATCAAAGACGATACTTCCATCTTTTACTTCTGTCACCGGTCTTTCCGGATTGGTCAGTTCCGGTTTTTCTTCCAGAACCTCTGTGATTCGTTCTGCACTCGCCACACTCATGGATACCATAACAAATACCATGGACACCATCATCAGGCTCATCAGAATATTCATACAATAAGTAAGAAGACTCATCAGTTCTCCGGTAGTCAGCTGATCGGTTACAATCATCTTCGCACCCAGCCAGCTGATTCCGAGGATACAGCTGTATACCGCAAACTGCATCAAAGGTGCATTATAAGACAGGATCTTTTCTGCTTTTACAAACATTTTATATACATTGTAACTTGCTTTGGAAAACTTTTTGTCTTCGTAATCTTCTCTCACATACGCTTTTACCACACGGATACCGGCAACATTTTCCTGCACACTCGCATTCAGATCATCATATTTTTTAAATACTTCCTGAAAATATCCGGACACCCGGCTGATGATAAAGAACAGGCATGCGCCAAGGATAATAACTGCCACCAGATAAATACTTGCCAGTTTTGCATTGATATAAAAGGACATAATCATCGCACAGACCATGCTGATCGGCGCACGCACAAACATACGAAGCAGCATCTGGTATGCATTCTGTACATTGGTTACATCCGTGGTCAGTCGTGTGATCAGTCCGGCGGTACTGAACCGGTCGATATTGGAAAATGAAAACTGCTGAATGTTTTCATACATGGCTTTTCGCAGGTTTCTTGCAAATCCTGCGGAAGCATTCGCTCCACAGACACCACCCATGATACCTGCATACAGACCGATCAGTGCTGCCACGATCATCCATCCGCCTATGATACAGATATGGCGGATATCTCCTTTCTCCACACCATCATCGATGATGGATGCCATGAGAAAAGGAATCAGCATCTCCATCAGGACTTCCAGAATCATAAATAACGGCGTCTTGATGGAGTCTTTCTTGAACTCTTTGATCTGAGCTCCCAGCGTTTTAAGCATTACTCTCTCCTCCTGTTTGTTTCTCCCTGTTGAATCTCGATATTAGAACGCATCTTACGGATTACCCGGAAAAACACTTTCAGATCTTCGTCTGAGATTCCCTGACGAAGCAGTGTTTCCATCTGATTGATATTTCGAATGGTTCCTTCCTCCATATCCACACCGAGTGCAGTCAGTTCCAGCTTTTTCAGTCTGGCATCCCGCTCCACACTGACTCTGCGAATGTAGCCTTTTTTTTCCATCAGCTTGAGAATTCCTGTGGCTGTCGATCTGGCAATGGAAAATTCCGCTTCGATATCCCGCTGATACACTTCTCTTTCTTTGTGTTCATAAAGGAATCGAATGATCCAGCACTGCATCATCGTCATATCTTCTCCGCCGACCGAGGCACGGTAAGCAGCCATCCGGCTTTGGATCTCATTTTCCAGACGTTTGTTTTCATAACCGATGTGATCCTTATAGTCAATTTTCAGCATCCTTTTGCCCTCCTTTCTGTTCATTCGGATGCGAACAGTTCGGTAGCGTTCGTTCGTTCACGAACTATTTTATGACAGATTTCCTCACTTGTCAATACCAACTCCCGGCAAAATATTTTAAATTAAAAAAGAGGCAGGTTGTATTTCTGCAACCTGCGCCCTTCTTATTTTTCAACATCTTCCGGTCTACACCATCTGGATGCGTTTTCTTTTATATACTTTTAGATCTCAGCCAGTTTCAGCAGATCCGGGATCTTGGATTCCCATCCGAGAGCCATGATATGAACACCCTGGCAGTATGGCTTACACTCTTTGATGATACGTGCAGCGATCTCTACGCCGGTGATACCTGCTTTTGTTCTTTCTTTGTCGGCTTTCAGTTCTTCGATCATCTCATCCGGAACATGGATACCGGCAACGTTATTGTTCATGAATCTTACCATTCCGGCTGATTTCGGGATGATGATACCAACCTGTACCGGTTTTCCGAACTGTTTTGCTTTTTCCATGAATTTGATGAATTTTTCCGGCTCAAAAACAGCCTGTGTCTGGAAATATTCTGCACCGGCAGCTACTTTTCTTTCCATCTTAGCCAGCTGTGCGTCAACGGAATCGCTGCATGGAGATACAACAGCACCTTTGGAGAACTTCGGCGGTTCGCCAACCAACTGATTGCCACCCAGATCTACGCCTTCTTCCAGCAGTTTTACGGTATGCAGCAGAGATACGGAATCCAGGTCAAATACCGGTTTTGCCTGTGGATGGTCACCCATTTTGGTGTGGTCACCGGTCAGGCACAGGATGTTGTCGATACCGAACATAGCCGCACTCAGAAGATCAGACTCCAGAGCGATACGGTTTCTGTCACGACAGGCCAGCTGGAAGATCGGATTCATACCTGCATCTTTCAGGACTTTACACATAGCCAGAGAGCCCAGACGCATAACAGAAGACTGGTTATCGGTTACATTGACTGCATGAACATCTTTCAGATAAGTTTTCGCTTCTTCTACCAGTTCGTCCACGTGGATCCCTTTTGGCGGTCCTACTTCTGCAGAAACTACAAATTCACCACGGTCGAATAATTCTTTCATTTTCATTATACATTGCTCCAATCATATTAATATTTTATAGATGCATCGTATTATGTATCTTATATTATTTTGCTACTTCATCGTCTGTTGCAAAATTGTGAATCTGTGTCGGGCATTTCAGTACGTCCAGACGTCCGATGGCTTCCAGCCGTCTGTAGATACGTTCCCATCCACATTCCATCGTATTGTCAACTTCGCACATGCCGTTCTTGGAACCGCCGCACTGTCCGTTGACAAGGCTCTTGGAACATGCTGTGATCGGGCAGATTCCACCGGTCAGGTTCAGATAACATTCCCCACACTGGTCACATTTGTACTCTAACGGTGTCACACCCTGGAAACCAGGAAGCGGATAGGTATCGCAGGCTGCGCATACCTTCTTGTCGTCCAGATATTCTGCGATTGTCTGTACGCCAACACCACAGGAGAATACTAAAACCAGATCAGAGGCCTGGATCTTCTCCATATGTTTTTTCAGGCGTAATTCCATATTTTCCGGATTACAGATATAATCGGTAGTCATGATTCCTGTTACATTGCCTTCAGCGGAGAGTTCCTTCTGAAGTTCTACAGCTTCTTTTTCCGGAAAATGCACTTCTTTACATCCATGGCAGTTGATGATGAAAACTTTTTTCCCTGCCACCAGAGAGTTGATCATCTCTTTGTCTTTTAACTGGGTAATTAACATATTATTTCATCCCCCTTACTGCATTTTTTCCGGCTTTGATTCTGTCAATAATCGAGATCTTGGAAGAACAGATATACTGGCAGCAGCGACATTCCACGCAATCCATTACATGCATGTCTCTCATGCCTTCCCAGTTCTCCTGATCTGCATATTTTACAAAATACAGCGGTGAAAGTTCCATCGGACAAACATCTACGCAGCGGCCGCACTTGATGCAAGCCTGCTCTTTTGTCTCATCGGTATCGATCGCGATGATACCGTTGGATCCTTTCATCATCGGTACTTCCAGGTCTTTTAACGGGAATCCCATCATCGGTCCGCCCATCTTAACCAGAACATCATCATCGGTAAATCCGCCACAGTAATCGATCAGCTCTTTTACGCTGGTACCGATCTTGATGACAAAGTTGCCCGGATGTTTGATCTTCTCGCCTGTTACTGTTGCAACACGCTCAACCAGAGGCATACCTTTCTGGATCGCATCGGAAATTGCTTTCACCGTACTGATATTATCTACCACAACACCAACATCTGCCGGGAGTCCGCCACTTGGAACCTGTCTGCCCATAACACGTTTGATCAGAGTTTTCTCAGCGCCCTGCGGGTATTTGGTTCTTGCTACAAATACTTCCATATTGCCGATATTGGCAACTTTTTCCTGCATCAGTTCAATGGCATCCGGTTTGTTATCTTCAATGACGATAATACCTTTTTCAGCACCTGTTGTTTTCAGGATTGCTTTTAAACCATAGATGATATCGTCTGCATATTCCAGGAGTACTCTGTGGTCTGCGGTCAGCAGAGGCTCACATTCACATCCGTTCAGAAGAATGGTGTCTACCGGTTTCGCCGGTTTCAGTTTCACACAGGTCGGGAAACCTGCTCCACCCATACCAACGATACCTGCTTCGCGGATGATATCAATGATCTCGTCCGGAGTCAGGTTGTCCAGATCTTTATGTGGCTGTACGGATTCGTGCAGAGTATTTTTACCATCCGATTCAATAACAACAGCCATCACTTCGCTGCCTCTGGTTCCATGCATACGAGGTTCTACAGCAACTACGGTTCCGCTCACGCTGGAGTGTACCGGAGCACTGATAAATCCTGCTGCCTCACCGATCTTCTGTCCGACTTTTACGGTATCTCCAACTGCAACGATCGGGTTTGCCGGAGCGCCCAGATGCTGGGACATGGAAATAACGACGGTCTTCGGATCCGGGAATTTCTTCAGAGCGATATGCTCGCTGAATTCCTTGCGTTCTGACGGATGTACACCACCGTAATATCCGTTCAGTCTGTCTTCTCTTGCTGCTTTCACATAATCATTGATGACTTTGAAGTTTACTTTGGAGAAGTCACGTACCTGTACCGGCTGGTTCAGGAATTCTTCCAGGCGGCCCTGTTTTGCCAGTCTCTGATAGATCTTTTCCCATGCACAGTCCTTGTTCGGATCCACTTCACATTTTCCGTTCTTGGCTCCTCCACACTGTCCGTTGACAAGACTCTTCGAGCAGTCAACGATCGGACAGACACCACCGGTAACGTTCAGATAGCACTGTGCACATGCGTCACAGCTCTTTTTGGTAAGTGCCATACCGTGATGACCTCTGTAGTTGAGCGTATTACTTGCCGCAACCACCGGTTTTCCAGCCAGATCCGCAACCGTCTGGATACCAAGACCACAGGAGATCACAACTACGTTCTCTGTTCCTTCCGGAAGCAGATCCTGTAATTTTTTCTCTGTGTGCATCTTATTACATAAGAAATCAAACTTTGCACTGCCTGTGACGGTTTTTCCCTGCTGTGCGGCAAATGTTAAAAATTCGTCACAATCCGGCTCATCAACTGTTTCAAATTCTTTGAAACACTTGTTACAGGCAATCACGAACAGATTGTCTTTGCCTTCCAGTACTGATGTAAGCTCATCATTGCTTTTCAGCTTATACTTCGTATAATTTTCCAATTGCTCACCTTCCTTGAAAAGATTTTTATCCTCATTACCTGTCTTTGCAAATCTTGTTCGCCTCCGCACACTCCTGAAAAAGACCGCAAAAACCCGATAAATAAGTTCGTCCTATTAAATGTAACATAATTTCACAATATTATCCAGTTCTATTAGCGATTTCTATAAAATTTTTGCATGAAAAGCACAAAATTTTTTATTTGTATCTCTAAAATCGTTTTATCAAGCCAGTTAGTAATATCTAATTTCAGACAAGAACTGGGGATCCATAAATTTCCGAAAAAAGCAGCCGCCCGGTCATATCATCTGCCGGACGGCTGTTTTTGTATTTTCCTGTATTTATTTTTCTTTTGATATCACATGATACGGTACTGCCACAAACACTGCTCCGCCGATTATATTTCCGACCGTTGCCAGCAATACGGTATACAGATACTGACCGACCGTGATTCCTCCGTTTGCCACACCGATTCCGATGATGCTCATATCTGCGATGCTGTGCTCAAATCCGCAAGTCATAAAAATCAGAATACACCAGAAAATCATGATCAGTTTTCCGGATTCCGTTTTCATCTTGGTTCCGCACCACACTGCAAGACAGACCAGAATATTACACAGGATCGCACGTACCAGAATCTGTCCGACACCAAGACTAACTTTTGCCGAAGAAATTTTGATAAAATAATCTGCGATTGCTCCATCTCCCGCTGTCGGAAGTCCGGTCAGCTGGAAAGCCACTACACAGAGCAAAGAGGCAATCAGATTGCCGATCCAGCAGACACACCACAGTTTCACAGTATCCGCCCAGGATACTTTCTTTCTCAGGGATGCTGCCGCCATCACCAGATTGTTACCGGTGAATAATTCAGCGCCTGCCATAACAACCAGACTGAGAGCTGATGCAAAGGTAAAACTCTGAATCAGTTTTACCGCAGCCGCTGCACCATTTCCATCCATCGACTGTCCCAGCACAAACGCTACCATACTGCCAAATGAAATAAACATTCCCGCTACCATGGATGAGATAAAATATCCCAGTGGATTTTTCTTCAACAGATTATTTTTTGCCACCCCTGCATTACATAACGCCGTATACTCTTCATGAAACATAACTTTTTCCTCCTTGTCATCATATTTCATTATCTGTAATCGTTCAGCCACAAACAATTACCGTCTTTTCATAACCTCGTTGGCATTTCCCCATAATTTCTTTTTTACAGACGCACCTCCTTTTTACGCCAACCGCCCGGGTATCTTATTCCTATCTTTTATCAAGGAACAAAGAATGTGCCTTGGCGCCTCCTCGCGGAGCGTTTTTTACTTTGCAGGAAAGCAGTTTCCTGGAAAGTAAAAAAGGGCAACACTTGTAACTCTACAAATGTTGCCCAGACGGTCGGCATCCTGCAAATCTGATTCCCCTGTGGTATCCCACATTTCTCCGTCAGTAATCAGATCTTATGCATTCATTGTATAAGTTTTATAAAACTTATCCTCTTTAGCATTAATTTATCACCACATTGACGGATTGTCAACCGTATTTCATGAAATTGTCAAACTATTATCATTTATAATTCAGGACAGAAGTCTTGTTGCCCATACCGCATTGGCATAATTTACGCCATGGCTGCAGATACCTGATCTTGTGCTGGCCGCTTCTACAGTTCTTCCATTACCGATATAGATAACTACATGGTAAATCTGACCGTTTTTCGCATAAAAGATCAGATCACCCGGTGCTGCTTCACTGACCGGAATCTTCATTCCATACTGAGACTGTGCAGCAGATGTTCTTGGAAGACTGATACCAAACTGTGCATATACATGCTGTGCAAAACCGGAACAGTCTGCTCCGTGAACCGGATCTGTTCCTCCCCATACATATGGATTGCCGATAAACTGAAGTGCATAATTGATCAGGGCCTGACGGGTTGGATTCTCAACAGATGCTTCTTTCACTGATTTAAACGTATAATAGCAGACGGCGTTGTCTTCCGGTGCGATCATCTGATCAGCAAGTCCGCATACAGTTTCCGGGTCCTGTCCCGCATCGGTATATGCCTTTGCTTTTTCTTCTGCTTCTTCACCCATCAGCAGGTATTCACTCTTTACAAATCCGCGCACATCACCGGATTCCACATATACCCATTCCTGATTCTTGCTTGCCAGTACATAACAAACCTGATTCTGAGATAATGTGCCGATCACCCGCGCATCCGTACTTTTTCCTTCGCGAATATTCACCTTATCGGTGTTACAGAATGCATATTCTTTATCTACTACGGTTTTTCCTGCTGTTGTTTTTGTATACAGAAGATTTTTATTTTTCAGCGGATTCATCAGTTTTGTAGCTTTTTCAAATACCGGTTTTTCCTCCCCGGACAATTCCTTTGCTTCTTCTATGATCAGATCCGCTTTTTCTCCTGTGTTTAATTCGTCTTTTCTGATAAATCCTCTGACTCTTCCGGATTCAACAAACACCCAGCCATCTTCGTCTTCCTGTAAGATATAGCAGACACCACCGCCCGGTAATGATCCGGTAGCTGCAGCATCTTCCTCATCGCTTTTTTCTTCAAGAATCCTGCAGTCTTTCCTTGCAAATGCATACACTTTATCAACAGTTGTCAGACGAAAATCCTCTTTGATCTGTGGTGGAATCACAATCTGCTGTCCTGCAATCAGTGACTCATTGCTTCCCTGTGCTTCTGCTTCCGGTGTCGGAGTAGCTTCCGGCGTAGGCTGCGGTGTTTCCGTTGGTGTTGCTGCCGGTGTTTCCTGTGTCGGCTGTTCGGCTGCCGGAGTCTCTGTCGGCGCCGGAGTTGTTGTCTGTATCGGTGTCGGGGTTGGAGTTGCTGTCGGCGTCGGAGTCTCCGTTGGTGCCGGGGTCTCCGTTGGTGTCGGGGTCGGTGTCTCCGTTGGTGCCGGGGTCTCTGTTGGTGCCGGGGTCTCCGTTGGTGCCGGGGTCTCCGTTGGTGCCGGGGCTGCCGGGGTCTCTGTCGGCGCCGGGGTCTCCGTCGGTGCTGCTGTCTGTTCCGAAACCGGAACTTCTGCTACCGGGGCTGCTTGCGCTGCCGGTGTTGCTTCTGCCTGCTGTACCAGTTCCACCTGTTCTGTTGCTCCTGCAGTCAATGGTACTGCCGGTATGATCATACTGGCTGATAAAACTCCTGCAACCAGTTTTTTCCACTTATGCATGTGTTACCTCCTTGCTCATTCATTGCATTTTATAATTACATATATATAAGAATGATTATTTTTATTATATAACTCTCTTTTTTTCTTCGCAAGGTTCTATTGGCAATTTTTCACATTTTTTTCCATCTTTTTTATGATATTATGATAATTTTTATCATCTAAACCAGACAACTTCTATAGTGAAGCAACGCAAAAAGAGACCTGTAAGTCCGGGAGGGCCGGGCGTCTTACAGATCTCTTCTTCTGGATATCCTATGGCTACTGCATAATAGGAAGTACTTTTTTCAGACTCTTTGTCAGTCCCAGTGCTACCACGATCTTGATCAGATCCGGAATAATGAATGGGAATACACACCAGCCAAGTACAGTCACGAGACCAACCGGTCCTGCACTTCTGGTGTACATAATCATAAACCAGGCAGTTCCAAATGCATAACACACAATCAGACCAACTACCATCTGGACTGCCAGTGCCCATGTTTTTCTTCCCATTACTTTTTCCATGCCCCACATAATCAGAGCACCCACCAGGAAACCTATTATGTAGCCACCGGCGTTGCCAAACAGACTGCCGATTCCACCACTAAATCCGGCAAATACCGGAACGCCGACTGCTCCAAGAAGAATGTACACCAGAATTGAAAGGGTACCTCTCTTACCACCGAGTACTCCAACTGCCAGGAACACACCGAAGGTCTGTAATGTAAACGGAACGGTTGCCGGTATGGAAATCCAGGAACAAATCGCCATTACCACAGCAAATACCGCAATGTACACCATGTCATAAGTCTTGCCTCTGCTCATTGTTGTCGTTGTCATTTTTTCATATCCTCCATTATTTTGCTGCATCTGCACTGAAAAAATATTCATTGCTATGCTGATATTACTATAGCACCTTGTCTTTCGATTGTCAACCTCGTTTTTATTATGGTTTACAATGTATTTGCCCTTTTTCTAGGTTATAGACAACCTACTTTATGATAGCGTCTTTACAGGGCAGCTTTTAACAATAAGAGGGATCCGAATCATAAATCATATTTAATATATGCGGACACTGAATTTCTTTTCAAAAACTTCTCCCGGAAGCAGACTGTTGCCGTACTCTCTTTCTTCTAGTGTACCATTGAAAGATTTTTTATCACATCTTCCATACCATGGCTCAATGCATACAAACGGAGCATGTTTTTTATCCGGAGACCACACGCCGAACAGTGGCGCATCAAAGGTTACCGTCAGATACGGCTGTTTGTGCGGATTACAGAGGCTTACCTGATGTGCCTGATTCTTTTCTATGATCAGCGCATCGTTATCAAACATATTTTCTGCAATTGGCACGTAACCATTTTCGTTTTTCAGAATGTTGTCTTCACTGATCACCAGTCCGTCCGGATCGATCAGCGAAAATTGCAGATCTTTTTCCGTATTGAATTGCAGGTAATAGTCTGACTGTTTTCCCTTATTTGCCAGCGGGCACATAAAAGCCGGATGTCCGCCGATGGAAAAATGCATCTGTTTTTTATCCTGATTGCTGACTTTCCAGATGGTTTCTACCTGATCCTCACAGAGACGGTAACCGATCTCAAGTCGAAATTCAAACGGAAATTTCTTTTTTGTCTCCTCAGTAGCATCCAGCCGAAACCATGCTTCCATATCGTCAGTCTTTACCACGGTAAATTCCATATCACGGGCAAATCCATGTTTTTCTATTTTGTATTCTTTCCCTTCATATCGATACGAATCTCCCTTTACTGCCCCTACAATCGGAAACAGTACCGGTGCATGTCTTTTCCAGTATGCCGGATCCGCATTCCAAAGATATTCCGTCTGGGTCTCCTTTTTTACGATACTGATCAGCTCCGCACCTTTCTCCTGAATCGTCACCTTCAATTTATCATTTTCCAAATATACCATATCCATCCCCCAGCTTTCTCCTGCTTCTTATTCAGCAGATTCTTTTACTAAGAGTTTCCCCTTTCTCCCTTCTTTTGTCAATAGAAACCGCTTTTTCTTTCAAACTGGACTGGTTATTTTTTTCAAAACTGGTTATTTCTATCTGACCAGTTATCCTTTATGATTCAGTGTGATGTTAAAATTATAATAATAATAAGAAGAAAGAGGGAATTAAAATGGCATCTTTCAATCAGACCGCCGGCACCAGAACGCAGGCAAGAAACAATACTCAGGCGATTGTGGTGACCGCCATGTGCATCGCACTGACCTATATTTTTACAGCAGTTGTTAATATCCGTTTACCGTTTGCACCAAACGGTGGACTGATCCACCTTGGCAATGTTCCATTATTCCTTGCTGCTATCATCTTCGGCAAGAAAACCGGGGCACTCAGCGGTGCTTTCGGTATGGGACTCTTTGACCTGTTCTCCGGCTGGACTGCATGGGCTCCATTCACTTTCATTATCGTTGGTCTGATGGGCTTCTCCGTTGGTGCAATCACAGAGAAGAAAAAAGGCTTTGGCTGGAAAGTGGTTGCAATTCTGGTTGCATGCGTGATCAAAATTGCCGGATACTACATCGCAGAAGGTATCATTTACGGTAACTGGATCACTCCGGTATCTTCTATCCCGGGCAACCTGTTACAGGTAGGGGTTGCCGCTGTAGTTGTTCTGATCATCTCCGGTCAGTTACAGAAACTGGCAGAAAGGATGGGCTTATGTACAAAATGATGACTCCCGGTCCTTCTCAGGTCCGCGAAAATGTTCTGCTGGCAAGGAGCAGACAGTTTCAGAATCCGGATCTGGACAGTGACTTCGTAGAATATTACCATGACACCTGTAAACTCTACAGCAGTCTGTTGCATACCGAAAACGAATCCCTGATTCTTGGTGGAGAAGGTATCCTCGGTCTGGAAGCTGCCTGTGCCTCCCTGACCGAACTGGGCGACCGGGTTCTGGTTCTGGATAATGGGGTATTCGGAGAAGGATTCAAAGATTTTGTCTCCATCTACGGTGGTACACCGGTTCTTTACACCTGCGACTACTCCCATCCCTTCGATGTGGACGATCTGAAAGCTTATCTGGAAAAAGACCATGATTTCAAATATGCAACTGTTGTTCACTGTGACACGCCAAGTGGTATGTTAAATGATATCGCTTCCATCTGTCCGTTATTAAAATCCTACGGAATCCTCACAGTTGTTGATTCCGTAGCAGGAATGTTCGGCGAAGATGTCCGTGTGGATGACTGGAAGATCGACCTGTTATGCGGTGGTTCCCAGAAAGCTGTGTCCGCACCTCCGGGACTGACAATGGTAACGTTGAGTGCAGACGCGAAAGCAGCCATGGAAAAGCGTAAAACACCGATTGCATCTTTTTATGCGAATCTGCTGACCTTCAAAGGCTACTATGAAGCCAAATGGTTCCCATACACCATGCCGGCCAGCGACATCTATGGACTCCGCACTGCTCTGGAAAACATTAAAGCCGATCCACAGATTCTGGAACGTCACGCCAAAGTAGCCGCCTACACCCGCGAAGCTATCACTTCCATGGGCTTACGACTTTATCCGGCATGTGGCTACTCCAACACCGTAACCACTTTCGAAGTACCGGAAGGCCACACTGCAGAAGAAATCCTGCACAAGATGCGCTACGATCACAACATCCTCTTAGCCGGCTCCTTCGGCTGCTTCGCAGGAAAACTGATCCGCATCGGTCATATGGGTGAAAACGCATATATGGAAAAAGTACAGGAAGTGCTGGATGCGTTGAAAGAGGTACTGAATAAATAAGCTTGTATTGAACAACAAAAAGGTTGGTATACTACCGTAAAATTATAATAGTATACCAACCTTTTTGTTATATTACATATGAATTTATGATCCTGTGAGTCATTTCAAGAACGTTTCATAAATAACTATACTATACACGCAGGATACAGATACGAGTGTGCAGTTCAAAAAGCACCTGACTACGTATATTCTCGCAACAAAAAATGGAAGCAAGGGGGCTCGAACCCCTGACCTCTCGCGTGTGAGGCGAACGCTCATCCCAGCTGAGCTATGCTTCCATACCAATTATTATAGTCCCTTTCTCCCAAAAATCAACCACCATTTTTATCACATTTTGCGAAATTTTCACATTCAAACAAATTCCTAATTCTCTTTTTCCATCCAGTATTTTTTTCTTATTATCCCATACCGTACAACGCCACTCTACACCTCCTCCCCCTTTGGCTAACGCACAGCAGCCGCCCCTTGCTTCGCTCCTGCAGGCAACACTGTGTGGGCGCTTAGGGGAAGCTTTGAAATCCGACGCTTACGTAGACTTTCGCGAGGGTCAGCCGACCCTCGTGAATTTAGTCGAAGTTAGCGGCTAGTTCAAAGTTCCCCTGCCCACGTTGCCAGCAGGAGCGAAGCAAGGGGCGGCTGCGTCCCCATTAGCCAACACTCTCATATTTTAAATAATGTAGTTCCCCACATCCGTAGTATCAACCAGCAAATCCGCAATCGTAATCCCGTCGAAATACTCCGTGATCACCTTGTATGCTCCCTCCCACATTTTCAGGGTCTTGCAGACAGCGATTCTCTCGCACTGATTCGGCTCATGTTCCAGACAGGCTACCGGTGCCAGAGATCCTTCTGTCAACCGAAGGATACTTCCGATCGTATATTCTGACGGATCCTTCAACAGCTGATAACCGCCTCCCTTTCCTCTCAGCGAACGCACAAACCCGTTCTTACTCAGGGAAGCCACAATAGCCTCCAGATACTTCTCTGAAATCTCCTGTCTTTTTGCTATATCCATCAACGGAATATACTCTCCCGTATTATGTTCTGCCAGATCCAACATTACACGGATCGCATAACGCCCTCTTGTCGATATTTTCATGCTATAACCTCCATATTTCCTATATACCTAGTTTACCACAAGGTTATTATGATTTTCAAGAGGGAATTTCTTTTTTTGCATTATCTGTTTCCAAAAAAACAGAAAAAGTCGTTGCAAAACAGTTCTCAATAACTTCTCTGCTTTGCAACAACTTCTCTTTTTTTATCCATATATTCAAAATCTTACATCTTATCCCCGCAGCTCACCCACATGCTCTTTCAGCCGTGCCGCTGCTGCCTTCGGGTCTTCCGCTTTCATAATGGCGGAAACGACAGCCACACCTGCCATCTTACCGCCTTTCAGGATGTCCATATTTCCATCATTCAAGCCTCCGATCGCCACCGCAGGAATCGGTACACTCTGGCAGATCTCATTCAGTGTTTCCACGGAAGTACGGATCGTGACTACCTTTGTCGTTGTCGGGAAAATCGCTCCCACACCCAGATAATCCGCACCATCCTCATACGCCTTTTTCGCCGCTTCCACGGTCTTTGCCGTAGCACCCACGATCTTGTCCGGACCGAGCAATTTTCTCGCCACGGCTACCGGAAGATCTGAGGAACCCACATGGACACCGGCGGCATCACAGGCGATTGCCACATCCACACGATCATCGATGATCAGTGGAATCTGATAGCGGTCGGTGATTGTCTTTACCTTCATTGCCTTCTCCAGATATTCCCGTCCGCCGCAGTTTTTCTCCCGCAGCTGCACCAGCGTTACACCACCCTGGCATGCCTCTTCGATCGTTTTGTAAAATGTTTCCTCTGTATGATAGGTGCTGTCTGTCACCAGATATAACGTCATATCCAAATCTTTTTTCATATCGGTTTCTTCTTTCCTTCCCGCATTTTTTCATGAATGTTGCAAATATTTCTGTTCTCGCGCTATCTTCCGATTTCCCGTATCCGGATTCCGGCTTCCAGTTCTTTCTGTGTCATTCCTGCCACTGCATCCAGAAGTTCCATCTGAAAGCTTCCAGGTCCTTTTGACCTCTTCACAGCGATCTCCCCGGCGATTCCCATCACCGAGGTTCCAAGTAATGCTGCCGAAAACGGATCTCCCTGTGCCAGAAAAGCCGCTGAAAGCGCACCCACCATACATCCGGTTCCTGTGATTCCGGAAAGCTCCGGCACACCATTTTCCAGGATCAGACATCTTTCCTGATCCACCAGCAGATCTCTTGCGCCGGTGGCAAGAAGTACACTTCCTGTTCTTTTTGAAACTTTGCGGAAAATTTCCTTTCGCTCTTCCTCATTGTCTCCGGTCATGGCATCTTCCACTCCGGCATCAATACCTGTTCCGTGAAACGGCTGTCCGGCGATTGCAAGCAGTTCGGAAATATTTCCCTTCAGAATCTGTATCTTTCCTTTTTCGATCAGTTCCATGGCAAGTTTCATCCGGATCTTACTGCAGGATACTCCCACAAGATCCAGCAGTACCGGAATCCCTTCTTTTGCCGCTGTCTGTGCAGAACGCTTCATGGATTCTATCCGCACATCTGTGATATTTCCAAGATTCAGCATCAATGCTCCTGCGGTCTTTGTGATTTCTTCCACCTCCATCGGATGCTCTGCCATCATAGGTCTTGCACCCACCGCAAGGATCATGTTGGCACATCCGTGGATGGAAATCGGATTTGTGATACAGTGAATCAGTGGCTGGTTTCGTTTTGTTGCATCACGCACGCTCTTCAGCTGATTTTCTAACTGTTTTATCATAAACTTTTGCTCCAAGACTTCTCTGAAATTTTGCCAGCAGTCCTGCTTTGCTCAGTGCTTTCAGGAACACATATGCTGCTGCACCACCCATGATCGTTGCTGAAATAAACATCGGGGTGTAGAAAAATGCATTTAACCCGTCTCTTCCCATGATAAATGCCATCACCGGGTAAGAAACCAGTGATCCGATGATACCGGTTCCAAAGATTTCTCCCAGTACCGCACAGATGATCTTGCCGCCGGATAAACGATAAAAAACACCGGATAAAAATGCACCAAATACAGCCCCGGTCAGTGCAAGTGGCGGAATTCCCATAAATAACATACGGATTACACCGATCATCGTTGCACAAAGCAGGGAGTACCACGGTCCCATCAGTACCGAGCATACAATATTGATCAGATGCGCTGTCGGGCACATTCCCTCGATACGAAGGATCGGGGAGATAACCACTCCGATTGCTACCATCATAGCCAGCATTACCATGCGAAATGTGTTCAGTCTTTGTTTTTCCATTTTTGTTTTCCTCTCTTGTTTTCCGGGAAAACCTGTCTTTTTCTTTTGTGGGCAGAAAAAAGCACAGTTTCCCTGTTTTTCGGTCGAAGTTTCATTACTTCCTCTCACTCCGAAACACGGATTCCCATCGCTTTTTTCTGTATGCCGGATCTCAGGGCGCTCCCCCTCAGATCCACCTGCATCTGCCCTGTCCGTACACAGTCTGTGTTATCTGAACATTTGCTGCAAAATGCCTGCAAGTACAGTCTCTTATTTTTTAAAGGCCGGAAAAACTGATGACAACTGGATTTCCTGCAAATGAAACGAGATAAAATACGCTTCGCGAATTTTACTCGTTATCGCGGCAGTCGCCAAAGTCCATGCTTGCATGAGACCTTGGCTCGTTGCTCGCGTAATGTAAAAACATCTGCCCGCACTCACACGGACAGATGTACATTCTTTCGATATGTATTCCCTCCGTTGGCATTACCCAAATCAGGTGCGGTCGAAGATCTATCTTCCTCTCAGCCTGTCACACAAGCTCCCGTTCTTTATTCTCAGTTATCATAGCACCAACCTGTAAAAATGTCAAACAGGATCAGGCACTTTTTCTTTTTTGTTTTTCCTTCCTTTTCAGCCATCCGAACGCAATCATACAGATGATCACCGACAGCAGCGAACCGGTCGCCGTAGCCAGTCCCATCGGAAACAGCGTATCCGGGAAGATCTTTGAAGTCAGGTAAACGCCCGGAATACGGACACAGAGAATCGCAATCAGGTTGTGGATAAACGAAATCTCTGATTTTCCATAAGCACAGAAATAACCGCTGAAACTGAAGTGTACCCCTGCAAAAATACAATCCCAGATATATCCACGGATATACTGCGCCCCCAGCAAAATGACCGTCGCATCCGTGGTAAACAATCCTACCACCGGTCCTGCAATAATCTGGATCAGCAATGACACAATGAGTCCGAAGCCAACCGCAATTCCCATTGCATACCGGAGAATTTGATCCGCTCGTTCATATTTGCCGGCTCCCATGTTCTGTGCTCCCAGTGCAGACACTGTGGAGAGCATCGAAGATGGCACCAGGAACAGGAAACTGATGATTTTTTCCACGATTCCTACTGCTGCAGCTGCACTCAGTCCCCTGCGGTTTGCAATGATCGTAATAATGATAAACGCCACCTGGATAAATCCGTCCTGTGCCGCGATGGGGACACCGATTTTGAGCACCTGCCCCATCGTTACCCGTTCTGGTCGAAAATCTGCTCTTTTTACGGAGATCCCTGTCTGTTTTTTCAAGATCACCCAGAGCGATACGATCACACTGATCGTCTGTGAGAGCGTGGTTCCCAGTGCCGCACCTGCGGGTCCCATGTGAAGTGCCCCGATAAATACATAATCCAGCGCAATATTTGCCGCACAGGCAATCGCAATAAAATACATTGGGCTCTTCGAATCCCCAAGCCCCCGGAAAATCGATGCAATTACGTTATATGCAGTAATAAATGGAATACCGATAAAACAAATGGTCAGATAGTCCACCGTTCCTTCTACCGCTTCTGCCGGTGTGGACATCACACGCACAATCGGATGCACCAGAACCAGTAAAACAACTGCCAGGACCAACGAAGCACCCACAAAAAGTATAGCGGTATTACCAACTACTTTCGATGCTTTTTTTGTATCCCGGGCGCCCACCGCCCTTCCAATATTTACTGTCGTTCCCATCGCAAGACCAACGATCATCACCGTCAGCATATGCATTACCTGACTACCGATCGATACCGCCGTCGTGCTTGCCACACCATCAAACTGCCCAACAATAAACAAATCCGCCATTCCGTACAAGGTCTGTAAAAAATACGAGAACAGATAAGGAAGTGAGAAATACACAATATTTTTCCACACACTTCCCGATGTAAGATCTCTTTCCATGTTTCTACTCCTTTGTTTCTCTGATACTTTCCATCAGTAAAGTTCTTTTCTGGTTTATATTAAACCTTATAACCGTTGTAAAGTCAACGGTAATCCATATTTTTTCCTTGTGTTCATGCTATTCTGCTGCCTTTCATGCATCCACGCATCTTTGTTTGTTGCTCGCGCCTGCGGCGGTTGCCTGCGACATCTACCTTGTATGTCACAGTGTGCATCCTCGCTGAGCACTTTCCTGTAACTCAAAAAGCGCAGCAGTTCAGCAAACTGCCACGCTTTGTCCTTATCCTATTTCAATCATCCACGCCTCATAGGCTCCCAGAATCCATGTCTCTTTTCCAAGTCGATTCTGTCCCTGATTATGTATCAGTATTTTCCCGTCAGTCAGGTCTTCGGTTGCTTCCATTTGCGCCTCGTGATCTGTAAAATTGCAGATCACAACAATTTTCTTCCCATCCAGGGTTCTTTCATAAGCAAAAATTTCCGGATGTTCCTTATCCAGCAACTGGAATTTTCCATAAATCAGTATATCATTATTTTTCCGTAAAGCGATCAACGTTTTATAGTAATAAAACAGAGAGTCCGGATCTTTCCTGCTGTTTTCCACATTGATTTCTTTGTAATTCCCATTGACGGATAACCATGGCGTTCCTGTCGTAAATCCCGCATGTTTCTGCAAATTCCACTGCATCGGTGTTCTGGCATTGTCTCTGCTGTTTCTCAGCAGATAGCTCATAATTTTTTCCTCACTCCATCCCAGTTCCTGTTTTTCTTTCGCAAAGTTTACAGATTCTATATCCTGATACTGGGAGATTTTGGTATTTGCTACATTGGTCATTCCAATCTCGTCCCCCTGATAAAGATATGGGGTTCCTTTCATACCATATAAGAGAGTTGCAAGCATTTTACCGCTTTGTTCCCGATATTCCGGTGTATCATTTCCGAATCTTGAAATTGCTCTCGGATAATCATGATTTCCCCAGAATAAACTGTTCCAGCCAATCTCATCCAGACCCGTCTGCCAGCTTTCCATAACTGTTTTCAGCTGGGGCAGTGTATATTCTTTCGGATCCCAGTTCCCGCTTCGAACTCCATCGATGTCCATAAGTTTAAACTGAAATACCATATCCAGTTCTTTCCGCTCCGGATTGGAATATTCTTTGGCCATCTCCAATGTTGTTCCGCCGGTTTCTCCCACTGTCAAAACATCATTCCGCAAACCAAACGTATTTTTTGTCATTTCCTGCAGATAGGTATGAATCTGTGGAGACTGCTGGTCATTTCCACCATGACCATCTTTTACAATATTATCAATCGCATCCAGTCGGAATCCCCGGATTCCTTTGTCCATCCAGAAACGAATCATGGCATACAGTTCCTGCCGCATGTTTTCGTTTTTCCAGTTCAGATCCGGCTGCTGGATACTGAAGGTATGATAATAATATTCCTTTACCTGAGGAACCCACTCCCACACGTTTCCACCAAAGAAAGCGGCTGATCCTTCCGGTGGCTGATCCGCCGTTCCTTCTTCCCAGATATAATAATCATGATACTTTCCATTGCGATCTTTGCAGGCTTCCAGAAACCAGGGATGTTCATGGGAGCAATGGTTCAAAACCAGATCCATCATAACAATGATATCTCTCTTTTCACACTCCTGGATCATTTCTTCCAGATCTGCCATGGTTCCAAAATCTTTCAGAATCGCATAATAATCACTGATGTCATATCCATTGTCATAATTTGGAGAATCATTGAACGGGGAAATCCAGATTGCTCCTATCCCCAGTTCCTGAAGATAATCCAGCTTACTGATAATTCCCTGAAAATCTCCAATACCGTCTCCGTTACTGTCGCAAAAACTTCTTGTATAAATCTGATACGCTGTTAAATGATGCCACCATTTTTTCTCCATCTTTTGTTTCTCCTGTGTCTTGTGTTTCTTGCTTGATTTTTTGTGATGCATAATTCATGCTTTCTTTTTCTTTTCCATACCATTATAATGATTTTATATCATATATTCTAACTCAATTTTACATTTTACTATAATTATTTTGACTTTTCAGGAGATCATACAATGAAAATAAAAGTACCTTATGGAATGAAAGACTACACTATCCACGGCACCGAACTGGAACCCTTTCATATTTATCATCAGATTTACGAGCACGGCGGACTACAGGTCCCTTTTCACTGGCACAAAGAGATGGAATGGATCTGGGTAGAAAAAGGTTCCTTGAAACTGACCCTTGGCACACAGTGTAAAATTCTTCAGGAGCAGGATTTTGTGATGATCAACAGTTATGAACTGCATCAGCTGCGAAGCATCGGCAACACATCTTCGATTCATCATGCCCTGGTGTTTTTACCGGATATGCTTGCTTTTTCTTACCCGGATCAGTGTCAGATTTCTTATATAGACCCGCTCCTCTCCCGCCAGCTGCTGCTTCCTTCTTTTTTGCCAAAAAATCTGTCTTGTATGTCATCTGTTCGTAGCATTTTTCAGGAACTTCTGGTTCTTTATGATACCAGGCCTTCCGGCTGGCAGTTACTTTTAAAAAATAATCTTTACCGTATTCTGGTCATTTTGTTTTCGGAAAATCTGTTGCAACCTTCACCCGCAAACCGTTCCTTACAGACACGGGAAAATCAATACAAGCAAATTCTCCGCTACATTCAGGAACATTACGACAGAAAAATTTATCTGGAAGACCTGGCTGCTTCTCTGGACATGAATCCACAGTACTTCTGCCGTTTTTTCAAGAAACAATTTCAGATGACTCCGATGACCTATATCAACTATTATCGCACCCTTCAGGCGGCTGAACTCCTGCAGCACAGTTCTCTCTCTGTTCTGGAAGTCGGTCTTCGCACAGGTTTTGAAAATCCCAGCTATTTTGCAAAAACATTTCGAAAATATTATAACTGCTCACCGGCAGAATACCGAAAATTTTCAGTATTTTAAAAAAGCCACAGGCGCGAAACCTGTGGCTTTTTTTACGTTTGGACACAAAATTTTTAATTTTTTATCTTAGAATTTACCAGCTTTGTGAGCTTCCTCGATACTAACTGCAACAGCTACAGTCATACCAACCATCGGGTTGTTACCTGCACCGATCAGACCCATCATTTCTACGTGAGCCGGAACAGAAGAAGAACCTGCGAACTGTGCATCGGAATGCATACGTCCCAGAGTATCTGTCATACCATAGGAAGCAGGACCTGCTGCCATGTTATCCGGATGCAGAGTACGTCCTGTACCACCACCGGAAGCTACGGAGAAGTATTTCTTACCAGCTTCGATACGTTCTTTTTTGTAAGTACCAGCTACCGGATGCTGGAAACGTGTCGGGTTGGTAGAGTTACCTGTGATAGAAACGTCAACGTCTTCTTTCCACATGATAGCTACACCTTCACGAACATCGTTAGCGCCGTAGCAGTTAACTTTTGCACGAGGACCTTCAGAGTATGCTTTACGGAATACTTCTTTCAGTTCTCCTGTATAGTAATCATATTCTGTTTCAACAAATGTAAATCCGTTGATACGAGCGATGATCTGAGCAGCGTCTTTTCCAAGACCGTTCAGGATAACACGCAGAGGTTTCTGACGTACTTTGTTTGCTTTCTCAGCGATACCAATAGCACCTTCAGCTGCTGCGAAAGACTCATGACCTGCCAGGAATGCAAAACATTCTGTATCTTCTTCCAGAAGCATCTTACCCAGGTTACCATGTCCCAGACCTACTTTACGCTGATCTGCTACAGATCCCGGAATACAGAAAGCCTGCAGACCTTCACCGATAGCTGCTGCTGCTTCAGAAGCTTTTGTACAGCCTTTTTTGATTGCGATTGCAGCACCTGTAATATATGCCCAGCAAGCGTTCTCAAAACAGATTGGCTGGATGCCTTTGATCTGGTTGTATACGTCCAGACCAGCATCTTTTGTGATTTTCTCAGCTTCTTCCAGAGAAGCGATTCCATAGCTGTTCAGAACAGCATTGATTTTATCAATTCTTCTTTCATATGATTCAAATAAAGCCATTTAATTTATCCTCCTATTATATTGACGGTAAGCAGAATATTGATTATTCTTTACGCGGATCAATGATTTTAGCTGCATCTGCAACACGACCGTACTGTCCTTTAGCTTTTTCCCAAGCTGTTGTAGGATCATCACCCTGTTTGATGAAGTCAGTCATTTTGCCCAGGCTTACGAACTGGTAACCAATGATGCATCCTTCTTCATCCAGTGCAATACCGGTAACATAACCTTCTGCCATTTCCAGATAACGAGGACCTTTTTTCAGTGTTCCGTACATGGTACCAACCTGAGATCTCAGACCTTTACCCAGATCTTCCAGACCTGCACCGATCGGCAGACCATCTTCAGAGAATGCGGACTGTGTACGACCATAAACGATCTGCAGGAACAGTTCTCTCATAGCGGTATTGATAGCGTCACATACCAGGTCAGTGTTCAGAGCCTCCAGAAGAGTTCTTCCAGGAAGGATTTCAGAAGCCATAGCTGCGGAATGAGTCATACCGGAACATCCGATTGTCTCTACCAGAGCTTCCTGAATAATACCATCTTTTACGTTCAGTGTCAGTTTGCAGGCACCCTGCTGTGGAGCACACCAGCCCACACCATGTGTCAGACCGGAAATATCTTTAATTTCTTTGGACTGTACCCATTTTGCTTCTTCCGGGATTGGTGCAGCGCCGTGATTAACGCCCTGTGAAACCGGACACATCATTTCTACTTCTTGTGAATAAATCATGTTAAGACTCCTTTCAAACTTGAAATACTTTTTTCGAGACTTATGTATCTCAAGCAAGTGAACCTACTCACCCGCTTATCATAGTTATTTTCGCATACACCCATGCGGTTAGTCCAGACAAACTTGCTTTTTTTTTAATTTTTTCCCCTTCGTTGACATTTTTTGCAGGACTGGTATACTTTTTTTCAGAATATTCCGCAAGACTCTGTCACAATTTGCGTATTATGCTTTTTCTGACACTGTTTTTCTTTATCTGACAGCATTAAGAAGGAATATCAAAAAACTCAGATTATCAAAAAACAGGAGGTTTTCTATGACCCAACTTTCCCTGAAAAAGGGCTGCTTATCCGGCAGTACTTTAAAAATCATCGCCATTATCGCCATGGCCATCGACCATTTCGCCGCAAGCATCATCCTCTACGGCATCCTGATGCAGCAAAATCCAACCTTCCTGGGACACCCCGTCTCTATGACGATCCCTTGGTGGAACATTTATCAGGTCATGCGCTTCATCGGAAGAATCGGCTTCCCGATCTTCTGCTTCTTATTAATCGAAGGATTCCTCCACACCTCCAGCAAAAAGAAATATGCCACCCGCTTGTTCCTCTTTGCCCTGGTGTCCGAATTTCCCTTTGATTATGCACTGTTCAACACCCCATTTGCCCCGGGTTACCAGAATGTCTTCTTCACTTTATTCCTGGGTCTCCTGACCATCTGGGCCATCGATACTGTAAGCCACAAAGAAATAAACCCGAACCTTCAGTGGATCGTCAAGATCCTGATCGCCGCCGCCGGCTGTCTGACCGCCTGGCTCCTTCAGACCGACTACGACTACAAAGGAATCATCCTGATCCTGTTACTCTACCTGTTCCACGATCAGAAGTTCCTCTGCACTCTGGTTTCCTGCATGAGCCTCCTCTGGGAAGCCCCCGCCTGCCTCGCCTTCATCCCGATCAACCTCTACAACGGGAAACGAGGCATCTCCCTGAAATATTTCTTCTACCTCTTCTACCCGATACACCTCCTGGTGTACGGACTGATCCTTCACTTCTGCTTTCTGAACTAATGGCGTAAAAAAAACCGGAGCAATTATCACCCAACGACAATTGCTCCGGTTTTTTCTATAATTCAAATATCTATTCCTATGTACTTAAATAAAATAACTTTCCATAGAAATATACTTCATACAATAACACTACTATCTATGCCAAAACCTATCTCCGATAGAAACATGCTCTTGCCGGCAAAACTGACATCTTCGCCAATGCACAGCCCCCGGCGGACAGCTTCTGCTCGGACAACACTTTGTGGGCGTTTAGGACAAGCTTTAAGATCCGACGCTTACGTAGGCTTTCGCGAGGGTCAGCTGACCCTCGTGAACCATAGCCGAAGTTAGCGGCTAGCTTAAAGTTGTCCTGCCCACGTT
>CAKRLG010000028.1 GCA_934359255.1 uncultured Ruminococcus sp.
AGAGGAATGTAGAAAACCACGCCGCTGATGAAGCGGCGTTCGTTTATTCACAGGCGTATGGTTTGACGTTTACGATTTACATGATAATAATACGGTTCAAATTCTTATGCGAACTGTAAGATTATGCGTTCATTTAAATTTGCTAATATTACTGCTAACTTTGCTTCTGTTTTATATGTCTAAAAATCTCTTCTTATTCTTTTGTTTAATAAACCTAAATCCTCTGCATACTCCTCTGAAAGGTTCTCTAATCTTTCTAATTCATGTAGCATACTAAAACTATTATTCATAATTTTCTACTTTCTCCTATTTCTAATTTTTTCAATATTATCATTTGAATGCTTTGCAATCTTAGAATCATTCATACATTTATCTACCCCCAGCATAAATGAAGCCCCATCTTCCTCATCCGATATATTACAAGGCCATGCAAGCGGACGTAAATGTTTTGTTCCTGGGAAATAACAGCTACTGCAATCAACAGGTATTTCAACTGTTTCGTCTATATCATTACTACATACACTGAACAAATCAAATAATCCACATCTTTCTTCATCATCAGCAATTATATATGCTGCTGGGAACGAATTCATTATGCTAATTAGTCCTTTTGGAAATTTATATTTATTATGACTTGGATAAACACATATGTCTCGCATTATAGCTATCGTAGAATATGGATAAATCCAATATAACAAGGACATTTTTTTCGGCGGAAGTTTCGTTTCATCAAGTACATACTCTCTTAATTCTTTATCTATTAAACATTCATTTTCATAAAAATTTTTTGCTGCTAACATATGCCCACAAATTGCTCTACATAATCTATTAATTTTAATTGGTACCTTCACAACTGGTGGTAAAGCAATTGATGTTTGCATAATTATTGCTAATTGATTTGCAAATTCCTCCAATACCTTATCGTAATTTGCTCCCAGCACCTTATTATTACATTCATCACACAATGATCTGAATTTAATTCCATTCTGATATTTTTTCGTATAACTTGATTCTTCCGGAATACCTTCCATCCAGGAATTAGTTTTTATTGCATAACGATTATTACAACATTTAGGCGGTACATGATCCCATGTTAATCTTTTAGATTTTCCACATATATTACATAAATCTATATCTTTCCTTTTTTCTTTTTTATAATGCATAAATCTCTCCCCTTTTCCACATCAATTATACCAGCACTTCAACCTCTATACTCCAATTTTTTCAGATTCTATAATCCAAAAAAAGGGCAATGAAAAGTCACAAAACCTCTTCATCCACCCGCTTTTCACCTATACTCTCACCACTACCACTTCCACAACATCTGGATGTTCAACCACCCACATACCACAAAATACTACCTGTTTTTCGACCTCCGTCTACTAGGAGACAAAATATTCCACTGCGTTATTCGGGAAAAACTCCTTAAACTCTCCGTATAACTGCGCCGCAAGCGTTTTGTTATGTGCAATAATCAACGTTGGTTTGTTTAATTGCTGAATGACATTTGCCATCGTAAATGTTTTACCCGAACCGGTGACACCCAGCAACGTCTGGCACTGGTTCCCTTCTTTAAACCCTTCGACCAGTTCTTTAATCGCTTCAGGCTGGTCACCGGTTGGTTTGTATTCGGATACTAATTCAAAATGATCCATATGATTTCTCCTGATCCGCTCTGGCTGGCGGTGATATTTTAGAAATAGTAGTTAATTAATTCTTAGTATGTTACTTGTCCAGTATATCATTCAGGAAAAAAAAAGTACAGAGGAAAGTCGAATGTTTGTTCTGCATTTGTGATAAAATTCAACTTGAATTTTACCACATTGACAGCCCCTCCCCTCCCGATATATACTATTTCTATTACATCTGTAAGATTTGGAGGAACACCATATGAGCAATCTGCCACAAATTTCAGAAGCTGAATTTGAAGTTATGAAAATCGTCTGGAAATACGCACCGATTAGTACCAATGAAATTACGGAAAAATTAACCCGAACTTCCAGCTGGAGTCCTAAAACCATTCAGACATTGATTAAGCGTCTCGTCTCTAAAAAGGCACTAACCTATGAAAAGCAGGGGCGAGTTTTTGTCTATACTCCATTGGTCAGGGAAGATGAATATATCCGGAAAGAAAGTAACTCTTTTTTGGAACGATATTATAATGGTAATATCACTTCCATGCTTGCTTCTTATCTCGAAGATGATAAATTATCTGAAGAAGACATTGCATCTTTACAGGATCTTCTTTCCAATCATTAGCTGTGGGAGGAGTATATTTTGACATCTTTTAATTTTCGGTTTTTACTCTGTAATGCCATTATCTGCATTTTTTTAAGTGTTTTTCTGGGATTAAAAAAAATATTGCACAATCAGTTGTCCGCACGTATGCAATATGATCTTTCGATATTGTTTCTTGTCGTTCTGATCGTTCCTTTTTTACCGATAAGTTCTGCCCCGTCTTCTATTCCCTGGAACCGTTTACTGCCAGTCAATTCCGATACCAATGGTGATATTCAAACGGCTTTTCTTTCCGGAAATGGTTATACTTTGAATAAAATAAATGATTTTGCTGTCTCTGTCAGCACCCGGATACCAGCTTTTATTCATACAGCGTTTGTATGTTTCTGGAGCATCGGTATTTTCCTGATGCTTTTTCTCCTCTGTCGCTCGGCAAAACAGGTAAAGGCTTTACATTATTCTGCCTTACCGCTTCAAAATGAAGCACTAAACACTCTTTATATCGAGTGTTTAAACGAAACGAATAGCAGACACACAATCCCGATTTACAGTACCGCATTTTTGAAATCTCCTGTTTTGGCTGGTTTCCTGCGTCCTCGTATTTATCTTCCTATTCATCTGATTTCAGATTTTAACGCCGGAACTGTAAGTGCAGCCGATATTCGCTATATGATTCTGCATGAGCTGCAACACTACCGTCATAAAGATATTCTGGTGGGATATCTGATAAATACGGCAAATGCTTTCTACTGGTTCAATCCTCTGATCTGGTATTTTCTGAAAAAGATGCGGCAGGAACGGGAACTTGCCTGTGACAGTGCTGTATTGCAACTATTGAACGAAACAGAATATAAGGCTTATGGAAATACCCTGATCACCTTCGCCGAGACAATCTCTCGTTCTCCATTCTATCTGACTATGGGAATCAGTGGAAATGCAAAACAATTAAAAGGATGTATTTTAAATATTGTTTCTTTCCAAAAGCCTACTTTGACACAAAAAATCCGCGGCTATCTTATATGCCTCTGCGTCTCTGCTGTTGTCCTTGGATCCATTCCCATGCTTTCTGTTTATGCTTCCGATCAGGCAGGCTATCATTTTGACACAACAGGAAAAAATATTACGGAATTAAATCTTTCTCCTAGCTTCGGAAACTATACCGGAAGTTTTGTTTTATATGATCAGGCTGCTGATAACTGGAGTATTTACAATATGAAAAATGCTTCCACACGTATCTCGCCAAATTCGACTTATAAAATATACGATGCTCTACTTGGTCTGGAATCTGGAATTATCACACCGGAACATTCTACTTTGCCATGGAATGGACAGTCTTATCCTTTTGCTTCCTGGGAAGCTGATCAGGATCTAACCTCGGCTTTACAGAATTCTGTGAACTGGTATTTTCAGGCTATAGATACGCAGGCAGGTTTTTCATCTGTAAAAACATTTTTTCATACCATAAATTATGGCAACCAGAATATCGGACCAAACTTAAATCTCTACTGGACAGATTCCTCTCTGAAGATTTCTCCCTTAGAACAAGTAGAATTGTTACAAAATTTTTATCAAAATAATTTTCATTTTGATAAGGACAATATTCAGGCGGTAAAAAATGCCCTGCACCTTTCCACAACTTCGTCCGGTTCTCTCTACGGAAAGACCGGGACCGGTCGTGTCGATGGGAACGATATCAATGGCTGGTTTGTCGGATATATTGAAACCGACTATACTACTTACTACTTCGCTGCCAATATTCAAGCCTCTTCTGGCGCAACCGGAAGTCAGGCTGCCGAAATAACAGAAGCTGTACTTTCTGATCTTGGTATTTGGAAATAAATAGAAAAAGGTTGCCGGTCACTCCTACAAATTCAAATTGTTTAACCGGTACTGATACCCTGGTATATGATCCATACCATCATCTAAAATCTTATTTCCAAGATACTGAACTGACCCATCTTCCTGCATTTTTATCGTGAGTTCGTGTGTAATGACCGCATCATTACACACGACAGAATCACATACTGCATGAATGGTCAACACAATGGTTCCATCTTCCTTATGCCTGACTTCTTTTACTTCCGGTAAAGACAATCCAAAATGTGTCGGTGCATAATTACCACATCCCAGCCGTTCCCAGAGATACGCATCGCTTTGTTCATCATAGACGGCCCAGACTTTCAGATCTTCTTTTGTAACGGGAAGATATGTTGTAATTACAGTTTCAAACTCTTCTGCCGGAATTTCCACAATATTTTCTTCGGCTGTAAATTCTTCTCCGTATTTCATTTGATAAAAATATTCAAAAAGCCCGTTGTAATCCAGCCCCTGCATATCATCTGTATCCCAGTTCGAACACAGCAGATTGTTTCCCTGATAGCCAAATACACCCACATATTTTTCTGTGTATTCCCGACACTCATCACTCAAAGGTCTTATCCTAATAATGCAGCTTCCATCGACAAGTTCCGTCACTTCCGGTGGCTCAGGTACGCATAATCGATAACAGAAATTCCCGTTTTCTGTATACGACCATCCTTTTATTTTGGACAGCGACAGCCCCGTAAGCACAGGCTCTGTCTCCTCACTCCAGATCATTTTTGCCGACAGTACATACATTTCTTTTCCGTCATAACTGTATTCCTGTCTGGTAATTCCACCATCTGTATTTACTTTATATAAAATTATATTCCCCTTTTCTTTTTGCTCTGCGGACTTTAAAAATCGTTCCATCTTCTGATAGTTCTCCATAACAGAATAATGATCGGAACCAATTACCGGATCCCCAGTTTGTCTGATAACCGCTTTCATCCGATCCATCATTTGTCTGACTGCATTCTGGTCTGCTTCCTGAATTCCATGAAATTCAGAATAAATCTCCCGAATAGTATTCATTATCTTTTCACAGTCGTTCACCACTTCTTTTTTCTTTTCTTCATCGACTGGAAGATCATATTGTTTTTCCTGATTTTCCATTACAGTGCTTTTCTGACTCTTCTCGGTTTGTACCTCTCTGTTTTCTAACAGTTTTACACTTTTGCAGGAAGTCAGAATCATCCCTGCTAACACTGTCAGGCTTAAGATCTTACAAATGTAAGATTTTTGGATATTCTGTTGCTTTTGCTTTCTTTTCATTGATACCCCTTTCGTTTTATGATTTTGTTTCTTTAAATCTTACACTTGTAATATTTAAAAGTCAAGTCTGGTTTTCCCATATTTTCTGTCTTAGATAGTAGTATTCCAGATAATACTCTGGCATGAATCGAGTAGGAGGGGAATTTAAATAAATTCCCCGACCTCTCACACCACCGTGCGTACCGTTCGGTACACGGCGATTCAACCAACTTAACAAGTAACACATCTTTTGGTGTAGTAATCTAGAGCGTGTCTGAAAAAGGCTTTTCGTGAGTTGCGAGTCCCAGTTTGTGGGAGATTTTATCCGAATGAGGGCGGCGTAGCGGGCTACGGCAACCGAATGAGGGTAAAATATGCCGCAAAGTGGGGCTTGCAGATTGCGGAAATGATTTTTCAGACATGCTCTAGCATTGAGACTAAACCATATAGGGCTAGAGCGTGTCTGAAAAATCATTTCTGAGCGTACTGTTGGGCAGTACATGAAACAAATGGGCATTAAGGCTCAGTGGGCAAAGCCGTGGACAATCACCACAAGAGACTCCGATTTCAGTAGCAATAATATACTTTTACATAAAATTATCCCTCAGGGCTTCATACCCTGAGGGACATCCTCATTCATTTTAATTTTCCTTTTGTTTTTCAAGCTGTTTCAGACAATATTTTTCTGCCAGAATTATAAATTCATCTGCAACTGAAATCTGCCGTTCTGATTCTTCTTTACTTGCAATATAAAAATCATCATAATCGCTGGCATGGCGAATCTCTTCTGCCTGTCCGATTTTCCTTCCCATTTCTCTTGGAAACACTAATGTTTTCACATAATCCTTATTGAAGTTTGCCACAGCATCCTTATGCCTTTTATATGCTTTACCGTTTACAGCATGTACTGCATTAATTGCATGAAAAATAGAATAATATGCCCTGTTATTGGCTCCTTTATAATCTTCAATAGAAAATAATGCTCTTGCTGATTTCAGATCATTTCGGGCTGTTTCCAGACGATATAACACCAGATCCCGTCTAGTACCGATTTCCTGATTATGCTGCTCCATACAAAACTACCCCTTCTTTATGAATATTGGAATAAAATGGATAGTTCACAATCCACTTGTTAAAATGTGCTTCACTTTTTGCAATAGGCTTAATATCCGTGTCATGATCCATATTAAAGTCATAGGTCATGTACGAGAGCTGTTGTGCATATGCCTTTAATTCCAGATCTGACATATCCACCAGAATCATAATGTCCACATCAGAATCCGGACGAAAGTCACCCCTTGCATAAGAACCATAAAGGATTATCTGGCGTATATGGGAACCATAGATTTTCTTGACCGCTTCCACATACTGTTTAATTAAATCCTGCATAATCTTTGGCATACATCATCACCTCATTTTCTGCTGATAATACTATAAGTTTCTCGCTTCACAAATCTTTCTTCTTGATTTTATTATAACCAGTTTTCACAAGCTCTGCAATCGGTTTTACGATGTCTTTACTTCAACAGTTTTTCGTAAATGATAAACTATTATTTTACCATTAAAGAGCTGAGAAACGGGCAACTCCTTTTTTCCGTAGCCACAAATAAGACAAGACGGATAGAAAAAGATTTACAGCCACAAAGCAGATCGTTATCCTTCGGCAGATACAGACCGGCATAGGTATTGAACATGCTACCGAAAGCACCTAGCAACACGGCAAAATTCTACATCTATTCCTGCTTGCTTTGTCACAGTATATAGTTGCTTTGCCATAGGCATCCAATAAAAATAAATATGCATTATCATATCCGCTCTCCGCAATGTCTAATGTTTTTTCTAAAATATCATTTTCTTTTTTCAATTCTGTTCCCTCTTTTCAAAAAGACGCAGAACGAACTCGATCTCACATCAAGTTCAGCTCTGCGTCTTGGCGTCTGACTGTTTCAAAAGTGTTATATGAAATTTTTCCATAATCATCACCTACTCATTCGATGGGGCAGAGATGAGCGTGATCTGCCGCGTTTTGCTGCCTTCCACTGCCTCTTTTTTCATGTATTTGACTGCAATCTGATTGATTTCCGTAAGGAAACCCGAAAACTCCTCGTCCGTCAGTAGCAGCGTGCAGTTTGTAAATAGCAGCATATCTTTCTTTGGATCAGCCTTTCCACTGGAAAAATACTTCGCAAATGCTGCACAGATACTGAGCAGTGACATTTGTACCGCATTTCCTGTTTCATCTTCTGTCTCCATAGTATCCTTATTTAATTGATAAACGCTTTCAACAGTACCACGAATTCGATTTTCACCCACAACCATAAGAATCGTACTATCTGTAAGAATCTTTATGTGCCGATACAGGCTTGCACTGGGAACATCTGGCAACGCTTTTCTGATTTCCTTGACCGTGCCGGTTTTGTGAAGCAAAAAATACTGAAAAATTCTTTGTCGGACAGGGTTCATCACAATTTCAGCTGTTTCCATCCTTTTATCATCACTCCTTGAATCATTCTTTAATTGAATTATATTCTCATTTTTGAGAATGTCAAGATTATTTTCATAATCCGGGATTTTTTGACATCCATCTTGATACTTTGTTTTCCGAGTTTCCATATTTTTTCATAAATGCTAAAATTGCAAGAATTGAAAACCAACAATAAATACAGCCAGGCAGATGAAACGCACGACAGGGTATGTACGGTTCACTGCCATACATACCCTGTTATTTTTTATAATTCACGAATAATATTCAAATAATCCTGTCTTTGATCCGCCACAACATAAATAACAACTTCTTTGATTTTACTATTTCCGGATCGTGTCAGCAAGCTTTCGTGCTTCTGCTGTCAGTTCTCTTATTTTGTCAAATGCTCCGGCTTTCACCAGATCACCTTTGACCATCCAGCTTCCTCCACAGCAGAGGATCTTATCGCAGGAAAGATATTCTTCCAGATTTCCGGCATGGATTCCTCCGGTTGGCATAAACCGTATTCCCGTATAAGGTGCAGCCATTGCTTTGATCATCGGAAGTCCTCCTGCCGGTTCTGCCGGGAAGAATTTCACAACTTCAAGCCCTCTTTTTACTGCCTGTGCAACCTCAGAAGGGGTAATACATCCCGGAAATACCGGGATCTCTTTTTTCAGACAATAGTCTACAACCTCCGGATCAAAGCCCGGACTTACGATAAATTTTGCACCGGACTGTACGGCAAGGTCTACCTGTTCTGTTGTCAGAACCGTTCCTGCTCCAACCAGCATATCCGGATATGCCTCCGCCATCAGCTGAATGCTCTTTGCTGCAGCTTCTGTACGGAATGTAACCTCAGCGCATGGAAGACCACCCTGTACCAGCGCTTCGGCCAGTGGTACGGCATCTTTTTCATTCTCCAGTACGACTACAGGAACAACTCCCAGTTTCTGAAAACGTTCCGCTATTTCTTTCATTTCAATCTTCCTTTCTTTCCCTGGTACATCTTTTTTATCTTTTGATGTCAAAATTCATTTCCATCACATGCCGTATCAGCGACACATCGTCGGTAATATTACCGTCACCGTGAATGGTATGCTTCACAGCGCTTGCTGCAACACCAAAGTTTACGGTGTCCTCCGGAGAGTAATCGTTCATCAGGGCATAAATGATGCCGCTTACAAATGCATCGCCGCCACCGACGCGGTCAAGAATATGGAAGGTGAGCCGTTTACTCTCATACGTTTTCCCGTTCAGCCACAGATAAGCCATAAGACTGTTTTCGCTGCAGCTATGTGCAAAACGGACATGTCTTGCAATACATCGAATATTCGGATATCTTTCCACAAAAGCCTGAAATACCTTTTCCTGCTGTTCATAATCCGGCTGGAACGGTATACCGTCCTTTACATCGCCCTCTTCGTGATTCTCTTCATTTATCCAGAGATGATAAGGTTCGATTCCAAACAGGACATCGATATACGGAAGGCACAGTGTACAGAAATCTCTCGCTTCTTCCCAACTCCACAGGGTACTTCTGAAATTTCCATCAAAACTTACTGTCATTCCCTGTTCTTTTGCTTCTTTCAGACAACAGAGAATTAAGTCCCGGCATTTTTCGCCGAGCGCCGGCGTTATACCGCTCAGATGCAGCCACGTATAACCCTCCAGCAGTTTCTTTACGTCTGTTTTATTAAAATCATATTCCGAAAAAGCACTGTGCTTTCTGTCATAAACGACCTTACTCGGACGGATTCCATAACCGGTTTCCAGATAGTATGTTCCAAGACGGTGTGTTGGTGTTTCTTTCTCGGTGGAATAAACAACACCGTCACATTTTACATCGTTGCTTCTCAGCATACGAATGGCACTTTTTCCCAGACTATTGTCCGGAACCACTGTAAAGAACGAAGCATCCACCCCGAGATTTGCCAGGGAAAGAGCCACATTGGCTTCGCTTCCCCCATATCTCGCTTCAAATACAGTTGCTGTCCTGATTTTTTCATAATCCGGCGGTGTCAGGCGCAGCATGATCTCGCCGAGTGTAATAAATTTCTGTTTCATCATCAATACTCCAGGTAAGCTCCCTTCATCGGACTTGCTGCATGCTGGCTGAAAAGTCTCAGCACACCTTTTTTGTATTTTGCTTCTACCGGCTTCCAGTTTTTCCGTCTTTCTGCAAGAATCTGGTCGATTTCCTCCATCGACTTACGCTCTCCTGCAACTCCGATGATATTCAGTTTTCTTTCCATAACATCAATTTCAATCAGATCACCTTCTTCTACAAGTGCGATCGGACCGCCGTCAACTGCCTCCGGACTGCAATGACCGATAACCGGACCGGTAGATGCGCCGGAAAAACGACCGTCTGTAATCAGCGCAATACTCTTTCCAAGCTCTTTATCACTGCTGATCGCCTCTGAAGTGTAGAACATCTCCGGCATTCCGCTTCCTTTTGGTCCCTCGTAGCGGATGAAAACAGCGTCTCCCTTCTGTACCTTATGCTTCAGGACAGCATCCAGGCATTCTTCTTCACTGTCGAACGGTCTGGCACGGAGCACAGCTTTGAACATCTCTTTCGGGCATGCCGTATGTTTGATCACGGCTCCTTCCGGTGCAAGATTTCCACGGAGAACAGCAATACTTCCATCGGTTCCGATTGCCTTCTCATACGGGCGGATAATATCCTCTTTTGTGAGGTTTATCTGATACCGTCTGTTGAATTTCTGAAGCCATCTTTCACATTTCTCATAGAATCCGTTCTGCTTCAGTTCTTCCAGATTTTCTCCTAATGTCTTTCCTGTAACAGTCATCACATCCAGATGGAGGTGTTCCTTGATCTCTTCCATGATGGCCGGTACACCGCCTGCATAGTAGAAGCACTCTGCCGGCCAGCGTCCTGCCGGGCGTACATCCAGAAGATATCTGGCATTTCTGTGCAGTCTGTCAAAGGTATCTCCGGTAATCTCAATACCAAATTCATGTGCAATTGCCGGAAGATGAAGCAGACAGTTGGTGCTTCCTGAAATTGCCGCATGGACAAGAATTGCATTTTCAAAGCTTTCCATCGTTACAATATCTGAAGGACGCATATGTTCCATCTTTGCCAGTCTCACTGCCTGTCTTCCAGCCTCTCTTGCAAACGCAAGGAGATCCGGGCTGGTTGCCGGCATCAGTGCTGTTCCCGGAAGTGCAAGACCAAGTGCCTCTGCCATAATCTGCATCGTCGAAGCTGTTCCAATAAAAGAACATGCGCCACAGCTCGGGCAGGCGTTGCATTTCGCCCAGTCAAGCTTTTCTTCATCAATCTCGCCGCGCTCAAACTTTGCACTGTACATTCCAAGCTGCTCCAGGGTCAGCATTTCCGGACCCGCATTCATGGTTCCACCCGGAACAAACACGGACGGAATATTGACTCTGGCAAGTCCGATCAGATTTCCCGGCACACCTTTGTCACAGCTGGAAAGATAGACACCGGCATCAAACGGCGTTGCATTGGCATGAATCTCGATCATATTTGCAATCATTTCACGGCTGGCCAGGCTGTAGTTGATTCCGTCTGTTCCCTGGCTTTCGCCGTCACAGATATCGGTGCAGTGATAGCGTGCACCAAATCCGCCCTCCTCTGCAATTCCTTTCCGTACCTCTTCCTCCAGGATATTCAGATGGCCGCTGCCCGGATGACTGTCACCATACGTGCTTTCCACTATGACCTGAACCTTTCCCAGATCTTCTTTCGTCCATCCGGTTCCGATGCGCAGCGGATCCAGCTCCGGCGCAAGTTTTCTCATTTCCTGACTTTTTAACTGCATTATCTTTTCCTCCTGTACTTTTATGTACTCTCAGAATCTTTCTGCACTTGCTTTTGCGGCTGATTTTCCGCCAGTCGTATCCGAATTTCATCAACGTACGCACCGCGTACGCCTCAGAAATTTGGCTACAACTGACAAAAAATCATCTCACAAAAGCAAGCACAGAAAGACTCCGAGAGTACATTTTTTTATTTTCGAAGCAGATGAAAACTTTCCAGCATTTCTGCTCTTCTTCCTCTTTCACAGCGAGTTCCACACATTGAAACGTCGGCAGACTGAATACTCCCAGCATAGATTTCGCATCCACAACATATCTTCCGCAGATCAGATCCACCTCATTCCGGAAGTTGCAATCATCAGCCGCATTGGATTCGCTGCAAACGTTGTTCCTTTCATTCTTCTGTTCTTTCTTATTCATCTGATGTTTTTCACATCACACACCAATATTTCCTGCTGTTTTCTCGTTTCACACAAAATTTTTTTATTATTCATCTCAAAATTCATCTGATGTTTTCATCATATAATCATCTTATTGAAAAATCAATATTGGAATTTTATCTAAAAAACATTTTTGATTTTGTGTATTTTGACATTTTGACTTCAATCTATAAAGATATTATGATAGAAAGTAAGAACGAAACAGCTAAGAAACGGAGCAAATCATATGATGACTTTACCACAGGAAGAAAAAAGTCTTCCGCAAAAAATATCAGATGACATCATCGCGCTTATTTTAGAGGAAAATTTGAAGCCGGGAGACAAACTTCCCAATGAAACCATTCTCTCCCAGCGCCTGGATGTGGGAAGAAGTTCTCTCCGGGAAGCCATGAAGCTTCTGGCCTCCCGAAATATTGTCACCGTCCGTCAGGGATCCGGAACCTATATTTCCGCATCTCCCGGCATGGTAGAAGATCCTCTGGGATTTATTTTCATTGACAACAAGCAAAAACTGGTGCTGGATCTGCTTGAGGTTCGTTTTCTGCTCGAACCTTCGATCGCTGCCATGGCTGCCACACGCGCAGATGAAAAAGACATCAAAAAAATCACTGCACTCTGTGATGAAGTAGAAATGCTCTTAAATAATCATGAAGATCACACACAAAAAGATATTGATTTTCACACAGCTATCGCGTTAAGCAGCAAAAACGTTGTTGTACCAAGACTGATTCCGGTGATCAACAGTTCCATTCCTCTGTTTGTAGAGACAACCGGCGGAATCCTTCGCAGGGAAACCATAGAAAGCCATCGTGAAATTGCCGATGCGATTGCCTGCCACGATCCTCTCCGCGCACAGGATGCCATGTATCTCCATCTTGTCTATAACCGCAAATGGATCTGCAGCCTCTCGCAGAAGCAGTGAATTATACAGGAAATTTCCTGTAAAACGAAAAAACCCGGAGCCAAAGTGCCCGGGCTTTTTTCGTTTAAACAAACACACGTAAAATACAGAAAGGTGTGAATATCATCACCATAACGAATTCCGAAGCACAACAACTCCGAAAAGCAGCAATACCACGCCCGGGATAAAAAAGAGGGCACCTCCAAGTACAGGTTTTTGTGGCTGATATTCTGTGATGTTTTTTGGATTGGAAGGTTCGTAATAGCCGGTACGCTGCATGCCGGGCTTTTGCACGGTGTCAGATCCATGGCGGCTCGTATAGTGATAAACCTCTCCGTTTACTGTGTACTCATAGGTCGGCAGATAACAGATGTCCGTGACCAGTTCCTGATTGCCGTCACCCTTGTCTTCCCATCGCTGGGTTTCTGATTTTGTCTGTTTGATCAGTGTCATGGTTGTGGTAGCTGTGTACTTTTGGCTGTCAACCTCATACTCGGCATAAACCTTTTTCCGATGCCGGATTCCCAGCCAAAACAGAAATATTGCTCCAAAAAGTAACCCAATTGCCAGCCCCATACAATTCCCCCTTCCTGTCTGCTTTCTTTTGTAAGTATTGATTTATAGTAACTATTCAGTAGCCACTCGTAACTGTGAAGGTACTGAACAGTTACGATTTATAAAATAATTTCCGTCAACAGTTTCTTATATTTCCATTATAACAGAACCCATCTTTCCGCACTACTATATTATTCATCTGTACAAAAAAATTCTACAAAAAAGCTCCCCGGGATTTTTCCCGGGAAGCTTTCTGAATTTATATTTTTCATTCTATTTCTTCCGGCTCCATGCTCAGCACGTGCTCTTCACCTTTGTCGGCGATATCATATTTCTTTTTATACTCGCTGAAGTATGTGTAATATTCAAAACTGTCAGTCGGATAGATCTTACTGTCGCGGATATGCATATCCGGATCTTGTTCGCCACTCTTCATCAGAGCTACCATGGCACTTGCACAATGGGATGCAATTCGTCCAAAGCTATTCAGGATGTCGTTAAATACGGTTCCCTCTTCCAGCCCGCAATTGCCATTGCTCAGTCGTTCCACATGGTGCATCTTCAGCTCGTCACACAGATGTGTGATAACCACACCGAGAGGAGCTACCCTCTGTGCTGCCTCTTTATCATCATTCAGAAAAGCGTTGCATGTAATGTTGATTTCTTCGCGTACCGCTTCCATAACGATATTCAGCTCATTCCATGCTGCCGGTGAAAAGTCTGTGTGATTGTCATGCATCTCATTGGACATATGCGCAATATAAGAAGCATGGTCTCCAATACGCTCAAAGTCACCGATCGTGTGCAGATACAGAGATACCTGACGGGTCTGAACCGTGTTCATCTCACGCTTGGTCAGCTGAATCAGATATTCTCCCAAACGGCTTTCATATTTGTCAATCAGATCTTCTTTTCTCTGTACTTTATCAAACTTATCCTGCTGATATTCATTCAACAGATTCATGGCTCTGTTGACATTCTTGCGAAGTTTCTTTGCCATGCCGTTCATCGCACGGTGACACTGTGCGATTGCCAGTGCCGGATAGTTCAGCAGACGTTCCTCTAACAGATCAAAATCTGCTTCGTCTTCCAGTTCTTCCGCACTGTCTTTTACCAGGATACATACCAGCTTCTCGAGTTTCGGAATAAACGGGAACAGCACTACTACAGTTGCCACACGGAATACTGTATTTAACAGTGCGATAGATACCGGTGTCATCACCATATCTGTAAAGGTAAAGTGAACAAACGCGTTGACCGTATAGAAGATGATCGACCACATGATCAGACCGAACAGGTCGTTCAGCAGATAAACCAGTGCGGTTCTTTTTCCGTTTTTATTGGCGCCGATCGCAGAGATCAGAACCGGACAGGCTGCACCAACACCGATTCCCAGTACGATAGGGAAGGCACTTGCAAATGTTAAGAGACCGGTAACGGAAAGTGCCTGCAGCACACCGACGGTGGCAGATGCACTCTGTAAAACTGCTGTAAACAGGATACCTACCAGAATACCTGCCAGCGGGTTGGAAAACATCGTCAGCATCTTGATAAAGGTAGGATTTTCACGCAGCGGAGAAACCGCTCCACTCATCATCTGCATACCTGTCATCAGAATGGCAAAACCAAGCATGATATTTCCAATATTCTTATGTACGGAACGTTTGCAGAACATACGGAAAATAATACCAATTACAGCTACAACGGCAGAAATCGTCGCAGTAGAAAAGATACTTGCGATTCCGCCACCGCTTCCTCCAATATAAGAAAGACACAGGATCCAGCCGGTAATACTGGTTCCGATATTGGCACCCATGATGATACCGATCGCCTGCTTCAGCTTCATCATACCGGAGTTTACAAAACCGATGACCATGACCGTCGTGGCGGATGATGACTGAATCACACTGGTAACACCCGTACCAAGAGCTACTCCTTTCAACGGTGTATTTGTCATTCGATATAAGAAGGCTTCCAGTTTGTTACCTGCCACCATCTTCAAGCCATCGCCCATCAAAGACATTCCAAACAAAAATAATGCTACACCGCATAGCAAAGACAAAATCATTGAAAAAATTGCCATATTTTTCTCCTCTGTTGTCTGACATCCCGGATCTGTTTCCGGAATGGACACATTCTAAATTTGGTTTCTTTTTACTTTTGTTTTACTTCTTATTTTCTTTTTCTTAACATTTCCTTTCTTATTATGCCATGTTGACGTCATGATTACAATGTTTGATTGTTTTCCTACGTGATTTTTATCATCCCGTCAAAAATGCGCCGTTTTTTTTGTGTAAATTTCAGCAATTTTCCAACTATTTTCTCTATTGACATGCTTGTGCGTACCTTTGAGTAAATTCCGACATTTTTTGTTAAATTTTTAACGTCGCAGTGTACCTCTCAGCTGTGAGTTACCCTCATAAAAAACGATGTTTCATTCTCCTTTTTCAGAAGTTATGAAACATCGTCATAGTTTTACAGATTCAGCCGGATATCCACTGTAAGTTTTTCTTCTATAATTAATAAACCTTTTGCAATGTCTTTCTCTTTTTAAAATATATTTTGACCCAGATCTCAGACTTCCAAAATCGTACTGCTCCAGATCTCTGTCAGTTTCTCCAGGGAATACGCTGCATTGGCAGGGCTTGTGGACGGCAGTTCTTCCATCGGAAGGTTCAGTTCCTTATCCTGATACTTCCTGTAAAGTTTTCCTGCTGTTTTTCCGTTGGTGTAAATCTTCCGGATCTGCGACTCCGCCACGATTTTCCCAAGATCTGCCGGAACCACATCTTTGATGCTGCTGTCACTTGATCCGATGATACTGCATTGTTCGATCACATCGTACACGGCAACACCCCGCCGAAGAAGCATCTCTTTTTTCTCTTCTACAGTCTGTGGTTCCTCTTCTTTTAATACCGCTGCCAGTACCTTCCAGAACCGGTTCCGTGGATGCCCGTAGAAAAATGCCTGTTCTCTCGATTTTACAGACGGAAAACTTCCCAGGATAAGGATTTGTGACCTGCTGTTATACACCGGACCGAATCCATGGCTGATATTTTGATATTCTTTCATATATCCACTCCTCTTTTTCTTATAAACCACCTAAAAATAAGGGAATCTCCACCAAACAAGGTGAATCTTCCCTTATTTTCTCATTATTTTTTATTTCGTCACCCGTTTCTTCCCGGACAGCACCGTTCCCGCGATCAGTAACACCGGAAATACAATCGCTGCGAAGATTCCTTTTTTCAGATCTTCGGAAAACATGCTGGATACATAGCCGACCAGTGTCGGACCGCCGGAGCAGCCGAGGTCACCGCCGAGGGCTAACAATGCAAACATAGCGGTTCCACCGTTTCGCATGACCGCAGCTGCCTTGCTGAAGCTTCCCGGCCACATAATTCCTACGGACAGACCACAGATCGCACATCCCAGCAGGGACAGCTGTGGAAGCGGAGACAGGGAAATCATCAGATAAGAGGCTATACAAAGAAGACCGCTGCCCACCATGAATTTATCCAGATCGATTTTATCACCGAATTTTCCATAAAAGGCTCTGGCACTTCCCATCAGGATCGCGAAAGCCATCGGTCCTGCCAGATCGCCGATCGCTTTGCTTACTCCCAGACCTTTTTCCGCGAAAGTGGACGCCCACTGGCTGACCGCCTGCTCACTGGCTCCGGCACAAACCATCATCAATAACAGGATCCAGAACATTTTCTCCCTGCATAGGTCAAGAATCGTCATTCCCGTTTCTCCCTCTTCTACCAGAGGAGCAATTGGTGCTTTTGTAAAAATCAGTCCGTTCACGATCGGGATGATCGCCCAGACACACGCAAGAATCTTCCAGTTTTCAATCCCGAAAATTTTAAAAAAGCAGGTGGATATCAGTACGACTGCCACATGTCCCCAGCAGTAAAACGAATGTAACAGACTCATCGCTTTTTCTTTGTTGTCTGTCGGGCAGCTCTCCATGATCGGACTGATCAGTACTTCGATCAGACCGCCACCGATCGCATAGATCATAACAGACAATAGAATTCCTGTATACGCATCCGGTAAAAGATTGGGCAGTACGACCAGTCCGATCAGTCCCAGCGCGGATGCCGCATGTGCGATCACAATGGATACCCGGTAGCCGATCTTATCAACAAATCCGGCAGATAACAGATCCACAATCAGCTGAACACCAAAGTTGAGTGTGATCAGCATGGTGATCTTACCAAGCGGAATCCCATAGGTTTTTTCAAAGGTTAAAAATAACAACGGTACAAAGTTATTGACCACCGCCTGCACCACATAGCCGATAAAACAGGCATATATGGTTTTCTGATACTTATCTTTCATCACTTTCCTCCCATGTACGCCCCGTTTTCCGGAGCATAGCCTGTTTATATTATATATCATCCTGTGTCGTTTGTAATTGCATTTTTTTCGCTTCTTTTTGTACTATATCACACTTTTTTACCAGTTAGGTTTATAAAAGCATTTCAAAACCATAGCAGGATTTTTCGAATCCATAATGTTCATAGAATCCATGTGCCGCCGTTCTGGGAAGACCGGAATCCAACGTAATCGCTTTACACCCTCTCTCCCGTGCCTCATTGCTTACAAAATCCAGTAATTTTTTTCCATATCCTTTTCCCCTGTCTTCTTCTCTGGTGATCAAACTGGATACATAGCAGGTCAGTCCGGACATCCAGAAGGTCTGAAAATAATCCCCATGACAAAATCCACGGCAGACCCCGTTTTCTTCATATAACCACGCAAAACTGTTCTCATCATCCAGTACTTTCTGATATACCTGCCTGACGGTTGCTTCCTCATATGTATTATACGTCCACAATGCTTTCACGAATTCATAAACTACCGGGAAATCTTTCTCTGTTGCTTTTCTGATATGTTCTTTCTGTGTCATATCGTTCACTCCTTTTCTTCACCTGCAAATCTGATACTTCTGTGAATCCTCTGACACTTTTCTTACACATATTCCCTCATTATACTTCCGGACTGCTTCTTTTGTTATTCATTCATCCTTTAGCTGAGATAGCTTCTGATTGCAGCCTCCTGCAGCCCTTCCCCGATCACGATCAGGATCTCCTGTCCTTCTTTGATCGGCTGTTTTTGCAGTTCATGGCGGGTTGCATTGACCTCGATCCAGCTGCCATCTTTCTCCTGCATAAATCCTTTGATCCGGAAAACTTCTCCACAGGACGAATCTGCAAAGATTTTTTTCATCCCTGCAAGAATTTTCTCCACCGGCATCTGACGTTCCATCACATACACCGTGTCAAAACTGTTTTCTTCTGTAAAATCCATTTTCTGATAATTTTCCTGCACATAACCGCACTGCTGAAGCTTTGCAAAATCCTCATCCGTGAGCGCCAGACTGCCTTTTCGGATGATTTCCTGATCCAGTCTGCGACCGCAGCGTACCTTTTCCAGTGCTCTGTTCAGATGTGTGATCGTTACCTTGATTTCTTCCTCCGTTGCCTCTTCTGCCCGGCTCAACACAACCGCACCCGCATGTGCTGCCTCCGAAGCCAGCAGATACTCAGACATCTCCGAAAGTTCCAGCTCCAGCTTTGCGTTGACTACAGTAATCACATTTCCGATCTGATACCACCGATCCAGCGGTTCGTCCCGCAGCACATCAAAGAATTCATCCACATCGTATACACCGGATGGTTCCACCAGTACACGGTCGTAGCCGCACATTCCCATCGCGATCAGTTTCGTGCGAAATCTCCTCCGGTGTGTTTCCCTGTCGCATCCACCGGCGATCATTTCCAGCTCACACTTATCCCCCATCAGTTCCTGCAATAATAACATATCCACATTGACCGCACCAAAATCATTTTCCAGGATCCCGATGTTCATCCCCTGGTCCATCAGGTATTTTGCATATCGTTTGATAAATGTCGTTTTTCCCGAGCCTAAGAATCCGGTGATAAGATCAATTGTAACCATATTTTCTCACCTTACCCTCTTGTCACACGATGGATCCGGGTTTCATCATATCGATCCTGCTGGGTTCTCTCTTCTGCAGGATATCCCAGTGCGAAGATACCGAAGGCCCTCTGACTTTCCGGAATACCGATGATTTTTTCCACTTCTTCCATCCGGTCTTCTAACGGTGCGATTCCCATCCAGACGCCGCCAAGTCCCACTTCATCGGTGGCAAGCCACATATTTTCCATACAGATACTCAGGTCAATCTGTGCGTACGCCGGTGCAGTACATTCTTTCCGATAAGCGGTAACGATCGCCATCGGTGCTTTTGCAGTGAGTTTTGCGTATGGTGTTGTCTCAGAAAGTTCTTCTAAAATCTCCGGATCTTCCACAATGTAAAATTCCCACGGCTGCTGGTTACAAGCAGATGGTGCTGCCATGGATGCCCTCAGAATATAATCCAGTTTTTCCGGTTCTACCTTTTTCTCCTGATATTTTCGAATACTGACTCTGTGAAATAAATCTGCCATTATTTTTTCCTCCCATATCATCGTTTTATATATCCATTATCTTATCATTTTTCCGTATATTTTCCAAATCATTTTCGCTACAGTCCTATTTTAGATGATAATTCTGTTACTCCGCACCCAGTAACACGCTGCGCAATGCACAGAATTTTTTATTTATATTCATTAAAAATCATTGCGAAATTTTGGTACTTTTTAACTGTATTGCCTGTCCATTTATTTTCCGATATAATAGATAGCAGTAAGGGTCAATCACAGCTTTGACCCTTATCTCTATGTAAACAGCTATAATTAAAGGAGGTTCCACAATGGAAAATGAAATTTTTGAAAAGGCTCCCGTGCCGAAAGCCTTTTTTACGATGGCACTCCCCGTGGTGTTCAGTATGGTAATCTCACTGGTCTATAATATGGTAGATACTTTCTTTATCGCCCGTACCGGCAACACCAATCTTGTGGCAGGTGTCTCTCTCGGCGCACCTATTTTTACCCTGCTGATCGCCCTCGGTGATATCTTCGGACTCGGTGGAAGTTCCGTGATCTCCCGTCTCTTCGGAGAAAAAAAAGACGCGGACGGAAAACGGCTCAGCGTCTTCTGTTTTTATGGTGCGATCCTGTGCGGAATCGTGATTGCTGCTCTTATGCTGCTGTTTCGCCAGCCAATCCTCGGACTTCTTGGTGCTGACGCAGATACTTATACCTACGCTTCCCAATACTATACCTGGCTGGTGCTTGGTGCTCCGTTTATTATTGTGGCACTGACTCCGTCGAACCTGCTTCGTACCGAAGGATTTGCCAAAGCTTCCATGATCGGTACGATTCTGGGATCTGTCGTCAATATCATTCTGGATCCTATCTTTATCTCGGTTCTTGGATTCGGCGCTGCCGGTGCGGCGATTGCTACAGTCATTGGAAATATCTGTTCTGATATTTTCTTTGTCTGGTTTTTGCTGAACCGCAGCAAACGACTTTCTGTCAAGCCTGCCGGATTCTACATCCGTAAAGACGAACTGATTCAGATCTTTGCCATTGGTATTCCGGCTTCCATCACCAACCTGATGCAGAGTCTCGGCATAGCTCTTACGAATCGCTCTCTGCTGCCTTACGGAAATGACCGTGTTGCAGCTATGGGAATCGTCATGAAAGTCAATATGATCGCCGTACTGATCCTTGTCGGATTTGCCTTCGGCGGACAGCCGCTGATTGGCTATAACTACGGGGCTAAAAATCACCGCCGACTGAAAGAAATCCTCTCTTTCGCCTACAAATTTGAGTGTGGTCTTGCCTTTCTTCTGACCGTTGTTCTTTCTCTGGCAGCCCGTCCGATGATCCGAATCTTTATGAAGGATACCACGGTCGTCTCTCTTGGCGTTCCGATGCTCCGGATGCAGCTACTGGGTATGGTATTCGTGGCAGTTGTCCTGATCACCACCTGTACGTTCCAGTCCGCAGGTATGGCAAGAAATGCGTTCCTGTTATCCATCAGCCGCCAGGGTGTGATTTTCGCCATTGTACTTACGATTGCTTCCCATACGGTCGGATATCAGGGAATCCTGCTGTCGCAGGCAATCTCAGATCTGTTGACTGCTGTACTTGCTATCATCCTTTATCGGACGAGTGTTGCGAAAGAACTGCGTTCCTGAGAAAATTATAAGTATCGTAACCGTTCAATACCTCACAGAATATGACCTACTGAATAGTTACAAACTATCATTCTTAAACATAAAAAGTTCGAATCCATCTGTTGTACAACAACTTATGAATTCGAACTTTTTATATTTTGTTACCGAACTGTTCTGTACTTATCGTACCGACACAATCCTTTCTTGAGCATACTCTACAGGCTGAACACGCCCAGTGACTGCAGAAGCAGTGCGGCCAGCAGAACAGGCGCGATGAATTTTACCATAACAATATACAGTTTCTTTCTTCCGAACTTATAGCCGCCAATCGTTACTTCATCGATGATCGTCTGTGGTTTTACCACCCAGCCGATCAGAATACAGCTGAGCAGTGCAACAGTCGGCATCAGCAGGTTGTTGCTCAGGTAATCCATCAGATCCAGGATCTGCGCAACCGCACCATTTGGAAGTTTCAATTCAAAGTACAGGACATTATATCCCAGACACACGATCACTCCGACAATACATGCATAGATCGTTACCAGAACCGTTCCTTTCTTTCTGCTCACATGGAACCTGTCAATAATATTGGATACAATCGATTCCATGACAGATACGGAAGACGTTACCGCTGCAAAAGATACCATCAGGAAGAAAATCGTTCCAATGACCGGACCGGCTACTCCCATCGCCTCAAAAATCTTCGGCAGTGATACAAACATCAGTCCCGGACCGGCGGACATTCCCTCTGTTCCCATGAACGTATACACGGCCGGAACGATCATCAGACCGGCCAGCAGAGCCACCGCGGTATCAAACCATTCGATCTGATTAATAGACCGCATCAGATTGGTCTCTTTCTTTACGTAAGATCCATAAGTTACCATAATTCCCATCGCCACACTGATCGAGAAGAACAGCTGTCCCAGTGCATCGACAAATACGATCACAAAATCTTTCAGTGTCATACCACTGAAATTTGGTACCAGATAAACTTTCAGCCCCTGTAAACCGGTTCTTGTCACACCGTCCGCATCGTTGTAAGACAGTGTCATCGAAAAAATGGAGATGCCAACGATCATTACCAGAAGAATCGGCATCAGGATCCTGCTGTAATTTTCAATTCCTTTGTTTACTCCCCTGTAAACAACAAATGCGGTCAGGAACAGGTAGATAAACAGCCAGATGATCGGCTGCCACACGCTTGTGATATAGCCGGTAAAATAACCGTCCTGTGCGGCTTCCACCCCATGTCCGGTGATAAAGGTTCCAAGATATTTCAGTACCCATCCACCGATGGAACAGTAATATGGCAGAATCACAACCGGGATGATACATGCCAGAATGCCAAGCCCGCCCCATTTTGGATGAATCATCCGGTACGCATTCAACGGACTCTGTCCGGTTTTTCTTCCGATAGCTACATCTGTGGTCAACAGCGTAAAACCAAAGGTCAGTGCCAGAATAATGTAAACCAGAATGAAGGTTCCTCCTCCATCCTTCGCTGCCAGATACGGAAATCTCCAGATATTTCCCAGTCCGACAGCACTTCCTGCTGCTGCAAGTACGAATCCAATGGATCCGGTAAAATTTCCTCGTTTGTTTCCTTTCTCCATACGTTACTCACTTTCTAAAAATTTTATACCTTACTACTGTACCCTGATTTCAGAATCTTGTCTATCATTTTCCTGATTTTTTTGGTTTTTTATAATCCTTCAGCAGATAGGATCCTGTGAGGTGTTCCGGCTTGAAAATGGTTACCGTTCACTCCGTTCCCAGTAACACACTTTGCGATGCAAAAATTTATACTAATCGCATAAACAGATATTTTTAACATTTCCCGCAAAATCATGTTATAATTTAATCTGATACGAATGAAACTTACTATTCTTCGGAATATATAAGAATAAATGGAGGAACTATGGAGCATCAACGACTGACAAATAAAGAAGTGAAAAAGAAAAACCGAAATCAGATTTTCCGTTATATTTGTACCCATGGAACAGTATCCAACCCGGATATCGCCTCCGACCTGCACCTGAGTCTCCCCACCGTGACCAATACCACCAGAGAACTGCTCGAATCGGGGCTGCTGCAGGATCTCGGTGAGATGCAGTCCACCGGCGGCCGCAGAGCCAGATCACTGTGTGCAGCTTCGGATTATCGTTTTTCCCTCGGACTGGACATTACCCGGAATCATCTGGGACTCCTTCTTTTGAATCTTACCGGAGATATTATAAAATACGAAAGAATACAGCTTGGCTTTTCAAGAAGTTCCGCTTATTTCTCCGAAGTCTGTCAGAAAATTGACGATTTTCTTCGAAACACTGAGATTTCCAGAGAGCGGATCCTCGGTCTGGGGATCTCCCTTCCCGGAATCGTCGATCCGGTACAGAAAATGATCACGTATTCCCATGCCCTCGGTGTGCGGGATCTGCCTTTTTCGGAAATACAATCGTATTTCCCATGGCACTGTACCTTTTTAAACGATGCAAATGCAGGTGCTTTTGCGGAAGGCATCGGTTCGGATCTGCCTTCCTCCTTCTTTTATCTTTCTCTGAGTAACACCGTGGGCGGTGCCATCTTTCACGATGGCAATCTGCTTCCAGGCGATGCTTTCCGCTGTGGAGAAGCCGGTCACATGACCCTGATTCCCGATGGAAAACCGTGTTACTGCGGAAAAACCGGCTGCGTCGATGCCTACTGTTCCGCCAGACTCCTCTCGGATCTGTCCGGCGGACGACTGGAAGATTTCTTTCTCGGACTTCAGAAAAACAACCAGGAATATCGTTCCGTCTGGGACACCTATCTGAAACATCTGGCTGTCGTCATCAACAACCTGCATATGATCCTCGACTACGACATTGTCCTCGGCGGTTATGTAGGAAGCTTTCTCACCCCCTGGCTCGATACGATCCGCCGGCTGGTTGCCGAACGCAATACCTTCGAAGACGACGGAAGTTTCGTAAAACTATGTACCTATCAGACCGGAGCGGCGGCTTATGGGGCGGCGATGGATGTGATGGAAGGTTTTTTGCGAACAGTATGACCTGTGAATCCGCAAAGTGATATGCTCCCTTTTAGGTAGACAAGTATAATAATAAAAACTTGTTGCCTAGAAGGGAGTTTTTTTATTGGGAAGA
>CAKRLG010000029.1 GCA_934359255.1 uncultured Ruminococcus sp.
TACGAAAATGTCAACTATTTCACCGTTTCACTATCCCTGCCATACAGAGCGCAAAAATAGAGTATTTCGCCCCAAAATAGTAATTTTTTAGAATTACTGTCTTACGAGCACACAGCTGAAGTTCTCCGTTTTTTATGTTACAGGAAAGAACCTTTCTGTGAATAAAAACGCCCTGAAGGGATCTGCCAGGGCACATTCTTTTATACAATTTTCCCTTGGATAAATTGACAAAAAGTTGTGGAAAATTTATACTGAAGTCAGAGAATTACAAATATTTGCAACAGAAAGGAGGAGAAAAAAATGAAGATGAAAATCGCCCAGATTCAGGCGCATGTTTACGAAGAAAAAGAGAAAAATCTGGAAGAACTGGAGCGGAATCTGGAACGTATAAAGGACGAAAACATTGATCTGGTAACCCTTGGCGAGATGTTCAACTGCCCGTATCAGACACCCTGTTTTCCGGTCTATGGGGAAATGGAACGGGGAGAAACCTGGCAAAAGTTAAGTGCACTTGCGAAAAAGTATCAGATTTACCTTTCTGCCGGAAGTGTACCGGAAAAAGATGAGGAAGGGCATGTATACAATACCGCTTATGTCTTCGACCCACAGGGCAATCAGATCGCGAAACACCGAAAAGTGCATCTGTTTGATATCGCCGTGAAGGGCGGACAGTGTTATCAGGAGTCAGCCACACTGACTGCCGGAGATCAGATTACCGTTTTTGATACGAAATTTGGGAAAATGGGAATCTGCATCTGCTTTGACTGCAGATTTCCGGAGATCGTACGGCTGATGACATTGCAGGGTGCCAGAGTGATCCTGGTACCGGCAGCCTTTAACATGACAACCGGACCGGCACACTGGGAGTTAATGTTCAGGGGAAGAGCGGTGGATAACCAATGCTATATGATCGGAACTTCCGATGCAAGAGACGAGCAGGCAGGATATGTTTCCTGGGGACATTCTCTGGTCGTGTCACCCTGGGGGGATGTGGTGGCACAGATGGATGAGAAACCGGGCATTCAGATCACAGAAATAGATCTGGATCGTGTGGAAGCGATCCGCGAACAGCTGCCATTATTGTCTGCACGAAGAACGAATCTGTATGAACTGAAAGAAAAATAACGTGTAACAAAATGAGTTTTTAACATGAATTTTACAGAGTGCAAATATAGAATTAAAGAAAATTTGATATTGTACTTTTGTAAATGTGGCAATTGGATAAAAGGTAGAAGAAAGTAAAGGGATAAGCAATGAACGAGACAATTTATATGAACCGGGAACTGTCCTGGCTGAAATTTAATGAACGTGTACTGGAAGAAGCGGAGAACCCGAAGGTGCCGCTGTGTGAGCGTCTGACATTTGCATCGATCTATCAGAGCAATCTGGATGAATTCTTTATGGTGCGTGTGGGTTCGCTGATCGATCAGATGCTGGTGGCAAAAGATTCCAGAGATAATAAAACACATATGACGCCGAAAGAACAGATTCAGGCGATTCTTCCACAGGTGGAGATCCTGAACAGGAGAAAAGATGAAGTGTATGGAAAACTCATGGAAAAAATTGAGGAATACGGCGTTCGTCTGGTGGATTTCAGCAAGATCACGGAAGAAGAAAATAAATTTCTGGAAGCGTATTTTGATATGGAAATTTCCGGCTTAATTTCACCGACCATTGTGGGAAAACGACAGCCATTCCCATTCCTGAAAAATAAAGAAATCTATGCGGTGGTTGTCCTGACCACCAAGAGTGGAAAAGAACGCCTGGGGATTATTCCATGTGGAAGCGGTGTATTTGAACGGCTGATCCGCCTGCCGGGAGGTAATACGTATATGCTGTCGGAAGAACTGATCCTCCACTATATTCCAAAAGTGTTCAAGGGGTATCAGATAAAAGAAAAATCCCTGCTTCGTGTAACCAGAAATGCGGATATTGACGCCGATGCGTTGTACGATGAAGATCTGGATTACCGGGAATTTATGGCAGATCTGATCAAAAAAAGAAAGAAACTTGCACCGGTTCGGATCGAACTTTCCAGGAAACTCAGTGAGGGCAGTGTGAAACTGATCTGTGAACATCTGGCAACAAAATCACAATATGTATTCCGCAGTCAGGCACCGTTGGATTTGTCCTTTGTTTTTCAGATCGAGGATGCGCTTCGTAAGATCCCGGAATTATTCTATGAAAGAAGAACACCAAGAAAATCCCCGGCCTTTACCGGAGATCGTCCGATTCTGGACCAGATTAAAGAAAAGGACAAACTTCTTTCCTATCCGTATGAAAGTATCAATCCGTTTCTGAATATGCTCCACGAAGCAGCCAACGATAAAGATGTGGTTTCCATCAAGATGACGCTGTATCGTGTGGCCAAACAGAGTAAAGTAGTAGAAGCACTGATCGAAGCTGCAGAAAATGGAAAAGAAGTGCTGGTACTGGTGGAACTGAAAGCACGTTTTGATGAAGAAAACAATATCGGATGGTCCCGTTTGCTGGAGGATGCAGGGTGCCGTGTCATCTACGGACTGGATGGGTATAAAGTTCATTCAAAACTCTGCCTGATCACGAAAAAAACAGATGAACAGGTTGAATATTATACCCAGATCGGTACCGGAAACTATAACGAAAAGACTTCACGGCTTTATACGGACCTGTCGCTGATGACTTATAATGTAGATATCGGACTGGAAGCAGCCAATGTGTTCCAGGCTCTTGCCATGGGAGAGACGATCAAACATGTGGATCATCTGTTGGTGGCTCCGAAATGCCTGCAGAATAAGATTCTGGATATGATTGATGAAGAGATTGCACATGCCAGAGCAGGAGAACCGGCTTACATCGGACTGAAGATGAATTCTCTTACGGATAAGAAAATCATGGAGAAACTGGTGGAAGCTTCCTGTGCCGGTGTAAGGATCGATATGGTGATCCGTGGAATCTGCTGTCTGATTCCACAGGTTCCCGGCAAGACGGAAAATATTCATGTGCGAAGTATCGTCGGCCGTTTTCTGGAACATTCCAGAATCTATATTTTCGGAAGTGAAGGAAGAGAAAAAATCTATATTGCATCCGCAGACTTTATGACCAGAAACACCCTGCGCCGTGTGGAAGTAGCTGCTCCGGTTTATGATGAAGAAATCAAAGCACGCCTTCTGGAAATGTTCCGGATCATGCTGAAAGACAATCAGCAGGCCCGCCAGGAAAACGGTGAGGGAATTTACCGGATCCTCCCAACGGATGAAGAACCGCTGAATGCCCAGGAATATTTCTATGAACAGGCATATGAGATTGCAGAGAACCTTTGAAGAGTGCCCCTTCAGTGTGTACCAATCGTGATCATCAGCATGAGACATAACAGAAGGAAGCAGCGAGGCTGGAACAAACGGAGAAAACCGGAAAAAACCGGATGGAATTGACAACTTTTCTATAGTATGGTAATCTGTTTCCCAAAGCAGACAACGATGTCGAAGAGATATCGTTGTCTGCTTTTTTTTACACGAGCAACAAACCAAAGTACGTGCTTGCACGAGATCCTGGCGACAGGAGATTGCTTTCTTATTACAGTTTAAAAAACAAGGAGGTACCCATGAGATTAACACCAAAAGAACAGGAAAAACTAATGCTGCATATGGCCGGAAATCTTGCAAAAGAACGACGAGCCCGGGGATTACGTCTGAATTATCCGGAAGCAGTTGCATATATCAGCTCGGAACTGATGGAGCTGGCCAGAGACGGAAAAACGGTAACAGAGCTGATGCAGCTGGGAACAAAATTATTGACAAAAGAAGATGTGATGGACGGAGTAGCAGATCTGGTGACTCAGATTCAGGTGGAAGCTACTTTCCCGGATGGAACCAAACTGGTAACGGTACATAATCCTATTCAGTAAGGAGGAAAATAAAAGTATGAAAATCGGAGAGATTATGCCTCTGGACAGAGAGATTGTGATAAATGAAGGAAAGAAGATACAGACACTGCTGGTAGCAAATATTGGCGACCGCCCGGTGCAGGTAGGATCACATTTTCATTTTTTTGAAGTGAACCGCTGCCTGGTTTTTGACAGAGAAAAAGCGTATGGCTATCATCTGGACATTCCTTCCGGTACATCGGTGCGTTTTGAACCGGGCGAAGAAAAAGAGGTGTCTTTAACAGAAATCGGGGGCAGCCGGAGAATCTTCGGGCTGAATGATCTGACCTGTGCACAGGCTACAGAAGTGACAAAAAAAGCAGCAGTGGAGAAAGCAAAACAGAGAGGATTTATCCGGTAAGGAGACAGGAGGAACAACATGAGTACAACAATAGCAGGAAATAAATATGCCATGATGTATGGTCCGACAACCGGGGATAAAGTGCGTCTTGCCGATACCAGTCTGGTGATCGAGGTGGAAAAAGACTATACCACGTATGGAGATGAAAGCAAGTTTGGCGGAGGAAAAACACTCCGGGACGGTATGGGACAGTCGGTTACCACTACAAGCAAAGACGGGGATCTGGATCTGGTGATCACCAATGCACTGGTGCTGGATTATACAGGAATCTACAAAGCGGATATCGGGATCAAAGACGGAAAGATCGCAGGTATCGGAAAGGCGGGAAATCCCTGTGTGATGGATGGTGTAACACCGGGCATGACTGTGGGAGCATCCACGGAAGCACTGGCTGGTGAAGGGTTGATTCTGACAGCAGGAGGTCTGGATACCCATATTCATTTTATCTCCCCGCAGCAGGTGGATTGTGCCCTGTACAGTGGGGTGACGACCATGATCGGAGGTGGCTGCGGTCCGGCAGACGGAACCAATGCGACTACCTGCACACCGGGACCGTGGAACATGGAGCGGATGCTGCAGGCGGCAGAAGAATATCCGATGAATATCGGTCTGCTTGGAAAAGGAAACGGTTCGGATGAGAGAGCACTGGCAGAACAGGTGGAAGCAGGAGCTATGGGACTCAAGATCCATGAGGACTGGGGGGCAACTCCGGCGGTGATTGATCATTGTCTGAACGTGGCGGATGCTTATGACGTCCAGGTGGCGATTCATACCGATACCCTGAATGAAGGAGGCTGTGTGGAAGATACGCTGGCGGCCATTGCAGGAAGAACGATTCATACCTATCATACAGAGGGTGCCGGAGGCGGTCATGCACCGGATATCATCACGGCAGCTGCGGCGCCCAATATTCTTCCGTCTTCCACGAACCCGACTATGCCATATACCAGGAACACGCTGGATGAACATCTGGATATGCTGATGGTATGCCATCATCTGGACAAACGGATACCGGAAGACGTGGCATTTGCCGATTCCCGAATCCGTCCGGAGACCATTGCAGCAGAAGATGTGCTCCATGATATGGGTGTTTTCTCCATGATGAGTTCCGACTCCCAGGCGATGGGGCGTGTGGGAGAGGTGATCACAAGAACCTGGCAGACGGCAAGTAAGATGAAAGAGGAGCGAGGGGCACTGCCGGAAGACGAAGGTCATGGAAATGATAATTTCCGGGCAAAACGATATGTAGCAAAATATACAATCAATCCAGCCATTACCCATGGAGTGTCCTCCTATGTGGGTTCGGTAGAAACCGGAAAATTTGCGGATCTGGTGTTATGGAATCCGGCATTTTTCGGCATCAAACCGGATATCATCATCAAGGGAGGTATGATCATCGCATCGAGGATGGGAGATGCCAATGCATCCATTCCGACCTGTGAACCGGTGATGTACCGCCCAATGTTCGGGGCTCATGGAAAGGCAAAATATAAAACCTGTCTGACCTTTGTATCAAAAGCCGGAATAGAACATGGAGTTGCAGAAAAATATCACCTGGAAAAGACGGTGGTTCCGGTAAAAGGATGCAGAAATATCGGAAAAAAAGATATGAAATATAACGACCGGACACCGTCCATCACGGTCAATCCGGAGACCTATGAAGTCCGGGTAAACGGGGAACAGATCACTTCCAAACCGGCAGAGAAACTGCCGCTGACCCAGATCTACAATTTATTTTAAAGTCAGAAGCAGGAAGTACGGCAAGAAAAAAGCAGAATCGGGAAAGGAAAACAGAAATGAAAAAGCAGAGCCGGAAACAGTGGAAAAAATCAAAATATATCACCGGAATGGCTCTGCTTCTGGCCGCGCTGGAGATGCTTATGATTTTTGTGGGCAATCATCTCCAGACGGTCAGTAACCAGAATCTGCAGGAAGCCTACAAAAATCAGATCAAATATAAAACGCTTGCCATGGAACTGAAAGAGTGTTCCGATTATCTGACGAATGAAGTCCGCGCCTTTGCCAGCACCGGACAGATGCAGCATTTTGAAAATTACTGGCGGGAAGCCAGACAGCGGATGCGGAGAGAAGAGATTCTGGAAGAAATCGAAAAAGCAGATATACCGGCACAGGAAGAACGGGATCTGGAAAAAGCGAAGTATTTTTCTGATACCCTGATGCATATCGAGATCAGTTCCATGCGCCTGATGTTGGAAGCGAAAGAGGTCACAAAAGTCTGGAGGACAGACAGCAGTGAAGAAGAATTTCTGAATCGATGGATCACTTATGTGAAAGACTATCCGCTGGAAGAGGATTACCAGGTGGCGGACGGAGAAAAAAGTGATATGGCAGAGAGCATTCTGTATGGAAGCTCTTATACAGTATATAAGGGTCTGATCGATGCTAATGTGGAAAGATTCCAGACAAAGATGAATCAGCGACTCAATGGGACCGTAGAGCAGGCAAATCAGAAATACCGGCAGGCATTCTTTATCCAGATTTTTTTTGGGATAGGGGAGTTTGCTGTGCTGGTACTGCTTCTGACACTTTTTCAGCGCTGGTATATCCGTCCGGTAAACTTATATAAAAAGACGATTGAACGGCAGCATGGAAGAAGAAAAATGTTTGTGGAACCGGCGGGTGTGTGGGAATTGCAACAGTTTGCTGAAGAATTTAACGGGCTCTCCGCAGAGATGTTGACGGAATTGAATCGTTCCGAGCGGATCGAAAGAGAACTTCTGGAGGCAAAAAAACAGGCAGAGAAAGCCAACCGGGTGAAAAGTCAGTTTCTGACGCAGATGTCTCATGAACTGAGGACTCCACTGCATACAATTTCGGGATATCTTTTCCTGCTGGAAGATACAAAGATGTCCGGTGAACAGAAACGGTATGCGGAAAATATGCATCTGGCCACGGATCTGCTGCTGGAAGAAATTAACGAGATTCTGGATTACTCCAAACTGGAGTCCGGTAAAATGACATTTGAGGAGAAAAACTTCAGTCTGCGTCAACTGACCGATACGCTACATGGGATCCTGGAAAATGAGGCAGAACAGAGAAATCTGTCATTTACAGTGGAAATCGGAGAAGAAGTACCGGAATATATCTACGGTGATCCCCTGCGGCTTCGTCAGGTACTGACAAACCTTGTCTATAACGGATTCAAATTCACCAAAACCGGAGGGGTGAAAGTGACTATCCGAGGTCTGCACTTTACCGGAAAACATTGTGTTCTTGAGTTTTCTGTGGAAGACACAGGAATCGGGATCAAACGGGAACAGAGACAGGTGATTTTTGATGCGTTTGCCCAAGCAGACGAGAGTATCACACGAAAATACGGAGGTACCGGACTGGGCCTTCCTATTTGCCGGAAAATAGTGGAAGAAATGAGTCACGGACAGTACAGCCTTCTTCTGGAAAGTGAAGAAGGCTGTGGCAGCAGATTTTTCTTTGACATGGATTTTCGCTATGGGAAAAAAGAAAAAGTACGGAAAAAGGAAACGGCGGTACAGAAAAAGAAGAAAAGAAAGTTATCGGTTCTGATCGTGGACGATCACCCGGTGAACCTGATACTGGAAGCGGAATTGCTTCATAAATTTGGCTATGTTGCAGACACAGAAGCCGATGGGGAACAGGTGGTTGAAAGAATGCGTCAGCAGCACTACGATCTTGTATTTCTGGATCTTTCCATGCCAAAGATCAGCGGCTATGAGGTGAGCAGACAGATTCGGAATAATCCGGAATGGAACAATGTGATTCTGGTGGCACTGACAGCAAACATCGGAGAAGATGTGGAGGCAAAAGTGCGGGAAGCGGGGATGAACGATTATCTTCCCAAACCGGTACCAATGGAACGGCTGAAGAATCTGTTGGAAAAATATACAAATGAAATACACATTATGGAAAAAGAACATTCCACAGGGGAAGAAGGAAAACTGGTGGCTTTCCGGAGTCTGGAACAGCAGTTTTACGGGGATCAGGAAGCGGTCCGTGAACTGTTGACCATTTTTGCAGAGGATAACGAGGGAGTCCTGGAACGGTTACAACAGCTGCAAAAAGAGCAGAACTGGGAACAGCTGGAGATGGAAGTGCATCGGATCAAAGGAGTCAGCGGCAATCTGTGCTGCCGTCCTCTGGAAGAAAAAGCGAAACTCTGTCTCAACGGCATAAAAAAACAGATCTGGAAAGAAGCAGACTGGCAGGCATTTGCAGACGTTTTTTTACAAACCATGGAGGCGATCCGCAGATATGTGATAAAGGAGAATGATGTGTGATGTATCGGATCTTGATTGTGGAAGACGACAGAACCAACCGGCTGTTTTATGAAAAACTTCCGGTATGGAAGCAGGAAGGATTTGTGATCGGCGGTCAGGCAGAAAACGGAAAAAGAGCACTGGAGCAGATGGAAACAGAGCAGTTTGATGTTTTTTTCGTGGATGTGATGATGCCGGTGATGAATGGACTGGAATTTTTACAGGAACTGAAAAACAGAGGAATTACAGCGCCGAGGATCATTGTCAGTAACTATAATGAATTTTCCTATGTACGGCAGGGAATGAAACTGGGAGCTATGGATTATCTGTTAAAACCGGTGACGGAAGAAGAACTGCAGGAATGTCTGCGGACCGTACGGGAGGAACTGGACGCAGAAAAGGAGCAGAGTGTGGAAGAACAGATTTTTCTTGCCTGTGGTGCGGACATTCATTCCGGTTTTGTGCAGAAACTGATGCAGTATTTTCAGGAGCATGCGGAGCTGAACCAGAAAGAGATTTCCGATGCTTTTTTGCTGAGTAAGGATTATTTCGGGAAGCTTTTCAAACGGCAGATGCATGAGAACTTTAACCAGTTTGTGTTGAAATACAAGATGGAATATGCCAAATATCTGCTGGAACATACGGATGACAGAATCTATGAGATAGGTGATAAACTGGGATATAAAACGACGGATTATTTTTCGAAAATATTTAAGGAATATACAGGACAGACGCCGGCACAGTACAGAAAATAATGGTAATGACGGTTTTTTCGGGGGAAAAAGCCGGATTTGTCCGGTTGTCCGGGAAAAAACCATATGCTATCATAGTCCCATCGAAACAAAGAGATGGCAAAGGAGCTGATTTCCATGGAAACGTGGAAAGCGGCTCCTTTTCTTTTGTGGAAAGAGAAAGGAGGCTGTGAGATGGATAATTATGTGATCACCATTGCCAGAGGATTTGGCAGCGGTGGAAAGCAGATCGGACTCCGGTTGTCAAAAAAACTGGGAATCCCCTGCTATGAGAAACAGATTTTACAGATGGCATCGGATTACAGCGGGATCAACAAGTCACTGTTTGTAAAATCCGATGAAAAACTGAACGGCAAAAAGATTGCCATGGCACTGAAGAAATTTCCAAAGATCAACCGGCTGGCAGAGCCCAGTCAGAAAGATTTTGTATCGGATGTGAATCTGTTTAATATTCAGGCAGAGATCATCCGGGAACTGGCAAAGACGGAGTCCTGTATCATCATCGGAAAATGTGCCAATTACATTCTGAAAGATTTCAGCAATGTGGTCAGCATCTATGTGGAAGCACCAAGACGTGCCTGTCGGGCTACGATCATGGAACGACTGGATGTGACAGCACAGGAGGCGGATCAGATGATCTACCAGACAGATAAATACAGAGCCAATTATTACAGCTATTATACCGGTGGAGGTTCCTGGACCGACCCGGTAGCCTATGATATGACATTGAACAGTGAACGCATCGGCTACGATGACTGTGCAGAGATTATCGCCCATTTTAAGGATATCAGACTGGCGAGACCTGTTCAGCAGTAACAAGTCAGCCAGACGAGGAGGAGAGAGATTATGAAAAAAAGAATGAGAGATTTACTTACGGCAGTTACCTGTACAACCCTGGCACTTTCCATGATCGGATGTGGCAGCAGCGGAACGAGCGGCAGTGCAGACAGCGGAGAGGATACCGTTACGGTTGGTCTTCTTCACTCCCTGACCGGTTCCATGGCCATCAGTGAAGGATCAGTAAGAGATGCAGAAGTGCTGGCCATCGACGAGATCAATGCCGACGGCGGTGTTCTGGGAAAACAGATTGAATATATCGAGGAAGATGGTGCATCGGAGCCGTCAACCTTTGCAACAAAAGCAGAAAAACTGCTGGGAGAAGATGAGGTGGCCACTGTGTTCGGATGTTGGACTTCCTCTTCCAGAAAAGCAGTAAAACAGATTTTCGAAGATTATGACAGCCTGCTGTGGTATCCGGTACAGTATGAAGGCATGGAATCTTCCAAAAATATCGTATACATGGGAGCAGCACCAAATCAGCAGATCGTACCGGCGATTGAATACCTGCTGGATCAGGGATACACCAGATTCTTTCTGCTGGGTTCGGATTATGTATTCCCGAGAACGGCTAACATGATCATTAACGCACAGATCGATGCGGTGGACGGAGCAGAAGTGGTGGGAGAAGAATATGCGGCCATGGATCAGACCGAATTTTCCTCCATTATTTCCAAAATCGAAGCGGCACAGCCGCATGTGATCATCAATACACTGAACGGTACCGGTAATGTTTCTTTCTTCAAACAGCTGGCAGACAGAAATATCACATCTGATGATATGATGACCATGTCTTTCTCTATCGCGGAGGAAGAAGTACAGACCATCGGGGCAGATATCCTGAAAGGAAATCTGGTATCCTGGAATTACTATGAGACAACCGATACGGAGAAAAACCAGGAATTTGTAAAAGCGTATAAAGAAAAATACGGCGAAGACCGTGTAACGTCAGATCCTGCAGAAGCAGCATATGATGCGGTTTATATGTGGAAAGCAGCCTGTGAAAAAGCCGGAAGTTTTGATACGGATGCGGTAAGAGAGGCACTGGACGGACTGAGCATCGATGCACCGGAAGGAACTATCACAGTCAACGGAGAGAATCAGCATATTTCCAAGCCGGTTCGTATCGGTGAAGTGAAAGAGGACGGTCTGATCTATGAAGTATCCGCGACAGACGGACCGGTAGAGCCGGATCCATATCTGACGACTTACGACTGGGCAGTAAAAGCAGGGGTACAGCCACTGGAATAAACAACGAAAAGGAGGCACTTCATGAATCTTCTGTTTAATGGATTAAGTTTATCTTCTATTATATTGCTGGCATCCCTTGGACTTGCCATTACCTTTGGTCTGATGCGGGTGATCAATATGGCTCACGGAGAGTTCATGATGATCGGTGCCTACACCAGTTATGTAGTTCAGAATCTGTTACAGACCTGGCTTGGAAACAGCGGTGCGGATGTCGGATATTTTCTTTCTATTATTATTGCATTTGCAGTCACCTTTCTCATCGGCTCACTTCTGGAAACCCTGGTGGTTTCCAGACTGTACGGCCGGGAGATCGACAGTCTTCTTGCCACCTGGGGAATCAGCCTGATTCTTCAGCAGGCGGCGAGAACCATATTCGGTACACAGGGTGTGCTGGTTACCACGCCAAAAGTGTTATCCGGAAGTATCCGGATCGGGAAAGCGTCCTTATCCATGACCCGTCTGTTTATTATCGCCCTGGTTGCCTGCTGTCTGCTTCTGGTATGGTTTCTGATGTACCGGACCAATTTTGGACGACAGATGCGGGCGGTTATGCAGAACCGTTCCATGGCTCAGTGTATGGGAATCAATTCCAGAAAAATTGACAACCTGACCTTCAGCATCGGCTCCGGTCTGGCGGGAATTGCCGGATGTTCCATCGCACTGCTGGGATCCATAGATTCCACAGTCGGACAGAATTATATTGTAAATACTTTTATGGCGGTCGTTCTTGGCGGTGTAGGAAAGCTGCTTGGAACCGTACTCGGTTCTTCCATTATCGGATTCTCCAGCATAGGATTTGAAACCATGACATCTTCCTCTATTGCGAAAGCCATCGTATTACTGATCATTATTATCTTTTTACAGAAAAAACCACAGGGACTGTTTACCGTACGAAGCAGAGCACTGGACGAATAGGAGGGGTGAAAGATGAAGCTGTTAAAAAAGAACGGATATAATCTGTGCTTTACTGTTATTGTGATCGCACTGGCTTTGATGCCCCTGCTGTTACTGAACGGATTTGTAAAAAGCACCACAGTGTTATTTCTTGGAAAATGCATGGCATTTGCCATCGTGGCGATCGGACTGGATCTGATCTGGGGATATACCGGAATCTTAAGTCTGGGACACGGCTTATATTTCTGCCTCGGTGCTTATGGTATGGGAATGTATCTGAAAATGGTAGAAACCCATGGAAAAATCACCGATTTTATGCAGGTGGGAGGTCTGACAGAACTTCCATTGATCTGGAAACCGTTTCTGTCGCTTCCGGGAACTTTTCTGATGATCTTTCTGGTACCGCTGGTGGTCTCCGGGCTGATCGGATATTTCATCTTTAAAAACAGAGTAAAAGGTGTTTATTTTTCAATTATTTCGCAGGCACTTACCTGGGCGGCATATTCCATTTTTATTGCCCTGTCTCCGTATACCAACGGAAATGTGGGAATCAGCCAGATACAGTCGGTGCTTGGAAGCCTCCGTGGACCGAAAAATGAAGGAAACCTTGTGACACTGTTCTATGTGGCACTGGTGGTTCTGATCCTGATTTATACACTGTCCTATTTTCTGGTACATACAAAGTTCGGAAAGATCCTGATTGCCATCCGGGACGGAGAAAACAGAACGTATTTCTCCGGCTACTGTGTCAGCAATTATAAAAATGTGATCTATATGCTGTCAGCTATCTTTGCAGCGGTTGCCGGAGCACTGTTTGTCAATTTTAACGGATCCATCACACCGACTCAGATGTCAATCACCTATTCAATCACCATGGTCATCTGGGTAGCGATCGGAGGAAGAGGAACGCTGATCGGAGCGGTGATCGGTGCTTTCCTGATCAACCTGTGCGAGTATAATCTGAGTTCCGGAAGTATGGCGGAAAGCTGGCAGTATATCATCGGACTTCTGTTTGTGATCACCATTCTGTTCTTTAAAGGTGGAATTGTGGGAATTGTAAAGGATCAGATTCCGGCATTGCTGCAGAAAAGAAGATCCAGAGCAGAAAAAGAAGGCAGAGATCATCAGCCGATACCGGTAAAAGCGGAGGAATAGCGATGGGAAAAGAACAAGATACTGTATTGAAAATAAAGAATGTTTCTGTAGTCTTTGACGGTTTTCAGGCACTGACCGATGTAAATGTAAAGGTAAAACGTAACAGTATCCACTTTTTTATCGGTCCAAACGGTGCAGGAAAAACCACATTGCTGGACATTATCTGTGCAAAGACAAAGCCTACCGAAGGAAATGTAAGTTTTTATCCGGCAGATGGGGAAAAGGTCCGTCTGACGGGAATGAAAGAATATAAGATTGTAAAAGAAGGCGTTGTCCGGAAATTTCAGGTTCCTTCGGTTTTCGTCAATCTGACAGTAGAAGAAAATATGGAACTCTCTCTGAAAGGAAATAAGGGAGTGTGGCAAAGTGTTTTTCACAGAACCAGTGAGGAAGAAAAAGCACTGATTGATGAAACACTGAAAAAAGTGGGACTGGAAAAAAGAAAGGATATTCTGGCAGGCTCTCTGGCCCATGGAGAAAAACAGTGGTTGGAGATTGCCATGCAGTTTGTACAGAAACCGGAGATCATCCTTTTGGATGAACCGGCGGCAGGCATGGGAAAACCGGAAACATTTAAAACCGGAGAACTGTTGAAAGAAATCAAAAAAGAGTGTACGATTATCGTGGTAGAACACGATATGGATTTCGTGAAGCAGATTGCAGACTGTGTTACCGTTCTTCATGAGGGAAAAGTCCTGATGGAAGGTGACATTCATCAGGTACTTGCGGACGAGACGGTACAGGCGGTATACCTTGGAAGGGGCGGTGAACGGAATGCTTAAGATAGAACAGATGGATGCATATTACGGAGAGAGCCGCGTGATCCCCGGACTGAATCTCCAGGCAAAAAAAGGAGAGATTACCTGTCTGATCGGAAGAAATGGTGTGGGAAAAAGTACTACATTAAAAAGCATTATGGGTCTGGTGAAAACACCCACAGGAAGGATTCTTCTGGCAGATCAGGACATCATTCATATGAAAACCTATGACAGGGTAAAAAAAGGAATTGGCTATGTACCGCAGGGAAGAGATATTTTTCCGCAGATGACGGTACAGGAAAATATAGAACTGGGTCTGCAGGCCCTAGGCGGAAAGGGAAAGGTACCGGAGTATATTTATGATCTGTTTCCGATTCTTCCCAAATTTGCCAAGAGAAAGGGAGGAGATCTCTCCGGTGGTCAGCAGCAGCAGCTTGCGATCGCAAGAGCACTGGTGACCGACCCGAAGATCCTGATCCTGGATGAACCGACCGAAGGTATTCAGCCATCCATCATTCAGGATATCGGGGAAGCGATCCGAAGAGTGAACAAAGAACTGGATATCACAGTGCTGATCGTGGAACAGTATCTGGACTTTGTACTTGGTATTTCCGATGTACTGTATGTGATGGAGAAAGGTTCCATCGTGCTGCAGGGAAGAACCAAAGAGATGGATCCCCGAAAAGTACAGAAAATGATGACAGACTGACGGGAGGAATGAAAATGATATGTGAAACAGTGGTCGGACGACTGGAAGATCTGGACACAGAAGGAAAAACCGTGGAGTATGTGCCCATCGAATGGCATGAGGCTTTTAAAAAAATTCACAGAAAAGAGACAGAAAGCGGAAGAGAAGTGGGGATCCGTATGGATGATTCCATTCTTTCCCGGGGACTGTATGAAGGGGATGTGATTTATCTGGATGAGAAGCTGGTGATCGCAGTGCATACGCCGCCCTGTGAAGTTGTGGTGATTCAGGTCGCAAAGGATCATCCGGAGATGGTTCCGAAGGTCTGTTACGAGATCGGGAACCGTCACGCGCCGCTGTTTTACGGTGAGGATGCGTGGTCTTTTATCACGCCGTACAACGAGCCGATGCTTCAGATGCTAAGCCGGTTTCACGGCGTGGAGGCAAAAAAAGTTACACAGAGACTTTGCTTTGAAAAACGGATCTCATCATCGATCCACAATCATCATCATTAGGAGCGAATATGGAGAAAAGAAATCATCATTTTCTTCTTCTGCAGATCAATGATGCACTGTTTCCCATCGGAGGATATTCTCATTCCTATGGGCTGGAAACCTATATTCAATATGGTCTGGTAAAGGACGCAGCGACGGCGGACAGGTTTATCCGCAATCGTCTGCGTTACAGTATTTTCTACACGGATCTGTTGGCGGTACGACTGGCTTATGAGGCAGTGGTGGGCGAACAGATGGGAAAACTGGATCGTCTGGAAGAGGAGATGGAAGCATCTCGCATACCGGAGGAAGTGCGGGAAGCATCGAAAAAACTGGGAAGAAGATTTGTAAAAACCATCAACGAGATGGAGACACTTTCACAACTTCCGCGCTGGAAGGACTATCTGGAAAAAAGAGCAGGGAAGACAACGTGTCATCCCTGTGCGTATGGGACGTTATGTGCGGCTGCAGGTATGGAGAAACAGGAAGTTCTGGCAGGATTTTTATATGCCCAGACTTCAGCAATGGTGACAAACTGTGTAAAGACCATTCCACTGAGTCAGTCCGAAGGACAGAAGCTGTTGTTTTGTCTGCATCCCCTGCTGGAAGAGATGACAGAAAAGGTAAATAATGTGCCGGAGGAAATGCTCTGTGCATCCACGCCCGGGTTTGATCTTCGGTGCATACAGCATGAAACGTTGTATTCCAGGTTATATATGTCCTGATGTAACTGTTCAGTATTTTCACAGTTATAGTACCTACTGAATAGTTGCATCTTAAAACAGAAAGATTCCGAGAGTATGTCAGAGAAAAAAGGAGGAGACAGTCATGCCATATGTCAAAATAGGAGTTGCCGGACCGGTAGGTTCGGGAAAAACAGCACTGATCGAGGCGCTGACAAGGAGAATGGCGGAGGAATACAGTATCGGTGTCATCACCAACGATATTTATACAAAAGAAGATGCGGAATTTTTGGCGAAAAACAGTGTCATGCCGAGAGAACGGATCATCGGTGTGGAAACCGGTGGCTGTCCCCACACGGCGATCCGGGAAGACGCGTCCATGAACCTGGAAGCGGTGGATGAAATGATGGAACGGTTCCCGGATATTCAGCTGCTTTTCATTGAGAGTGGAGGAGACAATCTGTCGGCCACGTTTTCACCGGAACTGGTGGATGCAACGATCTTTGTCATCGATGTGGCAGAGGGCGATAAGATTCCGCGAAAAGGAGGACCCGGTATCACACGTTCGGATCTTCTGGTCATCAATAAGATCGACCTTGCACCGTACGTTGGGGCAGATCTTGGCGTAATGGAACGGGATTCGAAAAAAATGAGGGGAGACCGTCCGTTTATCTTTACAAACATCCGTGGAGAAGAACATGTGGATGATGTGATCGCATGGATCAAAAGAAATGTCCTGCTGGAAGGAATGTAAAGGCGAAGCAGCGGATGACAAAAGGCAGAAAGATACAGGAAAACGAAAGGATACCGATATGAAAGAAAATCAGTTTGGGAAAGTATCCACCCTTTCCCTGGAGGCAGGAAAGCGGGAGGGAAAGACCGTTTTATCTGATGTGAGATTTACGGCACCTTATAAAATTATGCAGCCTTTTTTACTGCCGGACGGCGGGATTCAGGTGATGCTTCTTGCAGCATCGGCGGGAATCATGGAAGGAGACCGTCAGAAGTTTTCTTTTCACATTTTACCCGGGGCAAAGGTGGAGTTTCTGTCCCAGTCCTACGATAAGATTCATCCGATGGACAGTGGCGACGCAAAACGTGAGACGAAAATATCGGTTGCATCCGGGGGCAGTTTCTGTTTTCATCCGCAGCCGACGATTCCGTTTGCAGGCTCCGCTTTCGAAAACCGGATGGAGATCGAGCTGGAAGACGAAACAGCAGTTTTTCAGATGTGTGAGATCCTTACCTGTGGACGATATGCAAGAGGAGAACGGTTTGCCTACCGGAGCTTTCGCAATTATGTGGAGATCCGCAGAGGTGGACGGCTGATCTACCGGGATAATACCTGGTATGAGCCGGAACTGTTTCCTATGGAAGAGACAGGTATGATGGAAGAATTTACCCATCAGGCAAATCTGTTTGTGACAAAACCGAAAGACGGGGAAACTTTCTGTGAAGAGGTGCGGAATCTCCTGGAAAATGAGCGGAAAAACTGCCAGGGCGGAATCACACGGCTTGCAGAGGGCGATTATGCTGTCAGACTGTTCGGCTGGCGTGGTCAGGTGCTGGAAGAACTGAGTAATAAAATCCTGGGGTTACTGAGAAAAAATCCCGTTTAAGCCTATTGAAAATCCCATGAAGTTGCGATACACTTATTACAGTTAGTAAAAGCTAACCATCATGTGAATAAGTCGTGGGAAGATCCTTTCTGTTTCTGCGGAATGGGAGCAGAGGATCATCCATGGGAAAGGGTCAGGGATAGTATGAAACATTTGACAATTGAAAAAGTAATCGGACGTGAAATTATTGACTCCAGAGGTAATCCTACCGTAGAAGCAGAGGTTTATCTGTCAGACGGAACCATGGGAAGAGGAACCGCACCCAGCGGTGCATCTACCGGAGAATTTGAAGCACTGGAGCTGAGAGACGGAGATAAAGAAAAATTCGGAGGCAAAGGCGTATCCAAGGCTGTTGCCAATGTAAATACAGTAATTAATGAGGCATTAAAGGGTGTGAATGCACTGGATATCTATGAGGTAGACGCAGCTATGCTCAAAGCAGACGGAACCAAAGACAAATCCAATCTGGGTGCCAACGCAATCCTGGCAGTATCGATCGCAAGTGCAAGAGCAGCAGCAAATGCACTGGATCTGCCGCTGTATCGTTTCCTGGGCGGTGTGAACGGCAACCGTCTGCCACTGCCGATGATGAACATCTTAAACGGTGGTGCGCATGCAGCCAACACTGTAGATGTACAGGAATTCATGATCATGCCTGCAGGTGCAGCAAGCTTCAAAGAAGGTCTGCGTTGGTGTACGGAAGTCTTCCATGCACTGGCAGCACTGTTAAAAGAGAAAGGTCTGGCCACTTCCGTAGGTGACGAAGGTGGATTCGCACCGGATCTTGGCAGCGATGAAGAAGCCATCGAGTGTATACTGGAAGCTGTGAAGAGAGCCGGCTATGAACCGGGCAAAGACTTTGTACTGGCTATGGATGCTGCATCCAGCGAGTGGAAAGGCAGCAAGAAGGGCGAATACGTTCTGCCAAAATGCGGAAAGAAATTTACATCCGAAGAACTGGTAGCACACTGGAAAGAACTGTGCAGCAAATACCCGATCTACTCCATCGAAGACGGTCTGGATGAGGAAGACTGGGAAGGATGGCAGATGATGACCAAAGAACTTGGTGGTACCGTACAGCTGGTTGGCGATGATCTATTTGTAACCAACACCGAGCGTCTGGCAAAAGGAATCAGCCTTGGCTGTGCAAACTCCATTCTGATCAAGCTGAACCAGATCGGTTCCGTATCCGAGACTCTGGAAGCCATCAAGATGGCACACAAAGCAGGATACACCGCCATTTCCTCGCACCGTTCCGGTGAAACGGAAGATACCACCATCGCCGATCTTGCAGTAGCACTGAATACCTGCCAGATCAAGACCGGTGCACCGAGCCGAAGCGAACGTGTGGCAAAATATAATCAGCTGTTAAGGATCGAGGAAGAACTGGGCGAAGCAGCAGTATTTCCGGGAAAAGAAGCATTTAACATCAAAAGATAAAGGCAGAAAAAATGTTGTCTGATCATTAGAGGTGGGTGCATCGATTTTTGTAAAAATCGATGCACCCTTTTCTACGTCAAAAAAGGCTTTTCTGTAAATGAAAAATGTTTCATGCGGATGTGTCAGAACACGTTCTTTGTTCTGTTGAACTACGGAAGTGATTGTAAAGAAAAAAAGAAACTGCTACAATAAAAGCGTATATTATTGAAAAGATAGAACAGAAGTAAACCGGGAGGCGGAATGTGAAGGAAAAACAAAAGATACTCAGGAAATTGTTTCTGTCCACACTGTATCTGAGTGCCTTTACCTTTGGCGGCGGGTATGTGATCGTTACGCTGATGAAAGATAAATTCGTGGACAAATATCACTGGATCGAAGAAAATGAGATGCTGGATCTGATTGCCATTGCACAGTCGGCACCGGGAGCAATCGCGGTAAACGGGGCAATCGTGGTTGGCTATAAACTGGCGGGGATCGTGGGGGTGCTGACCGCAATCCTGGGAACGGTACTGCCGCCGTTTCTCATCATCTCTGTGATCTCGGTTTTTTATCAGATGTTTTGCGATAATTTTATCATCAGTCAGCTTCTGGACGGGATGCAGGCTGGCGTTGGAGCAGTGATCGCTTCCGTGGTATGGGATATGGCAGCGGGGATCACGAAGAAAAAAGAGTGGACCTCGATTGTGATCATGGCAGCCGCTTTTATCGCTTCTTATGTGATGGAAATTCCGGTGGTGTATATCGTGCTGATCTGTATCGCGATGGGAGTGATCCGCACGGTACTGGCAGGAAGGGGGAAACGGGAGAAATGATTTATCTTCAGCTATTTTTCAGTTTCCTTCAGATCGGCATGTTCAGCTTCGGAGGCGGTTATGCCGCGATGCCGTTAATTCGGGAACAGGTGGTGAGCCGTCACGGATGGCTGGACATGGGAGAATTCACCAATCTGATCACTATTTCCCAGATGACACCGGGTCCCATCGCGATCAATTCCGCAACCTTTGTCGGAACCAAGATTGCCGGAATCCCGGGAGCAGTGGTTTCCACGCTTGGGTGCATCCTGCCATCGTGTATTCTGGTAACGCTCCTTGCCTGGTTGTATCTGAAATATCAGAAAATGGATCTGTTGCAGGAAGTACTGAAGTCTCTGCGACCGGCTGTCGTGGCAATGATCGCGTCTGCGGGCGTATCGATTCTGGTATCTGCCTTCTGGAACGGGGCGGATGTCATCGCACTGGCGGACACCCGCTGGGAGATGGAGGGAATCTTTGTGATCTGCCTGATCCTTCTTCGAAAAATAAAATGGAACCCGGTACTTGTGATGGCACTGGCAGGAGTACTGAAGCTGCTGGCGGCAATTGCGGGAATCGGATAAAAGGATTTTCTTTTCCTGAAAATTGCGGTATACTGGAACACAGAAAACATAAAGGAGAACATCTATGGAATTTTGGATTGGTATTATTTTTGATACGATCTGCCTTGCCATTGCCCTTTTCATGGCAATCAATCCGAAAGGATTTGCAAGAGGCATGAAATATCAGTCGGTACGACAGACAAAAATCTTCCGGATCGTGGGAATCATCGCGGTGATCATTTTGAGCATATCCCTGACAAGCCGGGTTCTGACACTGGTATAAGAAGATGAAGAGAGTAATTGTATATTTTAAAAAAGAAACCGTGCTTTGTGTCGCGGTTTTTCTTGCTGTTATTTCTATGTTTTTTGTCAAACCGGATCGAGCTTATGCAGAATATATCGATACCAGAGTACTGGCTTTATTGTTTTGTCTGATGACGATCATGGAGGGATTTAAGAAGACCGGTTTATTTGAACAGATGGCGAATACATTGCTGAAAAAGGTACACACTTTCCGGCAGTTGATGCTGGTTCTGGTGGGGCTTTGTTTTTTCTGCTCCATGTGGATTACCAATGATGTGGCACTTCTGACTTTTGTGCCCTTTACGATTCTGGTATTACGTATGGCAAAACTGGATCAGCGGATGATTCCGGTGATTACTATGGAGACGATAGCTGCCAATCTTGGAAGTATGGCAACTCCGGTGGGCAATCCGCAGAATCTGTATTTGTATTCCGTCTCCGGAATGTCTGCTCTGTCCTTTGTAAAGGTTATGGGACCTTTGTCACTGGTATCTTTGCTGCTTCTGATCGGTGGCTGTCTGATACAGAAGAATGAAAATATGCAGATAGAACAGATCAGGAGAAAAACCCAAAAGAATAAAACAGCTGAAAATCTGATTTTGCTCTTTCTTTTTTGCGTAAGTCTGGCAACGGTTTTACGTGTGCTGTCCTGGCCAGTGCTTCTGGGAATAACACTTCTGATTTGCCTGTTTCTTTTCGGAAGTGGAAAAGAAGAATTTTTACCACTGAAAATAGATTATAGTCTGCTTCTTACTTTTGTTGCTTTTTTTGTATTTATCGGAAATATGGGGAGGATTCCAATTGTAAAAGAACTGCTGATAAAAGTACTGGAAGGACATGAACTTATTCTTGGTTTTGCTGCCAGTCAGGTCATCAGCAATGTTCCGGCGGCTATTCTGCTTTCCGGATTTACTACAGACTATCCTATGCTTCTCAGGGGAGTGAATATTGGAGGTTTGGGAACCCTGATCGCGTCCCTGGCAAGTCTGATCTCTTATAAATTTTACGTACAGGAAAGTGAAAAGAATGAAACAGCTGGTACAAAAGGACAGTATTTTCGATATTTTACGGTGTGGAATGTAATCTTTGCAATTGTGCTGTTGGCAGTGACCGCTGTAGTATAATGTATAAGAAAAGTGTGATTGAAGAATATAGAAAACAGGAAACAAAATAAAAATCGCAGAAACGGATTTTACCCCCGTATTTGTGAAAAGAAGAAATACAAAGGAGAACTGTCATCGAAGCATATTATTATAACCATATGAATAAAACACAACAGTCTGTCTATCATAACATCCTTCAGGGATTCCAGAACATGGCGGACGAGATTCTGATTCCGCGGCTGGAGCCGGAAGAACTCTACAACGTATTTTTCCAGCTCCGTCTGGATCACCCGGAGATCTTTTGGGCCACCGGATTTCGTTACAAATATTATCAGGATTCTCCGAACCTGATTTTTGTGCCGGAATACCTGTTTGAAAAAAATAAAGTAAAAGAACACCAGCGAGCCATGCAGGCGCGAGTAGAAAAACTGGTGCGGCCGGCAAAAGATAAGTCCGACTGGGAAAAAGAAAAATTCGTCCACGACTTCATCTGCGAGAATGTCCGGTATGACAAATTAAAGAAAGCCTATTCCCATGAGATTATCGGACCGCTGGGACAGGGTGTGGGTGTCTGCGAGGGGATTGCCAAGGCAGTCAAAGTACTGTGCGATGCCCTGGGACTCTGGTGCATGATCGTTATCTGCGGCAACAACCCGGAAAAAGGGATCAAATACCGCCATACCTGGAATATTGTAAAGCTGGGCGGAAAATATTATCACCTGGATGCCACCTTTGACAATTCCCTGAGCCACGATGGCATCCGTTATGACTACTTCAATCTGGATGACAAAAATATCTTTCGTGATCACGAACCGCTGATCGCACCGGCTCCACACTGTACGGATGGGGATCATTTCTATTATAGAGAAAAGAAACTGTCCTTTACGAAGGAGGAGGATGTGTACAAGCGTGCGTTGCAGACAGCAAAAAAAGGTCGCGTCTTTACCTTTCACTGGCGTGGTGGTTATCTCACACGGGAGATTCTCGGGGAACTTCTGGAACTGATCCGGAAAGCCGGAAAAGAAAAACAGAAAAGCGCCCGCATCAGCCTGAATTGGCCGCAGGCGGTCCTGTGCTTCGATTATGTGGAAGATCAGGGACAGCCGGAAGCGGAGGTCACACTGGAAGAGGCGAACGAAGGGGAACAGGAATAAAAGACATGAAAAATCTAATATTTCGGTTATTCGCAAAAAATAAAAAAATATGAAAATAACTGTTGACAAACTATGTATACGGTGGTATCCTATCGGAGTTGCGTCTGAGAGATCTCACAGAGGTCACAGGGCTGGATAAAAGAAATGAAAAAAGTTCTTGACAACAGCTGGTCGGATGTGATAAACTATCAAAGTTGCTGCGAGAGAGAAACAAAAACAACTTCAAAAAAGTTGAAAAAAGTTCTTGACAGGCAGGAAACGACATGATATAATAGCAAAGCTGTTTGAGACAAACGGCAATGCGAAAAACGATCTTTGATAACTGAACAGTGAAACACATTCCTCGAAAGTTCTTTTTGAAATCATAAAAACGAACGATCGAAAGATCCTTAAAAAACAGTAAAAGGGATAAATTAGCCAAGAGTTGATTTTGACC
>CAKRLG010000030.1 GCA_934359255.1 uncultured Ruminococcus sp.
ATTTATGCTAATCGCATAAATTCGCGCGATATGTCTCGGGTTTTCTGTGACCTTCGCTCACAAAAAACACCTCGCGGGATATTGCCAGTAAACAGTAACCCGGAACCTTCCACTAAATTGTGCTTTTCCTGCTTCCGACTCCGGAACTTCTGTGGTATACTGGAAGATAACTGAAAAATTAAAACAGATCTGTTTTTCACAAATATTAGATTTTATAGCAGGAGGTTATTCATAATGTACAACGATCAACAGCCAAATCCAGGCTCCTGGCAGGAGGAGGAACAGCGGGCACAGATGACTCCGCCTCCGAAACGCGGAAATGCATTCAGTACAGCGTCCATGACAGCCGGCACCCTTTCCTTATTCTTTCTGGTCAGCGGTCTTTCCTTCCCGGTTGGCGCCCTCGGTATCTTATTTGCCCTGCTCTCACGCAAAGGAGACAAGATGGATTCGCAGGCAAAACTGGGCTGTATTCTTTCCGGCATCGGTCTTTGCCTCGGCATCATCATCTTTATTTACGCCGCAGTCACCGTCTATCAGAATTTCCCGGAACTCATTCAGCAGTATCAGCAGCTTTATGAGATGTACCAGGGCGGTATGTGATTGTTTATGGAGGTTTTGACTTATGAATATTTCATCAAAGGAACTGAAAAAAATGACCCGAAACCAGCTTTCGGGAAAATACGGAACATTTATTGGGATCAATGTGCTCTATATCCTGATCACACTGGTCGCTTCCAATCTGATGGATCTGGTTCTTGGAACCTCATCCATCCTGAACCCGCTGACTGCTACTTCCGCCACCGTAGAAACCCTTGGCATCAGCCATACCGTGGTTTATTATCTGTCGACCTTTATTCTCTCACTGATCCTGTCGGTATTGAATATCGGTCTGCTAAAGATCGCTCTTGATACCGCCAGAGGCTATGACATCCGCTTTCAGGATCTCTTCTACGGTTTCAAACATCATCCGGACCGCGCGATCCTGGCGCAGGGTGTGATCCTTCTTCTGACCTACCTGTGTATCCTCCCGGGCAGTGGACTTTGCATCTACGGCTACCGTCAGAAATCCGTAACACTCCTCCTCGCCGGAACCGCCCTTTTGTGTGTGGGACTCGTGATCTACCTGATCCTCTCCTTGATGTTCAGCCAGACCATGTTCTTCCTCACCGACTACATCGACATTGAAGCCATGCAGGCACTGAAAGAAAGCGTGCGGATCATGAGAGGCAAGAAGGGAAAACTCTTTTATCTACAGCTCAGCTTCATCGGCATCTACCTGCTGGGCGCGATCGCATGCGGGATCGGACTTTTGTGGGTGATCCCTTATCTGCAGGTGACGATGGCAAACTTCTACCGGAAGATCACCGGGGAGGTGTAATCGCTTCTCCGGACGCAAGAAGACGGGCAAGGTTCCAGGTAGCGAGACGTGGGCAGAGTGACTTTAAGCTATCTGCTAACTCCGACTAATATTTACTTGGGTCAGCTGACCCAAGCAAAAGTCTCCGTAAGCAGAGGATCTTAAAGCTCACTCTAACCGCCCACAAAGTGTCTCTCTACCTGGAACCTTGCCCGCCTTCTTGCTGAGTATTCATTACCTCTAAGTAAAAATCGCATGTTTCACACATTCTATTCTTTATAATATTTTTTATAATTTCCCTTTTATACTGTCATAAACAACAATTTTTATTATATAGTTCCTGCCAAAAACCAGTGGCGAGCCCCGGAGGGATCCAGGGTGAGACAACACTTTGTGGGCGCTTAGGGCAAGCTTTGAGATCCGGCGCTTACGTAGGCTTTCGCGCGGGTCAGCCGACCCGCGTGAATATAGCCGAAGTTAGCGACTAACTCAAAGTTGCCCTGCCCAAGTTGTCCCACCCTGGATCCCTCCGGGGCTCGCCACGTCCGCTTTAGCAGCAACCTTATAACAAACTAATTATTTTACGCCTCAGCCAGCCCAAACGCATCATGCACCGCATTCATCGCCCGAACCGCATCCTCACTGTTCACCAGCACCGTGATCCGAATCTCAGACGTCGCGATCATATTGATATTCACGTTCTCATTATACAGACACTCAAACATCTTCGCAGCCACACCCGGATTAGACATCATGCCGGCACCTACGATCGACAGTTTCGCAACCTCACAGTTATAATCCACTCTCTCAAACCCAAGCACTTCCTGATACTCTTCCAGCAGATCAATGGCCTCTTTCAGATTATCATGTGCAACCGTAAAGGAAATATCCTTCGTTCCCTCACGTCCGACAGACTGGATGATAATATCCACATTAATATTCTTCTTTGCCAGTGTATTAAATAACTTAAATGCACTACCCGGTGCATCCTTGATTCCGATCACGGAGATACGGTCTGCATCTCTGTCCAGGGCAACGCCGCTGATCAACATTCTTTCCATTTTCTTTACAACCTCCTTGACAACAGTACCTTCAGATTCATTCAGACTGGAACGTACCACCAGCGGTACGCCGTATTTTTTCGCCATCTCCACCGATCGGTTATGTAACACACCTGCTCCGAGAGTCGCCAGATCCAGCATCTCATCATAAGTGATCGCATTTAACTTTCTCGCTGTCGGCACCAGTCTCGGGTCAGCGGTGTAGACACCATCTACGTCCGTGTAGATCTCGCAGGCATCCGCATGAAGCGCTGCTGCCAGAGCTACTGCCGTCGTATCGGAACCACCCCTTCCAAGGGTTGTATAATCATTGTACTTGTTGATTCCCTGGAAACCTGTGACGATCACGATCTTACGGTCATCAAGTTCCCGGCGGATCCGCTCGGTATCGATCTTTTTGAGTCTTGCATTGCTGTAATTGCTTGTTGTGTGCATGGCTACCTGGAATGCATTCAGGGAAATGGCACGTACACCCAGTGCATCCATCGCCATAGCCATCAGAGACACCGACATCTGTTCCCCGATGGTAAACAGCATGTCCATCTCTCTCTTGGATGGATTTGGATTGATTTCTTTTGCTTTGGCAATCAGCTCATCCGTGTATTTCCCCATGGCAGATAAAACCACTACCACATCGTTTCCGTTCTGATAATCACGGATGCATCGCTTTGCCACATTGAAAATGCGTTCTTTGTCCGCCACCGAAGTGCCGCCGAACTTTTTCACGATTAACATGTTTCTCCTCCTGTGTTTCTACGCAAACAGAAGCGGATCAGCCTGCTGTGGCGTAATCCGCTTCCTGCCTCTGCTGTATTTCCATTCGTGATACCCCCGTTTACAGGCGCTCTCACATGGATATGCACTAAATGATAAACCCTTTTTTTCCATGCGTCAACCGCTTCCATAGCGATTATTTTCAAAGTTTTTATCCATTCTTTCCTGCACGGTCACATGTTTTTTCCACACGAATTTTCCCTGAAATCTTTGACTCGTTGTCCGCGTAAAAAATGACATGCCCGCGGTCCTTTTTCAGAACTGCACAGACATGTCATTTTCTCACTTTTCTTTCTTAGAAACGAACCCGGATCATGCCGATAATGTTATCGAACTGTGCCGCTTTCGCTCTATATTCTTCCTCTTTCATCTTAGAGGTAATAAATCCAAACTCTTTACCAACCTCTGCGACAACTTTCGCATCGATAGTTCCGAACACTTCTTCTACTTTTGCAAGGCTTTCTGTGTAGCTGCCTTTCATACGTACAAAAAATCTGCTCTCTACCTGGCTGACATCGATCATTTCCAGTTTCTCGCTGCTCCATCCTGTCATGATAAAACGGTTCAGGTGTTTGACTGCATCTATCACATCAGCTACCACCGCACTGGCTGTCGGCAGTTTTCCTGCACCGCTTCCGTAGAACATCGCATCCCCCAGCATATTGCCGTGGATCACGATCGCATTAAATACATCGTTGACGCTGAACAGTGGGCTGTCACCGTTAATCATAACCGGGCATACCATCGCATAATATTTGTCGCCGATCCGCTTGCTGGTAGCCAGCAGCTTGATAGTTGCACCAAATGCCTTCGCATAACGGATATCCGCGGAAGTAATCTTCGTGATTCCCTCGGTATAGATCTCCTCAAAATCCACATGATGACCGAATGCCAGGGAAGAAAGAATCGCGATCTTTCTGCAGGCATCCCAGCCCTCGATATCGGCTGCCGGGTTGCGCTCCGCATAGCCGAGTTCCTGTGCATTCTTTAATACATCTTCAAACTCGGAACCATCACTTGTCATCTTACTTAAAATATAGTTTGTTGTTCCGTTTAAGATACCACTGATCTCATCGACCTCGTCTGCTGTCAGAGAACTGTTCAGTGGACGGATGATCGGAATACCGCCACCGCAGCTTGCTTCAAATAAGAAGTTGCAGTTTTTCTCTTTTGCGATCCGGATCAGTTCCACACCGTGTTTTGCAACCAGTTCTTTATTGGAGGTACATACGGATTTGCCGCTCTCCAGCGCTCTCTTAACGAATGTATACGCCGGATTGGTTCCGCCCATTACTTCCACTACGATCTTCACTTCCGGATCGTTAACGATCACTTCGTAGTCATGAACAATCTTTTCCTGTACCGGATCTCCCGGGAAATCTCTCAGGTCAAGTACATACTTGATGTTGATCTCTTCTCCTGCTTTTTTATTGATGCTTTCCTGGTTCCGGTTGATAACTTCCACCACACCGGATCCCACTGTGCCGTAGCCTAATACTGCAATCTGTATCATCTGTCTTTTACTCCCTGCCTAATATTTTCAAATAATGTACACCTGTCTGCTGTTCCATCTGGCCGATCATATCTTCCGCATCTCCGGCTTCCGGCAAAATCTCCACACTCAGCGTCAGCGTTGCGATTCCGTTAATTGGAATACTCTGATGAATGGTCAGGATATTTCCTCGAAATTCAGCAACGGTGCGCAGAATATCCGAAAGAATCCCCGGTTTATCATCCATCTGTAAAATAAAGGTAACTGTTCTTCCTTTTGCCTGATCATGAAAAGGAAAAATATCGTCTTTATATTTGTAAAAAGAACTGCGGCTGATGCCTACCTGCTCGGTTGCCTCCTGCACCGTGGTTGCCCTCTCAGAATCCAGAATTCTCTTGGCTTCAACCACTTTTAAGAGTACCTCCGGCACTGCCTTCTCTCTTACCACATAATATTTTATCTTTTTTTCCATGTCTTCTCTTTCTTTCCTGTGGCTCTGTATGTTCGTATCAGAAACACATTTGTAGTCACCCAAAAGATATTACCATATATTGTCATCCGGTGCAAGAATTTTTTCACAAATGAAACAAAACATGTTTAGCAAGTCTGAATCGCATAAAATATTACAGGCTCCGACCGCCACCACCGTGTGAGGTACCGCTGCCGGAAGTATGTACGGAACTCTGTCCGCCGCCACCTCCGGACGGTGGATCTCTCGGGATTCTCCGCTGTGTAATGCTTCGATGACGGAACTGATCATCCCTTCTCGTAAAATGCACCTTTGCCCGGCTCTCATACGGATACCGATACGTTTTTCTTTTTAACCGGTAAGATCCCAGAACAGCTGCTGCAGATCCGCCACCGCACAAAAGTGCGATCACAGCCGCTCCGATTACTTCATAGACCGTAATACTGCGGTATCTTGATATCTTTCCCGTCTCTGTATCATAATTATACTGATCCGAAGGAATGCCGTCTTCCAGATAGCTCTCTGTCTCATTCAGCATCTCCAGAATACCATCTGCATAATTCTTCGCTTTCAGATTATCGTATCCGGCATCGATCACCGCATCAATCCTCTCATCCGTCAGATACCGGATCATCTTTCCTGCCGTGGAGATCCACACCGAACCGTTGTCCAGATCAATCAGATACAGGGCACCGTCCTCCACATATCCGTTGTAGTCATAGTAATCATCCGCATACTCCTCGGAGGTCTTGCCTTCCGCATCTTCCGTCGTCACTACCACAAAATCCATGTTCCAGTCTGCCGTAAGTTCCACGATCCGATCGGTAAGTTCCTGTTCTTCCTCCTGTGAAAAAAGTCCTGCCTGATCGTCTACCGTGGTTTTATCCGCCCACGCAGACACCGGAACCAGCAACAGCAGAAGCATCAACAGAAGGTATCCCGTCTTTTTTCTCATTCTCATAACAAAAATCCTCCTGCCAGTCCCAAAAGAAATACCACACCGGTGATCAATGCCGATACCAGACTCAGTTTCTTATAATCCACCGGAAGTTCTCCACACACCTTGCCGTTTTGTCCGTTGATGGTATAATAATAGATTTTTCCGTTTTTGCCCTTGTAGGTCATCACCCACACAGGAACCAGCGCATAACGCCACCGCTCCTGCCGGTTGCCCACCTGCTGATGAACCGGTCGTACCGTTGTGTAACCGCGCATATCATTTTCCAGCACTCTTTTTGCATATTGTTCCGTATCCCGTGCGATCTCCGCTCCGAACGCTTCTTTTTCAAGATCCCGGCGCTCCGCCTGAAAACCGGAGAGATAACCCATGGAAAATTGTTTTGCCGCCTTCTGGTCATACGGCTGCACGCCTTCTACCAGCTTCCGGTTGGCTTTTTGCAGGGCAATCTTCGGCATATCGTCAAATTCCACATTTCCTTCCCGGTACACCCGGTAGAACTGTGTTTCCGTATATTCCGTATCACCCGTCCTCCAGGTGCGAATTTTGGTGGCTTCTGCCTCCATTGCGGCATCTCCCCGCCAGTCCACCATCCAGTATGGAAAATACACACCACGCATCTTTTCAATCTGTTTCCCACTGAAGAATCCACGGGGAACAAATTTCTTCTTTTTCATATTCTGTAAAAAGATTTCCTCCGCTTTTTTCCGGTCTATCGCAAAGGGAATGATCTCCTGGGGCAGATACTCTCCGGAAACTCTTTCCGATAATACCACCGGGCTCTGACAATAATAACATTCTGTGGCCGCTGTTGTCGGATCCGTCACGATCTCGGCTCCACAGTTCGGGCATACATACACTGCCGCTTCTTCCTGTTCCTGCCCTTTTGCAGAATCAGCCGCCTCAGATTCCTGAGACGGCTGTTTTCCTTTCTGCATCGTATCGATCTGTTCCTGAGAAAACTCAGAATCACAATAAGGACAGGAGTAGTTTTGAGTATTTGGATCAAATACCAGTTCGCCCCCGCAATTGGGGCATTTGAAACTGACTACCTCCATGATTTTCTCCTCATCTTCCTATACGGATATACTTTCTTTATCTTTTCTTTATCTTTTCTTTATCTTTTCTGCATCTGTTCCTGCAAAAGTCTTATGGTCTTGATTTTCCACATTCACTGCAGAACTTTCCTGTATTCTTCTGTCCGCAGCTGCAGATCCAGGCTCCGGTCTGACGGGGACGGCCGCACTCGCTGCAGAACTTTCCGGTATTCTGCTGTCCACAGCTGCAGATCCAGATATCCGGCTCATTCTGTACATGATGTGCTGTCGCTGCCTCCTGCTGCATCTGCTGGTTCCGGATCATCTGCTGCTGATTGGCCGCTGACATGGAAGCTGCCATATTGCCACCCATCTGTGCGCCCATCTGCATTCCCATGAAGCCCATGGTACTGCCGTTTGCATTGCTTCCTGCGGCTTCCATTCCTCTTGCAAAAGCTCCCTGCATATAGCCTTCCCGAATGGACGGATCCTGGAGCATAGCTCCCTGATTTCTCATATTCAGAAGTTCCTGAGATTTTTCATCGTAGGACAGGCTCGCAATAGCTACTGCCTGAATCTCCATACCTCTGGTCTGTCTCCAGTCTTCATCCAGTGTTTCTGCCATATATTTTGACAATTCCCGACTCTTGGACTGCACATAGGAGATCCGCATACCGTCTGCTGACATCTGATTGATGGAGGACTGCAGTGCATCCAGGAATTCATACAGATACTGTTCGTTGATATCCATGATCTCTACCTGATCTTTATTTTTCGGAATGGCTTCCACATAGAACTTGATCGGGTCCGTAATTCGGATCGAATAAGATCCGTGGGCTCTCAAAAATAATTCTGCATTATAAAAATTATCAAAATAGCTGATGGGGTTTCTGGTTCCGAAACGAATTCCCTTAATCTCCTGCAGGTTCAGATACAGCACTTTCTGTGAAGTAGGTGCTGTACCGCCAAACCGAAACCGGTCAAAAGAATTCTTTACCACATCATCCAGACTTCCACTGAACATGGATGGCATAGAAGAATTATCCACGGTAAAATATCCCGGTTCCGCACTGTAATCCACGATCCGTCCGCCGTCTAACAGCATCATGAACTGTCCCTCATATACATGAATCACCGATCCGTTAGAGATACTATCTTTCCCACCCTTTCGGTTCGCTCCTTTTCCGGTGCGGATGCCTGCGGTCAATACTGTCTGATCTCCCATATTTTCCGGCTCGATGACTTCCAGCCACTGATCAGCGAGTGTTCCGCCAATCGTCTGTCTGATAGCTCTGATAATACCCATATGCCCTTCTCCTTTTTTGTGTACTCCCGTCTTTCCGTTTTCTCAACAGTCATGGAAAGTAGAATCATTATTCCATTTCTTCGGTTGCGTTCTCCGGCTGTTTTCCGCCAAGGGCGATCCACTTGAGATAGCCGTTGATAAACGGATCCAGATTACCATCCAGGATGCTGTCCACATTACCGCTCTCCACGCCGGTTCTGTGGTCTTTCACCATGGTATACGGCTGCAGTACATAAGAACGAATCTGATTTCCCCAGCCAATCTCTGTCACTTCCCCACGGATGCCGGAGAGTTTTTCCATATTTTCCTGCTGTTTTAACAGATATAATTTGGCTTTCAGCATCTGCATAGCCTTGTCTTTATTCTGAAACTGAGAACGTTCATTCTGACACTGTACCACGATTCCGGTTGGAATATGTGTAATACGGATGGCAGAAGAGGTCTTGTTGATATGCTGACCACCGGCACCGCTGGATCGATACGTATCGATACGCAGATCATCTTCCTTGATATCCACATCCAGATCTTCATCAATATCCGGCATAACATCGCAGGATACGAACGAAGTCTGTCTCTTTCCTGCCGCATTAAACGGTGAGATGCGTACCAGACGATGTACCCCTTTTTCTGATTTCAGGTAGCCGTAGGCATTTTCTCCGTGTACCTCAAATGTTACAGATTTGATGCCTGCCTCATCGCCGTCCAGATAATCCAGAACTTCCAGGGTAAATCCTTTCTTTTCCGCCCATCTGGTGTACATACGGTAGAGCATTCCTGCCCAGTCGCAAGACTCGGTTCCACCGGCTCCGGCATTCAGTTTGATGATAGCATCTTTTTTATCGTATTCTCCGGATAACAGGGTTTTCATACGGATACTTTCAAAATCAGCCTCAAACTGATTCAGGATCTCCTGAATCTCCGGGATGACCGAAGCATCGTCTTCTTCATATCCCATCTCGATGAGAGTCTCCATATCGTCTCTCTGGCTTTCCAGATTTTCATAAATCTCCTTATCATCTTTCAGGCTTTTGAGTTCCTTCATCATTTCCTGGGAGCGTTCCGGATTATCCCAGAAATCCGGCTCTTCCATCTTTCTTTCCAGCTCTTCAATCCGCTTTTCCTTATTGGCCAGGTCAAGGGAATCCCTCACTTCCACTAAAGGTTTCGCATAGGAATTCAATATTGCTTTAAACTGATCTAATTCTACCAAAGGGGTCACCCTCTTTCTTCATACAATTTTTATATTCAGCAGTCGTTTCTGCCGTATCGGTTCTGCCCGTTTCCTTCTACACCGGTTTCCGGCCACAGCACTGTTTGTATTTCTTACCGCTTCCGCATGGACACGGATCATTCGGATATACTTTCTGTTGAGCACGGCGAACCGGACCTTTGACATCTTCATCTTTGTTGGTTCCGGTTACTTCCGCTACCTGCTCACGTTCTACTTTCTGCTCGATTCTTACGTGATACAGCAGGCGAACAGTATCCTGCTGGATGCCTGCGATCATCTCGTCAAACATCTCGAATGCACTCATCTTGTACTCAACCTTCGGATCTCTCTGTCCGTAAGCCTGCAGACCGATACCCTGACGCAGCTGTTCCATATCATCGATATGATCCATCCACTTTCTGTCAATGACTTTCAGAAGTACCACACGTTCCAGTTCACGGATCTGTTCCGGCTCTGCAAACTCAGCTTCTTTTACTTCGTACAGTTTGATAGCTTCTTCTTTCAGATTCTGTTTTAACTGATTCTTACGGATACCTTTGACATCCTCTTTGGTGATTGTCTTCACCGGAATGATCGGCTGAAGGATCGTATTCAGTTCGATCAGATCCCATTCATCGGAATCCACCTCATCACTGATACACATATCCACCGTATTTTCCACGGTATCGGTGATCATCTTACAGATTGCATCACGCATATTGTCTCCGTCGAGTACGCGACGTCTCTCTTTATAAATGATCTCTCTCTGTTCGTTGTTTACCTGGTCATACTCAAGCAGGTTTTTACGGATACCGTAGTTATTACTTTCAATCTTCCGCTGTGCTTTCTCAATGGCACTGGAAAGCATCTTATGTTCAATCTGTTCATTTTCCGCAACACCGAGACTGCTGAATACAGACATCAGTTTTTCAGAACCGAACAGACGCATCAGATCATCTTCCAGTGAAATATAGAAACGGGATTCTCCCGGATCTCCCTGACGACCGGAACGGCCACGCAGCTGATTATCGATACGGCGGGACTCATGACGCTCCGTACCGATGATCTTCAGTCCACCGGCTGCTCTCGCTTCCTCATCCAGCTTGATATCGGTACCACGACCTGCCATATTGGTCGCGATGGTAACTGCACCTGCCACACCGGCCTGTGCAACGATCTCAGCTTCCAGCTCATGGAACTTCGCATTCAGTACCTGATGTGCGATTCCCTCTCTCCGAAGCATGTTGCTCAGCAGTTCGGAGGTTTCGATCGTGATCGTACCTACCAGTACCGGCTGATTCTTCGCATGTGCCTTCTTGATCTCTTCCACGACCGCACGGAATTTTTCTTTCTTGGTCATGTATACCGCGTCGTCCAGGTCGATACGCTGAACCGGACGGTTTGTCGGAATCTCGATAACATCCATACCATAGATCTCACGGAACTCCTGCTCCTCTGTCAGAGCCGTACCGGTCATACCTGCTTTTTTCGCATATTTGTTAAAGAAGTTCTGGAATGTAATAGTGGCCAGTGTTTTGCTCTCACGGCGTACCTTTACATGCTCTTTCGCCTCAATCGCCTGATGCAGACCATCGGAATATCTTCTTCCCGGCATGATACGTCCGGTAAATTCATCAACGATCAGTACCTGATCATCCTTTACTACATAATCCTGGTCACGGAACATCAGGTTATGGGCACGCAGTGCAAGGATTATATTGTGCTGTATCTCCAGATTCTCCGGATCTGCCAGGTTTTCAATATGGAAGAACTTCTCTACTTTCTTCACACCTTCCTCGGTCAGGTTTACTACTTTATCTTTTTCATTGACGATAAAATCACCGGTCTCGATAATTTCCTCGCCCATGATAGCTGTCATCTTGGTCATCTCACCACTGGCTTCACCACGCTGCAGCTGTCTTGCCAGAATATCGCAGACTTCATACAGCTTGGTGGACTTTCCGCTCTGTCCGGAAATGATCAGAGGAGTTCTCGCCTCATCGATCAATACAGAGTCAACCTCATCGATGATCGCATAATGCAATTCTCTTTGTACCAGCTGCTCTTTATAAATAACCATGTTGTCTCGCAGATAGTCAAAACCATCCTCATTATTGGTGACATACGTAATATCACATGCATACTGTTCCCGTCTCTCGTCATTTTTCATGGAGTTCAGGATCACACCGACTTTCAGTCCCAGAAACTCATGGACTTTACCCATCCACTCAGCATCTCGTTTTGCCAGATAATCGTTGACGGTTACGATATGCACGCCTTTACCTTCCAGTGCATTCAAATAAGCCGGACAGGTAGAAACCAAAGTCTTACCTTCACCTGTTCTCATCTCCGCGATACGTCCCTGATGCAGAATAATACCACCGATCAGCTGTACCCGGTAATGCTCCATATTCAGCACACGCTTGGAAGCCTCACGCACCGTGGCAAATGCCTCCGGAAGCAGATCATCCAACGTCTCTCCCTCTGCCAGTCTCTCCTTGAACTTTCTGGTCTGATCCTTCAGTTCCTCGTCCGTCATCGCCTGCATGGTCGGCCGCAGTTCCTCAATCTTATCCACCAATGGCATAATTCTTTTCAACTCTCTGGAACTGTGCGTTCCAAAGATCTTCTCAGATAATTTCATCAATCTACTCCTATAAAATACAATTTATTTTTTGTTACTAAATACACTATCAACCTCAATTTCCCGGCACACCCAACCGATACCATTTCCAGTCTAGTACACCATGCTATATTCTAACACTTTACCGAAGAATGCACAAGTAAATTGTGCATCCTCACCCCGTATCACTCACTCACATATCCCCTGCGGGCAAATTTCCCAAATATCTCCCAAATATCGCACCTATTCCACTCACCTTCCCTTTCCGGGTCAGTTTTTTCCACCGTCAGCCCGAGAGAGTTTGTGCCTGGGCAGGAGGCATTTTGCGGGCGCTTAGGGTAAGCTTTGAAATCCGACGCTTACGGAGACTTTCGCGAGGGTCCGCTGACCCTCGTGAACTGTAGTCGGAGTTAGCGGCTAGTTCAAAGTTGCCCTGCCCGCTGCCTCCTGTCCAGGCACAAACTCTCTCGGGCGTCCGTCTTAAACCACCCAAAAAAAGAGAGAGCCACCACCCCGTGACTCTCTCCCGATTACAATCTCAACAATTTTAACACTCCGGCTCAATCAACCCGTAAGTATTTCCCTTTCTCTTATAAACTACATTCACCTCATCTGTCTCCGCATTCCGGAACACATAAAAATTATGTCCCAGCAATTCCATCTGCACACATGCATCTTCCGGATACATCGGTTTAATACCAAACTTCTTGGTACGAATGATATTAACCTCTTCGTCCTCCAGGAACTCATCCTCCACAAACTCTTTCTGGAAGTTTCCTCCTGCCTGCTGCTGATTGACAATCTTGGTTTTATATTTGCGAAGCTGACGCTCAATAACTTCTTCCACCAGATCAATGGATACATACATATCGCTGCTCACCTGTTCGGAACGAATGATGTTTCCTTTTACCGGAATAGTAACTTCAATCTTCTGTCTGTCTTTTTCCACACTCAAGGTTACATGAATCTCTGTCTCCGGAGTAAAATACCGTTCCAGCTTGCCAAGCTTTTCCTGTACGGCTGATTTCAGTCCCTCTGTAATGTCAATATTTCTTCCAATGATAATAAATTTCATGCTGTCCAACCCCTTCGCACTTTATTTTACAAGTAACTGTCTCTGCTTTCACAGTTACGGAGTCAGAATCGATAAATACCACGGTCAGCGATCCTTTCCGGCTCCCTTGTAAGTGTTTTTATTATACCAATAATGCTTGAATTTTGCAACTATTTCATGAAAATTCATATTTTTTACACATCTTTTTCTGTCAAATTCAAGAGCCATTTTCCAACTGTTCAGAATCTGTTATTTTTCGAAATAATTTTCACTCTTCTGACAAATATCCAGAACTTCCTCCCATTTCATGCTGCCACCGAAAAGATCCAGTGCACTGCCCACTGTTACGTCCACACGATTTTCTCCCGCTATACGCAACGTCTCCAGATCCTGAAAACTGCCCACACCGCCGGCATAGGTCACCGGAAGCTGATGATTCTTTGCCAGAAGCTTCACCAACTCCACCTCGATACCGGACGCCTTCCCTTCCACATCCACCGCATGAACCAGAAATTCATCACAATGGGAAGAAAATTCTTCAATCGTCTGTTCCGATACCGGCACCTGTGTAAAATTCTGCCAGCGATCTGTCACGATATAATACTGTCCATCCTTTTTTCGGCAGCTCAGATCCAGAACCAGATGTTCCTTTCCTACAGCCCGCTCCAGTTTTTCCAGATTCTCCCAGTTGATCACCCCATTCTTAAATACATAAGAAGTAACGATCACATGACTGGCACCGGCATCCAGAAAGCTCTCTGCATTGTCTTCCCGGATCCCGCCACCGATCTGCATCCCTCCCGGATAGGCTTTCAGTGCTTCCAGCGCCTGCTGTCTGGTCGCCTCATAATAGGGGGAACCGGCCGGATTCAGCAGGATAATATGACCACCACGGATCCCTCTCGACTGATAAAGCCGTGCAAAAAAGGGAGCATCCTGCTCAGCCACGAAGTTTTCCTGAGCCTGATCTCCCTGATCTCGCAGGCTGCCACCTACGATCTGTTTTACTTTTCCGTTGTGAATATCGATACATGGACGAAATCTCATAATCTTCCCCTCTCTTCTCCTGTTCTCTTTGTACGCTGTCACGCTGTCACGTTGTAACGTGGTAAATTTCTATTATCATATCATGTTTCCATATACACGGCAACATGTCATCTTAAAATATTATCTACCCTGACATACTATCTCAACATACATTTTTATGAACATAGGTACCAAAAGAGGGGCATTCCGTTTTTGCTCTCACCGGACAAACTGTGGTGAAACAACAATTGCCCATGTCTTTTCTATTTCTGCAATCTACCGTGCATTCTGCTGATTCACATCCCTGCTTCCGCCGCCGGTCAGATCTTCCACGCCTTCTCCGATGCCATCTCCCACATCTTTGATTCCCTCACCGACATCCTCGCCGAGATCTTCGATGATATTTCCATTTTCATCCAGACGGTTTCCGTTCTCATCCACCGTACCTTCCCCGGAAGTGGCGCCGTTCATATTGTTGTTCGTGTCGTTTGTTCCGTCATTGTTCATATCCGTGCTGGTATCCGGTGCGGTTGTGGTGTTGTTTTTATTTTCATTACCATCCGGCGTATTTTCATCCTGTGTGTTGTTGTTGTTCGTATCATCCGCAGCATTGCCACATCCTGCTGCCAGTCCGAGTACAACGGTCATTGCGGTTACGATCAGATATCTCTTCCATACATGTTTCATATTCTGCATCTCCTTTTCTGCTGTGTCTGTAGCTTTCCACAGCATCCCTTTCCTTCATTTTTCAGGCATACAAAACATACACCTGTACAGTTGTAGAATGTGTCGGAAAATGCAAAAATATACGGCCGCTTTTTGAAAAAACGACCGTATCCCTGTTTTCTGTATTCTATTTTCAATATTTAAATACATTTTAAACTTATCCGATCACATCGCTCATCTGATACCAACCAGGTCCTTTTCCTTTCAGGAATTTGGCTGCCTGAATCGCACCTTTGGCGAACAGAGTTTTGGAATAAGCGGTGTGCTGGAATGTGATCACTTCATCATCGCCGGCAAAGATCACATCATGTTCTCCGACGATGGTTCCACCGCGGACAGCAGAGATTCCAATCTCTTTGTCATCTCTCTGTTCTCTTCTCTGACTTCTGTCGAAAGTATAATGGTAAGCGTTGTCCAGTCCCTCGTTCAGACTGTCTGCCAGAGCCAGGGCGGTTCCGCTTGGAGCGTCCACCTTCAGACGATGGTGTTTCTCCACGATCTCCATGTCAAATCCGGCTGCTGCCAGTGTCTGGGCCGCTTCTTTTACCAGTTTCATCAACAGATTGATACCCAGGGACATGTTTGCTGATTTTAATACTGCCACATGTTTGCTGGTCTCTTCCACTTTTTTAATCTGTTCATCTGTCAGACCTGTCGTACATAACACAACCGGGATCTGTCTTTTTTCACAGTAGTCCAGCAGTGTGTCGGTCGCTTTCGCCGTACAGAAATCGATCACTGCATCTGCCTGCACATCGCAGGTCCAAATATCAGTAAATACCGGATATCCGTTATCTCTGCAGTCATTTAAGTCAATACCTGCTACAATTTCAATTTCAGGATCTTTTTCCACTAACTGGGTGATCACCTGACCCATATGGCCGTTGCAGCCATGCATAATTACTTTTACCATTTGCGTTCTCTCCTGTTTCTTCCTGCTGTCTTTATGCCAGTTTGATACCGAATTTTTTCATTTCTTCTGCCAGAACTGCCTGATGTGCGGCTTCCATTTCGGTCAGCGGCAGGCGAAGCGGTCCTACTTCTTTACCCATCAGATTCAGGGCTGCTTTTACCGGGATCGGGTTAACTTCACTGAACAGTGCGTGAACCAGCGGCAGCGCTTTTAACTGCAGTTCACGGCTTTCTTTTACTTTTCCTTCCAGGAACAGAGCAACGATATCGTGCGTCTCTTTCGGTGCCACATTGGACAGTACAGAGATAACACCTTTTCCACCCAGGGACAGGATCGGTACGATCTGGTCATCATTGCCGGAATACAGATCAATGGCTCCGTCGCAGGCATACATGATATCTGCCACATGGCTGATGTCTCCGGATGCTTCTTTGATAGCTGTTACATATTCTGCATTTTTTGCCAGATAAGCAACCGTGGAGGCTGCCAGAGAACAGCCGGTACGACTCGGTACGTTGTACAGGATCGCCGGTACTTTTGCTTCCTCTGTGATGGTTGTATAATGTTTGATCAGTCCGTTCTGAGTTCCTTTATTATAGTAAGGAGTTACCAGAAGAATACCATCTGCTCCTGCTTCTGCTGCCTCTTTGGACATCTGTGTTGCGGTGGCGGTGGAATTGGAGCCGGTACCTGCAACAACCGGGATCCGGTGATTTACCTTGTCAATGGCAAATTTGATCGTTCTCATATGTTCTTCTTCGGTGAGTGTTGCAGATTCGCCTGTCGTTCCGCAGATCACAATGGCATCTGTGCCTCCTGCGATCTGTTCCTCCAGTAATTCTTCCAGCTTGTCATAGTTTACTTCCAGATTTTCGTTCATAGGTGTAACAATCGCAACACCTGCTCCTTCAAAAATAGCCATATCTATCTTTACTCCTTTCTTTTGTCTGGGTCAAAATTGATCCTTCGAACCAATTATTGATATGTAATGTAAAACATATAAAGGTGCACCACCATCCGGAGGTCCACCTTTTAAGAATCCGCTATGAAATCATCACATGTTTTCTTTGGATAGCACTCCATCTTTCGATGACAGTCATGCCGTTCTTCACAGACATGCCCAAGAACCAAGCTTCAGGTTTCTTCGCCCCTTCGGCACTTTTTCCTTTCCTTTGCCTTCTTCTGCTCCTGAAACATCCGACAAATTACTGATAAAAAATGCAACCTCTACCTAAATTATAAAAAACATTTTAAATAAACATTTTATTTTTTCAATCATATCATTATTCATTTTTATTGTCAATCCGCATATTCCAGTTTGCTTACAGAAATCTCGTATGCGATCCGCTTCTGCGTCTCTTCCTCACTGATTTTTTTCACGTATTCCCGGCTCTGGATCCTGCCCCAGATCAGGACGTGACCGCCTACCTGAAAGGCAGATGCATATCTGGCATTTCTGCCCCAGCAGATGCACGGAATGTAGTCCGATTTTCCATATGGCCGGTTGACAGCGATCAGAAGATCTGCGATCTCTCTGCCAAGTGGAGTTTTCCGGTACACCGGCGGTTTGCATATGTATCCGTCCAGGAAAATGGCGTTGCTCTTCATATTTTCATCGTCATCTTCCACAAATTCCACCTCTCTGGCAAATACCGAGAGCACCAGCCGGTTCTTCTTTTCCTCATGGCGGTTATAGGAGCGAAACTGCCCCATCACATGGATATACTCCCCTTCATAATCCTCGTTCACATCCACAAGACGCTCCGAGATCATGACCGGGATCCGGTCCTCGGAATCGCTGAGTCTTTTAACCAGCACATCTACCATATAAAAGCCTTCGCCGAATACCTGATGGCTGAATGTAAACTGGGATGCGATTTTTCCCATGATTTCCACCTGATTGTTTTCAATAATCTTATCTGTCATGATTGTAGTTCCCCTTCCTCTTTTTTGTATTTTGTATAATTTATTTCTATTCCGTTTCTTCCATATTTAGAACCGGATTTTTAAAAAAAATTTTTTTATCCCTTGTAATCTGAAAAAAATGTGATAGACTTGTATCGTTGGAAATGCCCGTTTTACGGGCTCTTTATGTGCATAGAAAGGAAATTGTTTATGAAAATCAAAAGAGAAGATATTCGTAATGTGGCGATCATCGCCCATGTAGACCATGGTAAAACCACTCTGGTAGATCAGTTACTTCGTCAGAGCGGCGTATTCCGTGCGAATCAGGAAGTTCAGGAACGTGTTATGGACTCCAACGATATCGAGCGGGAACGTGGTATCACGATTCTTTCCAAAAATACAGCTGTTTATTACAAAGATACCAAGATCAACATCATCGACACCCCTGGTCATGCGGACTTCGGCGGCGAAGTAGAACGTGTCCTGAAAATGGTAGACGGTGTTATTCTGGTCGTAGATGCGTTCGAAGGTGCCATGCCACAGACCAAATTCGTTCTGAAAAAGGCCCTGGAACTGGATCTGCATGTTATCGTATGTATCAATAAGATTGACCGTCCGGAAGCCCGTCCGGATGAAGTTATTGATGAAGTTCTGGAACTGCTGATGGATCTGGATGCTTCCGATGAACAGTTAGACTGTCCGTTCCTGTATGCTTCCGCAAAAGCAGGTCACGCCGTTCTGGATCTGAACGATACACCGGAAAATATGGAACCTCTGTTTGAAACCATCTTAAAATATATCCCGGCTCCGGAAGGTGATCCGGAAGCAGGTACCCAGGTTCTGATCAGTACCATCGACTACAATGAATATGTAGGTCGTATCGGTGTCGGTAAAGTAGACAACGGTAAGATCGCTGTCAACCAGGAAGTGATGCTGATGAACCATCACGATCCTTCCAAGAAGAAAAAAGTAAAGATCAGTAAACTGTATGAATTTGAAGGTCTGAACAAAGTAGAAGTACAGGAAGCAGGCATCGGTTCCATCGTTGCCATCTCCGGTATCCCGGAGATTCACATCGGTGATACCCTGTGTGACGTGGAAAATCCGGAACCGATCCCGTTCCAGAAGATTTCCGAGCCTACCATCGCCATGCATTTCATGGTAAATGACAGCCCGCTGGCAGGTCAGGAAGGTAAGTTCGTAACTTCCCGTCATCTGAGAGAACGTCTGATGCGTGAGCTGAACACCGATGTCAGCCTGCGTGTGGAAGATACCGATTCTCCGGACTGCTTCAAGGTATCCGGTCGTGGAGAACTGCATCTGTCTGTCCTGATTGAAAATATGCGCCGTGAAGGTTATGAGTTTGCAGTAAGTAAAGCGGAAGTTCTTTACAAAGAGGACGAACGTGGAAAACTGTTAGAGCCTATGGAACTGGCTTATATCGATGTTCCGGAAGAGTTCTCCGGTACTGTCATCCAGAAAATGAGCGAACGTAAAGGTTCCCTACAGGGTATGAGTACCGGAAGCGACGGTTCCACCCGTCTGGAATTCGAGATTCCTGCCCGTGGTCTGATCGGTTTCCGTGGAGAGTTCATGACTTCCACCAAAGGTACCGGTATCCTGAACACCAGTTTTGATGACTACGCTCCGTACAAAGGAGATATCCAGTATAGAAAACAGGGTTCCCTGATCGCTTTCGAAGCCGGCGAGTCCGTAACTTACGGTTTGTTTGCTGCTCAGGAGCGTGGTACCCTGTTCATCGGACCTGGCGAAAAAGTTTACGCCGGTATGGTTATCGGCCAGAATGGTAAAGCTGAAGATATCGAACTGAACGTATGTAAGACCAAGCATCTGACCAACACCCGTTCTTCTTCCGCAGATGATGCCCTGAAACTGACCCCACCGAAGATTCTGAGCCTAGAACAGGCACTGGAATTCATCGACAACGATGAACTCCTGGAGATCACTCCTACCAGCCTGCGTATCCGCAAGAAGATTCTGGATTCCAGACTTAGAAAGAGAGCAAATCTGAAGTAATTAATATTCCATTTCAAGTAATAGCCAGGTGTCTGGATTCTATCCGGACCTGGCTATTTTTGGTATTTTATTTCCGTTAAAGTTGTTCTATAATAACGCCTTCTGAATCTCCTGTATTTCTTCCAGATTCTCACCTGTCATATCTGCAATTTCTTCCGGACTTTTTCCCTTTCGTAACATATTTGTTATAATACTTGCTGCTTTTCGTTGTTCACCTTGCTCTGCTCCAATAGCAATTCCTTCTTTTATTCCTTCTTTTATTCCTTCTTTTCTTCCTTCTTTTATTCCTTCTTTTCTTCCCTCTTTTCTTCCCACTTCTTTTAATTCCAGCATCTGTGAGTTATAATCGCGAATTGCTTTTTCCCTCGCTTCGTATTCTAATCTCTTTTTTTCATCCGCGCTCATATGTTTTAACATTTCATACGCTTCGTCTATATAAGTGTCTTCTTTTGCCATTTTCTCGAACTCCTTTCTGCTCTTCGCTCCCAGGAAACGCATCCATCGGATAATTCCGGATTCATTTTGTTCTTTTTCCGGCAATTTTTTCAGTTCCAGCACATGGATCTCCAGCAGATCTGTATATTCTTCTCCCGTATCTTTATCACAGAAAATAATCTTCCGGTAACATCTGTCATCATCCGGAAAATGAATAAAGTCCAGAATACCTACATGAATACATTTTTTCAGCTTCTCATAACTTTCTCCTGCTTTCAGCTGGTCCGTATACATCTTTCCCAGATAAAATAGAATTCTCTTCGTCCAATAAGAAACTGCTGTCACCTGCATCTCGAAATCCATTTGCGTCCCATTTTTCAAAATCACCTTCACATCCAGAATTCCATATTTATCATCTGGATATTCCGTGTGCAGTATCGTCGGAAGCAGCTCTGTTTTCTCAATCTCTTCTGGTTCCACACCTAATAATACTGCGATCATCCCCTTCCTTACCTTTGCATTTTGCATCAATTCTTTAAAGCAAAAGTCTACAGTTGGAAGCATAATAAAATCTTCTCTGTTTTGCGTTTCCTGTGTCATTGTTTTTTTCTGTTCGTTCATCATGTCTCCTTTTCCTTCTTACAGAACAAAAAATACGGAGACTTTCTTTCTATAGTACCACACTTTCCTCTCCCATCAAAGAGAACGCATTTTACTGACGACATAACTTTGCTTCAAAATTCCTAAAGAAAATGTCCATATTCTGTTCTATATTCATTTTTGTGTATGCATCGGATATTTTCTCAGGACTCTGAGTATTAGATATGTGATTCCGATATGTTAATTAGATATTTTTATCCGTCAGAAAATGCTTACGGATACTATAAGTTTCCATCATTGTAACAAATTCCTTCCATCTTTGCAAGATTTTATCCATGTAACAATCTTATATCTTCTCATTTTAGTGCTTCTGTCAACCACCAGAAACGGATTCCGGAGGCATGGGGAGGCAGCCTTTTGCTGGTGCTTTTAGCACAGATGAGATCCAGTCCTTAGAAGAACTTAACAGTGAGCGGCTCTCCGCGAACTGGTACTATAGTTCTTCTTAGGACTTAGCTCAGCTGTGCGTTACCAGCGGTTGCCTCCCCATGCCTCCGGAATCCGTTTCGTCCCCCTTTGAAAGAAAAAACAGGTACTGCACATAAACTCATGTGCAATACCCGTCTATTCCTCCGGTTCTTACGTCCCGTTATTTGTTATTTATTATTTTTTATTTCTTTTTCTTCTCTTCAGTGCAAATCCGCCAGTTCCCAGAGAGGCAACAGCCAGTCCGAGCATCTCGAGGATGTTGGTCGGGTCGCCGGTCTTGGCTGTTTTACTAGTGCTTGCGCTTCCTGTAGAAGTTGTCGTTTTGTTTCCTGTACCAGAAGTCGTTGTATTGTTCTTGGATGCTGCAGGTGTTGTCGTTGGTGTAGTGGTCGGTGTAGGAGTTGGTGCACTTCCATCCGCTTTCACCAGAGCTTCCATGGCTTTATTCAGAGACACTGCTGCATTATCTACACTTGTCTGGTCTTTCTTTGCTTCCAGGGCACTCTTCGCATTCTTCAGAGCTACCTGCAGTACTTTCCAGCTGTCTGCGGTGTAATCTGCTTCTTTCAGTGCTTCTGCACTCTGAATTGCTTTTTCCAGAGAAGCTGTGTTGATTTCCTGTACCGAATCTCCTTTTGCAGCTTTCTTATAAGTAAAGCTCAGGTTTTTGTATCCGGTTGCAGTTACTACAATCTCAAAACTGTCACCCTCTGCAAATGGTGCTGCATCTGTGATCAGTGT
>CAKRLG010000031.1 GCA_934359255.1 uncultured Ruminococcus sp.
TGGCGCAGTAGCCAAGTGGTAAGGCAATGGTCTGCAACACCAGTATCCACCGGTTCAAATCCGGTCTGCGCCTCTCAAAAAGCTTTAGTTACAGATAACTAAAGCTTTTCTTTTTGCATTGCATGATAAAGACAAATCCTATACGCATTTCCATTCATGAAATAGATCCTTATAAAAAATTTGAAACTTTTTTGAAAAACATTCCGTCTAATCAATAGAAAGACGAAAAGAGGAGGTGACGCCGTGACAGAGCATTTGGAATTGGTAAAAAGAGCGAAGAGCGGGGACGAGGAGGCATTTATCCGGTTGATGGAGTCGCAGTCGGACTGTATGTATAAGATGGCGAAAACCATTTTGAAAAATGAGGAAGATGTGGCAGATGCGATGGCGGAAACGGTTCTGACTTGTTGGGAAAAGCTTACTACGTTGAAAAAGAACCGGTATGTAAAAACGTGGATCATACGGATATTATTGAATAAGTGTTATGATCTGCTGAGAAAAAAAGAGCTGTTATGGACAGAAGATGCAGGGCTGGAAATGGGTGTGCGGGAAGATGGATATGGGAAGGCAGAATGGGAACAGGTGTTACAGACGCTGGATGAAAAGTATCGCCTGGTGATGCTTCTGTATTATGTGGAAGGGTTTAAGATACGTGAGATCAGTGAAATATTGGATATTCCGGCGGCAACGGTAAAGACCCGACTGGTACGTGGGAGAAAACAGCTGGTGGATGAGATGAAGATGGAAAGGGGGAAGTCTTTATGACAGAATGGGAGAAAATAGAGGTTTTACAGAAAAAAGCGGAAATACCGGAAACTGTCCGGGAGAAGATGCAGCTGGCATACGGACAGATCCGACAGGAGAAACGGATGCATGAAGAGAGAGAAGGGCAGAAAGAAGAACGCAGAAAAACTGTAGTTTCGAAAAAGAAAGTTGCTATCATTCTGGTAGCGGCTACCCTTTCTCTGGCAACGGTATCTGTGGCAGCCGGGATATATCTCCGGTGGTCGGGTGGAATAAAAGAAAAGTTACAGCTGACAAAGGTGCAGGAAGAAGAACTGGAAGAAACAGGAGCGGCAGAATCGACAGGAGTATCCTGTACCAGCCAGGGAATCACGATTACTGCGTTGCAGAGTATTACTGATCAGAATTTCAGTCATCTGGCGTTTTCGGTAAAAGGATACTCAGCAGAAACGAAAGAACAACCCGAATTTGAGCAGGTTATTGTGAAGGTAGATGGAAAAGAAGTGAATATTTCCGGAAGTTTCCGGAATTTCGGTGAAGGGGATGTGCAGGTCTATCAGGAAGCAGATGGAACGATGGAATATCTCATGCAGATTGATGCGAATGAAAAAAACGGGCTGACAGGTAAGAAGATACAGGTAATCTTAGAAAATCTGGGTACGGTAAATAAACAGGCAGAATTTGTTTCGGATGTGAAAGGAACCTGGACGCTGGACTGGAAACTTGCAGGCACGGAAAAAGAGGAAGGATTGCCGGTCAACCAGACGATCGGAGATACGGATATGGTTGTAAAGTCCATCGAGGGTACGCCGTTGTCGTTGACGATCCATTATGATATGCCGAGAAAGAAGGTTACCAAACAAGCGTATGGCGATGATGGGGTGACTACCTGGGAAACATATGAAGAGCCGTGGTTTCTGTATGGATTTCGTATGGAAGACGGAACTGTCCGGCAAATGATTTTCCAGTCGCAGGAGCAGGGATATGATGATGAGACAACGGAAGCCTACACAGTGAAATATGCAACGGATCAGATTGTAGACGTGGAGCAGATTAACAGCTTGCTGTATGTAAAACCTGGTGGAAATCTACAGGAACCGGAGGGGAATGAACTTGTTGAGGTGAAACTTCCGGAGTGATTTGCGCAAGCAACGAGCCAAGGTTCATGCCGGCATGAGAACCTGGTGGCTGTTGCGATAACGTGTAAAATTTGCGAGGCGTGTTACTCAGCAAGAAATAGTCAGTAAAAAGGTGGCAGATTCCGTCAGAAAAGATTGAATCTGCCACTTCTTTTTTGTACACTATAGTATAGACGGACAGCGTATGGGGGTATGCTGTCGGAGAGCAACTGTGAAGTTATGGAGCAGTTGAAACTGAGAAAGTATAAGAAAATAAGTAGTATATGAATGGAGAAGAAAATGGGAAAAGAAGCAGAACAGAAACAGGAAATTGTGAATCAGGGGGTTCATACATACAGCCAGGAGGACTCCTATGTCTGGCCGCAGGAGCCTGTTTTACGGGAACAGCTGGAGTGGTTTCAGGATCAGAAGCTGGCGTTAATGGTGCATTGGGGAGTGTATAATCAGCTGGGCATGGTAGCGAGCTGGGCACTCAGCGATGAGGATGCGGAGTGGTCCAGAAAGATGGTGGACTGGACGGATGACGGGGAGCTTTTTAAGAGGCAGTACCGAGCATTAAACCGTGCCTTTGATCCGGTGGCTTTTCAGCCGGAGGAATGGGCGAAGATGGCAAAGGAATGTGGGTTCCGGTATCTGATTCTGACCACGAAACATCATGACGGATTCTGTCTGTGGGATACGGCATATACAGAATACAAGACCACGGCGGAGGACTGTCCGTTTCACACGCATCGATATGCGGATATCGTCCGTGCCATGTTTGATGCGTTTCGAAATGAGGGACTGGGGATCGGAGCGTATTTTTCCAAGGCGGACTGGCACTGTCCGGATTACTGGGAAAAAGAAAAGGCACTTACAGGTAAAACCACCAGAAATCCTACCTATGATCCAAAAGAGAATCCGGAAGCCTGGGAGCGGTTCCGGGCATTTACCAGGGATCAGATTCTGGAACTTGGAAAGCAGTACGGAAAACTGGATATCCTTTGGTTTGATGCCGGATGGGTAGCCGCGTCAAACGGACAGAATATCCGACTGGGAGAGATCGTGGAGGAAGTGCGAAAAACGCAGCCCTGGGTGCTGGCAGTAGACCGGACGGTGGGCGGTGCTTATGAAAATTATGTCACACCGGAGATGTGTGTGCCGGAAAAACCGTTGCGCGTGCCCTGGGAGAGCTGTCTGACTCTGGGAGATGATTTCAATTATGCATATGGAGATCATTACAAATCGCCGCGTGAACTGGTCAATCTTCTGGTCAATATTGTGGCAAAGGGCGGTAATATGGCGTTAAATGTAAGCCCGCAGCCGGACGGCAGGATCCCGGTGGAAGCATGGGAGAGCCTGCGGGGACTGGGAGTGTGGATGCAGACATACGGGGAAGCTATTTACGGAACACGGATCTGCGCGCCGTATCAGAGCGGAAATCTGGCATTTACGCAAAAAGGCGATACCGTCTATGTGATCCGGCTATATCCGGAGGAAGGGGAAGCAGTAGAAGAAGAACTTCTGATTCCTTATCATGGAAAAATCCGTGGGATTTCCATGGTAGATACGAAGAAAGAGGTTGACTGGAAGATGACGGAGGAAGGAATCCGGGTGGTGGTTCCCAAAGAGTACCGCGAAGGGAATACGCCAATTGCGATTGTATGGAAGATAGAACGGTAATAAAAAGTATCATCTGAGGTCATGTGAAATCAGATAAAAACGGGTTAGGAAGAAAGTAGCAGATAACAGGAAAAAATAAGAAGTTGAAAAATGGGTGGGAAAAGCATGAAAATGATATTTGAAACGCCTGCAGCTTTCTGGCAGGAGGCATTTCCGCTGGGAAATGGCCGGATTGGTGCACTGATGTTTGGAGATGGAGGGGCAGAGACACTTTGTCTGAATGAAGATACTCTATGGTCTGGTTATCCGGGGGATGCGCGCACCGGCATGGGGTATGAGGATATTAAAAAAGCAGAAGGGTATGCAAAAGAGGGGAAGTATCTTCAGGCTGCACAGGTGCTGAACAGGGCACAGGAGACGGCAGAAGATGTAGAGATGTATGAGCCTTTCGGCACGATTCGGCTCCGGTTTGACGGAGAACGGAAAATTACGGACTACTACAGAGAACTGGATCTTGAGACGGCAACTGCCCGGGTGACATATCAAAATCATGGGAAGTCTTATGAACACTGTTGCTTTTGCAGCGCTCCGGCACAGGTTCTGGTGTATCAGATCCGGGCAGAGGAAGCATTTACCATAGCGGTTACGGCAGATGGCGGATTTCTTACGGGAAACAGCTGGGACGGCAAGGTATGGAAACTGCAGGGACAGATGCCGGGGAAAAGTAAGATTCCTGTGGGAGCGAAGGAAGGAGATGGAAGCGAGTTTGTTTTTTCAGAAAATCCACAGGAAAAAGGGATGCCATATGAGGGCTGGTGTCTGTTTGAGACGAAAGACGGAGAAATCGTCCCGACAGAAACGGGAATTCGATGCGTCAATGTCCATGAAGTTACCCTTCGAATCCTGATTCGTTCCGGTTTTGCAGGTGTTTCCAGACATCCGTATATGCAAGGAAATGATCCGGCAAAACTTTTGCTTCAGGATCAGAAAAGCGCCGGAATGTCGGTAGAAGAGTTGTGGAAGGAACATATTCGAGAGTATCAGCAGTATTTTCAGAGAGTGAAACTGACGCTTGGAGATGGCAGCAGAGACGGAATGGATCTTTCGAAACGGCTGGAACAGTATAAAAAAGACGGCGAGGATCCGGGACTGGAGCAGCTGTTGTTTGACTATGGGCGGTATCTGTTGATTTCCTGTTCGCGGCCGGGGACACAGGCGGCAAATCTGCAGGGAATCTGGAACTGCGATCGGATCCCGGCCTGGAAGAGCGATTATACGGTAAATATTAATACAGAGATGAACTACTGGATGACCGGTCTCTGTAATCTTCATGAACTGGCGGAGCCGCTGGTGCGGATGAATCGGGAACTGCTGGAAAATGCGAAGGAGACGGCACAGAAGTATTTTCACTGTGAAGGTGCGGCGTGTTTTCACAACGTGGATCTGTGGAGAAAGACATCGCCGGCTGCAGGACTGGCAAACTGGGCGTTCTGGCCGTTTGGCGGGGCGTGGATGTGCCGGAATCTCTATGAGGAATATCTGTTTACGCAGGACAGAGAATATTTGCAGGAAATTTTCCCGGTGCTGGAGGAACATGCCAGATTTTGCAGCGGGATGTTGCAGAAGACTGACCGGGGACTGGCAGTGGTTCCGGCGACATCGCCGGAAAACTGCTTTCTGGATCAGGGAGAAGCGGTGCCGGTGGCACTGTATACAGAAAATACGCTGGCAATTATTCGAAATCTGTTTCGGGATTATCTGGAAGCATGTGAAGTATTGAAAAAAGAGGGTGCTCTTTCAGGAACGATTCGAGAACAGCTTCCTGCGATCGTACCGACACAGCTGGGAAGTGACGGAAGGATTCTGGAGTGGAATGAGGAATTCACGGAGGTGGAAGTAGAACACAGACATCTATCTCACCTGTATGAATTTCACCCGGGGCGGGGAATTACGAAAGAGACGCCGGAACTTCTGGAAGGGGTGAAAAAAAGTCTGCTTGTCCGGGGCGATGAGGGAACCGGATGGAGTCTTGCGTGGAAGATTCTGATGTGGGCGAGAATGGAAGACGGCGCGCATGCGGCAAAACAGGTGGCGCAGATGTTGCAGGTTCGAGATCCGTTTGCAGAGATGTCTGTCCAGGGTGGTGGTGTATACCCGAACCTGTTCTGTGCACATCCACCGTTTCAGATTGATGGAAATCTTGGATTTTCCGCGGGAATCGCAGAGATGCTGCTGCAAAGCCACGGAAATGAAATTGTGATCCTTCCGGCGGTATCGCCGAAGTGGAAACGCGGCTCTGTGAAGGGGCTGATCGCACGGGGTGCGATTGTGGTAGATATCGAGTGGAAGGAAGATTGTGTAACCTGCTGGCTGACGAGCAAAACAGACCAGGAAGTCCGGGTGCGTGTGAAAATGCAGGAGAGAAAAACCGTGTTTCTGAAAGCAGGGGAGAGTGTGCAGCTGGATAACTGATTATATGTAAAGATATCCTGCGGTCGAAAGCAGCGATTTGATTTATGTGCAAAAGTATTTCTGGCAGTTTGCGGAAAAAATGTGATGAACAAAAAGAAATAAGAAATGTGGTTTATGAAAAATCAGCCGGCATATGTTTCAGAGTTTTATGGAATCATATGCCGGCTGATGGTTTATTTAATTGAAAGCAAGTCAAGGTCTGTATTTACACCAGACAATTATTGTGATAACAGGCAGGGAGGCGCCGGGTTACAACAGGAATTGTCTGGCGAATCAATTCTGCGGGTTAAGACTTTGACGGAATAAACGGTGCGATCGCTCCTGCTACATTCGAGATCGGCATGGTCTGGAGCCATATATGCCCCGGGCCGGTGATGACGGTGTTGAAGATGCCCTCCCCGCCAAAAAGCATATTTTTCACACCGGGAACGGTCTGGATATCCATGGAGCAGGTGCCTTCCATAGCAGCCAGATAGCCGGTATCCACGATGATCTGCTGGCCGGGCTGCAGGTCGTATTCGACAACATGGCCGTCAAATTCCAGGAATACCATCCCTTCTCCGGCAAGACGCTGCATGATAAATCCCTCGCCGCCGAAGAGTCCGGAACCGAAGCGTTTCTGGAAGAAAACAGAAAGGTTTACCCCGGATTCGGAAGCCAGGAAACCGGACTTCTGTACGATCAGTTCCCGCCCGGGGGAAATCTGATAAGGAAGAATACTTCCCGGGAAGCAGGAGGCAAAAGCAATCATGCCGGGACCGCCCTGGGCGGTGTAGATATTCTGAAACATGGATTCACCGGAAAACATTCGTCCGAAAGCCTTTCCGATGCCGCCGTTGGTAGAAGTCGCCATGTGCATGTTCGGAGACATCCAGCTCATAGCTCCTTTTTCTGTGATCATTTTTTCACCGCCGTCCAGATAACAGATAACAACGGGCAAGGTGTCGCCTTGAATTTCATAACGCATAGTAGGTACCTCCTGTATAGAAAATTTGCAGCTGTTCGGTTATGAGCAAGCAGCGAAGCGGATTGCGAATATCCGCTTTAATGAGTTCCGGAGTTTCTTTTGACAACCTGCCTGAAACAGTGGAAATCATGATTATGATGATACTTCTACAGGTATTATATCAAAACAGACAGCAGGAAGATATGGAATTAAGAAAAATGTAAACAAAAAAATTTTGAAAAAAGTGTTTGACAAATAAATATATATGTGGTAATTTATAGAAAAAAGTTTAGCATAGTAAACCGTTGAAGCGGAGATCAAAGCAGTTATGCGCGCACAGAGAGTCCGGGAGGGTGAGAGCCGGGTGGAGATGCAGGTTGCCAAATGGACCGCTGAGGGCGCAGTGAACAGTCATTATTTCGAATCGGCTCAGTATTCTGCGACGTAAGGCATACGTCAGTTGCCGGGAATATGCAGGTATTCCGCAAAGCGCACAGTGCAAACTGTGAAACAAGGTGGTACCGCGGGTAGTTTATCATACGCTCGTCCTTGACAGAAGAATAAATTTCTGTCGGGGGCGGGCGTTTTTTCGCGAGCAACGAGCCAAGGTCCATGCTTGCATGAGACTTTGGCGACTGCCGCGAAATGTCCGGAACTCGCAAAGCGAGTTTTGGACATCGCGTTGTGACATGCCAGGACAGAAAAAAGGGAAAGACAGGAAAGATTTATAGGAGGTGCCCGAATGTATCCAACATTAGAAAAGTTAAAAGAAATCGCAGCCAGTGGACAGTATCGCAGAATTCCCGTATGTAAGGAGCTGTATGCGGATCGATATACACCTGTAGAAGTGATGCGGGTTTTGCGGAAAGCAAGTAAGCATTGCTATCTGCTTGAGAGTGCCAGCCAGACAGAGGTGTGGGGAAGATTTTCTTTCCTCGGTTATGAACCGGCGATGGAGATCACCTGTACGGATGGAATATTGAATATCCGCAAAACCGGAGAAGATATGGTTGTGACAAAGAAAGTGGAACATCCGGGCGATACTCTGCGGGAGATTATTGAACAATATAAAACACCGGTGATGGAAGAACTTCCACCGTTTACCGGCGGGTTGGTAGGGTATTTTTCCTATGATTATATCAAATACAGCGAACAGAAATTAAAACTCGAAGATAAAGAGCAGCAGGATTTCAGGGATATGGATCTGATGTTATTTGATCAGGTGATCGCCTTTGATCATTACCGTCAGAAAGTGCTGCTGATCGCCGGTGTGATGACGGATGATCTGGAAGCGTCGTATCAGAAAGCAGAAGAAAAACTGGAAGAGATGGCAGAGCTTCTGAAAAATGGTCCGCATATGGAGTTTGAAAAATTGAAGCTGGAGTCGGAGATCCAGCCGAAGTTCCCGGAACCGGAATATTGCAAGATGGTGGAGAAAGCGAAACATTATATCCGTGAGGGAGATATTTTCCAGGTAGTATTATCCAATCCGATGCGTGCGAAAGCGACAGGAAATCTCTTTGATACCTACCGGGTGCTGAGGGCGACAAATCCGTCTCCGTATATGTTCTATTTTTCCAGTGACGATATCGAGATCGCAGGAGCTTCCCCGGAGACACTGGTAAAACTGGAAGCCGGAAAGCTGAGCACGTTCCCGTTAGCCGGAACCAGACCGAGAGGAAAGACAAGGGAAGAAGACAGAGAACTGGAAGCCGGACTTTTAAAAGACGAAAAAGAACGGGCAGAACACAACATGCTGGTGGATCTAGGAAGAAATGATATCGGAAAGATCAGTAAGATCGGCAGTGTGGAAGTGGAAAAATACATGTGTGTGGAGCATTTTTCCCATGTGATGCATCTTGGTTCTACGGTCGTCGGAGATCTGAGAGAAGATAAAGATGCGGTGGATGCCGTCGATGCGATCCTGCCGGCAGGAACACTTTCCGGAGCACCGAAATTCCGGGCATGTCAGATCATCGAAGAACTGGAACACAGCAAACGCGGTATCTACGGTGGAGCGATCGGCTATCTGGATTTTACAGGAAACCTGGATACCTGTATCGCGATCCGTCTGGTTTATAAAAAGAACGGAGAAATCTGTATCCGTTCCGGGGCCGGTATCGTGGCAGACAGTGTACCGGAGAAAGAATTTGAAGAATGCTGCAATAAAGCGCGGGCTGTGGTTCAGGCCATCGCACAGGCACAGGAGGGATTGGAATGATAGTACTGATTGATAACTACGACAGTTTTTCTTATAACTTATATCAGCTGGTCGGTTCTGTGAAGCCGGACATCAAAGTTGTACGAAACGATGCATACACGGTGGAAGAGATCGAGGCGATGAAACCGGAAGCCATCATTCTTTCTCCGGGTCCCGGAAAACCGTCCGATGCAGGAATCTGTATTGAGGCGATCCGGTATTTTGCCGGAAAGGTTCCGATCTTTGGTGTGTGTCTGGGACATCAGGCAATCTGCGAAGCATTTGGTGGAACGGTGTCCTATGCGAAAGAACTGATGCATGGAAAACAGAAAGAGATTCATCAGATTGGTGAAAATCAGCTGTTTCAGGGGCTGCCGGAGACATTTCTGGCAGCGCGGTATCATTCGCTGGCAGCATTAAAGGAAAAACTGCCGGAAGAACTGAAAGTGACTGCGGAGTCGGAAGACGGAGAAGTGATGGCGGTAGAACATACAAAATATCCGATCTATGGTGTACAGTTTCACCCGGAGTCGGTGATGACACCGGATGGCAAAATTATGATAGAGAATTTTATGAAAGCAAGTGCAGAAAGATTCTGAGAATGCATCAGTCATAGGAGGAAAAGAACATGATTAAAGAGGCAAATATCAAACTGACCAAAAAAGAAGATCTGACATATGAAGAAGCAAAAGTTGTTATGAATGAGATCATGGATGGAGAAACTTCTCAGGTGCAGACGGCGGCATATCTGACAGCCTTATCTATGAAGGGGGAAACGATTGATGAAATCACAGGATCCGCAGAAGGTATGCGTTCCCATGCACTGCAGTTAAAACATGATATGGAGGTCCTGGAAATTGTCGGTACCGGCGGGGACGGCTCCAATTCTTTTAATATTTCCACAACCGCTTCTCTGGTTATCGCAGCAGGCGGCGTTCCGGTAGCAAAACATGGAAACCGTGCAGCATCTTCCAAATCAGGAGCAGCCGATGTGCTGGAAGCACTGGGTGTGAAGATCACACTGACACCGGAACAGAGTGAGAAAGTACTGGAAAAGATCGGTATCTGCTTCTTATTTGCACAGACTTACCATACCGCAATGAAATATGTGGCTCCGGTCAGAAAAGAACTGGGGATCCGGACCGTATTTAACATTCTGGGACCTTTGACGAATCCGGCAAATGCAAACATGCAGATCATGGGTGTCTACAGTGAAGCACTGGTAGAGCCGATGGCAAAGGTTCTGGTAAAACTGGGTGTGAAGAAGGGTATGGTTGTCTATGGTACGGACAGTCTGGATGAGATTTCTATGAGCGCACCGACCGTTGTGTGCGAGATCTGTGACGGCAAGCTGGCTTCTTATGAGATTGTTCCGGAACAGTTCGGTTACAAGAAATGCGAGAAAGACGAGTTAAAGGGCGGCACCCCACAGGAAAATGCAGCCATCACCAGAGCAATCCTTGATGGCAGTGAACAGGGAGCCAAACGACAGGCGGTATGTATGAATGCCGGAGCGGCTCTGTACGTAGCAGGAAAGGCAGAGACACTGGAAGAGGGTGTTCGTCTGGCCGAGCAGCTGATTGACAGCGGAGCTGCGTTAAAGAAACTGGAAGCATTCATTCAGGAGACAAATCAGGCATGAATATATTAGAAGAAATTGCGGGAAAGACAAGAGAACGGATCGCGGAAGAAAAAAGCAGGATATCCGTTGCAGAAGTAAAAGAACGGATCCGGGATCGGGAACAGAACCCGGAGATCCTTCCGGCACCGTCCTTTTATCAGGCATTGAAAAAAGACGGGATGTCTTATATCTGTGAAGTGAAGAAAGCATCTCCATCGAAAGGACTGATCGCACCGGATTTTCCGTATGTAGAGATCGCGAAGGAATATGAGGCAGCAGGAGCATCGGCAATTTCCTGTCTGACAGAACCGTTTTACTTTCAGGGATCGGACCGGTATCTGGAAGAAATTACAGCGGCAGTGAACATTCCGGTACTGCGAAAAGATTTCACGGTGGATGAATATATGATTTATCAGGCGAAAGCATTTGGTGCATCCGCGGTGCTTCTGATCTGTGCGATCCTTGATGATGTGCAGTTGAAAGATTACCGACAGCTGGCAGAAAGCCTTGGACTGGATGCACTGGTGGAAGCACACGATGAGCGGGAAGTAGAACGGGCACTGAAAGCCGGTGCGCGGATCGTAGGAGTCAACAATCGGGATCTTCGAACGTTTCAGATAGATATGAACAACAGCATCCGGCTGCGGAATCTGGCACCGGAGGAAGTGGTCTTTGTATCGGAGAGCGGGATTAAGACAAGTGCAGATATTAACCTGTTATATGACAATCGGGTGGATGCCGTATTGATCGGAGAGACGTTGATGCGGAGTCCGGATAAGAAGGCAATGCTGGAAAATTTGAATGGAAAACCGCTTTTCCGGTAAATGAAAAAACGGATGCGGGTGAAAGCAGGGAAATCCTGCATAACACGTATCTGGATAAAAAGCAGCAGGAGAAAACAGGCATGAGCAGGATAAAAATATGTGGTCTGCGGAGGCCGGAGGATATTGAGGCGGTCAATGTGGCAAAGCCGGATTACTGTGGATTCATTGTGGAATGTCCAAAAAGCAGACGGAGTATCGACCGGGAAACCTTACGGGAACTGGTACGGGGACTGCAAAAGGAAATCGTTCCGGTGGGAGTATTTGTCAATGCACCGAAAGAGCTGGTGGCAGAGCTTCTCGAAGAGGGAACGATTCAGATGGCACAGCTTCACGGTCAAGAATCACAGGAGTATATCCGGGAACTGAAGAAAATGACAGAAAAACCGCTGATTCAGGCATTTTCCGTAAAAACCAGGGAAGATGTGGAGCGGGCACGGGAGAGTGCGGCGGATTATATTTTACTGGATCAGGGAAGCGGTGGAACAGGAAAATCGTTTGACTGGTCACTGGTGGGTGAAGTTGGGCGACCGTATTTTCTGGCCGGAGGTCTCGGTGTGGAAAATCTGCGGGAAGCGATCGGGATGCTTCATCCCTGGGCGGTGGATCTGAGCAGTAGCCTGGAAATTGATGGAAGTAAAGATGCCGGACGGATCCGGCAGGTAGTGGAAATAGTAAGAATGGAGGAAACAAAAGATGTCAAAAGGTAGATTTGGAGTACACGGCGGACAGTATATTCCGGAGACGCTGATGAATGCGGTTCTGGAACTGGAAGAAGCCTATAATCATTATAAAAATGATCCGGAGTTCAACAGGGAGCTGACAGAGCTTCTGAATGAGTATGCGGGAAGACCGTCCCGGCTGTACTATGCGGCGCATATGACAGAGGATCTGGGCGGGGCAAAAGTGTATCTGAAGAGAGAAGATCTGAACCATACCGGCGCACATAAGATCAATAACGTGCTGGGTCAGGTACTGCTGGCAAAGAAAATGGGAAAAACCCGTGTGATCGCAGAGACAGGAGCCGGTCAGCATGGGGTGGCTACAGCTACCGCAGCTGCCATGATGGGTATGGAATGTGAAGTATTTATGGGAAAAGAGGATACGGAGCGTCAGGCACTGAACGTGTATCGGATGCGACTTTTGGGAGCAAAGGTTCACGCAGTTACTTCCGGAACGGCTACGTTAAAAGATGCGGTTTCCGAGACCATGAGAGAGTGGACAAACCGGATCGCAGATACCCATTATGTACTGGGGTCTGCGATGGGACCACATCCTTTCCCGACGATCGTCAGAGATTTTCAGGCGGTAATCTCCAAGGAGATCAAGGAACAGATCCTGGAGAAGGAGGGACGGCTTCCGGATGCGGTGCTGGCCTGTGTCGGCGGCGGATCCAATGCGATCGGAACCTTTTATAATTTTATCGAGGATGAGGGAGTGCGTCTGATCGGCTGTGAGGCAGCAGGACGTGGCATCAACACCGCAGAGACGGCAGCTACGATCGCTACCGGAAAGCTGGGTATCTTCCATGGAATGAAATCTTATTTCTGCCAGGATGAATATGGTCAGATCGCACCGGTATATTCGATCTCAGCCGGACTGGATTATCCGGGTGTGGGACCGGAGCATGCACATCTGTATGACACCGGACGTGCGGAGTATGTGCCGGTCACGGATGATGAGGCAGTAGATGCCTTTGAATATTTGTCTAAGGTTGAAGGTATTATTCCGGCGATCGAGAGTGCCCATGCAGTTGCGTATGCGAAGAAGCTGGTTCCGACGATGGGAAAGGATCAGATTGTAGTAATTACCATCTCCGGAAGGGGAGATAAAGACTGTGCAGCGATTGCCCGCTACAGAGGGGAGGATATTCATGAATAAGAGAATTACAGAGAGTTTTACAAAAGGGAAAGCATTTATTCCGTTTATTACCTGTGGGGATCCGTCACTGGAGGTGACAGAGCAGTTGGTATATGCCATGGAGGAAGCAGGGGCAGATCTGATCGAGCTGGGAATCCCGTTTTCTGATCCGACCGCAGAGGGTCCGGTGATCCAGGCGGCCAATATCCGTGCGCTGTCCGGTGGAGTTACGACGGACAAGGTTTTTGCGATGGTTGAGAAGATCCGGAAGAATTCCAGTATTCCGATGGTGTTTATGACGTATGCAAATGTAGTGTTTTCTTATGGAACGGAGCGGTTTGTAAAAAGGGCAGCAGAAGTTGGTATGGACGGACTGATCTTACCGGATGTGCCCTTTGAGGAGAAGGATGAGTTTGACGGGATCTGCAAGGAGTATGGTCTGGATCTGATTTCTCTGATTGCACCGACTTCTCATGAGCGGATCTCCATGATCGCGAAGGAAGCACAGGGATTTGTGTACTGTGTTTCTTCTCTGGGTGTTACGGGTATGCGGTCTCAGATCACGACGGATATCGGAGCGATGGTGGAACTGGTGAAGAAGGCGAAGGATATTCCCTGTGCGGTTGGGTTTGGTATCTCAAATCCGGAACAGGCAAAGAAGATGGCTGGTCAGTCGGACGGGGTAATTGTCGGATCGGCGATCGTGAAGCTTTGCGGACAGTATGGGGTGGAGTGTGTTCCTTATGTGAAGGAGTATGTGAAAGCTATGAAGGATGCTGTCAGGGAGGCTTAAGTCTTTTTCTCTTACGCCGGACGAAATGGAGCGCCTGCCCGTAAGCTGCAGACAACCGCTGGTAACGCAAATCTGAGCTAATCGTTAACTGCATCTAAGACTCTCGCGAGAGCGCTCGAGCCTAAGATTCCGTAAACGATGGATCTCATCTTTGCTAAGGGCACCAGCAAAAGGCTGTCTGCAGCTTACGGGCAGGCGCTCCATTTCTGTGGATTGGTGGACGAGAGGGTCTTGATGTGAGTATTTCCTTTACGGTGTTGGTGACGGTTCGTTGGAAAAAGCCGCGCTCCTGACAAGCTGGCAGCTTTCCGGGAGCGCGGCCTTTTTCGACTGAGGTTGTTGAGTCATTTCAGTTTACTGATGTCGAATAGAAATTTAACAGTGGAAGGAGCAGGTCCTGGGGTGGGGCAACACTTTATGGGCGGTTAGGGGAAGCTTTAAGATCCGACGCTTACGCAGGCTTTCGCGATGGTCAGCTGACCATCGTGAATATAGCCGAAGTTAGCGGCTAGCTTAAAGTTCCCCTGCCCATGTTGCCTCACCCCAGGACCTGCTCCTTCCACGTCCGGGTTTCAAGACTCTACAACATACAAACAACCCTACACATCCAACTGCTCGATCGCAGCAACCGTTCTCTCATATTCTTTTGTAACCGCGTTCATCATACTTTCATCGTCCGGCAGGTTGCCTGTGCGGAGGACTTCGGTGATGGCGGCTGCGGTCTCATAGAGTGGGGTGAATCCCAGGTTCTGTGCGACACCTTTTAAAGTGTGGGCGGCACGGAACGCTTCTTCTGCATTTTTTTCTGCCAGGGTGTTTTTCAGCTGGGAAAAACTGGGATCGTCAGGAAATTTCAGGACGAATTTGGTGATCAGTTTTTCACTGCGGAGACGTCCGAAGACTTCTTCGTAATCCGCGCCCATAGCCTGATAACATTCATTGATATTCATACTTGTAATTCCTTTCTGCATCTGGTGTATCGAACAGGAGCAAACAGCTGTCTGTTATGCGAAAAATGTCATAATTAAGTTTATTATATAAGTATGTACACACAAAAACAAGAAAATTTATAAAGTTTAAGAAAAAAGTAATGGTTTTTGTAATGGTTTCTGCTTCCTACAAATGAAATACTTTGGTTGCGATAAAGAAGTAAATCATAATAGAACTTGCATCGACTATGGTAGTGATCAGCGGAGAGGCCATCAGTGCCGGATCCAGACCGATTTTTTTGGCGCACATCGGGAGGATGCAGCCGAGCAGTTTTGCGGAAATCACGGTTGCGACCAGGGACAGGGCGATGACGATTGCCATACCTGCCTGCTGATAGGTCAGATAGATCCGCAGTCCGTTGGCGATAGCCAGAACAACACCTACGATCAGGGAAACACGAAATTCTTTCCAGATGACACGGAAAAAGTCATGGAAGGTTACCTGGTTCAGGGCGATTCCGCGGATGATCAGTGTAGAACTCTGAGAACCGCAGTTTCCGCCGGTGTCCATCAGCATGGGGATGAAGGATACCAGAAGCGGGATCGCAGCGAAAGCGTCTTCATAACGGGTGATGATGGTTCCAGTGATAATAGAAGAAAACATCAGCACCAGAAGCCAGGGGATTCTTCGTTTGGCGTGTTCCCAGGCAGAAACTTCAAAGTAGGTTTTCTCACTTGGAGCGACAGCGGCCATTTTCGTGATATCTTCGGTGGCCTCTTCGACCATGACATCCATGGCATCATCGAATGTTACGATACCGACAAGCAGACCGTCGGTGTCAAGAACCGGAAGTGCCAACAGGTCGTATTTGCGAAGCTGATGCGCCACATCCTCTTTGTCGGTTAGCGTGGATACGGAGATGATCTCTGTCTCCATAATATCTTCGATCAGCACATCATCATCGGTTGTCATCAGGTCTTTTGCTGACACGATGCCGAGCAGTTTCCGCTGCTGGATCACATAGCAGGTGTAAATTGTTTCTTTGTGGATACCGGTTTTCTTGATATGAGCCATCGCCTCACCTACTGTCAGATGAGGTTTGAGATCCACGTATTCGGTTGTCATGATACTTCCGGCGCTGTCTTCCGGATAATTTAACAGTTTGTTGATGGTTTCACGTTCCTTCGGGCCGCTGGCATCGAGGATCCGGGTAACCAGATTGGCTGGAAGTTCTTCTAACAGATCCACGGTATCATCCATGTACAGATCGTCCAGGATTTCCTTCAACTCTTTTTCTGAGAGGACTTCTACCAGGACAGACTGCAGGGAACTTTCCATGTTGGCAAATACGTCTGCCGCCTTTTCTTTGGGAATCAGACGGAAGGCAAGAGCCAGTTCTTTATCATCAAATTCTCCAAGCAGTGAGGCGATGTCCACTGCGTTCATTACGTCCAGAACGTCTTTTACGGATTTGTAGCGGCGTTCCTGGAGCAGTTTTACAAAAATATCTTTGTTCATCATAAGCGTACCTCCGATATGTAGTTATTGGTATATGATCGTCACATTCCGCGTGATAACTGGCACCAGCGTCCATCTCCTCACCACCTTTCATTTTTTAAAAATCAGCATAAAAAAATTCCTTCAAAGCCTGAGCAATGAAAGAATCTGCAAAATACATCACGGAAAAATCCTGACCATCGTTCAAGCTTTAGTATCACAGGGCATATATCAATTGCATTAGGTTATGCCTTCTCGACATGACCTGCTGACCAGCGCGTTGTGTCTCCACAGCCTTGCGGCAGCAATCTCAGGAAAATCCAAATCCCTGTGGTAACCTCACCTACCGAAATCTCTTTATTTGTCGTGACTATCATATAGCAAACAGAAAGTGGTGTCAATCTTTTTTTTCAATTGAAAGCACTTACCAAAATCGATATAATGAGTAAGAGATAAATTTCGTCAGAGAGAGTGTCAAATCAGAAAAGAAGGTAAGGATGCAAAAGCGTCGGCAATGCGATCGGTTCGATCCAGGTACAGCACCGTGGGGACAATGAAGGACTGCCGACGGAAGAGATTTTACAGGCTCATATGGCGGGATAAAATATGCAGAAACTTCGGTCTGTCGGACACTGGAAAAGTCAGTGCCGATGAGACACGAAAAGAACAGGAAACGAAAGAAATGAATACATATTGGATTTTGATGGAACAGATTGAACTGTTTGTAATTTATCTTGTTATCGGTATGATACTGGTGCGAACCGGCGTGTTGAATGATAAGGGACTTGATTGGATCGCCCGGGTAGTGATGAAACTTTCCCTGCCGACCATGATTTTTGTCAATGTGGTCAGCCAGGTCGACCGGTCAGCGTTGGTAAAATCACTGTCTATCATCGGACTGACGGTGACAGCCTCGATCCTTTTATTTGGACTGGGTGTTTTGCTGACAAAACTGTTTCACATAGAAGGCGACCGGTCACAGATCTATCGGGCGATGACCATGTTCGGAAATGTGGGATTTATGGGAATCCCGATCATCACCAGCATTTTCCCGGAGCGTGGGATGCTGTATGTATCGGTATTTACCATCGTGGATCAGCTGGCGATGTGGACGGTTGGAGTAAAACTGACTTCTCCGAGTGGGAAAGGGAAATTTGATCCGAAAAAACTGATCAATCCGGCGACGGTTGCGATTGCTCTGGCAGTTTTTTTTGTGCTGACTGGGCTGAAGATTCCGGGCGTTTTACAGACCGGATTCAAGAATATCGGGGCAACGGCGACTCCGCTTGCGATGATTTATCTCGGCGGTGTGTTTGCCTGCATGGATATCCGAAAATATGTCAGACAGATCGAACTGTATGGAATTGTCATCTGTAAGATGCTGCTCTTTCCGGTGCTGTTTTATCTGGCACTGGGATTCGTCCCGGTATCCGAAGAGATCCGTATGACCATGTCCCTGATCACTGCGATGCCGACCATGTCCTCTGTGGTCATGCTCGCCAATTCCTCCGGATCGGATGGGGAATATTCACTGGGCGGGGTGATGGTGACCACGCTTTGCGGGATCGTGACACTGCCGGTTGTGTGCAGAGTGCTTTTGTGGATTGCGGCAGCGTAATAATGATGCAGTGATACAAAACAAGTATTTGCCATATCTGACAAAATGGAATACAATAATTCTATATAAGCCTGTCAGAATAACGAAATATATGGCAGCAGAATGGGAGAAGAGAATCATGGGAGATGGAAGAGAAATGAAAGAGATTCATCAGGAGTTCCTGACCGGCGAGCGTGCGCTGTTTCAGGGGAAGGATCTGAAAATTTATGATACAATTTTTGATGACGGAGAGTCGCCGTTAAAAGAGAGCAGAAATATTGAATTATACGGAAGCATGTTCAAGTGGAAATATCCATTATGGTATGCGAAAGATATCAAGGCGGAGAACTGTACCTGGTTTGATATGGCACGCGCGGGTGTGTGGTATACCGACCGGATCGAAGTGACCAATGCAGTGATCGAAGCACCGAAGAATTTCCGCCGGTGTAACGGGCTGAAACTGACCAATGTGACCTTCCCGAATGCGGCAGAGACCTTGTGGAGCTGTCAGAATGTGGAACTGGATCATGTGGATGCAAAAGGGGATTATTTCGGTATGAACTGTCAGGATCTGGTGTTGAAAAACTTCCGTCTGGTGGGAAATTATTCCTTCGACGGTGTAAAAAATATGGAAGTGCACAATGCAACAATGCTGTCTAAAGATGCATTTTGGAACAGTGATAATGTAACCGTGTATGATTCTTTTATTTCAGGGGAATATCTGGGATGGAATGCGAAAAACCTGACACTGATAAACTGTACCATCGAGAGCCTGCAGGGTATGTGCTATATTGATAATCTAGTGATGAAAAACTGTAAGCTGATCAATACGACTTTGGCATTTGAATATTCTTCTGTAGATGCGGAGATCCATGGAACCATCGACAGCGTGCTGAATCCTTCCAGCGGTGTGATCCGCGCGGATGAGATTAAAGAACTTACGGTGGAAAAAGACAAGGTAGATCCGTCAAAGACAAAGATTTTTGTACAGGGAAAAGAAGTATAAAACAGAAGATATCGAACAAGGAAAGGCAGAGAGGATATACAGCATGAGCAGATATGATTTTGACCAGATCACAGACCGGAGAAATACCGGATCTCTGAAATGGGATGTGGCGGAAGGTGAACTACCGATGTGGGTGGCGGATATGGATTTTCAGACGGCCCCGGCTGTACGGGAAGCGATTGAAAAGCGGGCTGCACACGGTGTGTTCGGTTACACGGATGTGGAAGAAGAGTGGTATCAGGCTTACATGGACTGGTGGGAGAGACGTCATCAGTTTTCCATCAAAAAAGAATGGCTGACCTTCTGTACCGGTGTGGTACCGGCAATCTCGAGTACGGTCCGCAAGCTGACCACACCGGGAGAAAATGTGCTGATCCAGACACCGGTGTATAATATTTTCTTTAACTCCATCGTCAACAACGGAAGAAATGTTGTGGAATGCCCGCTGGCATATGACGGGGAAAAGTATGAGATGAACTTTGAAGCACTGGAGGAGAAATTATCGGATCCACAGACATCGCTGATGATCCTGTGTAATCCGCACAATCCGGTGGGAAGAATCTGGGAGCAGGAGACGCTGGCACGGGTGGGAGAACTGTGTGAAAAATATCATGTGACGGTTCTGTCGGACGAGATCCACTGCGATATCACCCGGCCGGGTACCGGATATCTTCCTTTTGCATCGGTGTCAGAGACCTGTAAAAATATCAGTGTGACCTGTATTGCGCCGACGAAGGCATTTAACATTGCGGGAATCCAGACAGCAGCTGTGATGATACCGAACGAGGCCCTGCATCATAAGGTGTGGCGTGCACTGAATACCGATGAAGTGGCAGAACCGAATGTATTTGCCATCGGTGCGGCGATCGCGGCATTTACCAAAGGGGAGGACTGGCTGGAAGAACTCCGTGCGTATCTGTTTGAAAACCGGATCTATATGGCGGAGTATATCCGAAAAGAAATCCCGCAGCTGAAAGTTGTGGAGGCAGATGCGACCTACCTTCTGTGGGTGGACTGCAGTGCTCTGGGATGCAGCGCGAAAGAACTTGCCGATGAGATCCGCAAAACAACCGGTCTTTATGTATCGGAAGGCGCACAGTACGGAAAAACCGGCGAACAGTTCCTACGGATCAATCTGGCATGCCAGAGAAGCCGGATCAAAGATGGATGTGAACGGTTGAAGCGGGGCGTGGAAGCGTATCTGAGTCAGAGATAACAGCGGGAGAAAACAAAGAACAATAGTAACTGTGAAGATACTGAACAGTTACGAAAAACACAGAAGATAGCTGTGAGAAATGAGAAACATATGGAGAAAAAACGAATACCGGTGCGTCCGCATCATGGAATGTGTCTGGCGTATTTTATAGGAAAAGGATACAGCGAAGGATTCTCCGCGCATATGGAGAAAATGTTACACATTCTGGAACAGGACGTTCCGATCCGGCTGGTGGTTTCGCTGGATGAAATCTGCAGCGCATGCCCGAATCATCAGTTCCTTACCGATGAGGAAAATTCCGGAGAAACAAAGGAAATCTGTGAAGCGCAGGAAAAAGTGTTTCGGTATGATCATGGCGTGCTGGAGGCCTGCGGGCTGACAGAAGGAGAAGAACTGAACTTTCTGGAATTTGCGCAGAAAGTTCAGAAAAAGGTAATCGATACAGGATTGCGGGAGAAGATCTGCGGGGACTGTGAGTGGAATGAAATCTGCAGTGAGAAACCGAGCAGATGGGCATAAATATGGAAAATCAGAATCGAAATTGGTTCAACGGATCAATTATTGATAGGTAACGCAACATAAAAAACGGAGAAGTGAGGGGCTCTGCTGGTAAGACAGTAAAATTCAAATTTCTTGGAACAGGCATGATTTCGGTCATGCCTGTTCCGCTTTTAGCAGCTCATCCACGGGAATATAGCCCACAAGGTCGTATTCAATATGTACTTTCTGCCTACGCTTGCCGCTGGACTTGTCCGGTGCTTCCACATAGACCGCCTTGACAAGCCTCTGAGGGCATAGGGCGTCAGCTCCGTGAGGGTGCTGTTTCTCCTTACCCGCTGAACAAACTGCTCTATATTCTCTGCCTGTTGTTCCTGTTCATGGATTTGCTGTTGCAGACCTTTGACCTCGGCTTTGAGGTCTTTCTGTTCCTCGGTGTAGTTCCTACTCATCATGGCAAAGCGTTCATCGTCCAGCCGACCGGCTACATTGTCCTCGTAAATGCGGATGAAAAGACGGTCAAGCTCTCCAATTCATTTCTCAGCCTGCGCCAGCCGTTTCCTGCACAGCCGCATGGTTTCCTCACTTTGCACACGGAGCTTTTGCTCCATTTCAGAACGGAAATACGCCTCATAGCGAGTGACTACCGATACGATCTCCTGAATGTGCTTCCAGACGATCTGTTCCAGCACAACGGCACGGATTTTACGGCTGGTATCCTTGGAATACCACTCGTTGAACCAGTTCCTGCTACCTGCCATATCGCTGTCGGTGCTGTTGGGGTCAATGGTGTCGAAGTGGTCGTTGATGGCAATATACCGCACGTCGTACTGAGGAAACGTGTAGTTGATATAAAGCCCTGTCAGCGAGGAATTACGACCGAGTCTTGAAAGGTCTTTCGTA
>CAKRLG010000032.1 GCA_934359255.1 uncultured Ruminococcus sp.
TATGGCTTACACCGGCATATCTTCTTTCTGCTTTTTCCTGCGGCCAGCATGCCACTTCCACACACTCAAATCCCTGCTCAGATGCAAAATCCATCATCTCTTCATAAGTCCAACTGTCAAGGATGGCTGTGATAAACCCAAGTTTCATAGAAATACCCTCCTGTTTCTTCTGTCTCTGCTATTTTTCTGTTAACTGTTCAGTATCCACTGTGAAGGTACTGAACAGTTACTATTTTTGTTATTTTTCCCATGGAGTTGGTGTAAATTCGCCGCCTCGGCACCATTTCAGATAGTTCAGTGCGTGGAGCTGTCCGGTCATCTCCAGTTCTCCCCGGTATACCGGATCGTGATATCCCTCGATACAGATATCGTCCTCATATCCGTTGCTTCTCAGGATAGAAATGATATCTCTCCAGTTTGTGTCACCAAATCCAGGCATACGATGCCATACGAACGGCACTGCTCCGGAGATACCGCCGTGTCTTACTGCATCCCAGTCAATGGTCGCATCTTTTCCATGTACATGGACGATCTTTTTGCACCATTTTCTCAGTTCTGTCACAGGGTCAATCAGCTGTACCATCTGGTGGGTCGGCTCCCATTCCAGTCCGAAGTTGTCATTCTTTACTTCCTCAAACATCACTTCCCAGGCTTTCGGGTTGAAACCGATGTTGCAGGTGGCATGTTCCCAGGTTCCATCCATAAGACAGTTTTCGATACCCAGCTTCACACCTTTTTCTTCTGCAAGGTCTGCCAGTTCACGGAACACTTTTCCAAACTCTTCGTATGCGGATTCTACCGGTTTTCCTTCCCAGGCTCCTGCAAAGGTGCTTACGTGGGTAGCTCCGAATTTTTCAGCAGTGCAGATCACCTTTTCCAGTGTCTTTCTGTGCTCCGGATACTGGATCGGGTTACAGTAGTATCCAACGGTAGTGATCTTGGAATCTGTACCTGCAAGAATCTTTTCTGTGTTCAGTGCCAGTTTGTCAAGATCTGTTCCTTCCAGTGACATATGGAAATTGATGGAAAATGTTTCGAATCCTTTTCCCGCAAATCCCTTTAACCATTCTTCCGCCTTTGTTCCCGGCACGCAGGTTCCGATTTTAATCTGTTTCATACTCATTTCCTCCTGTTTTCTCCCATTTATTTTTAATTTTTATTTATGGTTTCTACTTATAATTTAATTGTTCAGTTCCTTCACGGTTACACCTGGTCCTGAAATTCGATCACCTGATTTGTCTCCGCTGACCGGAAGATGGCTTCCATCAGCTTCATCACGCGCATCACCTGAAACAGTTTGATCTCAGGCTCTGCTCCGTCTCGGATCACTGCAACTACATTTCTGTGGAAATCTGCAATGTCTCCGGCTACTTTTGGTAAGTCCTCTTTCACAATGGTATCTTCCCGTCTCGGTGCCATAGTCTTTGTCAGACCGGCTGCTGTCTTAACCGGTACTACCGTCTCTTCCGTCATACCTGTCTTACGTATGATCTCACCGTTTAACTGCCAGTCTCTGATCACTGCGGTACCGTCTTCTCCCAGTACATACCATCTCGGCAGGGAAATATAATTGTTGGTACCAACTTCCACCAGGACTTCCGTTCCGCCTTCAAAAGTCAGGATGGCAGTGAATCCATCGTCCACTTCCTGGTTGGTAACATTGGTAAGTGATGCGTATACGGTCTCGATCTTTCTGTCACCGTACATATATAAGATCTGGTCCAGCAGATGTACACCCCAGTCCAGAACCATTCCACCACCATGTACTTTTTCTTTTCTCCAGTCACCCGGGATTCCTCTTGAACCATGGACACGGCTCTCGATTCGGAAGACATGTCCCAGTTTCTGCTCCTCTACAAGCTTTTTGATGATCAGGAAATCATCATCCCACCGTCTGTTCTGGTGTACTGTAAGTAATTTTCCCGTCTCTTTGGCTGTATTTTCCATTTCCAGCAGATCTGCGGAAGATAATGTCACCGGTTTTTCCGATATTACATTTTTTCCTGCATGCATGGCACGGATGGCGATGGGTTTGTGGCAGTCATTTGGAGTGGCGATCAGAACCACATCGATATCCGGATCTGCCAGCATGGCTTCTTCTGTTTCATATACAGAAAAGCCTTTCGCCTTCGCTTCTTCTCTTTTTTCTTCCTTGATGTCATAGACACCACCGATTTCAGCTTCCGGAACTTTGGAAAGGATCTCAGTATGCCATCTGCCCATACCGCCATATCCGATCAGTCCGTAAACTACTTTGTTTTCCCTCATGTTACACCTCCATATATAATTATCATAACTGTTCAGTCCCCTGCGAACAGCTATCAACTACCTTATGTTTCCTCAGATCCGGTAAAATCCTGCTGACTGTGCCGGAACAGTTATTTTTCCATTTTTAGCCTCTGCGGCTGCGCCAAAGTTATAGATTGCTTCTTTTGGCTCTGTATCGCATGCAAATGTTTTTGCCTCTGCGGCTGCGTTGATGATCACAAGAATTTTCTCATCACCGGCCTCACGGATATATGCCAGCGGATATGCATTCTTTTCCGCATAAACGAAAGTGATCTTTCCACGGCTCTGCAGAGCTTTGTGACTCTGACGGATCCGGATCAGTTTTTTCACTTCATGGTACAGAGAATCCGGAGCTGCCATCTCTTTCTTTGCAGTTGGTCGATCTTTGTCCGGATCCATAGCAATATACAGATCACTTGCCGGTGCGCTGGAGAAGCCTGCGTTGGTGCTGTCATCCCACTGCATCGGAGAACGGGAACCGGTACGGTTGTAACCGCCTTCTACAGATTTCAATCCCTCTACATAACGCATACCGATCTCATCGCCATAATAGATAAATGGTGCGCCTGGCATAGACAGGATAAATGCAAATGCCACTTTCAATTCATCACCGTGAAGATGGCGTGCCAGACGGTCTACATCATGGTTTCCTGAAAACATACACATCAGGCCTTTGCCGGCTGTCTTTTCACAGTTTTCTTTATAAGACTCTACGAAATCATAGATGTTTCCTTTCGCACGGGATGAAAAATACGGCTCTTTGCAGCGGAACAGATCGTTGGAATGGGAAGTACCAAACTCCAGCAGAAAGTCCATGTGGAATCCTCCTTCCAGAGATCTCTGTGGATCGCCCCATTCGGATACCATTGCTGCATCCGGAAATTCTTTATCAAGGAATTCTCTGATCTGTTTCCATACACGGATGGTTCCTTTTTTCTCCGGATCATTTTTTACCAGAGACTCTGCCATATCCACCCGGAAGCCATCACAGCCCATACCCAGCCAGAATCTCATTACATCTTCCATTGCTGCGATAGTTGCCTGTGGTCCTTCATCGTCGATCGACTGCTGCCACGGTTTCTCCGGATCCGGCTGATAGAAACCATAGTTTAATGCCGGCTGATTGGAGAAGAAGTTGACAGCCACCGCACCGTCACGTTCAGAGATACCTCTCAGAGAGCCGCCGAAGCTGACCTCCGGTGATTCCCATACTTTATCGGTCCAGATATAACGGTCGGTATATGGGTTCTTATCTGCTTTCATGGATTCGATGAACCATGGGTGTTCTATAGAAGTATGTCCAGGCACCAGGTCCAGCAGTACATGAATTCCCTTTTTATGTGCTTCTTCAAATAACTGTTTCAGATCTTCGTTGGTTCCGTAACGTGGCGCCACACGACAGTAATCTGCAACATCGTATCCTGCATCTCCGAACGGAGAGAGAAAACAAGGATTGATCCATAAAGCGTTACATCCAAGTTCTTTGATGTAATCTAATTTTTCGATAATACCCTGAAAATCTCCGATGCCGTCCCCGTTAGTATCTTTAAATGACTGCGGATAGATTTCATAAAAAATTGCGTTATCTAACCATTTTGACATTTTGTAAAACCCTCTTTCTTTTTGATGTTGTCTCGTTTCTCGATAACAACTACCTTCGCTTACCAGAATACTATTTATTTCCCCGGATTTCAAACAATATACTATTTAATTCTGATACTATTCTATTATTTTTGTATAATATCCTGGTGTTTTTTCCTTACATATATATTTTTTTAGTCATTTTTATCCTGTATTTATTTCTCAAAAAATAATTTATATTATTTTGCATAGCAAAAAAGGGCTCCTGATGCCACAAATTTTTCATTCTGCAACATCATGCCCTTCCCTATTTTCCGTTGCAACACCTATCATTATATGATATATTACAACTGATTCTTTTATATTTCCGGGAAACAGTATTCTTGGCAATACTATTCTACGATTTAATTATTCTGCTGGAGATATTTATTTTACGGAGGCGTATGTTATGAATCTTTATGCGATAAAAGAAAAGTGCCAGCACGGATCCATTCAGGTTCCATACAGTTACTATGACTGCGGTATACCGGATTATTTTACCAGTGTACCACTGCACTGGCACAGTGAAATGGAATTAAATTACATAAAATCTGGAAATGGTTTTTTCAAATACGAGGATCAGACCATCTCTGCCAAACCGGGAGACATCTTTCTGATCCAGCCCAACGTCCTTCATGCTATCATGTCGGATGAACACAGCTCTTTTTTCTACGATACCATTGTTTTTCATCAGAATATGCTGGTGGGAAGTTACGACGATCGTTGTTATACAGATATTCTGCTGCCGATCTTTTCTTCCAGACGAAGAGTTCTGGTTCCTGTATCTCAGGAAACCCCTGGGTATCATGAACTCCATGATTCGGTCCGGACTATTATGCAGTGTGCACACAAAAATCTTGCAACCTCTGATCTGTTACTAAAAAGTGAACTGCTTCGCTTATTTTATCTGCTGGCATCCACACCGGGACTCTGCACCGAACACACCGTTTCCACAGAATCCCGGCTGACCGAAACACTTCGGCCCGTTCTCACTTATATACAGAAGCATCATTCCGAATCTGTTACCATAGAACAGCTGGCAAAGATCGCTCATATGAGCAGCAGCTACTTTATGAGCTGTTTCAAACAGAATTTCGGTCTTGGAGCCATTGAATATCTGAATCAGGTACGTATCCGATCGGCATGCGATCTTCTGCGCAATACGGATCGCAGTATCTCTGACATTGCTTTCGATACCGGATTTCATAACCTTTCAAATTTCAATCGACAGTTTCGCACCAAGGTAGGATGTTCTCCTCAGACTTACCGAAAAGAATCCGTTCTTTCCTGATAGATCCAGTAAGTGATCATCAACATGATCCAGGCGCCGATCCAGGCAGATACTTCTGCCAGAGCAACACCACGAAAAGCCAGATATGGAGTCAGCAGCTTTACCACGACCACTCGAAGAGACACTTCCAGGACACCTGAAAGCATGGGAACAAATGTATGTCCCATGCCCTGGCACCCGTTGCGGAACACAAACAGCCATCCCAGAGGAAACAGACAGATGCCTGTAACCGCCAGAAAATCTCTTGTGTAAGAAATAATCGATGCATCGTTCAACATGAACGAAGTCAGAAACTCCGGAATAAACAGCAGCATCAGAGCCAGTGGAATATTTATCAGGATCGTCAGGATGACTCCTTCCCGGATACCGGTACGTATCCGCTCCTTTTTTCCGGCACCATAATTCTGTCCCACAAAAGTAAGAAGTGCCAGACCCACTGTATTTGCCGGCTGTTCAAAAAGACTGAGGATCTTGGTGCATGCCGCATAGGCAGCCACATAGCTTGTTCCCATATTGTTGACAAATGTCTGCAACACCATTCCACCCACTGCGGTGACAGAATTCATAACGGCAACCGGCAGACCTTTCAATGTCAATCTTTTGATGATCACGCCCTGTGGTTTCCAGTCTGTTTTTTTCGGGATCAGATTTTTTTCCCTTCCTATGTAGTAACAGCAGTAAAGCGCAGACAGTACCTGTGCCAGAACAGTGGCTAACGCTGCGCCAAAAACACCCATATGCAACGGGAAAACGAATAACAGATCCATCAGAACATTGGCAATGGCGGAAATTATCATGGCAACCAGAGGCACCCGGCTGTTTCCAACGGAACGCAGGAGTGTCATGGCAAAATTATTAAAAATCGTAATGGTGGTTCCCGCAAGAATTGTTCCGAAATATTGCAGTGTTTCCGTCATCAGATCTTCCGGTGTATGGAGAAATGTAAATAATTGCCGCATGAAGGCCAGACTTACCACTGTGATCACAATCCCAATGGCCAGGCAGATCCAGACAGACATTGCCAGCTCCTTACGAAGTTTTTCATAATTGCCACTTCCAAAAGACTGAGAAATACAGATTCCCAATCCTCCTGTCAGCCCAATTGCGAAACCGATGATCAGAAAATGTACGGAACCGGTGTTTCCAACCGCTGCAAGTGCCGTATCGCCAATTCCTTTTCCCACCACCATGGAGTCTGCAAAGCTGTATAACTGCTGAAACAGATTTCCTGCCAGGATCGGCAGAAAAAACTGTACCAGCAAACGCATACAGTTTCCCTGCGTCATATCATTTGTCGTGTTCTTACCCATTATGTTACCTCCTGATGTCTAAACGGTACTCTACAAATACTGTCTGCTTTTAGTCAGTATTTTACTACTGAAATGATACTTTTTCCATGACATTACTATTCTGTTTTGATACTATTCTATGATGTTGGGGTCCTGAGAATCTCTATTCTGCAGGCGTTCCCATATAGTAGAATCCCTTGCACACGTCCAGATGAATCTGTTTGAATGTGCCAATCATAGAAGCATCCCCCGGGAAATGTACCAGCAGATTATTACCCATTCGTCCGGTTACCAGAGATGCATCCTGATCATTGACGCTCTCTACCAGAACTTCCTGTACCGTTCCCTCAAAGCGTGAAGAACGTTCTCGTGCAATTTCCTGCACCTGAGCCAGAAGGCGGTCAAAACGATCTTTTACAACCTCTTCCGGCACCTGGTCCTCTTTGGCCGCTGCAGGTGTTCCGCTTCTTTTGGAATAAATAAAGGTAAATGCGCTGTCATATCCCACTTTTCCGACTACATCCATGGTCTCCAGAAAATCCTCTTCTGTCTCTCCCGGAAATCCTACAATAATATCCGTCGTCAGAGAAATATCCGGCAGTTTCTCACGAATCCGGTCAACCAGAGCCAGATAGGACTCTTTTGTATACCGACGATTCATCTCTTTTAACACCCGGCTGCTGCCTGACTGCAGAGGCAGATGCAGATGTGGACAGATCTTTTTACTCTCAGCCATCACCTCGATCAGTTCATCGGACAGATCCTTGGGATGAGAGGTCATGAACCGGATTCGTTTCAGACCTTCGATTTTCTCAACTTCTTTTAACAGCTGTGCAAAAGTAATCGGATGCTCCAGATTCTTTCCGTAGGAATTGACATTCTGACCAAGCAGCATGACTTCCACCACACCGTCTGCTACCAGATGTTCGATCTCTCTTACGATATCTTCCGGATTCCGGCTTCGTTCACGGCCGCGGACATAGGGTACGATACAGTAACTGCAGAAGTTGTTGCACCCAAACATAATGTTGACACCGGATTTGAATTTGTATTTTCGATCTACCGGCAGGTCCTCCACGATCTGATCGGTATCCTTCCAGACATCGATGATCATCCGGTCCGATTCCATAGCATAACACAGAAGTTCCGGGAATTTGAAGATGTTATGGGTTCCGAAGATCAGATCCACAAACCGGTAACTCTTTTTCAGTTTTTCCACCACATGGGCTTCCTGCATCATACAGCCACACAGTGCGATCATCATATGTGGTTTCTTCTTTTTCATGCTTCCAAGATATCCCAGCCGGCCATAGACACGCTGGTTGGCATTCTCACGGACCGTACAGGTGTTGTAAATAACAAAGTCTGCTTCGTCTTCTTTATCTGTCTTGATATAACCGACCGCTTCCAGAATACCATCCAGTTTTTCGGAGTCCCGGGCATTCATCTGACAACCAAAGGTGGTCGTACAGGCATATAACGGACGTCCCAGTTCTTCTGATTTTTCTCTGACATAGATGCGGGCTTTTTCAATAAACTGCTGCTGACGTTTCTGTTCTTCAGCAGCGGTAAGGGTTTCTTTATTATTTTCCATCGTTATTTTCATCCTTTCGCAACTGCGGTTTCGCTCCTGTTTCTCAGAAGGCAGCCACATCGTTCTTTTCGTAAATACTGGAACTGAGCGAATAGCGCGCAGTTACCGTGCAATCTAATATTATACTGGATGGTAAGGGTAATTTCAATGAATTTTTTGACCTTTCTTTCCATCTATAGTATTATAAGATGTTGAGGTCAAAAGGTATTTTGGCAGGTCCCAAGATCGGAATTTTTCCTGCAAGCAAGCTTGCGTCAGATTTCCGACCTTTTGACCTTGGTATTATAATAAAAGTAATTATTTGATTCACAAGGGAGGATTACGATGAAACGTAAAAAAACATTCCACATTCTCCGGTATATTTTCGCAGTTGTACTGATCATTGGCGGACTTGGCAATCTGTCTGCTTCTGTTCCGTTCGGCTTATGCGTTACTCTTGCCGGAGTGTCTCTTTTTCCATTTATCTGGAATCTGATTCGCAAAAAAGCAACCATAGCCCGATGGGTTCCGCTTCTGGTGCCGCTGTTGTTCTTTATCGCGGCCACACCGTTTACTCCGGAAAGCGCAGTGCAGTCCAGAACAATTGCCATTACTGATGAAGCCTCTGACACACCGGATGCCGCTGTAACGGACACTCCGGAGGTTACACCTACGGAAGTTCCGACAGACACTCCCACGCCAGAGACCACACCGGAAGAAACCGCAACGCCTACACCAACAGAAACTCCTGCACCGGAGCCGACAAAAGAAGCCGGTGAGATGAAAGTTCATTTCCTGGATGTGGGACAGGGATTGAGTATCCTGGTACAATCCGATGGACAGACCATGATTTATGACGGTGGTGATAAGAGTACTTCCAGTTTTGTTGTTTCTTATCTGCAAAAGCAGAATATTACCACCATTGACTATATGATCTCATCCCATTATGACAGCGACCATATGGCAGGACTGATCGGATGTTTAAATGCTTTTGATGTAAAAAATGTAATTTCCAGTAATTATGAACATGACAGCAAACTGTATCAGTCCTTTATCCAGACAGTTGCCGACAAAGGACTTCCGATGCAGCATCCTGCAGTCGGTACTGAATTTTCTTTCGGAAGCGGAAGTTTTCAGATCCTGGCTCCTGCAACCATTGATCCGGATGACAGCAATAAGAATTCAGTGGCGATCAAACTGACAAATGGTGAAAATTCCTTTATTTTCACCGGAGATGCGGAAAGCTCCAGCGAAAAAGCCATGTGTGAATCCGGCATTGACCTCTCCTGCGATGTACTGGTTCCGGGACATCACGGTTCTGCCACGGCTACCAGCTGGGATTTTCTCCAGGCAACTGTTCCGGAATATGCAGTGATCAGCTGTGGAAAGGATAACCAGTACGGACATCCGGATAAAGATGTGATGGACAAGCTGGAATCCATGGATATTCAGGTGTATCGTACCGATAAACAGGGCACGATCGTCGCTGTCAGTGACGGAACAACCATCACCTGGGACCAGGAACCGTGCAATGACTACAGCCCCGGAGATAAAGAGGATAAGGGAACACAGGCACAGACGAGCAAATCAAACGGCAGTAGTTCTTCAGGTTCGAAGGAAACTGCAAATGAAAACTCCTCTTCCGGAAATAAGGAAGTCTCTGCTGCAAGTGCAGGTGCTTCCAGCCAGGTGGAAGCCACTCCACAGGTAACAGCGGCTCCACAGGATACTTCTTCCACTTCCAACGAAGAAATGGTATGGATCACAGCTACCGGATCCAAGTATCATAACAAAAATAACTGCGGACAGACTGACCCCAGCAAGGCAAGCGAGATCAGCCGGGCAGAGGCGGAAAGTCGGGGGTATGAGCCTTGTAAGAAGTGTTTTAGATAGGTATTTTTCGTTTTTTAAAAATACCGAATAAACTTTTCTGTAAATCATAAAAATGCATTTTGTTTTCAATGTAAACCTCTGTTTACCGAAAACAAAATGCATTTTTATGATTTCATATTCCCGAATCGTTATCTCTATTCCACCGTAACGCTCTTTGCCAGATTTCTCGGTTTATCTACATCCAGTCCTTTCGCCACGGACACATAATATCCCATCAGCTGCAGCGGGATCACTGCCAGTGAAGTTGCAAAATGTGGATCTGTCTTTGGAATATACGTTACGAAATCAGCGGTATCTTCAATATTGTAATTTCCATATGTGGTAAGTCCCATCAGATAAGCACCACGGCTCTTGCATTCTACCATGTTGCTGACTGTTTTCTCATACAGTGCCGGCTGGGTCAGACAGCCGATTACCAGTGTGCCATCTTCAATCAGGGAAATCGTTCCGTGTTTCAGTTCGCCTGCGGCATATGCCTCAGAATGGATGTAGCTGATTTCTTTCATCTTCAGACTGCCTTCCATACTGATGGCATAATCAATGCCACGACCGATAAAGAAAATGTCTTTCGCATTGATCTGTTTGGAGGCAAACCACTGAAGTCGTTCTTTGTCATCGATGATCTTCTGAATCTTCTCCGGAAGCGTCTGCAGCTCTGCGATCAGGCTGTCATACTGCTCCTGTGTGATCTCCTCTCTCACTTTCGCAAACTGGATCGCCAGCAGGTAAGAAGCGATCAGCTGGGTGCTGTAGGCCTTTGTGGTTGCCACGGAGATTTCCGGTCCTGCCAGAGTGTAGAAGACATTATCTGCTTCTCTGGCGATGGAAGATCCGATCACATTGACGATTCCGAGAGTACGGACACCTTTTGATTTTGCTTCCCGAAGTGCGGCAAGGCTGTCTGCGGTTTCCCCGGACTGACTGATAATAATAGCAAGACCGTTCTTATCTAACAATGGTTTCCGGTAGCGGAATTCGGATGCCAGTTCTACACGAACCGGGATTCTTGCAAGATCTTCCAGCACATACTGCGCTGCCATACCTACATGATAGGCGGATCCGCATGCCACGATATAGATCTGACTGATGTTTTTGATTTCTTCCTCGGAAAGTCCCACATCGCTCAGATCGATCACACCATCATGCAGAACAGAATTCAGCGTATCTGCTACAGCTTTCGGCTGTTCATGGATCTCTTTGATCATAAAATGCTCAAATCCTGCTTTTTCTGCTGCTTCCGCATCCCATTCAATGACTTTCGGCTGTTTTTCCACCTCATCGCCATCCAGATTAAAGAACGTAATTTCTCCTTTTCTGACACGAGCCATCTCCAGGTTACCGATATAGTAAACATTTCTTGTATATTTTAAGATTGCAGGAACATCCGATGCGATATAAGATTCTCCATTTTCCACGCCGAGGATCATCGGGCTGTCTTTTCTTGCCACATAGATCTCTTCCGGATACTCTTTGAACATGATTGCCAGGGCATAAGATCCACGGATACGAACCATGGCGTGTGTCAGGGCATCTACAGGTGTACCTTCGTATTTTTTATAATAATAATCCACCAGTTTAACAGCCACTTCCGTATCGGTTTCTGAATAGAAGGTGTAACCCTTTCGAATCAGTTTGTCTTTTAATTCCTGATAGTTTTCGATAATACCGTTATGAACAGCTACCACATTGCCATCATCACTCATATGAGGATGTGCGTTATTTTCAGAAGGTTCGCCGTGAGTTGCCCAACGGGTATGACCGATTCCACAGGTTCCGGGTACAGAGTCGCCACCATTGGTCTTTTCGATCAGCTTTTTCAGACGACCTTTGGCTTTGATCACTTCTGCCTGTTTTTCTCCGTCTCTTACTGCGATACCGGCAGAGTCATATCCACGGTATTCCAGTTTTGACAGTCCATCCAGTAAAACCGGGGCTGCGCTGTGCATTCCGGTATAGCCTACGATTCCACACATATTATTTTTCTCCTCTCAGATGTTTGTGTTCGTGCATTTGTTCTTTTCGTAATTATGCATTTACACGGACCATTCTGTTTTATGCCACATGTCCTTTTGCTTTCACCACAGCAACTACCTGATCCACGTATTTCCGGCAGCATTCTTCGGTCTCGGCTTCCACCATAACACGAAGCAGTGGTTCTGTTCCGGATTCACGGACCAGGATACGTCCGGTATCTCCCAGTGCCTCTTCTACCGCTTTTACCGCAGCTTTCACATCCGGATCTTCCTGGGCGGCTGTCTTATCGACTACTCTTACATTTTCCAGAACCTGCGGATAGATGGTCAGACCTTCGGTCAGCTGGCTCATTTTTGCTTTTTTCGCCATCATAACTTCCATCATCTTCAGACTGGTCAGGATACCGTCTCCGGTGGAAGCGTATTTTGAGAAAATGATATGGCCGGACTGTTCTCCGCCGATCCGGCAGCCATTCTGGTTCATATATTCGTATACATATTTATCACCGACTGCAGTTTTTACATATCCGATACCCAGTTCATCGAATGCTTTATAAAGACCGAAGTTTGACATGACCGTTGTTACCACAGTATTGGTCAGAAGTTTTCCTCTCTCTTTCATGTATTTTCCATAAATATAGAGAATCGCATCTCCGTCTACCAGATTGCCTTTTTCATCGACACACAGGCAGCGGTCGGCATCTCCGTCATAGGCAAATCCTACATCCAGTCCGTTATCTACTACATATTTCTGCAGTCCTTCGATATGGGTGGATCCGGCGTTGTTATTGATGTTGGTTCCGTCCGGCTGGGCGTTGATCACATAGGTTTTGGCTCCCAGAGCATCAAATACTGCTTTCGCGATATTCCAGGAACTTCCGTTGGCACAGTCCAGACCGACCTTGATGCCTTTGAAAGAATACATGCCAAGAGAAATCAGATAACCGACATAGCGGTTTCTTCCTGCCACATAGTCCACCGTACATCCGATCCGGTCTTTATGAGCATATGGTACTTCTTCATAAGTTTCACCAAATACTTCTGTTTTTCCGTCCAGATAGTCTTCTACGAGTGCGATGGTCTCTTCATCCATCTTTTCTCCGTTTCCATTGATCAGTTTGATTCCATTATCATAATATGGGTTATGACTGGCGGAGATCATGATTCCGCAGTCAAAGTTATCGGTTCTTGCCATATAGGCAACGGATGGGGTTGTGGTTACATGAAGCAGGTATGCGTCTGCCCCGGAAGCTACCAGACCACCTACCAGTGTGTATTCGAACATATAGCTGGAGCGCCGGGTATCTTTTCCGATAACGATTCGCGCCGGTGTATCATCCCCGTTTCTGCGTTTCAGTTCTCCATAGTACCAGCCCAGGAATCGACCGATTTTGTATGCGTGGTCTGCAGTTAAGTTTTCGTTGGCTTCTCCACGGAAACCATCCGTTCCAAAATATTTACCCATTTTTCTTTTTCCCTTCATAATCACGTCCGGCTGTTTGTTTCAGCCTTGGATTTTTCGTGTGTTTGTCGGTTACTTTCATATTTTTATTGCATGACATATCAATAATTGGTCCAGTGGACCAGTTTTGATTGGATTTTTTGTAAATTCAATGGTTCTATCATAGTACAAATGGGGGGATGTTGCAAGTACTTTCAGTGTTTTTAGAGATGGAAATGAAAATTGTTGTCTGACGGACGCCGAAAGAGCCCGGTTTCCAGGGGGACTCGCGTGGGCAGGGCAACTTTGAGCTAGTCGCTAACTTCGGCTATGATTCGCGAGGGTCATCTGACCCTCGCGAAAGCCTACGTAAGCGCCGGATCTCAAAGCTTGCCCCAACCGCCCACACAGTGCGAGTCCCCCTGGAAACCGGGCTCTTTCGGCTGACTTTCAGAAATGATATGTTAAATCAGTTCACATATTCGTGTGCTTTTTAAGAAACAGAAAATTTTATATGCATTCATACTTATCTTTATTTGGTTTCTTTCATGTATTTTTTCGCATCTTTCAGAAAACTTCCAACAATTAATAAAATTACCACTCCAATCGGGAAGGCAGCTACAATACTCACGCTTTGCAGGTTGCTCATGGAGCTTTCCGCAAACAGTAATGCGATCGGCAATGCGATCAGCAGGAGGCACCACATCAGCTGGATTCCCCGGTGGGGTTGTTCGCCTTCTTCGAGTTTGCGGTAACTGTAGCAGGAGGCTGTCAGGGCAATGGAGTCAAAGGAAGTTGCGTAGAAGGCAACCATCGTCAGCAGTACTATTACCATGATAACCGGGGCGCAGGGCATGGTTTTGATCATGGATACGATCATTCCATAGAGATCCCCATCTTTCAGGTATTGTGCGATAAAATCAGCTTTTCCGGTTACCTGCATTCCCATGGAGTAATTGCCCAGGATGATAAAGCTGATCAGAGTGGATCCAACCCCGAAACCATAGCCGCCCAGAATAGTCTGGCGGACAGTTCTTCCGCGGGAGATGCTGCCGATGAAGAACGGGGCTGCCACACACCAGACCATCCAGTATGCCCAATAATAAATCGTCCAGTTCTGTGGGAAGTTTGAGGTTCTCAGAGGATCCGTAAAGGTAGAAAGACCGATAAAGTTCTGAACCATGGTTCCCAGTGAACTCAGACCTGTCTCGATGATATAACGGGTTTCACCTCCAAACAGAAGGACAACAGCCAGCAATCCGAAAAATAGATAAATACAGATATTTGCCAGTCTGCTGATTCCCTTAAATCCGTGCAGTAAAGAATATGTATATACAGCACATGTTACCAGTAAAATAATGCCATTGATAACTGTCCGGCTTACTGTAATATGAAAAAGTTCTCCGATGATCGTTGCCATCAGCGGTGTTGCCACACTGAAGGTTGTTGCCGTTCCTGCAAGCAGGGCAAATACAGCCAGAAGATCAATGATTCTTCCTGCCCAGCCATCGGTATGTTTTCCAAGGATCGGACGGCAGGCTTCGGAGTATTTCTGGCGGTTTCTTTTTCGTACATGGAGCATAAAACCGAACGCCACAGCCAGTACCAGATAAAATCCCCACGGGATAAAACTCCAGTGAAACAGCGGATAGACGCCTGCCCATTCCTGGATGCTTCCCATCTCTTCCAGATGAGGATCTGTCGCATATAATACCCATTCTGAGAAAGAGTAAAATAAAATATCCGCTGCAAGACCACAGGTAAACATCATTGCTCCCCAGGAAAAGAAAGAATATTTCGGTTTTTCTCCTTTTTCACCAAGTACGATATCTCCGTATTTCGATCCTGCGATATACAGAGACAACAGGAAAATGCCAAGTCCGATCACCAGATAATACGTTCCAAAAGTATCTCCGAAAAAGAAACGGATCTGGCTCAGAACTGCATTTGACTGATCCGGCAGGAAGAAAAACAGGATGCACAGTGCAATCACGATTCCAAGTGGAACCAGTGTAATCATCCAGTCAATCTTTCCTTTTGTATTTGTTATATTTTTATTCATCACTTTTTTGCTCCTTTTTTATGTATAAATCACGGTAGCTGTTATCCAGCGCGATCAGTTCCTCCAGGTTATCCACCTCGATCAGATCACCCGGCTGCATCGGTCGGATACCAAGTCTGTATTCCTTTGGATAGCAGAACATCGCCACATCGTCCCAGTAGATCTGTCTGTTTTTCTTCTCTTCAAATTCCACTTCCAGGTGGTGTTTCAGCCGTTTTCCGTCTTCTTTGCTCCATCGTGAGATGCTGTACAGCTGCCAGCCACCCTTTCCTCCGGTTCTGCTGCAGGAAACAACGATTCCGTCTTCTACCTGCTGCAGCCATTCATCCGTCTCGCCCTCCGTCCAGATACTGTTATAACCGGAACGTTCAAACTCCGGAGAAAGGATTGTTCTGTTATACACAATCTGATCACCGTCCAGGATCATGGCATTTTCTATATGATCCCGCGCTACATACAGTGAAGAAATGTTGTTGCAGGTATCATAATAAGGATTTTCAATAATTGTCACACCCGAATATTCCTGTTCCAGCGTGTAAAACTGTTCTTTCAGATAACCAACCACAATATAAATCTCCGTGATCCCATTCTCATGAAGACCCTGGATCACTGTATCGATCATCCGCACACCGTTGACTTTCACCAGTGGTTTCGGCGTAGTCAGTGTGACTGGCCGCATCCGGTTGCCCAGACCTGCCGCCATAATAATTGCCCGTTCTACTTTATTCATGATTTTCTGCTCCTTTGATTTGACTGAGTTCTTCCTTTACAATTCTATAATACTCTTTCGCATATCGGTATTGCCGCAGCGAATACTCGCCAAACTCTACACCGAGACTTTTTTTATACTCACACCAGTTGCTCCACAAAAGTCCGCATGCTGCGATATAGCAATAGATCTTGATCCGGATCTCATTTTTGCATCCCTCCGGAAAATAAGCATCAATCAGCGCATCCACCTGCTCTCTGTCATACATCGCATAAACTGCAAACATGGCAATATCCACATGGGGATCCTGCATCCCGGCATACTCCCAGTCGATCAGGCGGATCTCCTCTTCACCGTTTTTTTCTATAAACAGAAAATTATCCGGCACTGCATCGATATGGGTCAGTACCTTTTCCCCACTCCACTGTTCAATATATGGACGAAGTTCCAGTACATGCTCTTTTGTCTTCTGATAATCCCGGTAATCTGAGGGAGTATTACCCCACAGCTTTTCGTAAAACTCCATCTGCCCGAAAATATCAAAGGTATGCTCCACCTGCAGTTTCATCTCATGAAACCTTCTCAGGCGCTTCATGCATTTTTCCACATCCCCGGGACTGTCAGGATCACAGACTCTTGCACCTTCCAGAAATTCCGTTATCTTGTATCCATTTTCCGGATTAATATATGCGATGTCATCACATATTTTCTTTCCGTCGATGGTCTGATAAACTGCTGCCTCTTCCCTCCGGTCGATCAGCTGTTCCGTTCCCTCACCGGGGATACGCATAATGTATTTTTTTCCTTTGCTTGTAAATAAGAAGGATCTGTTGGTCATCCCCTTTTTCAGCACGGTGATATCGGTAATCTCGTCCTGTTTTACGCCAAGCGCCTGACAGATCACCTGAATCGCATCGGTTTTTAACTGTCCGGAATGGCTGTCAAGTTCCCGCAGCTGTTCGTATGTATTGATTTCTACAACATCTGAACCGTGTACAACCCTGGCAGCAACGATCATTTTATCTTTTCGATATAATGCTTCCTCCCAGAAAACACCGTCATATCGCAAATCCCTGCTCAGCCTTTCGATATTTTCCGCAACGATACCGGCTTCTTCCCCGGTCAGATAACAGATTCCGATCATTGCATTGCCGCCATTTCCTTCCGGAACCGTGACCAGTTCCATTTTCCGATTGACGCGGACAGAACTTTCATTTTCCACCAGATCACTGACCATGTACCAGGAATAGGATTCGTACCGGTCGAACGGATTCCGGTCACACCAGATGTCGCAGGGAATGATATACGCATTTTCCAGATGACCTCTCACCAAACTGACAGAATGTAAATTGTTTTTCGTCATATAGTCCGGATTTACCACCAGTTCCACGCCAAACTCATCGATCAGATACTCATATCGCTCTTTCATAAATCCAACTACCACATAGATCTCCCGGATCCCGACTTCGTGAAGCTGGCGGATCTGCCGCTCGATCAGGGGTTCTTTGTTGACTTCCAACAGCCCTTTCGGCACCTCTGTATTGATGGGAACCATCCGCATCCCGAAACCGGCTGCCAGAATAATCGCTCTTTTCGGGGACCGCTCCTGAAATTCTTTCTTTGCACGGGAAGTCGGCCATAACTGCTCATCCAGATACCCCTGAGCCATCAGTTCTTTCACCGACCGATTCACCACCCCCAGGGAATGTCCGGAAGCTTCTGCCAGCATCCGCTGGTTGATAAAGGGCGTCTGTAATAATATTTTCATGATATCGCTTTCTTGTTTGTTCATATACAGTCTATTCTCTCCTTTTGTGAACATGTGACTTATAAACAACCCGGCCTTCACCTGGAAAACCGGGTACTGATTACTCTTGTCATACTTTAGCACAAGAAAACGGATTTGTCAAATCATCTCTCTGATTTTCTCCTGCAGGATCTTTCCCACCACTTCGGAAAACTGCTGAATATTCTCGATCCGCACAAAATCTCGTCCGAAGATCCGGTGGGCGGTCTGAAGTCCGCGCTCTGTCCCCATGAAAATACCTACGACCTGAATGCCTTTCCTTTTCAGCTGCTGTATCTGTTCGGTCGTGTCTTCCACTGCAATCTGATCCGTGTATTCTCTGTTTTTGTAAAATGCGCCCTCTGCGGCGATCCGGTCATCCTGCGGGCTGCCATCGGTGAGAACCAGCAATAACTTCTTCTCCTGTTCACTGTTTTCCATCAGATGACCGGCTCCACGAAGTGCCAGTCCGTCACGGTTATTCCCCGCTGCCACATAGGAAAACACCTCTTCTGCCCGGTTCATCTCCCCGTAGGACTGAAACAGGCGCAGAACCGTATATCCGCGAATACTGCAATAAGAATACACCTGTAGCGGAATCCCACAAAGATCCAGACTTTTCACAAGAATATAGGATTGTGCTGCAATCTGTTCCTGACTGTTTTTCCGGGATGAAGAAGCATCAATCAATATATCTACGGAGAACCCTGCATCTGACACCTCTTCTTTTTTTTCAAAGATTCTTGGATCCTCCAGATACAGTGCTCTCCACACCTGACTGGCACAGATTTTTCCCTGTCTTGCCTGTGAAGGGACATCATCAAGGCGGGTATCCAGTTCCAGACGGAGTTTTTCTTTGATTCTGCGGATACTGTTCTCATAGATGATTCGATTTTTCTCGTAATACTGCCGATTTTTCTCTGTCTGTCTTCTGCAATTTTCCCGGAACTCCTCAATCTCCTTTGCCTCTCTTCTGTCAATCTTCTTTTCCGCTTCAGCCGCTTTTTCATCCCACCGTTCTCCGGCCGGAGAACCAGCCTTCGAATCTCCTTCGGTTATATAAATATGGCTGTTTTTATGATTCTCCGTACACAATTCTTCTTCTATCCGTTTCTCTTCCCCGGGAGAACAGATACTGGAACCAAAACATCCCTCGATATACGCCCGGTCTTTTTCCCCGTCTCCCTGCCTGGAAAACTGAAGCAGATAATGTCTGGCTCTTTCCATGCTTCCTCTGTTTCCAGACTCTTCCCACACCGGATCGTCATACCGCTTTGTCTTCACATAGGTAGCATGCATCTTACCGATCGAATGAAATGCAGGCAGCAGTTTTTGCAGAAAATACGTCCCCCGCTCTTTTTTTACCGGCTTCGGTTCATAAGAAAAATATTTCCACAGAATTTCTTTCATCCTGGCGATGATCTGTTCGATCTCCATATCTCCGGTAAACGTCAGTTCCTGAAGCAGTTCTTCCATTCTTCCGGATAACCAGGAATCCTGACCCAGAATAGCCGCACAATGTCCGTTTCGCAGCTGATCGATCAGTTCATATTCTTTAAACGAACGATATCTCCCCAGATTTTCCTGTGCATATTCCTGGCGAAGATCCGTAAGTGCCGGCCGATGCACCTGTTCTTTTTCGTATAATGCCTGTTCCAGACCGATCCACAGCATCCCCTGATACAGTTCCTCCTGCCTGCCGCCGAGCATATGGAAAAATGTTTCCAGTTTTTGCGCATCATACCATTTGTAACTGAGACCGATAATGATATTCAGATACATATCCGCCGTTCCATCCGGTGCGTAGGCAAGAAACAGCGGTTCCAGCCCATACTGTTCCGCCGCTGCCCATACAAAATTTCTCGCTCTCCGTTCTTCCTGCATCTCCTGCTGTTCCATATCTTTGCACTTTCCTTTTATTATGATAGAGTGTTTTATGCAAATTCTTTTCTACTAGAACCTCATTTTTTTTCAAATAAATCTTCCGGTTTCATCTTTTTGGAGATCCGTCCCCGAATCGTATCCTGAATCAGTGTCTGCTCATAGGGATCAAAGGTTTTATTGGTAATTCCCATGTCCAGTGCATCCTGTACGTTCAATCCTTTTTCCATCAGTGCCACACTGTCAAGAAGGCCCCGAAGATCCATAGCACGGGAAGAGATCTGGGCATTTTCACATTTTTTCTGAAGATCCAGATAGACGGTTGCCAGTTCTCTTGCGCCGTCAGTTTTCAGTGTCGGATAGTGATCCTGTAATAACAAAATCAGGTGTTCCTGCGAGATCATCGGCATCTGGATCACCACAAAACGGGAAACCAGTGCTTCGTTCAGTTCTTTTGTTCCCGCATACCCATAGTTCATCGTGGCGATGAAACGGGTGGCTGGATGCAGGTCGATCCGCTCATATCCCGGCACATCGATACTTCTTCGAAAGTCCAGCGTTCCATGAAGCACTGCCAAGGCTTCACTTTTCGCCATATTGATCTCGTCGAGCACCGCAAATCCACCATGCTGCGCCGCACAGCAGATCGGGCCGGGGCGGAACGTTACTTCCTGTTTTTTAAAAGTATCCATACCGATCAGTGATGCGGCATCCATATTGACATGAAACGATACATCCCACCGTGGTCTTGCAAATGCGGCGGCAAGATTTTCCGCAAAAATATTTTTTCCTGTGGCTTTATGACCCACAAGTAAAATATTTTTTCCGCATAAAAGTGCCGTCACTGCCCTTTCCCAGATATCTGTCCCATAATAAATATTACTCGGAACGGGTACCCTGGACTGAAGCTGTGACTCCACGGGATATTGTTTTCGAAATTCAAGTATGGATTCCTTTAATTCCGGTCTGATCTGCAGATGCTCTATGATATCAAACACCATTGATTACTTCCTTTCTGTATCTTTCTGATATGCTATAACTATCATATCACAAATCTGTTATTTGTAAAACCAACGGTTTTCGGTGTAAAAATTATAATTCGTCATACGCCTTTTATCGGTATCTGCCATCATTTTGACAGCTTCCTTTTCTTCTACATTATATAAGCCCATAATTCGCTGTGTTTTTTCCGGCATGTCCCCATGGATAAATACATTCAGCACATCATCCCTATCCTTCAGAATATAATCTGCATTTCTTCCGATAATCACACAAGATTCCTTATCAGCCAGCTCTAAGATAACCTTTCTCTGTGCCTCATACACCATGTCTTCTACTGATTTTCCTGTGATATCACGTCCGGCAAATGCATATGCAAATAATCCTTTTTTCGGAGATAATTCTGCACTTTCCTGAACATATTCCGGAGATAAACCGGACTTCTCTGCAATCTTAGTAATGATATTTTTAATATTGAAAACCATTTCGTTTTTATTTCAAAAGCGGTTACTAAAAATGTATCTTCTGCTTTTAGATATTATTACCATGCGTTTGCACGTACTCAAACTTCTTTCTAAGATATACATGTTCCTTCCAATGCTGAAAATCGTCGGGAATCAGTAAAAGCCAAAATCACACAAGTGTTGCGCAAAACAGGAGAAACTATTTCCGAGCGTACTGTTGGGCAGTACATGAAACAAATCTTTTTAATTTTGAGTATGAAAAAAGCAGTCGATCATAAATGAAAGTCTGCTTTAAATCATATCCTTTATTGCTTTGTGTTGAGATTTAACTGATTGTCTACTGGTAATACACGAAGTCCACGACTTTTCCACGGTTCTTTTTCATATTTTCGATAACGCTCCGGCATCG
>CAKRLG010000033.1 GCA_934359255.1 uncultured Ruminococcus sp.
GTAGAACTGGTCGTATGGGATGTTCATCAGGACATAAGTTTCTTTCTGTGCTTTTACCAGAGCCTCTACAGCTGCATCCAGTTCCGTAGCTGCCTTTGTTACTTCTTCCTGAGAAGTTTTTGCTTCCAGAGCTGCCCTTGCTGCTGCCAGTTTCTCCTGTACTGCTGACCAGGAGTCCGCCGTATAATCTGCTTCGTTTTTTCCTTCTGCTGCAGCAATTGCTGTTTCCAGTGCGGTAGTGTCAATCTCAACTGCCGCTGTTTTTTCCGGTGCAGACTGGATAGCTTCCAGAGCTGCCTGTTTAATTGCTGCGGAAGTACGAGTAGCTCCGGTTTTGGTATCCCAGCCACTGATGGTATCTTCTGTTGCATCCTGACCTGCCAGTTTTACCTTGATTCCTTTTGATTTATCATAAGCTTTGCTCAGATACGTTTTGTTGACACTGGAATCATAGGTACCACCCGGTGTTACCTGGATGTCCTCGAATTTTCCATCTTTTACAGTAAGACTTACGGTAATATCATATTCTCCCCAATCTTCCGGATCATCCTCCTCTGTCTGTGTAACATGCCCTGTTGCCGTGTACGTTCCATCTTCCGCAACCTTGCTGCCGGTTACTGCAAAGGCTGTTACCGGGCAGAGATCGACTGCCATTGCTGCGGCTACCGCCATCGCCATTGCTTTGGTCTTGACTCTTTTGTTGTTCATAAACTCCTCCTTTTTACCATAAAACGTTATAGTAGCTTATTATTAAGTTAGCCGTCGGTATTCTCATTTAGTTGAGAATATTTATCATTAGTCGAAGCTAACCTATAATCAAAAAAAATAGACACTTCTGCCTTTTTCTCAGGAATGTACCTGACAGCTGCCCCTCTCCCATCCCTTTCCGAGAGAAGTACCTGTCAGATACATTCCACCTGGTTATCCGTTCTTTCTTTCCGCTCCCGCGCCCTGGCTGACTGCCGGGAGGATTTTCTGGCTCACCACACCGATCAGGATACCTGTGATCGTTCCCGCGATCATCAACACCGGCAGGTAATACACCAGCTTCGTATTTTCCAGCACACACATCGCCACGGCGATCTGTCCGATGTTATGGGACACGCCTCCGGCAATGCTCACGCCGATCATGGAAAATCCTTTGATTCGCTTCAACAGCAGCATCACCAGGAAACTTAAGATGCCACCCGCCAGACTGTACAGGATCGACATGCCGTTTCCAAACATAAATCCCACCAGAAGCACCCGGAGGATCACTACCACAAATACTTCCATCGGTGCCAGGATATACAGCCCGGTAACCGTCACCAGATTGGCAACACCTAATTTGATTCCCGGTACCCCGAGGTTGATCGGGATCAGGCTTTCCACATAGCTGAAGATCATCGCCAGTGCCACCAGCATCGCACCGCTCGATACTCTCCGGCTGATGCTTGCAGAACCGCGTTCCTTGTATTCTTTTTTCTGCTGCCCCTGTTTTTTCATCGTCTCGTTCCCTTTCGGAGTATCTTTTCTCATCACTGTCTCACTTTGCAATCGTATCCGGCACCAGATCGTCATCCGCTGCCTTGCTGTCCGTATCTTTCTGACGGATCACTTCCACCACCAGTTTATGGGGCAGACATACGATCGTCTGTTTCTGACCGCTGATTCTGCCCTGCTCTTTGCAGTAGCCGTCCGGGCAGTCCGCTTCTTCCATATACGCCTGTCCGTCCTCGATGCGGATCACGTTGTGAAATTCTCCTTCGGTAACTTCAATCGTCTGGTCTTTCTCCAGTGGATAGGTTCCATAGATTTCCCCGTTCACGGTAATCTGTACCTGATCCCCTTTCGTCTCTCCGGTCACATGCATCGCCAGAAGCATCACCAGAGCCACCAGCACGATCCCTCCTGCCAGCAGGATATCTCTTCTTTTCATATCTGCTCCTTATCTGTCATTTTTGAAAAAGCGCAGATGTTACAGCCCCAGCCACAGGCAGATGCCAAGCAGGATCAGTGCACGCAGAATCGTAAACCAGAACTCATTTCCTTTGAGTTTCCTGATTCCACAGTGAATGTGCTTCTGTGGACAGATGTCGATACACTTCTGACACTGGAAGCAGTCACCGCTGACCGCCCAGGAACCATCCGACGGAAGTCCGATCTGAGACGGACAGGTCTTCGTACATGCTTTACATCCTTTTCTGCAATTTTCTCTCGTTCTGTGAAGGGAGAAAAACGGCAGTACCGGAAGCAGGGAAAATACTGCTCCCATCGGGCAGAAGAACCGGCAGAAAAATCTTTCCTGTACACACATGCCCACCATCAGAAGAAGCAGAATCACAAGGCCGATCACATAGCCTCCCAGACGGAAATTGCCTGCATGGATCATGGAAAATACATCCCACGGGCTGGTTCCCTGCGCTTTTCCATATACACCAGCATAGCACAAAAGAACCATCAGCAACAGTACCAAATATTTCATATAACTTAAAATCCCGACTGCCTTTTCCGGGATCTTCACCGGTTTCTTTTTCATTTTTTTACACGCCTTTGTATACAGGGCATGCAGTGCATCTCCAAACGCGCCGAAGGCACAGGCAAATCCGCAGAAGAATCTGCCAAATACCATTGTATAGAGACAGATTACCAGAAGCACCGTCACAAACGACGTCATGGCAATCTTTTCCCCTGCACCGATCTGCGTGAAAATGTATTTTACCCCTGCAAATGCCGCAGTATAAACCGATGGGATAAACAGAAAATAAAGAAGCTGGATCAGCGCCCGCAGCCAGGTATGCAGTTTTTTCCTGTCTTTTGCTGTAAGATTATGTATATCCATGATTGCCTCCCTAGTTTGCTGCTTCTTCAAGTGCCTGTGTTACCGCCTCTTTGATACCGGTCGAACTGAATGTCGCACCACTGATCGTATCCACATCTGCACTCTGCGCTTCTATAATCGTCGGAATGATATCTTCCGCCATGGAAAGATATGCACCATCTTCTTTTTCCGCCGATGTTATGTTAATCTCAGAAATTTTTCCGTTTTCAATGATAACTTCCACATCCACCGGTCCGCCAAATCCCTGTGCTTCTCCGGTATAGGTTCCGTCTTTATAAGCGACCTCTGTGGCTTCCTCTGCCGCATTGCCGGACTGTTCCTGTTCCAGCTCTGCCTGCTGCTCTTTGAGTTTTTCCTCTGCCTGTTCCCGTTTGTCAAGTACCGTATTATATCCGGTCAGGCAGACAATGACTGCCACTAAACTGATCGCTCTGGTCCAAAATTCTCCCATCGTCTGTTCTCTTTCCTTTTTGTTTCTTATTACCGTTTTGCATTATTTAACGCCTGCTGGCATGCATCGATAATCGCCTGGGACGTACAGGTCGCTCTGGATACCGCATCGATACCGTCCAGATTACCTTTATCGATAATCTGTTTTACCACACCTGTCTTGCTGGATGTTCCGTTGACCGCTTTATTTATATAGCTATCGTTACCGGATCCTCCGTCTCCATACACATTATCAATTTTTATAATCTTATCATCTTGAATCGTCACCTGTGCAAACAGATTATATGCTTCAAAATCCATATCCGCATCCGGCAGGCAAAGCACCGTCACCGGATATACACCATCTATATAAGTACTTTCCGGTGGAAGATCCGGTTCCGGATCCTCATTTGTTCCATCCGAAATCTGCAGTTCCTGAACTGCCTGATTTAACTGTGCTGCCGCCTCATCAAGCTGCACCTGCCCGGTCGCGTTCTTCAGTGCTTTTCTTGCATCTTTCAGGCGAACTTTTACAACTGCCCAGCTTGCAGAAGTGTAGTCACCGCCATTCAGTGCGTTGACCCCATCAATTGCTTTTTCCACTTCTTCAGTATTCAGCTGTACTACATTGTTATCATCATCGGTGTCTGTCTCTCCGTTGGTGACACGTTTTGCCTCTTCCAGCGCATTTTTCACTGCCTGGATCAATCCCTTGGAACTATAAGTAGCACCGGATACAGTATCTACCTCTGTACTCTGTTTTTTCATCATCTGCGTTACCACATCCAGCGCACGACCGAAGAAAGCATCGTCATCTTCTTCTCCGATGATGAGAACTGCCTTCAGCGTCTTTTCCTGGATCACAATGGCAACCGTGATATCGCCGTTATATCCTTCTGCAGTTCCGTAGTAAACACCCTCGTTATACGGCAGTGTTCCTGTAACCGCTGCTGTATTATTATCTGTATTTTCTTTGTTTTCTGTATTTGTCCCGTCAGAACCGGTGTTTCCTCCGTTTTCCGCAGCTGCAGTCTCTGTCGCCGCTGCCTGGCTCAGTGCATTGCGCACCGCCTTGATGATTCCGTTGGAACTGAAGGTTGCACCGGATACCGTATCAATACCATTAGTACTCTGTGCACCCAGGATCTGATTGATCACACCGGAAGCTTTCTGGATATATTTGCTTCCGTCGTTGGTCTCCACGATCTGAATACTGCTGATCTTTCCACCGCTGATCACAACTTCTACCTTCAGGTTTCCGGCAAATCCTGTTCCGGTTCCGTAATAGGTTCCGTCTTTATAAGCTGACGGTTCCTGTACGCTTCCTACAGCCTCCGGTGTGGACTGGCTCTGGCTTGCGGAAGTTCCTTCCTGTGAAGAGCCCGTCGTACCGCTGTCTTTTTCTCCGGTCAGTGCATTTTTCACCGCACTGATGATTCCTTTGGAGCTGTAGGTCGCACCGGACACGGTATCTACCTTCGTACTCTGTTTTTTGATGATCTGATCGATCAGACCTTTTGCCCGCCCGAAAAACGGTTCGTCATCAGAAGCACTTAAAATCTCGATAGATGCGATCTGTTTGTCTTTGATCTTGACCGCTACCGTGATATCTCCCCGATATCCGGTTCCGGTTCCCTGATAGACACCATCTTCCAGATCAAAGGAACCTTTTGCCTGTTCCTCTTCTTCTGCCGCTTCGTCCTCGTTTGTTTCTTCTGTGCTGGTCTTTACTACCGGTACTTCATCCTCCTGCTCCTGTGTATCCTCCACAGACGCTTTCATCTCGTAAACCGGTGCTTTATATCCATATAAAGATCCTGCCACACATGCCGCCACAACCGCAGCGGAAACAACCGGGGCAAATGGTTTGCATTTTTCTATGATTTCCCTGATGTCCATCTGTTTTCTCTCCTTCTTTTTGCTTCTGCTTCCTTTTATTTATTTTTCGATCACGGTCACATCCCTATCCGTTGTCAGGCTGTCTGCGATTCCTTCGGTCACATACAGTTTTCCGTCCGATGTCTCCATGATCGTCTCAAATTCATCGCTGTTTTCTCTCCAGAACTGCGCTGCCTTTTCTTCTCCCATAATAAACAGGGAAGTAGAAAGACCATCCGCAAGCGTTCCGTCATCACTGACGATCGTTACGGAGATCAGCCCGCTGTCTGCCGGATATCCGGTTGCCGGGTCGATGATGTGATGGTAAGTCACGCCGTCTTCCTCAAAATAGCGCTCATACCCGCCGGAGGTGATCACCGCCTGGTTCTCAATCTCCAGAATGCCGAGATAATCTTCCGTATCATCCGGGCTCTGGATCGCTACTCTCCATTTGCTGCCGTCTGTTTTACATCCCAGCGCCTGTACATTTCCGCCGAGATTTACCAGCCCGCTTGTCACACCGCAGTCCTGATAGATCTGCATGATCTGGGAAGAGGTATATCCCTTCGCGATCCCGCCGAGATCGATCTCCATGCCGTCCTGATCAAAAGAAATTTTTCTTGTGTCTTTGTCGTACTTCACTTTGGATGCATCGGCAAGTGCCAGCTTCTCCTTCAGTGTATCGTCATCCGGCACATGATAGTCCTGCGTTGGAAATCCCCACGCCTGCATTACCGGATAAATCGCAATATCAAAAGCACCCTCTGTCTTTTTGTACAGCTCCAGTGCCCGCTCCACCAGGTATCCGCCTTCTTCGGAAAGCGTCGCCTCACCGTTCTGGTTCAGCTGATAGATCTCGCTGTTCTCATTTCCGGTAGAAAGGAGTGCATCGAGTGCTTCCACCCGCTCTGCTGCCTTGTCAACCGCCTCCTGTGCATGTTCCCCATACGCCGTCAGCGTCATGTAGGTATCCATGGCAAAGAGATCTTTGGACGCTTCTGTTTCCTCGTCCGTATCTTCGCCGGATGCTTCCGATTCCGTCTCTGTATCCCCGGTTTCCTGCTCCTCCTGCGCCGTTTCTTCTACTGCGGATTCCTGTTTTGTTGTATTTTCCGTCTCATCTGTTGTTGTCTTCCCGCATCCGCTGATAACAAACGCCGGAAGCAGACAGACCAATAGTGCTTTTTTTAGTTTCATCTATTAACCTCATATTAGTTCTTTCTAACTCTCGATAGTATATACTCTTTACTTTTGTGTGTCAATTCTTAATTTTTTATTGCAGATATTTTCTCAGTATTTTTTGCTCTGTTGAGAAACTTTCTCATTTTTCTTCTGCCTTCTGTGTAGACAAACGAAGTGCAAATAACAGAAAAACCTCCGAATCGGACCTCTTTCTTTTCCATCCATTCGAAGGTTTTTCCAGTCTCTTCCTGTGTCACCCGCTTATTTTAACAGCTCTTCCGGGATCTTATGATCTTTAAAATAATACTCCCGGGCGTGTCATGTTGAAATCATACAGCCGATTTACATAACCAAACTGTTCGTCCGTCAGGTCTGCGTCCCCCGGATCATAGATCTGCTCGCTGTGCATCTTTTTCTTGATTTCTTCTACTTTTTGCTCTTTGTTTTCCATTGTACCTTCTCCTTTTCCCCACGATGTACCTTTCCGTTGATTTCGCATCCGTACATCCTTCCGTGTTTACGCTTCCTTCCGCGTCAGGTCCTTCACCCATCTGTATTTTTTATAATTGGCAAATACCGCCGGCAGCTTGATGATCTCGTCAATGTTGATCAGCATATACACCGCCAGTACCGGCAGTTTCAGCACAAACGCACTGACCAGACCGATCGGAACCGTTACACACCACATCGTTATTGTATCACAGATCAGTCCGAATCTAGAATCCCCTCCTGCACAAAAGATACCGCCAATATTCGTTGCTGTGATCGCTTTTCCTACCAGATAGTAGGTGCACATCAAAAGCATCCATTTCAGATAATGATGCGCCTGTGGTGTCAGATCTGTAACCTTTAAAATCAACGGAATCAGTGCCAGAAGCACCCCTCCCGAGATCACACCGATCCAGACAGCACATCTGCACAGGCGATCACCATAGACTTTCGCCCGCTCCAGTTTCCCGGCTCCCAGTTCGTTTCCGATCAGGATACCTCCGCCGCTTCCCAGTCCGCCACAGAAACATGCCATCAGACTCTTGACTACATTTGCAATGGAATTCGCTGCTACTGCATCCGTTCCCATATGCCCCATGATAACCGAATACATAGTATATCCACATCCCCAGATGATCTGATTCCCCATCGCCGGTGCTGTATACTTCCAGAAATCCTTTCGAAGCAGTGAATCACTTTTCAGTGCGAAGGATAATCGGAACCGGATACCGTCTTTTCGCATGGATTCCACGATACACCATATCAGTTCCACAACTTTTGCCAATACGGTCGCGAGTGCTGCTCCTGCAATCTCCATCCGTGGCAGTCCGCACAGACCAAAGATCAGAAGTGCATTCAGCAGCACATTCAAAACCACTACGACAGAACTGATTGTTGTCGCCTTTACTGCTTTCTCACTGTTCTTTAACACACACAGATAAATCTGCGAAATACCGGACAGCAGCCAGGACAGCGCAACTACCCGCAAATACTGCGCCCCACGCTCGATCAGCACCGGTTCATTGGTAAAGATCTTCATCAGAAGATCCGGGATCACCAGTCCTGCTACAAAAAACAGTGCAGAAACGATTGCCGTAATCTTTAATACATAAGCAAATACTTTTTCTACGGAACGTTTATCCCCCTTTCCCCAGTACTGCGCCGCAAACATACTGGTTCCAATCGTCATTGCTCCCAGAAACAGATTCTGTACAAACGTTACCTGTCCTGCCAGCGACACCGCAGCCAGTGATTCCTGTTCTACTTTTCCCAACATCAGTGCATCCGATGCACTGACAATCGCCAGCATAAACTGCTGAAACGCAATCGGAAGTACCAGCCGCACCAGTTTTTTGCGGAAAATATCGTTATTTATATGTATTTCTTCGCTCACGTTTTTCCTCCTGTATCTATATACTCTCATTTTTTTATATGTTCTTCATAGAAGATTATCTGTTGATTTGTCCTTTTCAACAGTTTTCTATTATACTACATTTCCCGCGGTTTTTTCACTGTTTTTAACGAGAACACATACGCTTTGCAAATTTTACTCGTTATCGCAGCAGCCGTCAAGGTCTCGTATCTTTGCCATTCTTCGCTCACAAAAAGCGTCTTGCGGAATATCACCTGCGAAGATTAACCTGCGTCTATTTGTTTCGTCATATTTACCAGTACTTTCTTGCTTTATCAGTGTAATTTGCTATATTATATAATTGTTTTGCTTTTTTGAAGTTCAATTATTTTTACATATTCTCCAAAAAGCAAACATATTTTTTTATTATTCTATGCATTTTTACTTTTTTCTGTTATAATAATATATAGTGAAAATTGACTATATTTACACTTGGAGGGTTGCAGACATGATAAAAAAAAACGTTGTACATACACCGGCCACACATCCGGCTCAGTCCGCTCCTTCTTCCCCTCGACGGAATACTGAAGTCTCCACCCAGATCACACTGTCAGATTCTATTTTAACCGGAGCGGTTGTCGAATATCGCAAGGCAGGGTATCGTTTTATTCGACACATGCATACAAGTATCGAGATTTATCGGATACTTTCCGGGGAATGCTATATGGATATCCAATCGGAGACCATTCATTGCACCGAAGGTGATTTTATTATGATCCTTCCGGATGTTGTACACTCTTTCTATCTGAATGATACTTCAGACTGCGAATTCCAGCATATTCATTATGACCCTGATATGTTTTCCACTGTTGTGCTTGAAGATGATGGGATTGTCCCGATTACCCTGCTTCATGCTATCCTGTTTTCTTCCCATTTTTATTACAGGCTCAGATCGGATACTGTGATAGATGGTCATATTCAGAAGCTTATTGACCTGAATACTTCTTGTGAAAGTCTGTTTACAGCTGCCAATCTTAATGTATCCATGATGAATCTGATGCTTTATATTCTGGATCATACGAATCCGGTGCACGAATACGCCGATCCCAAGCTGAAGAACAGTTACGTAGCCTATGCACTGAATTATATTCACGAACACTATAGTACCAAAATCTTACAGGAAGATATCGCCCAGCAGTTACAGATCTCGGTCCGCTATCTGAGTAAGCTGTTCAAGAGCTATATGGGAGTTACACTATCAAACTATATTAATATCTACCGCATCAACCGATCCATCCAGCTAATGCAGACTACCGATCTGACACTGACGGAGATTGCTCTGCAGGTCGGATTTACAGACTCCCAGCACTACTCAAAGGTGTTTATGAGTATCATCAATGAGACACCCTCCCAGTACAGGAAGGCCATCTAAAAAATAATGCCACCGGATATCCGGTGGCATTATTTTTATGCTTTGCTGCCTGTATGTTCTATTTCTAACATACTGGTATTCTTTTTCTTTCTCTGCAGGCTCTCTTCCAGATCATACCCCATCTGTTCGCTTCTCCAGTTTATGGATTCTTTACACAAACAGAAAGCCCCAAAAGCACAAGCCAAAAATATCATGATTGTTAAAATAATTATAAATGCAAACATGTTTACTCCATCTCTTTTCTATTTGCCAAATAATCCAAGATCCTTAGAGCGTGTCTGAGTTCTGCATCCGAAACGATCGGTTAACGCCTGCTTAATCCTCTCTTTTACGTTTTACAATAACAGTTCCTGCAACTGCAGATGCTGCCAGGGTAAATAACCAGGCTGCTGCATTGGCTGTATCACCTGTTTTTGCAGCTCTGGTTGCAGATGTGCTGCCTGTGGTTGTTCCACCTGCATTGGTGCTTCCTGTGTTGGTAGTGCCGGAAGGTGCTGCAGGTTTTGCGCCTGACTGCGGTGTAGTACTCGGGGTTGGTGTTGTAGTCGGAGTTGGTGTTGCAGGTCCCGGAGTAGGAGTCGGATCTTTCTTAGGATCTTCTTTCTTTCCATCATCCTGTTTTCCGTCGTCCTTTTTGCCGTCATCCTTCTTGTCATCCTCTTTTGCTTTCAGTTCATCGAAAGCTTTTTTGATTTCGGCATTTGCTTTTTCTACTTCTTCCTGAGTTACATTGTCACCGTTTAGTACTTCCTGATACTTCTTGTAGACTTCCTCCAGATTTTTCAGAGATTCCTCTGTATAGTTTCCTTTGTTCTCCAGAACTTTGTCTACATCTTTTGCGGTCTCCTGCAGTTTATCTTTATCTGCCTTTGTTATAAATGTATCTTCTACCTCTTCTGTTCTGTCAGATTCCATTCCATCTGCATCTACTACTGTTACAGCTACATTGTATCTGGTTCCTACCTTAAGGCCAGTCAACTTGTACTCTGTTCCTTCTATAGGCAATTCATTCTGTTTTTTACCATCCAGATATACATTGTATCCAGGTACCATCGCTCTTTCTGCAGCCGGTTCCCAGGTAACGATTGCTGTGGTATGAGTAATTTCAGATACTTTTACATTCGTAGGAGCGGATGGTTTTTCCGGGGCAGGTTCCTCGTTTTTAAGTGTTGTAAATGTGAAGGCTGCAGATCTTCCTGATTCATTTCCTGCTGCATCCACTGCACTTACGGTTACTGTGTATTCTGTATCCGGAGTAAGACCTGTCAGTTCAAGTTCCAAACCTTCCACCAGCTTGTCCGTATTTACTTTTGTTTCATCTACATATACATTATATCCGGCTACTCCTATATTATCGGCAGCTGCTGTCCAGGTAATCTTTGCTCCTGTCTGTGTCACCTCTGATGCTGTTACACCTGCCGGTACAGATGGTGCTTCATTATCTTTCTCTTCTTCCGCCTCTAATGTTGTAAAGGTAGCTGCTTCAGATTTCTCGGATTCGTTTCCTGCTGCATCCACTGCACTTACTGTTACAGCATATTCTGTATTTGCTGTAAGTCCGGTTAAATCATATTCTGTAACTGTTACAGGTGAAGTGTTTACTCTGGATTCACCCAGATATACGTTATATCCGGCTACTCCTACATTATCTGTAGATGCTGTCCAGATAATCTTTGCTCCTGTCTGTGTCACCTCTGATGCTGTTACACCTGCCGGTACAGATGGTGCTTCGGTATCCTGTGTTTTTGGTGTTGTAAATGTAGCTGCTTCAGATCTCTCAGATTCATTTTCTGCTGCATCCACCGCAGTTACTCTTACTGAATATGCTGTCTCTTCTGTAAGAGCAGTTAAATCATATTCGGTAGTTGTTATAAGTGTTTCATTTACTTTTGCTTCATTTAAGTATACGTTATATCCAACTACACCTACATTGTCTGTTGCTTCGCTCCAGGTAACTTTGGCTGTTGTTGTTGTAATATCTGTCACTGCTACATTTCCCGGTGCTGTCGGCGCTTCTGCATCTGCCGCATTTTTTGTTGTAAATGTATATACAGCTCCTTCTGAAACATGACCGGCTGCATCAACCGCTTTCACAGTTACTTTATATTCTGTTCCTGCTGTAAGACTTTCCAGTGCATATTCTGTTCCTGTTACAAGTGTTTCGCCGTTTACAGGAGTTTCGGAATCATTTACGTATACATTATATCCAGTCACGCCTACATTATCGGTAGATGCTGTCCAGGTAACTTTTGCTGTTGTTGTTGTAATATCTGTTGCTGTTACCTCTGTTGGTGCTGTCGGTGCTTCTGTATCAGCTGCAGCTTTATCTACATAAGTGATGATTGGGGTAACGTGAACGGATGGTTTGCTTGGGTTACCATTACACTTAGTTACCACACGAATCATATCGCCACGGCTTACTGCGATTTCTTCAGGCTGTTCCCAGTTACCAACTTTCTGTCTACTGGTTTCAAGTGTTAAGCTCTTCTTCTCTTCACCATTCACATAAAGACTCAAGGTGACTGTTCCATTTTGGTTCGGAGACTGACGGAGATATGGCTCGTCATCTTTGACCTTGAATGATACTGTTCCGCTCTTCGGTGCTCTATATGCCATTGCTGTAGAGATATCTGTGCTCGGCGGTGCTGAAAGCAGACCATGAACATTGGCATTAGTTGTTGTATTTGTGCCCTGTGGTGCATCAATACCAGGACCATAATATGTATGAGTTGCCCAGTTTGGCCATCCGTCTTTATCAAGGGTTGTCATATCGGTCCAGTCGCTGGAGCTGTCCTTTATCTGACCGAACCATACATTTCCCTGCTGTCCTCTTACAAAATCAAACGTCCAGTTGTATTCGTTTTTCTGTGTGATTGCAAAATCGTTTTTTGTGCCGTCTTCCGCAGTGATGCGAAGTGTCATTCCGGCTGCAACTGCATCGCTATCTGCAAGTTCTGCTCCACCGTTTAATACGGATACTGTTGCTGTGTCTGCTACAGTGATGTTTGCTTTCATTTCCTTTACTGTTGTCAGGTTTTTCTCTGTGTAAGGAACACGTACCTCTGTTCCCTTAACTTCGTAGAAACATCCCTTCAGTTCTTTATCGGAACTTGCAACCACAATGTAAGTTACGCTTTCCATTCCTTCGTAAGAAAGAGTGATCGTTGCTCCACCTTTTACGATGTCAGTTCCTGTAAGTTCTGTCTCACCCTCTTTAATAGTAACTGTAACACCTGTGTCTACGATAACATTCTCAAGGAAATCTTTTACTGTTGTATTTTTCGGAAGATCGCTTACATTTGTTCCGGTAACAGTATATACGTTAGATCTCAGTACAAGTGCTGCCACTGCATCACTTTCTGCTGCTCCGATCTCCGGTACTGCTGTGATCTTGTGACCGAAGAAATCGTGATCGATGGTATAACCGTTTCTGTCAACCACTACTTTACCAGCGTTGATTGCCGGAGAGTTTTCTGCAAGTTTGTATCCGTCAAATACTGTTGTAGCTGTTGGATCTTCATGTCTTCTTGCGCTCTTATCTGTCGCTACTGAATCCGGACCGGAACCTGCATTCACAAGTACCTGTGTTCCTGCATTCACTTTTACAGCATTTGCATCATTCGGATAAGTAGTTACGTTGTAATATAAGTTATTGCTGAATGTCTTATTGCCACTAGGATTCCAGTCATTTACTACAACCGGTGAGTTTCCTGCGAAGTAGAAAATATTATTTTCCATATCTACAGGGCCACCATTGCCATGGCTTCTGTGCCAGATGGTATTGAGACCTTCTTTGATATAGAACGTATTGTTGTAAACCTGGCAGTTTCCGGAGTTACCGGCTGGATCCAGCGGCCCCATATCTTCATACTGGCTGATGTTGTAACGGAATGTATTGTTAATGGACTCCGGACCACAGAACATGATAGTACTTGCCGTATTACCATGGCTGTAGTTGTACTGATAGTTTGTTCCATCACCATAGTCAGCATCCCATGGCTGTCCATCGCCGTTACCATTGGAGGCATTTAATGTTCTGAAGCACTCATTGTACTGGAAGATTGCATTTTTACACTTCCATGGCCAGATACCTGCTGCCACTCGTCCTGCACCAACGCCTTGTTTACCATTTTCATTACCATTTGCATCGAGACTTGGCTGCTGCTGTGAATAATCTGTTGTATTGATCTGCTCTGCCGCATTCTCTGACACGTTGTACTGAACCATCGGTCTGTCCAGATACATGGTTGTGATGGCATCTCCACCTACATGGTTCAGATAGTTGTTCTCGATCACAACATTGGATGAAGCATATTTTGCCATTGTTGCATCTGACAATTCGCCTGTTGTGAATTGTCTCCACTGATAGGTATATCCAACTGCAATTCCCCAACGGTTTACTTTATTCAGAGAACAGTTCGTGATCTTAACATCATTGTATCTTGCAATTCCGGTTGCACCTTCGTTTGTTGGTTTTGCAACAATGAAGTAGATACCACCGTTTGTCATGTGTTTGTTATATACGTTACCTGTTACATCATGGATATAGAGATCGTTCAGTACGATGTGGTCTACTGTTCCATTGTCCTTCGCAACGCCGGCAACACCTGTTCTGTCCATTGCATATGCATTGTTGTACGCTTTATCTTTCTCGGTATCTGATGCACTATTTCTGTCGTTGGTCAGCTCCAGACCTTCGATCTCGATATACTCTGTGTCTTCGATCAGGATACTGGAAGATACGGTACCTTTCCACTTATGATTCTGGTTATCCAGTGGAGTGCCATAATTCAACTCCCACTGTCCATGACCGTTTGTATTGATCTGTGGTCTGTTTCCCTCTCCATAAGCAGATATTCTTACCGGTGCTTCTGCAGTACCGCTATCTTCTTTTGTAAACTTAAGAGCCTGATCCTCAAACACAGATCCTCTTTTCAAAAGAACGGTATCTCCCGGCTCAAGATCAAGTGTATTTACTTTGTCAAGTGTCCGGAACGCCTTGCCTTCTGATGTTCCTTCATTGCTATCATTTCCCCCATTGGAATCAACATAATATGTTGTTCCAGTTGCGGTATTTCCCTCAGCCTTAACAGATACTGCAGGCATCATTGATGCCACTGTTGTTCCTGCAAGCAGAAGTGCTAACGTACCGCTCATCCATCTTTTCTTCATACCTTTTCTCCTTCCGTTATTGTATATTCTTCAAGGTGTACCGGTTCACATCTTTCATGTTTCCTTCCACCTGAGAATCGGTTTCACGCTGCGTGATCATATTGTCGTATTTCTGTTCACGCAGTTCTCTTTCGGCTGCTATTCTTGCTGTTTCCAGGTCAGCGTTTTCCTCACTGTCTCCAAATATCCAGTCGCGACTCTGGTAGTGCTGAAGAACCTCGTCTTCCGTCAGTTTCATACCCTCTCTGGAAGTATCGTTGCAGTATTTTTCCTTCAGAGTACTGAGTTCATAGTTCAGATATAATTGAAATGTATACTCCTTCAGTCCATAGATCACTTCGCCTTTTTCTACTTTCTCACTCCGCTCTGCGTTGCTGTCCTTCCAGCGTTTTTCCAGAGCCGCGTAGCTGCTGTCTGCCACATCCCCGTTTTCTTCGGCAAGATCATATACTGCGTGGATATATTTCAACTGTTCTACTGTATTCCGGGCGAGAATCTCATAGCCGTATTGTCCGTCGTATTGCTTTTCCCAGAAATCCGTTTCGTATGGGGCATCGTAATCCTGCTGGATCTGCATCTTTGTGTCATATTCCACGGAATTCATGCAGTTCACATACTCTTCTTTACTGATCGGATCCCCGGCTACAGTCAGATCGAATCGATTGTCATACCTGTATTTGATGACTCCACCGGTAATTCCTGCAACTGCGATTACCGCTATGACAGCTCCGATCTTCATAAGCTGTTTTTTTCGATTCTTCATTATCTACCTCCTTCCGGCAATGTATCCTGTTCTGTCTGCATACAGACTGTCTCAGTCTCTTTTGTTCTAATTATAACGATTCCTTTTTTTATCGGCTCGTTCTTTTGTGTTGATTACACCATTTATTTTGTCAAATTCGGAACTACAATAAAATGCCACGTTAAAGCGGAATAGATTATTGAACAAAAAAAGAGCCATATCTTTTTCAGATATGACTCTCATAATTGTTATTATTGTTCCAATTACAGCACACGACGTACTGCAACGATTGGTCTGTACGCAGCGTTTCCGCTGATCTTAATACCGTCTTTTGCGTTACTTGCATGTACAATCTGTCCACCGCCCATGTAGATTGCTACATGACCTGCGTAGCAGATAATATCTCCGGGCATTGCCTCAGAGTAGGAAACTGCACGGCCACAGCCTGCCATTGCTCCGGAAGAATGCGGAAGAGATACACCAAACTTCGCATATACACTCATGATAAATCCGGAACAGTCAGCACCGTTTGTCAGGCTTGTACCACCCCATACATAAGGATTACCCACAAACTGACATGCGTAATTAACAACGGACTGTCCTGTTGGGTTATAGGATACGCTGCTGCCTGAGCTTCCTGATGAGCTGGAAGAAGAACTTCCGTTGTCCTTGGATGTTGTTGCACTTGAGCTGCTGCCTGTATTGTTACTGCTTGTATTGCTATTTGCTTTACTGCTTGTGGAAGAACCGGAACCTGTATTACTGCCGGAAGCAGATGAAGATTTCTTGCTTGCTTCTGCTGCAGCTTTCTTTGCTGCCTCATCTGCTGCTTTTTTGTTTGCTTCTTCCTGTGCTTTCTTTGCAGCTTCTTCTGCTGCTGCCTTCTTAGCAGCTTCCTCAGCTGCTTTTCTTGCTGCCTCTTCCGCTGCTTTTTTCTCTTCTTCTTCAATTTTCTGGATCTCGGCATTCTGCTGACGAATCAGTTCCGTGTACTGTGCAGCCTGGTTCTGAGCCTGTGCAATCTGTGCATCATAATCACTGGAAGTAGCTTTCTTTTCTTCCAACTGTGTCTGCATGCTTGCCTGACGATTCTGATATTCCTGGTTCATCTCTTCCAGTTCTGCTTTTTCACTGTCCAACTGATCCCCAAGGTCTTTTACCTGCTGTACAGTCTCTTTGAATTCTTCCAGACTGTTTCTGTCACTGTCATACATCTGCTGTACATATTCTGCCTGATTCAGAAGACTGGCAAAGTCCGATGCCTGGAACAACATCTGTGCCCATGCATCATCTCCACCCTTTTCATACAGATACTGGATTCTCTTCTTCATGGCTTCATACTGTTTCTGTTTATTCTCTTCTGCCACTGCCAGATCTGCTTTGGTCTGCTCGATCTGCGCTTCTTTATCGGATAATTCACCATCCAGAATCTCAATCTCAACCATAATATTTACCAGATCAGAATCCAGCTGATCGATCTCAGCAGAAAGTGTCTGTTTCTGGTCTTCCAGATTATTGATTTTTGACTCCTGTGCTGCAAGCTGACTCTGTGCTGCTGCCTTATCCTGTTTTAACTGATCTTTTCTGGATGCAGCACCGGCAGGTACTGCCTGTGAAATTGTCAGCATTAATCCTAATGTGAAACAAAGGAATCTTTTTCTCATATATTTCTCCTTTTATTGTTTTGCATTGTGTTATATATTCTTGTAATATTTACGAAACATTCTCTTTACATTCCTTAACATATTAACACAAAACCATTTTTCCTGCAACCCCTCTATGCCAAACTCTTTCACCAGAAGTAAAGAAAAAACACCATTTACAAAATGGTGTTTTTTCTTTGCATTTTTTTTACTGAGGTCCAATCAATTTTTCAAGTACCTGAGCTGCCGTCATATTACGCAGTCCATCCGGATCTCTCATACTGCTGGAGGACCACTGGAAACGGTCTACGTTATTCACATATGCTTTACTTGCGATACACAGATTATATTTGCCGGCTGCATCTGAATAATATTTCTTCATATATGCACTTGCCAGTTTTACAGCCTCACTGTTCGTGCTTCCTGCTGTATTGACCGTACCGCTGATCTGAACTACCGGTGGTGTCGCATGAACGATCACCAGACTTCCATCCGAGCACATTCCAAGAACAACCCACACATGACCGGTCATACTTACCACATCACCAGGTGTAAATGTTCCACCGGAAACTTTTCCGTGGGATCCAAAACCTTTGTTGGTCAGATAAGCCGGAAATCCGGTAGATGTTGAACTGTATCCCGTTTCTTTCTGATTTGGTTTCGTATTATATGTATTGTAGACAGCCCAGCTGACCAGACCGGAACAGTCCAGACCATTCTGGTACTCATATCGATGTTTCGTATAATTATACGAAGCTCCCTGCTGGTTATAGAACTGTCTCCACTTCGGGTTCATACCGATACGCAGTCCGTCTCCGTCTGTCCAGGCATCATGACCGCCACCCCATACATACAGGGTGTTACCTACCGGCTGAATCATTGTTTTCAAAAACTTGGTCAGAGTTCCAATCTCCTGACTTTCTGTTCTCGATGCTTTTCCGTCTGCTCCGATTTCAACACCGCCGATAACCGTACTTACCGCCATGGCGCCACTGCTGTAAAAATAGTACTCTGAACCGTCAATATTCTGCCAGTCTGTCAGCATGGCACCGCTGCCGTTCATATAATATTTACTTCCGCCAACGGTTGTCCAGCCTGTTGCCATCTTACCGGTGGTCGGATTCAGATAATACCAGGTACTTCCGATTTTCTGCCAGCCTGTCAGCATGGCACCGCTGCCGTTCATATAATACCAGTCGCTGCCCAGCTGCAGCCAGCCTACTGCCATGGCTCCACTGCCTGTATTCAGATAATACTTGGATCCACCGATGTTCTGGAAACCTGTCTGCATCTTTCCGTCACTTGCCAGATAATACCAGGTACTGCCGATTTTTGCCCAGCCCGTTGCCATGCCGCCATTTCCCGGATTCAGATAATACCAGACATTCCCAAGCTTTTTCCAGCCCTGCGCCATATCGCCGTTTCCCGGATTCAGATAATACCAGGTTCCGCCGATCTTTCTCCAGCCGGTTACCATGTTACCGTTGCCCGGATCCAGATAATACCAGCTGCTTGCGCGTTTAAGCCATCCGGTTACCATCCAGCCACTGCCGTCAAAATAATACCAGGAACCATTGATTACTTTCCAGTTGTTTCTCGGATAGGAACCATCTGCTTCCCGATACCACCAACGTCCGCCACTGGACACCCAGCCTGCTGTGGAATCTGTCCGACTGCTTCCTGTTCCGTTCTGGGAAGTCTTTCCTTCCACCCAGACACCATCGCTGTTCACATAGTAAGCACCATTATCCACCCAGGTATCATGCTGCATCACACCGGAACCGTTCATGAAATAATATTTTCCATTCAGTTTCACCCATCCGGTAGCCATTGCTCCACTGGATGTAAGATAATACCATTCGCCGCCCAGTTTTTTCCAGCCAGTCGCCATCCATCCATCAGATTCAAAGTAATACCATGCACCATTGATCAGTTTCCAGGTGCTCTTCGGATAACTCCCATCGGCATTTCGATACCACCATCGGCCGCCGCTGGACACCCAGCCTGCTGCTGTCGTTGTGGTTCTCACCCGCTGGTTTGTGCTCTGATTATTCTTCGCCGCATAACCCTCTACAGGTACAAGCAAGACACTGAGGCATAGAATCAGAGCCAGATATCTCCTGATTTTCTTATTCAGTTTTACCATTTGTTTCCCCTTTACTCCTTTTTGTGATCCTCTTCCATCTGACGGATCTGCCTGGCCACTTCACAGCTGCTCCGATGGATGCACCGTCTATATCCACAGTCCACTTCGGTCAGTTCGAGTCCTTCTTCCGTCTCTGTAAACTCACAGGTCACTGTCTGTGCCTGATTATACGTCCTGCAGAATCCGGAAAATATCTCTTCCCTGATTGCCTGTTCCACAAATATCACCGGCTTTCTTCTTTATATAATAGTGATCACGTTTGTTTTTCAAGGTATCTCACCATTACACCCTTCACGATGCACAGAATTCATACTAAGCGCATAAATTCGTGCGGTATGTCTCGGGTTTTCTGTGACCTTCGTTCACAAAAAACACCTCGCAGGATATTATCCGTGAACAGTAACAATTATGTTACCGTTTAAGTATAACTTTCTTCCTCATAAATATCAAGTGAAAATCCACAAAAAGAGATTGTTTTTTCCTCGTTATTCTTGACTTTTTTGCCAATTTATGCTATCCTTTAAAAGAAGTCTGAAAAAGAAGATCCTGGCTACTGACGGATATGTGGAGGAACCACAGGAAACCAGGATTCATATCGGCCGACCGTCTGGGCAGCAATGTAGAACATGATTACATTTGCTGCGTTTTTTTATTTACGGAACAAATGCGTTCTTTACTTTTTGTTCCGTTTCGGGGGCAGGCGTCCGGTCAGAAGAAAGGAGAAATAACTATGGGATACAAAACAGACATTGAAATCGCACAGGAATGCGAAATGAAACCGATCACCGAGATCGCAGCGAAAGCAGGTATTGATGACAAATATCTGGAACAGTACGGAAAGTACAAAGCAAAGATCGACTACAATCTGCTGAAAGAATCTGACAAAAAAGACGGCAAACTGATCCTGGTTACCGCTATCAACCCGACACCGGCTGGTGAAGGAAAGACCACAACAACGGTAGGTCTGGCAGACGGTATGCAGAGAATGGGTAAGAATGTTATGGTTGCTTTAAGAGAGCCATCCTTAGGACCGGTTTTCGGTGTGAAAGGTGGAGCAGCCGGCGGCGGATATG
>CAKRLG010000034.1 GCA_934359255.1 uncultured Ruminococcus sp.
CCTCTGACAGCACGTATCCTGTGTGTGGCAGATTCCTTTGATGCCATGACGTCCAAACGTTGTTATAAGAAGGCCTTTCCGTTGAATGTAGCAAGGGAGAAGCTTCTTCAGGACGCCGGAAAGCAATTCGACCCGGATCTGGTCTACAAATTTGTGGAATGCCTGGATAATGGGACGATTACGTTAGTGAAAGCTGAAGAGATATAGAAAAAAAGCTAACATTCAATGAATGGGAAGTTTTGTAATGAATGGATATTTTTATGTATTGACTACAATTGATCTTTTTGTTTTATGCTTTATGTGCATACTCACACATCTGAGTGAATCGCTTAGTAAAAAACAAAAGCGAGGTTTTTTTATGGCCTATCTTATGATCGCAGGAATTTCAGTGCTGGAGATCATAACAGTGGTTGTGGATGGCTTACCGTCCGGATACCGCTGGCTGAATATTGTGTCTAATTATCTGGGGTTTGGCCTGTCGCCGGCGGTGTCTGTCTGTCTTGTGTATGTATTGGACAGAAAGACAGCTCTCCGACGCAAGATCAGAATTGCAGTGTGTTGTGAGATCGCATATCTTATGTTTCTGCTGGTCTCTGTTCCATATGGAATGGTATTCTCCGTGAGTGCGGATAATATTTATTCACGTGGTCCGTATTTTTACATATATGTCATCATGTATTTTGGGGCAATTTTGTATCTTTCGATATCTACGATCATTACAGCCAGAGAATTTCAGAATCGCAGCAGGATGCTGATCTATCCATTGATTCTTTTTGTGATGGTTGAAACAGTCATTCAGGTTGCTATGCCTGAACTTCATGTTACATGGCTGTGTGTTACGTTGCTTTCTGTATTATATTTTATTTATTGCAATGAGATGTGGAACCAGTTGGATGCACTCACAGGACTTTTGAATCAGAACAGCTATGTGAATCAGACCAGAGAGGCGAAATACAACAGTGGAGTACTGGTGGTGTTTGATGTGGATGATTTCAAACAGGTGAATGACTGCTATGGTCACGTGAAAGGTGATCTTTGCCTTGCGGATATTGCGGAATGTATCAAAAAAGCATATGCAGACTTTGGATATTGTTATCGTATAGGTGGTGACGAGTTTTGTGTATTACTGAAGAACAGAGCGAAAGAAGAAGAATGCAGACAGGAATTTCTGCGGCGGTTGGAAGAGAAACGAAGAAAGCTCACATTTTTACCAACAGTTTCTTACGGATCAGCTCCATTTTCAGGTGAAGATATTGCAGTTGTTAAAGACAGAGCTGATCAGGACATGTATCAGTATAAAAAAGAACGGAAGAAACCAAAGCAGTTCATGTGTGCTAAGTGAGCAAAAAAATATCAAAACTAACAAAAGTTCGGGTTCAAAGTCTCTTGCCAATCCAAAATACATGTGTTAAGATACTCGAAACGCAATTTGCACTGCATATCAATCTACAGTACAAACTGAGCAGGCGATGGAGATCCATAGGGCCGGGCCGGACAAAGGCAGCAGATGAGAAAGTGACATCTGTGGGACAGTAGTTTACTTATATTGTCCCATGGGTGTTTTTTATTGTAAAAAAGAGTGATGATGAAGCCAAAAACGGAGGTAAAACTTATGAAACAAAAAGATTTACAGGATTCTGCAAAACGTGCGGCTCTTGGGAAGCTGTCCGGTCTGGTGGGGATTGTCTGTAATATGGGTCTGGCGGGAAGTAAGCTGGCAGTCGGAAAACTTGCGGGTTCCATGTCGATTACTGCAGACGGCTTAAACAACCTGTCCGATGCGGCAAGTTCCATCGTGACGCTGACCGGATTCAAACTGGCGGAGAAACCGGCAGATAAAGAACATCCTTACGGACATGCAAGATTCGAGTATCTGGCAAGCCTTACGGTGTCGGTGATGATCTTGTTTATCGGATTTGAACTGGCAAAAAGTTCAGTGGAGAAGGTGCTTCATCCGGTGGCAGTAGAATTTTCTGTGCTGTCCATGATTGTCCTTCTTGTATCGATTCTGGTAAAAGCAGGGCTGATGATCTTTAATGCCAGGATAGGAAAAAAAATTGATTCCACGACGCTGATTGCTACCGCAGCAGACAGCAGAAATGATGTGCTGACTACAACGGCGGTTCTGATCGCTGCTCTGATCGAGCATGCGACCGGATGGAAGGTAGATGGTATCATGGGAATTCTGGTGTCTGTCTTTATTCTCTGGAGTGGTATCGGATTGGCGAGAGATACGATTTCCCCACTTCTCGGAGAAGGAGTAAAATCTGATTTTCGGAAAGAACTGACAGAAGAAATTATGACCTATCCCATGGTTCTTGGGTGTCACGATCTGATGGTACATGATTATGGTCCGGGAAAACGGTACGCGAGTATCCATGTGGAATTTGATAAAGATGATAATCTGATGGCGTGTCATGAAGTGGTGGATCAGATTGAACGGAAATGTCTGGAAAAATACGGAACCAATCTGGTTATTCATCTCGATCCGGTGATCACAGACGATGTGGAGATCAACCGGATGCAGAAGCTGGTGAGACAGTGGTTGGTACAGAAAGACAGCCGGCTTGCGATGCACGATTTTCGGATACATTCGTGTGACGATAAGATCAAGGTGGTTTTTGATCTGATGATTCCGGATGAATTGCAGGGGAAAGAGGAAGAAATCAAAGAGGCACTGGAGAACTTTTTAAACCAGGGAGAAGGAGAAGAGTATCAGGCAGATATCACCTTTGATCCGGAGGCAGACTGGTAAAATGAATAACGGACTGCGAAAAGCAGAAAAGAGATCTTCTGGAGGAATGTGCCGGGGGATCTCTTTTGAATTAGCAGAAAAAATCATTGCATTTTTCCGTGGAATGATTATAATACCATAGGTAACAAAAATTGTAAGAGGACAAAAGAAAAAAAGAAAGGAAACAGGAAATGGAAAAAAACGGGGGAAACAGTACGATCCGGGATATGACATCCGGGAGTCCGGTAAAACTGATCATACAGTTTATGATTCCCATGTTTCTCGGAAACATCTTTCAGCAGTTTTATAACATTGCAGATTCTATCGTAGCAGGACAGTTTCTCGGGGTGCGGGCACTGGCAGCGATCGGAAGTACCGGTTCGCTGATGTTTTTTGTCACCGGCTGGCTGAACGGACTCAGCAGTGGATTTGCGATTCTCGTAGCACAGTGGTTCGGCGCCAAAAAATATGACCGGATGCGTCACTATGTGGCAATGTCCATCTATCTGATGGTAGCATTTGCTGTAACCATGACGATAGGGTTTGAAATTGCCAACCGTCCGATCATGCATCTGATGAATTATTCAGAAGAGATCATGCCGGATGTAACTTCCTATATGGGAATCATCTATGCCGGACTGATCGTAACGGCAGCCTATAACGCGCTGGCAGCATTTCTGCGTGCGCTTGGAGATTCCAAATCACCGCTCTATTTTCTGATTATTTCGGCGGTGATCAATGTACTGCTGGATATCGTATTTATCATCTATGTGGGCATGGGAGTGGAAGGATGTGCCTATGCAACCGTAATTGCACAGGCGATTTCAGCGATTTTATGTCTGATCTATATCGTGAAGAAGTTCCCGATCCTGCATCTGAAAAAAGAAAACTTTACGGTCTCTTTTCAGGAGCTGGGAAAACTTCTGGCACTCGGTATTCCGATGGCACTGCAGTTTTCCATCACTGCGATCGGTATCATTGTGGTGCAGGGGGCGATCAATGTATACGGGGAAAATTATATGGCAGGTTTTTCGGCAGCAGGAAAACTGCAGAATATTTTCAGTACCGTATTTGTCGCTTTTGGTGCGACCATTGCTACCTATGTTGGACAGAACCGTGGAGCGGGGAAAATGGACAGAGTCAAACAGGGTGTGCGCTGTACGCAGCTGATGATCCTTGTATACAGCGTCTTTGCCATGCTGATCCTGTATTTCCTCGGAAGATATATGGCACTTTTATTTATTGATGCATCGGAGACACAGGTACTGGGTGTGGCGGAGACGTATTTTCACACGGTATTCTGGTGCTACCCGTTCCTGGGAAGCATCTTCCTGTATCGGAACGCCCTGCAGGGACTGGGGTATGGTCTGGTGCCGATGATCGGTGGAATCTTTGAACTGGTGGCAAGAACCGGAATTATCATGCTGGTAGCAGGACGCACCAGTTTTGCCGGGGTATGTCTGGCAGATCCTGCAGCATGGATCTCTGCGCTGATTCCGTTAATTCCCTATTATATCTATACGATGTGGAAATGGGAAAAGCGGAGAAAAGTGAAGATGACAGTAAACTAAATTATTTTCGTGCCTGCTTTGGAGATTTGTGATATTTGTTTCGATACGCCTGGTAGAAGGTCGTATAGTTGCGAAATCCGCTCTGATAGCAGGCATCGGTGACAGAAACGCCCTGTTCGATGGCATGGTTTGCCAGATAGAGGCGTTTTTCTGTTATGTATTTTCCAATCGTGTATCCGGTTTCGTCACGAAACAGATGCATCAGATAGGAGCGGTTCAGGAAGGCAGCATCTGCAATCTGGTCGATGGACAGGTCTTGCGTCAGATGAGCATTGATATAGTCAAGAATCTGTAAAATCTGTGGGTTGGCGGTAGGAAGAATCAGAGAGATTTTCTGATTTTCCTGCTTCAACAGATAACGGTTCAACAGCAGCAGATATTCTGCGAATTTTAACTTCTGGTAAAAAGACGTGCCAAAATCTTCCGAAGAAAATGTTCGGATCAGCTCCTGCAAAACCGGATACAACGAACCGGAAAAATAATCGGGAATGCGGATCAGATTTTCATGTGCTTCCAGTGCATGGGAAAAACAGCCGGAGAGGTCACATTCCCCGGAAAGGGATGAAAAATAGTCCGGTGAGATATATGCGATCAGCCTGGTATAGGTGGCGCTGGGATGCACCACCGGACAGTGAATCTCACCGGCAGGAATCAGTACCTGATCGCCCGGTTTCAGATCGTATTCCCGGCCCTCCACCCGGTAACTTACCGTTCCGTTTAGGAAAATCAATAATTTGTGAAAGTCATGATAGTGATAGGTATATTCCCGCCCGGGTAGATCTTCAAGATAAAAAAGCCGGAACGGACTGTTTAGATAACCGCTTTTCTGATAAATATCTGGCATGATAACCTCCTTTGTGGTAGGATGCATGAATCTGTTACTGTCAGTATACAGCACTATTTTGAATATATACAGCAGAAAAAGAAAATTTATTTAAAAAATTTCTGCTATAATAAAAGTATCAAGAGGCAAAAAACGAAAAGGAGTAAAGGATATGGCCAGACAGATTATTTTTCATAAATATCAGGGAACAGAGAACGGATTCCTGATCTATGACATCAGAAAAAATGGTGGAGAAATGAATGATAGACTGCTGCATATGATCCAGAGCCGAAACTTCGGTATGGATCTGGATGGTATTCTGGTCGGACCATATCTGGTCGATGGCAGTCTGGAAATGAAGATGCTCGACCGCCAGGGACGTGAAGTAAGTATGAAAAAAGAGAGTACAGATGTACCGATCTCTTATATGAAAGAAGCAGGTTATCTCCCGGGAGAATGTCCGCAGACGGAGCAGAGACCGGAAAAAATTTACTGCTGGTGTTAAAGACAGGCAATAGATGATTATAGAACAGTTATGAAAAAAGAATATCGAGAGTTTCCCATATGGACGAATGGACGAAAGCCCCTTTCTGTGTTATGATAAATCGTAATAAATGCGATAACTATTCAGTAGGCAGTATCTGTGAAGTTACTGAACAGTTACAAATAACGACAGAAAGGGGTATTTTCGATGGCATTTACATCAGAAAATAAACCGGAAAAACAGATTACGATGGGAATCCTGGCACATGTGGATGCGGGAAAGACCACTTTGTCCGAGGGTATTTTGTATACCTGTAAAGCGATCCGGAAGCTGGGACGTGTGGATCACCAGGATGCATTTTTAGATACGAATACCTTAGAGAGAAACCGGGGAATTACGATTTTTTCAAAACAGGCAGAGTGTACCCTTGGGGAGTTCGGGATCACGCTTTTGGATACGCCGGGACATGTGGACTTTTCGGCAGAGATGGAGAGAACGCTGCAGGTTCTTGACTATGGGATCCTGGTTATCAGTGGAGCAGACGGTGTGCAGGGACATACAGAGACACTGTGGCGGCTGCTTTCCAGATATCAGATTCCGGTTTTTTTATTTATCAACAAGATGGATCAGCCGGGAACAGACCGGGAGACTTTACTCGCGGAATTAAAAGAGAAATTGGATACAAACTGCGTGGATTTTTCTGCGGATCAGACCAGTGAAGATTGGAAGGAGCAAGTGGCCGTCTGTGATGAACAGGTGATGGAAGCCTATCTGGAAGGAGAAGAGATCAGCAGAGTGCAGATTCAGAAAATGATTCGGGAGAGAAAACTCTTTCCATGTTATTTCGGGTCGGCACTGAAGCTGACCGGTGTGAAAGAATTTCTGGAGGATCTGAAACTTCGTATCCGGGAGTCGTCGTATCCGGAAAGTTTTGGAGCAAAGATTTATAAAATTACCAGAGACAGTCAGGGAGAACGGCTTTCCCATATGAAGATCACCGGCGGAGCACTGAAGGTGAAATCGGTACTTTCGAATGGAAAACCGGGAGAGAGCGGTGAGGGCATCTGGCAGGAAAAAGTCAACCAGATCCGTATCTATTCCGGGGAAAAATATACGATGGTTTCGGAAGTAAAAGCAGGAACGGTCTGTGCGGTGACAGGGCTTACTGCGACATATCCCGGACAGGGATTGGGAAGCGAACAGGCCTCCGATATGCCAGTGCTGGAGCCGGTACTGTCTTATCGTATCGGACTTCCGGAAGAAGTCAATGTGCACCAGGCACTGCTGCAGCTTCGACAGCTGGAGGAAGAGGAACCACTGTTACATATTGTATGGAACGGAACGCTTGGAGAAATCTATGCACAGGTCATGGGAGAAGTACAGATCGAGATCTTAAAAAGTCTGATCAAAGAACGTTTCGGTATGGATGTGACTTTCGATGAGGGAAATATTGTCTATAAAGAAACGATTCTTGAACCCGTGGAAGGGGTAGGTCATTTTGAACCGCTGCGTCATTATGCGGAAGTGCATCTCCTTTTAGAACCGGGAGAAACAGGAAGCGGCCTTTCCTTTGCCACAGATTGCAGTGAGGATGTGCTGGACCGAAACTGGCAGAGGCTGATTCTGACCCATCTGGAAGAGCGGGAACACAAGGGAGTGTTGATCGGAGCTCCGATCACGGATATGAAGATCATACTTCTGACCGGTCGGGCACATATCAAACATACCGAGGGCGGAGATTTCCGTCAGGCGACGTACCGTGCCGTGAGACAGGGACTTCGCAAGGCGAAAAGTCAGTTACTGGAACCATATTATGAGTTCCGGTTGGAAGTACCTTCGGAGCAGGTGGGACGAACCATGACCGATATCCAGAAGATGCTGGGAGAATTTGATCCGCCGAAGACAGAAGGCGAGATGACGGTGCTGACCGGATCTGCACCGGTTGTCACGATGCGGGATTATCAGAAAGAAGTGATTTCCTACACCAGTGGCAGAGGAAGACTCTCCTGTACCTTAAAAGGATATTATCCGTGCCACAATCAGGAAGAAGTCGTGGAGGCGGTCGGATACGATCCGGAAGCCGATCTTGAGAATCCGACCGGATCGGTATTTTGTGCACACGGTGCCGGCTTTGTGGTCAACTGGGATCAGGTGGAAGACTATATGCACGTGGAGAGCGGCTGGAATGCACCAGCCGGTCAGGCGACGGAACCGGAGAAACCGGTGACGGCGAAAAACTGGAAAGAAGAAAATGAAAAATACCTGGCGACCGAGAAAGAACTGGAAGAAATCTTTGAGCGCACCTACGGCCCGATCCGGAAACTGGGAGAAGAACCGCCGGTCGGCAGGAGTGTAAAAGGCTGGAAAAAGAGCCGCCGGGATCCGCTGGAAGGATACGGCAAATCCACCAGTGACTATAAACAGAAAAAGACGCCGGATGGAGAAAAAGAGTATCTGCTGGTGGACGGCTATAACATTATTTTTGCCTGGGAAGATCTGAAAGAACTGGCAGCAGTCAACATCGATGGCGCCCGGGAAAAACTGATGGATATTCTGTGTAATTATCAGGGATTCAAAAAATGTACGCTGATTCTTGTATTTGATGCCTACAAAGTGAAAGGCAATCCGGGCAGTGTGGAAACATACCATAATATTCATGTGGTTTATACGAAAGAGGCAGAAACCGCCGACCAGTACATTGAAAAAACGGTGCATGAAATTGGAAGAAAATACCGTGTGACAGTTGCCACCTCTGACCAGTTGGAGCAGGTCATCATTCTGGGGCAGGGTGGACAGAGAATGTCGGCACGGGAACTGTTGGAAGATGTGATCGAGGTCAGCCATCAGATCCGGGAAACTGCAAGAGAAAAACGTTCTTCGGAGAAAAATTATCTGTTTGACCATCTGGACGAAGAAACAGCAGCACGTATGGAACGGATCCGTCTGGGGGAGGAAGAGGTTTGAGATACTATATGGCTCCTCTCGAAGAGGTGACGGGATATGTTTTTCGCAATGCATATCATGCATATTTTTATCCTTTTGACAAATATTTTGCCCCGTTTGTCGCAGCAAAAGAACAAAAGGGACGACTTTTTAATTACAAAGAACGAAATGATATTCTGCCGGAGAATAACCGGGGAATGATACTGATCCCGCAGATTCTGACAAATAACAGTGAGGCTTTTGTCCGCACCGCAAGGGGGATGCGGGAGTATGGATATGAGGAAATCAATCTGAACCTGGGGTGCCCTTCGAAAACGGTGGTGAACGGGGGCAGAGGTTCCGGGTTTTTGCAGGACAGAGAAGGACTGCGTAAATTCCTGGATGAGATTTTTGAACAGCTGGACATGAAAATTTCCATCAAGACCAGACTGGGACGTTACGATCCTGAAGAGATCGGACCGCTGATGGAGATTTTTAACGGTTATCCGTTGGAAGAGCTGATTATTCATCCGCGGGTGAGGGAAGATTTTTATGGTGGAACACCACGGCTGGATGCATTTTCCGGGGCATACGAGGTGCGGAAAGCACCGCTTTGTTATAACGGTGATATTTTTACGGTGGAGGATCTGGAAAGGATAGAAAGAGAATTTCCACAGATTACAGCGGTGATGATCGGAAGAGGTGTTCTTCGACATCCGGGACTGACCGGGCAGATACATGGAAAGCATTTACCGGAAAAATCGGTATGGGAAGCATTTGCCGGACAGCTGAGGGATGAATATGTAAGAATCTCGATCAATGAAGAAAAGGCACTGTTTAAATTAAAGGAAATCTGGAGCTATCTGCGTTGGTCTTTTCCGGAAAGTAATATCTGGGACCGACAGATGAAAGTGGCAGGAGATCTGGAAACATTTCTTTATGGAATGAGAAATCTTCTGGATACTTACGACCCGAAAAAAATACCGGAAAAGAGAGGAATTCCGGGGTTGCATAATAGATAAGAGAAAGATAAAATAATACTGATTGAAAAAAATGAGCAGTGAAAAGAGTGGGGAAAAAACATGGAAACAGAACTGGGACAAAGGAAACATTTATTTACCAATAAACAACTGTGGGCATTGCTGGTGCCGGTGGTTGTGGAACAGATTCTGAATTCTCTGATGGGAACGGCAGATACGATGATGGTCAGCAACGTGGGATCGGCGGCTATCTCGGCGGTATCGTTGGTGGATTCGATCAATGTGCTGGTGATCCAGGTGTTTGCCGCGCTGGCAGCAGGAGGAACCATCATCTGTTCCCAGTATATGGGACAGAAAAACGTAAAAAATGCCACAGACGCGGCAAAACAGCTGATTTTTATTATCACGGCGATTGCTGTGGTACTGACTGCAGTCTGTGTGGTATTTCAGATTCCACTGTTGCATCTGATCTTCGGAAAAGTGGAAGCGGAAGTAATGACTAATTCCGAGGTATACTTCCTGTATACAGCCCTTTCGTTTCCGTTTATTGCAGTTTTCAATGCGGGATCTTCCGTATTTCGAGCACAGGAAAATACGAGCCTGCCTATGACCATCTCGGTGATCTCTAATATTATGAATATTGTGGGAAATGCGATTCTGATTTTCGGTTTCCATATGGGGGTGGCCGGTGCGGCACTGTCTACACTGATTTCAAGAATTTTTTGTGCAATCGTTGTCATGTATTTTCTGAGGAATCCAAAAGAAGAGATATGTGTGCGGGATTACATAAAGATCCGCCCGGATAGGCATAAGATTAAGATGATCCTGGCGCTGGGTATCCCGACGGGTATCGAAAACGGGATGTTTCAGTTTGGTAAGCTGGCGATCCAGTCTACGGTATCAACTCTTGGTACTGCGGCAATCGCAGCACAGGCGATGACAAATATTCTGGAAAATCTGAATGGTATTGCAGCCATCGGTATCGGCATCGGTCTGATGAATGTAGTAGGAGAGTGTATCGGTGCCGGAAGAAAGGATGAGGCGATATACTATACAAAAAAGATGTGCCTGGTATCTGAGGTAGTTATCATCATCAGCTGTCTGCTGGTGTTTGCCCTGACAAAACCAATCATCCATCTGGGAGGTATGAGCGCAGAGAGTGGTGCGATGTGTTTCTTTATGGTGACCTGGATCACCATCATCAAACCAATCGTATGGGTACCGGCTTTTATTCCGGCATATTCCATGCGGGCGGCAGGCGATGTAAAATTCTCCATGCTATTGTCCTGTACGACCATGTGGCTTTGCAGGGTAACATTATGTGTAGTTCTTTGTCGTGTTTTCGGTTTCGGACCGATTGCGGTCTGGATCGGTATGTTCTCTGACTGGACACTCCGTGGTATCTTTTATACCCTGCGGTTTCATGGAAGAAAATGGCTGGATCATAAGGTGATCGAGTAATTATTCAGCATCGGTAAAAGCATTTATATGCATTTCGACTCGTAATGGTGAGGGTACTGAAAAGTTATGTCATTGGTTAAAAATATCAGTTGAGAAAGAGGAGACGGATTGTGGGAGAACGATTAACGAAACATGATGTGGAGAAAATAGAAAAAGAGATTGAATACCGGAAACTGGTAGTTCGGAAGGATGCTATCGAAGCAGTAAAAGAGGCAAGAGCCCAGGGCGATCTCAGTGAAAATTTTGAATACTATGCGGCAAAAAAAGAAAAAAATCAGAATGAGAGCCGGATCCGGTATCTGGAGAGAATGTTAAAAACAGCAGTTGTGATTTCAGAAGAGTCCAAAGAAGATGAAGTGGGGCTGAATAATACAGTGACGCTGTACATGGAAGATGACGATGAGGAGGAAACCTATCGTCTGGTCACTTCGATCCGCGGCAATTCGTTAAGTGGGCTGATCAGCACGGAATCTCCGATCGGAAAGGCGATTCTTGGACACAAAGTGGGTGACCGGGTAGAAATCAAAGTGAGTGATGATTTCTCTTATTATGTGGTGATCCGAAAGATTGATAAGACAGAGAGTGAAGCGGACGATAAGATCCGAAGCTTTTAAAAGGAGGACAAAAGATGCATTTAGAGGACCGAATCAAAAACGGGATGACTTTTTACGAACATGGTCATACAGATCCGATCGATATTGAACAGGAAAAGAAACTGGAAGCTCAGAGACGTCACTGTAAAGAAGTGATGTTTGACTATAACAACACTCGTCCGAGCGAGGATGTGAAGAAAAAAGAAATTCTGAAAGGGATTCTCGGGCATTGTACGGACCGTGTGTTTATTGAAAGTCCGGTACATATGTCTTACGGTAATCATGTTCATCTTGGGGATCAGTTTTATGCCAATTTTAATCTGGTCATCATAGATGATATGGATGTGTATATTGGCAATCAGGTCATGATAGGTCCCAATGTAACCATCTGTACCACCGGTCATCCGGTCTATCCGCTGTATCGAGAGATGGGTGCACATTATTCGCTGCCTATCCACATTGGCAATCAGGTATGGATCGGAGCAAATTCTGTTGTGCTTCCGGGGGTAACTATTGGAGATAATTCGGTGATCGGTGCGGGAAGTATCGTTACGAGAGATATTCCTGCCAATGTGGTTGCCGTGGGCAATCCATGCCGTGTGATACGCGAGATTACAGAAAGAGACCGGGAATATTATTTCCGGGATATGAAAGTAGATTTTCCATATACCTTACGAGAAGAAGGATGAGAGAAATGATCACGATTAAGGAAATTGCAGATCAGCTGGGGGTCAGTGCCACAACTGTTTCCAATGTGTTAAATGGACGCGCAGGAAAAATGTCACAGGAGACCAGACAACGTGTCGAAGAAGCATTGCTCCGTAATCATTATGTAAAAGAAAAGAAAAACAACAGAGGGGAACCGCAACATCATCTGGTAGCGGTCTATATTTGTCTTGGAAAGAAAAAACATGTGCTGACGGATCCCTTTTGTGGGGGTCTGCTGGAGGGGATTGACCGGGAACTGCGAAAATACCATCGCGCTATGGTCTGCGGAACGGTAGATGATAATGAAAGTTTTGCAAAGGTACTGCAGAATTCCAATCTGGAAGGTGCGATCCTGCTTGGATGTGAAGCAGAGTTTTGTACTGCTCTGGTACATCAGATTCCCATTCCCATTGTCTTTGTGGATTCCTATGGAGAAGGATTTGACAATATCGGATTAGAGGACTATGAGGGTGGATATGAGATGACCTCTTATCTGATCAGTCAGGGACATCGAAAGATTGCCTTTTTTGGGGATCAGCAACAGCCAAAGGGCAGTAATCTGTACAGATTTCAAGGGCTACAGAAAGCGATGGAAGAACATGAGCTGAAGTTTGACAAAGATGATTATTTTTATCTTCCCCAGCATGATACTTACCGACACGAAGTGCTGCGGCAGTTTGCACAAAACGTGAAGAAAACAGGGTATACGGCAGCGTTTTTTACCTCGGATTTTCTGGCAAATGAAGCTATCAGCATCTTTTATTCGAAAGGAATCTCTGTGCCGGAAGACCTGTCGGTAACCGGTTTTGATGATAATATTTATGCAAGACTTTCCAGGCCGATGCTTACGACCATACGGCAGAAGCCGGAAGAAAAGGGAAAAGAAGCAGTGGGACTTCTGATGCGGCGCATCTATGGAAAGGAAGTGCCGGTGGGCCGGATGAGACTGCCCACGGAATTAATTGTACGGGAAAGTGTTCGCAATTTGGCTGACAGATAGCAGTTGCGGGCAGGGTGAGAAAAATGAAAAAGAGTGAATTTTTACAGGGAATTCGTCACGGAATTCCCATTTGTTTGGGATATTTTTCAGTATCGGCGGCATTTGGCATTACAGCGGTTCGTTCCGGCCTGCCGCTATGGACAGCTGTGTTGATATCCCTGACTAATGTAACCAGTGCAGGTCAGTTTGCAGGGGTGAATCTGATGGTAGCCGGAGCTTCTATGATTGAGATTGCCATGACCACGCTACTCATTAATATCCGTTATTTTCTGATGTCCCTGTCTGTTTCTCAGAAAGTGGAAAGCAAAATGTCCATGAAGAAGAGACTGGGGATCGCCTATGGAATTACAGATGAAATCTTTGCAGTTTCCATGCAGCAGCCAAAGGAATTAACGGCCTCCTATATGGCAGGACTGATCCTGACGCCGGTTGCTGGCTGGACTCTTGGGACTTTTGTGGGTGGCGCTGCCACTCGGCTGATGCCGCAAAAATTATCCAGTGCCATGGGAATTGCTTTATATGGGATGTTTATTGCTATTATCATTCCTCCGGCCAGAGAACAAAAAAATGTGCTTTTTACAGTGATTTTGGCAATTGCGGTAAGTATTGCTTTTTCCAGTCTTCCTGTGTTGAAACAGCTGTCCGGCGGATGGGCGATCATTTTGATCACGATTCTGGTCAGTGGAATTGCGGCATGGTTATTCCCGAGAAATGAGGAGGAGAATGCAGGATGAGTACAAAGTATATTATTGTCAGTATGTTTGTGATGGCATTGACGACTTATGTGATCCGGATGCTTCCAATGGCAATTTTCCGAAAAAAGATCAATGACATTCGAGTACAGTCTTTCTTGTATTACGTGCCCTATGCAGTGCTTTCGGCGATGACCTTTCCGGCCATCTTTTCCAGTACGGGATCTCAGGTAAGTGCAGCAGCAGGCTGTGTAACAGCGATCGTTCTGGCTTATATGAGAAAGGGGTTACTGGTGGTGGCTGTGGGAGCGGCAGCGATGGTTTTCTTGGTACAGTCAATGGGTTTTTAGTAATTTATAAAACGAAAAGGTTCCAGAATGGTTTTCCAAACCAGCTGGAACCTTTTTTGCTTCCTATGTTCTTAAAACAATGTATGCACATGGATTTAACGTCTTCCATGAGAATGAGCAAGAGTGAGATTATTTTATAAGTGAAAAAACAGGTCTGAAGAATACTCCGTCTGCAGGATGCCAGATTATCATCGGATCATGGAGGTAAAGAAGTCGTATCAGGTATACGACAATAAAAAGAAGAACTGTAAAAGTCAGAAGAAGGGTATGGCGACTCCAGTCGATCCAGGGATCCAGATAATAGGCAAGCAGAAAAAAAGGCATCAGAAAAAATAGAGGATGGTAAGCAAAAGCGGCAGAAAAGTCCAGATGGAGAGCTGCCAGGATGGCACGGGTCATACCACATCCGGGGCATGAGATACCCAGAAAAAAGCGAAAAGGACAACCGGTAAACCAGGTTACAAGATAATAAACAAAAACCACCTGACACAGAACTTTTGTGCGGGTGAAAATTATATTTTTAAAGTTTGGCTCTTTTGAAAAATCAGATAATCGCATAAAAAACATCCTTTATCGGAATAGTGAACAGTATAGAATTAATTGATGGATAATTACATATAATTATAAAGAAAATATAATAGCTTTAGTTGTAATTATAGATATAAAATAAGAAAATGACAAGAATTATTTAAATGTATATTCAATATTTCTTATTTTTTGTTGCTGTGTGACAAGTATATAGATGTTATAATAAAATTACAAAAGAGGAAGAAAATATTTGCAGCAGCCTGAGGCAGAAGCTGTGGGGGAGCTGACGGTATGCGGCAGAGGAAAAGGAGATGAGAGTATGCAGATGAAAAGACGAAATGGTTTAGCCAGCGCATTGCTGGGAATGATCACATGTGGGTTGTACAATATTTATTTCTGGTATCGTTACGGAGAGGATACCAATGTGATCTGTCAGGAAGATCAGAAAACTACCCAAAATTACATTGTTGCATGGTTATTGTCCACGATTACCCTTGGAATTTATGGCCTTTACTGGACTTATCAGGTGGCGGCTCGTCTGGAGCAGGCCAGTGATCGATATGGGGTTCGAATGGAATCATCAGTTATCTTCACATTGGTAATGAGAGTTCCGTTTTTGTCATTCTTCTATGCCTGTGATATTATGAATAAATTTGCGGATGCTTATGAGAATCCTACACCACAGCTTTCACAGGAACAGCAGAATTATAATTATTATACCGGTAACGGCAACAATAACACGCCAACACCGCCACCGACACCGATTCCCACACCACCTCCGGTATGGCCGACATCCGGTCAGAACCAGAACAGCAATCCGACAGGAAATGGAAACGGAATGAATTTCGGCTCCGCCCGGAATAGCACGGGAAATAATATGGAATCAGATGTACATAAGTCATTTACGGAAGCTAAGCCAACCACAAATTATCAGAATCCTTCACAGGCAAGACTCTCCGGTATCTGTCCAAACTGTGGAGCAGAAGTGAAAAGCAGTGAAAGGTATTGTAGAAAATGTGGTTATCCGGTGAGTAAATAAAAATAGATAAACTATTCAACGGTCACTGTAAAATATTGAGCAGCTAAGATAATGAAACAGCCAGAGTCTGTATCTACATCAGACTCTGGCTGTTTAGCAATGAATAATAGAACACAAATACGACTTACTCTTTACCGTCGAAACAATAGGTACAAACCTTGCAGGGTTCCAGTCCGATGGAAGCAACCATATCATCGAGACGATGATAGCGAAGAGAAGTAAAGTTCAGCTGTTTTCCGATCTCATCAAGCATTTCGTGATAGTTGTGAGAATCCGGATTGGCGTAATCTTCCAGAATTGCTTCAGTTACCGTACCTTCCCGTTTCTGGATCACACGGCGGGTGATCAGATCCATCTCGGATTTGGAACGGGAGAAATTCAAATATTTGCAGCCGTATAATAGTGGCGGACATGCCGGACGGATATGTACTTCTTTTGCTCCGCTCTCGTACAGGAACTGAGTTGTCTGACCAAGCTGAGTACCACGCACGATAGAGTCATCAATCAGTACCATGCTCTTGTCTTTGATCAGTTCACGTACTGGGATCAGTTTCATGTGAGCAATCTGCTCTCTCTGACTCTGATGTGCCGGCATAAAGGAACGCGGCCAGGTCGGGGTATATTTAATAAATGGGCGGGCAAACGGAATACCGGAACGGTTGGCATAACCGATGGCATGTGCGGTACCGGAGTCCGGAACACCTGCAACAATATCCGCAGATACATTATCACGCTTTGCAAGCATATCGCCGCAGTTATAACGCATCTGTTCTACGTTGATTCCTTCGTAGGAAGAGGTAGGATAACCATAGTAAACCCATAAGAAGGAGCAGATCTTCATTTCATTTTTTGCCGGAGAAACAGTTTCCACACCATCCGGTGTAAAGAAGACGATCTCAGATGGTCCCAGTTCTTTGTAGTCGTGGTAACCGAGATTAAAATAAGCAAAGTTCTCAAAAGAAGCGCAGATCGCATCCTCTTTCTTTCCGAGGATCAGTGGAGTACGGCCTAACCGGTCCCTGGCCGCATAGATACCTTCGGGAGTCATAACCAGCATGGTCATAGATCCTTCAATAACGTCCTGCGCGTAGCGAATGCCTTCGATCAGAGAAGATTTCTGATTGATGAGAGATGCCACCATCTCTGTGGCGTTGATATCTCCGCCGCTCATTTCGAGAAAATGTGTGCAGCCGTTGGCGAAAGAACGTTTTACCAGTTCGTCCATATTATTAATTTTACCAACAGTTGTGATCGCAAAACTTCCCAGATGAGACTGAACTAAAAGCGGTTGTGGTTCTGTATCAGAGATACAGCCGATACCGAGATTACCCTCTAATTCCTGTACGTCCCGTTCGAATTTTGTACGGAAGGGAGCGTTCTGGATATTGTGGATCGCCCGGTTGAACCCGCCTTCTTTGCCGTAGACTGCCATACCACCCCGGCGTGTACCAAGATGAGAATGATAGTCAGTTCCAAAAAATAAATCAGACACACAATTGCTTTTTGATGCAACTCCAAAAATTCCACCCATATTTGTTCTCCTTTGTTCTATGAATGTTTGGTTGGCTGTAGCTTCCGAAAATAACAGCCTTCGGAAACCGCATTTCAAATCACGTACCCCATTATATAATGGCAATTCCTGTTTCGCAAGACAAAATTTTGCACAATTTCTCTTTGGATTTTTGAAAAAATACTGAAAATGGCAGAAAAACAGAAGAGATGGTCTTGTATTTTTCTACGGGAAATCTATAATAAAAACGTAACGGTTCAGGACTATGGGTATCAGAATCGGATAAACAATGAAAAGGAAGATTATGAAAAAAATAGATGGGAACAGCTATACAGGGAAGGAGGATCTATCATGCGAAACATGGAGTTTAAGATGGAACGTCAGGGACTTCTGACAGTGGGACAGGAAGTGGATGTAACAGAAAGTGCCCTGCCAACGTCATATTATTATACGATACAGCCAATGATCGCCATGAGTAAAAACTATCCCGGTTATGAGAGACTGCAGTCACGAAAAGGAATTGTAAAAGATATCAAAGAAACAGACCGGGGATATTATACGGTGGTGGAATTTGATGAGCAGGATATCGGGAACTGATACCGGCGATTTATAAAAAAACACAGAAAATGACAGGCGGGATCGTCTTGGGGATAAAAAAAGAACATTCCAAAACAGAATGTTCTTTTTTTTATCTGGTGCGCCTAGCGGCGCACGTTTCTAACGGGTTAAAGTCCCGAATCCACCCGGTAGTGGGAAGGATATAGCCGAAGGC
>CAKRLG010000035.1 GCA_934359255.1 uncultured Ruminococcus sp.
GAACTGGCAGACGCCCGGGACTTAAAATCCCGTGGGTAGTGATACCCGTACCGGTTCGATTCCGGTCTGCGGCAGTAGTCGAAGATAAGAGAAACGTTGAAAATCCAGCGTTTCTCTTTTTTGTTTTACAGGAAATTTCTTTCCTGTAAATTAAAAATACTCCGCCAAAAGCTTGAAAAGGAAATGACAAAGTGCTATTGTCGATATTGAGACAGGGATCAGATAGGTATGCCGCAAATGGTTGATGGGAGCATATATGGGAAGTTTAAGTGTAATACCTTTCATAGGAATTTTGGGAATACTGTTTATAGTATTTAATATATTTCTTTTTACACTGGTAGTACTGACGATTATATTTGGTGTTATAAGATTTAAGAAGAAAAAGTTTAAAAAGATATTTCTTGTATTATTAGCGATAACTGTTTTAGCAGGAATAAAGGATTATCAAATAGTAAATGAATTTGTGAATTATGATGAGATTCAGCATCAGAATCTGATAAAAGAAGAAGGAAAAGAGTTAGTTGCTATCAGAGATAATGATTACAACAAAGTGGAACAATATTTAAAAAGCGGGTGGGATCCGAATGAAAATACAAAGTCGGTGTATTATTCTATAAAGTATAATACCGAAAGTAACAAGAAAAAAGATGAGTGGAAAGTATTAGAATTACTGTTAAAACATGGAGCAAACCCGGATGTCCAGATTTTTGAAAATCCAACAGGAGTAAATACACCATTAACCTATACAACAGAATGTGGTTATTATGGAGCAACCAAACTTCTGCTGGAATATGGTGCAGATTGTAATTTTCAAGAAGATTATATGAATCAGAATGGTTTACTTGCACTTAGGTTTTACGAAAATGATGCAGCTGCCAAAACGTTGCAGTTATTGCTTGATTATGGAACAGATTTGGATATAAAACAAAGTGATAATAAATCAGGGCGAGAAGAATTAAAAAATTTTCAGAAAGATTATATGAATGTAAAAGATAAAGTGCCAAATTATGATGAGATAGTGGAGATTATTGACAGACTTGGAATATAAAAATCGGGAGCAGCAAATTCGTTGCTCCCGATTTTAGATAACAAAAAAAGCACGAGACGGGATTCGAACCCGCGACCCTCGCCTTGGCAAGGCGATACTCCACCACTGAGCCACTCGTGCATAAATAACTGATATTCAGTTGAAAGCGGGTGATGGGAATCGAACCCACGTATCCAGCTTGGAAGGCTGGTGTTCTACCATTGAACTACACCCGCAAGTGTTTGTCGCTGACAACATAATGTATTATATATTAGTCAGTCGGGATTGTCAAGAACTTTTTAAAACTTTTTTGAAAAAGTTTTAAGTTCTTTCTATCGGATCAACCGATAATGCCCAGAACCGGAATCGAACCAGTGACACGAGGATTTTCAGTCCTCTGCTCTACCAACTGAGCTATCTGGGCAAGCTCGAGGTATATATTAGCATACTTTTTTTGAAAGTGCAAGATGTAAAATCCAAATTTTGCAAAAAAAACAGGAACAGAAAATTCATATATTTGTAAACAGAGAACGGCGAGTGGCTATTGAGATAACCGGAGAGATACAGTATAATAAAAGCCATTCGGAGGTTATAATGCAATGGCAGAAAGAAAACATATATTGCTGGCAGCAATCAATGCAAAATATATCCATTCCAATCTGGCGGTATACAGCTTAAAGGCATATGCGAAAAAATACCAGGATCAGATCGGGCTGGCGGAGTATACGATCAATCAGAATCTTGATGATATTTTAAAGGGGATTTATCGCGATCATCCGGAGGTTCTGTGCATTTCCTGTTATATCTGGAATATTTCCTATGTGAAGAATCTGATCCGGGAAGTGCACAAGGTGCTTCCCGACACAGCCATCTGGCTGGGAGGACCGGAAGTGTCCTATGATGCGCGGAAGGTGCTGGAGGAGCATCCGGAAGTGACAGGTGTGATGAAAGGGGAAGGGGAAGTGACATTCCTGGAACTGGCAGGTTTTTATCTGGAAGGCATCTCAGAACTGGCGAAGATTGAGGGAATTACCTACAGGGACGGGGATCAGATCCAGGAGAATCCCTGGAGAGGAATCACGGATCTGAGTACGATTCCGTTTGTCTACAAAGATCTGGAAAAATTCGAAAACCGTATTATTTATTATGAGTCGAGCAGGGGATGTCCGTTCTCCTGCAGCTACTGTCTTTCCTCGATCGACAAGAAACTGCGGTTCCGGGATCTGGAACTGGTCAAAGCGGAATTACAGTTTTTCCTGGATCATAAGGTGCCGCAGGTAAAATTTGTGGATCGAACCTTTAACTGTAAGCACGATCATGCGATGGCGATCTGGAAATATCTGATCGCTCACGACAACGGGATCACGAATTTCCATTTTGAGGTGGCAGCGGATCTGTTAAATGAGGAAGAGATCGCACTGATTCGCACGATGCGTCCGGGAATGATCCAGCTGGAGATCGGTGTGCAGTCAACGAATCCGGATACGATCCGGGAGATCCACCGGAAAATGGATTTTGCTCAGGTATCCGAGGTGGTGACACGGGTGCAGGAAGGGCATAACGTACATCAGCACTTGGATCTGATCGCGGGTCTTCCATATGAAGACTATGATTCGTTTGGAAAATCATTCTGTGATGTCTATCGGCTGCGGCCACAGCAGCTGCAGCTGGGATTTCTGAAGGTTTTAAAGGGATCCTTTATGTATCAGGCGGCATCGGAGTACGGTTGTGTCTGCCAGAGCCGGGAGCCTTACGAGGTGCTGTATACCAGGTGGCTGCCATATGATGACGTTCTGCGGCTGAAACTGGTGGAAGAGATGGTGGAAGTCTATTATAACAGTAATCAGTTCGGAAAAACCCTGCGTGCGATAGAAAAATTATTTGACAATCCATTTGCGCTGTATGAAGCTCTGGGAGCATTTTATGATAAAAAGGGGTATATGGATATTTCCCATACCAGGATCCGACGATACGAGATTTTGCAGGAATTCCTGCAGGAATATGTGGATGAAAATCAAATGGAATATTACCGGCAGCTGATGATCTGTGATCTGTATGCGAGAGAAAATATGAAAACCAGACCGGCATGGGCGAAGGATCTGAAAGCGTATAAGAGAGACATCCGGGAATTTTATCTGAAGGAAGAAGAGACACATGAGTATCTGCCGGAGTATGAAGGATATGATGAGAAACAGCTGGCGCGTATGACCCATCTGGAGCGGATGGACTACGATCCAGATACCGGAGCAAGCGAACCGTGCTGGATCCTGTTTGATTACCGGAACAGGGATGTACTGACGTACGATGCGAAAATGATAAAATTACCATCGGTTGACATAATGCAAAAATAATTGTCTGTTGCCTGACAGGGAAAATGAATGGCGGTTGAGCAGAAGGCCGTTTTCCGGTACAGAAAGCAGGCAGCAGGATAAGCGAGAAAGGAAAAATACTATGGAAAAAACAGCATGTCCGTCCAGTTATGTGGTTGTGGATCTGGAGACCACAGGGCTGTATCCATCTCAGGATCGCATCCTGGAGATCGGAGCGGTCAAAGTTCTGGATGGCGAGGTGAAAGATACCTTTTGTATGTTTGCAGATCCGCAGATGAAGATTCCGGAGCGGATCCGGGAACTGACGGGAATCACACAGGAGATGGTAGATGGACAGCCGACACCGGCAGAAGCAGTGCGTGCCTTTCTGGACTTCTGCGGGGAACTGGATCTGATGGGACACAACCTGATCTTTGATTACAGCTTTCTGAAGCACCAGGCGGCGGATCAGAAGATTCCGTTTGAAAAAAATGGAATTGATACTCTGAAAATCGCAAGAACGCTGCTTCCGGATCTGGAGAGCAGGAGTCTGACAAATCTTTGCGGGTATTTTCAGATTGACCGGGCATATGCGCACCGGGCGTATCATGACGCACTGGCAACCCATGAACTGTATCAGCATCTGATAGGGATCGCAGGAGAAGGGCAGGAGCGGATCTTTCAGCCGAAACAGTTACAGTATAAGGTAAAACGGCGCGGTCCGATCACACCGGCACAAAAAGCATACTTGAATGATCTGGTGAAATATCATAAAATAGAACTGGATGTGTCCATTGACAGCTTAACGAAAAATGAGGCATCCAGGAAAATCGATACGATTATTGCCCGGTATGGGCGCATGAAGAGGTGAATGAAAAAATGAATATGTGGAAGAAAAACAGAAGACAGATTGTAGCGGGAATTATCGCAGTTATACTGGTACTTGCGATGGTGGTTCCGATGGTTTTGGAAGTAATGTTATAAGGGATTGACATACAGATGAAGAAAAAAATAATGGCGGCTCTGCTGGCAGGAGTCATGATGTTACAGCAGCCTGTCAGCGGATGGTGCGCACAGAATACAGAGAGCACACAGAAGTCTGAGTCGACGCAGGAGAGCGGAAGCAGTGAAGATACAGCTGACAAAAGTGCGCAAGACAGTGGAAACACAGAGGCTACCGGAACAGCTGCTGCAGAAGAGGGAGAAAACAGTCAGGAAGAAGACAGCGAAGATGTGCCGACACTGCAGGCAGAAACGGATGAAGTCACACTTGATACCGGTACTTCGAACAATGCGATCGAAGGACAGCGGACGATTCTGGATCATATTTACGCGGAAAGTGTGGATCTGTCCGGTATGACGCAAGAAGAGGCACAGGAGGCGCTGCAGACCCGGGTGGATGAGATTACCGGTTATCAGATCGTTCTTCATATGGATGATATGTCCACCGGTGTGACAGCAAAAGAACTGGGCGTTACCGGGGATAATGATGACACGATCCGGCAGGCGATGGATGTGGGACAGGTCGGCAATGTCATCAAACGATATAAAGTGAAAAAAGCACTGGAACAGGAAAATCTGCAGCTGGATCTTTCTTATCGGGTAGATGAGGACAGTGTGAGGAAGGCACTGGAGACTTATTGTGTACCGCTGAACCGTGAAGTGGTGGATTATGAACTGACCAGAGAGAATGGTGAGTTCAAGATCACCAACGGTGTGCGTGGAGTTACCTTGAATGAGGATGGTTCTGTGGATAAAGTGTCGGATTATCTGGAACATGTGTGGAAAGATGGTCCGGGAAGCGTGGATCTGGATGTGGAGATCACGGAGCCGAAAGGCTCACAGGAAGAACTGGCGAAGGTAAAGGATATACTGGGACAGGGAGTCACCGATTATTCTGCCAGCAGCGCAGCCAGAGCGACAAATGTAAAAAACGGTACTTCAAAACTAAACGGGAAAGTTCTCTATCCTGGAGAAGAAATTTCCGTCTGTGACAATATGGTACCATTTACCGAAGAAAATGGTTATGAACCTGCTGCATCATATGCGAATGGTACGGTTGTGGAGTCTTTTGGCGGAGGTATCTGCCAGGTATCTACGACTTTATATCAGGCAGTATTACAGGCAGAACTGGAAGTGACAGAGCGACATAATCATTCCATGATCGTCAAATATGTAGAACCGTCCATGGATGCGGCAATTGCAGAAGGTGCAAAGGATTTCCGGTTTGTGAACAATACAGAAGCACCGATTTATATTGAAGGATATACCTACGGGGGAAAGATCTATTTTACTCTGTATGGAGAGGAATATCGTTCTGCAGACCGAAAAGTGACCTATGAAAGTGAAACGCTGGAGACTATTGATCCGACGACCGAACTGACTGCAGATCCGGAGAAAGCCTTTGGAAGTATGGAACAGACCCAGAGTGCCCATACCGGATACAAAGCAAAGCTGTGGAAAATTGTCACGGAGAATGGGGAACAGGTCAGCAAAGAAGAAGTAAATAACAGTTATTATCAGATGACGCCAAATAAATACAAAGTAGGCGTAAAAACCAGCAATGCGGAAGCGTCCAGCGCCATGTATACAGCAATTGCAAACAACGATCTGAATCAGGTCTATGTGGTACTGAACCAGTATGGCGGCTGACAGATGCGGAGGAGAAAATCATGAAGATAGGAAAACTGCCGGAACCGGTATTGATCCGTTCGGTATTAAAACAGGTAAAACACAGAAGAGAGGAAGTACTGGTCGGTCCGGCGGTAGGGCAGGACTGCGCCGCTCTTGAGGTAGGTGAAGATGAAGTTCTGGTGATGTCCACGGATCCGATCACGGGAACAGCAAAGGATCTGGGACATCACAGCATCCATATCACGGCAAATGATCTTGCGGCAGCCGGTGCAGATCCGGTGGGAGTGATGCTGACTGTAATGCTCCCGGATACCGTTGAAGAGCCGGAGATCCGAAAAATGATGCAGGATGCGGAAGAAACCTGTGAAAAACTGCATATAGAGATCCTGGGTGGGCATACGGAGATCACCAATGTGGTAAAGCAGCCGTTGATCTCCGTGACCGGTGTTGGCAAGATGAAAAAAGAGAATCTGCGCACGGTATCCCAGATCCGTCCGGATCAGGATATCATCGTGACCAAATGGATCGGCCTGGAGGCAACGACGATTCTTGCAAAAGAAAAAGAAGAAGAGCTCAAAAAAAGATTTCCGGCGGTTCTGATTGATACAGCAAAGGATTTTGACCAGTATCTGTCGGTGGTACCGGAGTCACGAATCGCCGTGGAGCATGGTGTATCCTCTATGCATGATATCACCGAGGGTGGTGTCTTCGGTGCGTTCTGGGAGATGGCGAGCGGAGCCGGGGTCGGTCTGGAAGTGGATCTGAAGAAAATCCCGATCCGTCAGGAGACCGTGGAAATCTGCAACTACTTTGGGGTTAATCCCTACCAGATCATGTCCAGCGGTTCCATGATGATCGCGGCAGACGACGGTCACGAACTGGTGAGAAAACTGGAACAGGCAGGCATCCATGCCGTTGTGGTAGGTCGTACCAACAGCGGGAACGACCGGATCCTGCGAAATGGTGAGGATGTCCGGTATCTGGACAAACCGCAGCCGGATGAGTTATACAAAGTAATGGGGTAAGAGAATATGGCAAAGTTAAATATTGTTCTTTATGAGCCGGAGATTCCGTCCAATACAGGAAACATCGGACGTACCTGTGTGGCGACAGGTACGAGACTGCATCTGATTGAGCCGCTGGGTTTCCGGTTAAATGAAAAATCAATCAAACGTGCAGGGATGGATTACTGGGATGATCTGGATGTCACCCGGTATATTGATTATCAGGATTTCCTGGAGAAAAACCCGGGAGCCAAGATCTATATGGCATCGACAAAAGCACCGCAGACCTATACGGAAGTACAGTATGAGGAAGATGCCTACATTATGTTTGGAAAAGAAAGCGGCGGGATCCCGGAGGAGATTTTACTGGAAAATCAGGAGACTGCGATCCGTATCCCGATGATGAACGATATCCGTTCGCTGAACCTGAGTAATTCGGTGGCGATCGTGCTCTACGAGGCGCTGCGGCAGCATAATTTTGATCATATGCAGCTGGGCGGTCATCTGACCAGATATGAGTGGAAATAAAGAAAGACAGGATAAAAAAAAGCAGGGGAATCAGCTGGTTCCCTTGCTTTTTTCTAATGTAAAGATAAATTCGGTACCGACACCTTCAGTACTGATAACATTGATATTCTGATTATGTGCGGCAATGATCTCGCGGACAATAGATAGTCCGAGACCGGTGCCCTTGCGGTCTTTGCCGCGGGAAGAATCAATCTTATAAAACCGATCCCAGATTTTATTCTGTTTTTCTCTGGGAATACCCACACCGGAGTCTTTTATAGATACGAAAACTGTGCCATGACGTTCGGAAGTTTCTGCCTTGATGATGGAGTTGTCAGAACTGAATTTGATGGCGTTATCGATCAGGTTGTACAGAACCTGCTGGATCTGTTCCATATCGGCATGAACCATCAGAGTTTCTGACTCCAGATGCAGTTCAATGGTAATCATCTTTTTGCGGCAGATACCCTCAAAAGTGGCTACTGTATTTTTGATCGTACGGTTGATATCAAAGTCGTTCATATGCAAAGGACGTCCTTTGGAGTCCAGTTTATCCAGGGTCAGAAGACTCTGGGTCAGTTTTTCCAGACGTTCGGTCTCATCAATCACGATTTTCAGATAACGATCCTGCATCTCGGGTGGAATCGTTCCGTCCATGATCGCTTCCACAAAACCCTTGATTGAAGTAAGGGGGGAGCGAAAATCATGGGAGACATTGGCTACGAATTTGTGCTGATATTCTCCCGATTTGCTCAGTTCGCCGGACATATAGTTCAGGGTATCTGCAAGGTAGCCCATTTCATCATTGGTTGTGACAGGAATGTTATAATCCAGATTTCCTGCTGCATATTCGTTTGCACCTGCGGTAATTTTCTTCAACGGCCGGTACACGGAATGAGAAAACAGAGCAAGAATCATGAGAGAACAAAGCAGCAGGATCGCAAACACGATATGGACCGGACCGAGAACGGATTCTTTCTGGTTAATGATCACGGTCATCGGAAGATGAATCGATACATACCCTTTGGTGGTCAGGTTTTTGGTGATAGGAACCAGTGTGCTGACCATATCTTCCTTAAAATATCCATGAAAAGTACCTGTAATATAGTTGGCGGATCCCATGATCGCAGGATCAAAGTCTTTAAGCGAGTTTTGAGCCGTCGCAGTGTATGGCTTGCCGGTATCAATCAATGGCTGTCCGGACGGGTTCAGAATCAGGATCCGGGAATCCTGAAAAGCAGAGAGGGTCTTTAGCTGATTATAGGCAGCTTCCACATCTGCATTGTCTGAATAATCCGTATTTGCCTGATAGGAGGCGAGAGAAATCGCTTCTTTGTACAGAGCGGCTCCGGTGTCTTCCAGAATATGCTCCCGGATCAGAGAAGATCCCAGAGTAGAGATTAACACGATTCCGAGAGTACCGAGAAAAATATAGGCCGTGATAAATTTGGAATACAGTGTCTGTTTCATCGGGATTTAACCTCAAATTTGTAACCGATGCCCCATACGGTACTGATCGACCAGGATGGATGATCTTTGATCTTTTCACGCAGTCTCTTGATATGTACGTCTACGGTACGGGTATCGCCGATGTATTCATATCCCCAGATATGATCCAGAAGCTGTTCTCTGGTAAATACCTGATTAGGTGAGGAAGCGAGAAAATACAGAAGTTCCAGTTCCTTTGGCGGCATGTCGATGGTCATCCCCTGATAGATAACGGAATAGTTGGTCAGATTGATGATCAGATCCGGATATTCCACGTATTTTCCGGCAGGTACCGACGGAGCGGAAGGGGCAGGCTGGAAACGGCGGAGAACCGCTTTGACCCGGGCTACCAGTTCCTTGGAATCAAAAGGTTTGATCATATAGTCGTCAGCACCCAGTTCCAGGCCGAGTACCTTATCAAAAACTTCTCCTTTTGCAGAGAGCATGATGATCGGTACATTGGATTTGTGGCGGATCTCTCTGCAGACCTGATAGCCGTCCATACCGGGCAGCATCAGATCCAGAAGAATCAGGTTCGGCTGAAAGGAAGGAAACGCACTCAAAGCTTCCTCCCCGTCGTTGACAATCTTACACTCAAAGCATTCTTTGGTAAGATAAAGAGATATCAGTTCGGCGATGTTGTTGTCATCGTCTACAATCATTATTTTCTGTTTGGATACCATAAAAAACTCCTTGTCGTAGCGGGATATTACTTGCTGAATCATTATTTTTTAAAATTTACGATCGTAACACCGGCATCTCCTTCGCCAAATTCTGCAAGATGGAAGGAGGAGACATATTTTACCCGGCGCAGATAGTTATGGATGCCCTTCCGCAGGGCTCCGGTACCTTTTCCGTGAACGACACGGACACTTGGAATATGTGCCAGATATGCATCATCCAGATATTTATCCAGTTCCGCGATAGCTTCATCGACGGTACGGCCGAGCAGATTGATCTCGATGCCGACGGATGAAGATTTTGACATCTTGATCTTCCCGGCGCTGGTGCGCTGCATATTCGGTGCGGAGATCACGGTTTCTTCCTGTAACAGTACCAGATCAGAGATATGGATCTTGGATCGCATGATACCCATCTGTACCAGAAGATAACCTTTGGCATCCGGGAGGGTGCTTACCGTTCCTTTGAGATTCAGACTCAGTACTTTTACGCCGTCGCCAAGATGCAGATCGGAAGGCTTCAGATTGCCTGTGACCTTCTTTTCTTTTTTGGACATATTGCTCTCGACTTTGTTCATCTTCTTTCGGAGATCTTGTCGTTTATTTTCCATTTCTTTGATGGAAATATTGGCTTTTCCGAATTTGTTAAAGTCTTTGATCGTCTGATCCGCATATTCTTTCGCATCACGGAGGATTGCATGTGCCTGCTCGTTGGCTTCCCGGAGGATCCGGTCACGCTGCTGGTTCAGTTTTTCCTGCTTGGTCTCCAGCTGTTTTTTCAGATCTTCGATTTCGGACTTGTAGCGGGCAATCTCCATGCGTTCTTTTTCGATGGTGATACGGTTTTCTTCCAGGGTGGAGATCACATCCTCGAAGGACTCGTCTTCCTGGCTGATCTGTTTTTTTGCGTCATCGATAATATACGATGGCAGCCCCAGTTTACTGGAAATAGCAAAGGCATTACTCTTTCCGGGGACACCGATCAGTAGGCGGTAGGTAGGACGAAGCGTCTCCACGTCAAATTCACAGGAAGCATTTTCCACACCCGGTGTAGAGAGTGCGTATACTTTCAATTCGCTGTAATGCGTGGTTGCCATGGCACGGATGCCCTGTTTTTGCAGATAGTTCAGAATCGAGATTGCCAGTGCCGCACCTTCTGTCGGGTCGGTACCGGCGCCCAGTTCATCGAAGAGAACGAGGGACTTCGGGTCGGCTTTTTCGATAAAGGAAACTACATTGGTCATATGGGAGGAGAAGGTACTGAGTGACTGTTCGATACTCTGTTCATCCCCGATATCCGCATATACCTCCTCAAAAACAGATAATTCAGAACGATCCAGTGCAGGAATATGAAGACCTGCCTGTCCCATCAGAGTCAGAAGCCCGACTGTTTTTAAGGAAACGGTTTTACCACCGGTATTCGGACCGGTAACGATCAGCAGATGAAATTCTTTTCCAAGATGGATATCGATCGGAACGACCTTTTTCTTGTCGATCAGTGGGTGACGACCTTTGCGGATGTTGATATAGCCTTTGGTATTAAAGATAGGTCGTGTGGCATTCATATCCATGGCAAGGGCAGCACGGGCAAAGATAAAGTCCAGTTCTACCAGATTTTCCAGGTTATAGCGGAGATTTTCACGTTCCTGGGCAGCCATGTTACTTAAAGAAGCCAGGATGACTTCAATCTCTGCAGCTTCTTTCATCTCCAGATCACGGATCTCATTGTTCAGTTTTACGATCGCCATCGGTTCGATAAAGAGGGTGGAACCGGTGGAAGACTGATCGTGGATCATACCAGGTACCTGGCTTTTGTATTCGGCCTTGACCGGGATACAGTAGCGGCCGTTTCGCATGGTGATCACAGCGTCCTGCAGATATGTTCTCGCGGAGCCGTTGACCATACCGGCAAGCTGTGTATGAATGCGTTCGCCGGTCACTTTCATCGAACGGCGGATCTGTTTTAAGGTTGCGCTTGCATCATCGGCGATCTCGTCTTCAGAGAGAATGCATCGACGAATCTCTGTATTTAACAGCGGAAGAGGTTCCAGGGCATCGAAAAGATCATCCAGAGAGTCCCGCTGTTCATTTTCTTTTTCACGGCGGCCGTAAGATTTTACCCGGGAGGTGTTATCCAGAAGGGCACAGATCTGCAACAGTTCTGTGATCCCAAGGGTACTTCCGATCTCCAGACGTTTTAGGGAACCGCGGATATCTTTGGCACTGCCGAAGTTGATGTTTCCTTTCTGAAACAGACGGGACAGGGCATCCTGAGTCTGTTCCTGCTTATATTCAATCTCTCCCGGTGAACAGGAAGGAAGAAGATCCTCGCAGCGGATCTTTCCGAGAGGGGAAGAAGCATGGGCTGCAAGCATCTCGATGATTTTGGTATATTCCAGTGTTTTTAAAGCTTTGTTATTCATAATGTTATATCCTTTCTATACGCCTTATTCTACTCTATCTGAGAAGGAAAAGAAAGGCAAAAAGCCGGGCAGAAAAAAGTTTTTTCGGTATGTCATAAAATGTTCATATATATTTGATAAAATATTAAGGAAATTCTCAGGCAGCAGCTGTTTTTCCATTGTGTTACGAAAAAGCAGAGCTTAGAGCGTGTTTGAAAAATCATTCCCGCAATCTGCACGCCCCATTTTGCAGAAAGCCTTTTTCAAACACGCTCTAAAACACAGAGAAAAACGGTGCAGTTACAGTTGGAGTCAGAGACAGGAGACTACGCGTATGGATAAAAAGAAAGATCACAAGCAGGACGAATACGATTTTTACCGGGAAGTGATGAAAAAGAAGCCTTTGGATAAACGGAAAATCGCGGTGACTGCGGCAGGAGTGGCAGCAGGAGCGGTATTGTTCGGTGTGATTGCGGCATTTGTATTTGTAAAGGCGGTGCCTTATTTCCGACCGGAGGAAGAACAGCCGAGAGTGAATATCGTGGAGGGAGCATCGACGGGCGGGGACGAAGAAAATACTCCTCAGCAGGAGATACCGGAAGAAGAAAGCGGAGATGCGCCGACCGATGAAAATGATACAACAGACACGGAGACACAAAAAGAGCCGCTGACACTGCAGGAGTATTCAGATCTGTATCAGCAGATTTCAGAGGCAGCCAGTGAGCCGAAAAGTTCTGTGGTTGTGGTACAGGGATTTACCAACGATGTGGACTGGATGAATAATTCCTTCGAAGACGAAAAGCAGGCATCAGGCTTTCTGGTGGCGGATACGGGAAAAGAATACTATGTGCTGACAGAATACCGGGTGGTGGATACGGTGGACCGGATTCTTGTGACCTTCTGTGATGGCAATACGGTAGACGGGCATTTTCTCAAACAGGATGAGGCTACCGGACTTGCAGTGATCAAGATTTCCAGAAATGATCTCAGCAAAGAGACAAGGGATGTGATCGCAGTAGGGGAACTGGGAAACGCATCTTCGGTGAACCAGGGAGATCTGGTACTGGCACTGGGAAGTCCGTCCGGTTATCCGGATTCGGTAGTCTGCGGCCGGGTGACTTCCACAACGAATGTGAAAAGTACGGTGGACAGTGAATATCATCTGTTTACGACGGATATTATGGGAAACAGCGAGGGAAGCGGAGTCCTGGTCAATCTGGACGGAAAGATCGTGGGTGTGATCGCGCAGTCTTTTTCCGGGGAGACGGATACCGGGGTGGTGACGGCATTATCAATCTCGGATCTCCGGAAACTGATTGAGCAACTGTCAAATAACGAAGATCTGATATATCTCGGTGTCCGCGGACAGGACATCAGCAGCAGTCTCTCACAGAAAACCGGAATTCCTACCGGTATTTATGTAAACTCCGTGGAGGAGGATTCCCCGGCGATGAACGCCGGGATCCAGAACGGAGATGTGATCGTGAAAGTGGGAAACGAAAGTGTCGAGACACTGTCAAGGCTGCGGACACGCCTGGATCAGTCGAAAAAAGATCAGAAGATCAAAGTGACGGCGATGCGAAAAGGTGCGGAAGGATATGTGGAAATAGTGTTTGACGTGACACTGGATGCGTTATAAACTATAAAAGAGTCTGTAAAAAATAATAGAGAGATAAAAATGTGGTATAGGGGCGGTGGCTTTCTATACCACAAAAATTCTGCGGGATTTTCATTGACAGAAAATCAGGCGGAAAGACGGAAGGAGATTATATGAAATTTATTCAGGAATTTTTTGAGGGATGCCGGGTGTCCGGGATTTACCTTTGCAAACATAAACAGGCAGCAGTGACGAAAAACGGAAAACCATATGAAAATGTGATCCTGCAGGACAAGACAGGGACGATCGATGCCAAGATCTGGGATCCGAATTCCCTGGGAATCGATGATTTTGAGTCCCTGGACTATATTGAGATCATGGGTGATGTCACCAACTTTGCAGGAGCGCTGCAGCTGAACATCAAGCGTGCAAGAAAAGCCAGTGAGGGAGAGTACGATCCAACCGATTATCTTCCTGTGAGCAAATGCGATATCGACGAGATGTACGGAGAACTGATGGCGCTCATCAAAACCATCAAAAATCCATACCTGTCCCGTCTGTTAGAAATGTTTTTTGTGGAGGATGAAGCATTTATCAAACGGTTCCGCTTCAATTCCGCGGCCAAGACGGTACATCACGGTTTTGTGGGCGGACTGCTGGAGCATACGCTAAATGTGACCAAACTCTGTGATTTTTACACGAAAGCCTACCCTGCACTGAACCGCGACCTGCTTCTGACCGCAGCAATCTTTCATGATATCGGAAAGACGAAAGAAATTTCTGCATTTCCGATGAATGATTATACCGATGACGGACAGCTGCTGGGACATATTATGATCGGTGCGGAGATGATCCACGATGCGATCCGCGAGATCCCGGATTTCCCGGCAAAAGTGGAGAGTGAATTAAAGCATTGTATCCTGGCACATCATGGAGAACTGGAATACGGTTCCCCGAAGAAACCGGCACTGATGGAGGCGGCAGCGCTGAATATGGCGGACAATACGGATGCCAAGATGGAAACATTTACCGAGCTTTTCGACAATGCGAAAGAACCTAACGAATGGCTTGGCTATAACCGGCTGTTTGAATCAAATATCCGTAAAACCAGTATGTAAAGAAAGGGCAGATCCATGGAATACAAAAAGAATGATCTTCTGACTGTAACCATCGAAGATATGGGACATGACGGGGAAGGAATCGGAAAAGTGGATGGCTATACTGTATTTGTAAAAGACGCAGTGATCGGCGATAAAGTACAGGTAAAGATCATGAAGGCGAAGAAAAATTACGGTTATGCCAGACTGGTGGAGATCATGGAACCGTCGAAAGACCGGGTGGAGCCACGCTGCGCGTGTGCCCGTCAGTGCGGCGGCTGCCAGATCCAGGCACTTTCTTATGAAAAACAGCTGGCGTACAAACAGCAGAAGATTGAAAATAATCTGATCCGGATCGGTGGTTTTCAGAAAGAAGAGATTCCGATGCAGCCTATCATCGGCATGGAGGATCCGTACCATTACAGAAACAAAGCGCAGTTTCCGGTGGGATACGACAAAGAAGGTCATCTGATCGCCGGATTCTATGCAGGAAGAACTCACTCGATCATCAGCAACAGAAAGTGTTATCTGGGCGTGGAGGTCAACGAACAGATTCTGAATCTGGTACTGGCGCATATGGAAGCGTATGCTATTCCGGCATATGATGAGAAGACCGGGAAGGGTCTGGTGCGTCATGTACTGATCCGTTATGGATTCCAGTCGAAAGAAATTATGGTCTGTCTTGTTGTCAACGGCAGCCACATCCCGGAGGCAGAAGAACTGATCGCGAAACTTCGCAAGATTCCGGGGATGACCAGTATTTCTCTGAATATCAACAGGGAAAAGACGAACGTGATTCTGGGGAGAAAAGGGAAACTTTTATGGGGACAGGAATATATCACCGATACCATCGGACCAATCGCCTACCAGATTTCTCCTCAGTCCTTCTACCAGGTCAACCCGGTGCAGACACAGAAACTCTACGAAAAAGCCCTGGAATATGCAGGTCTGGAAGGAAATGAGACGGTTTGGGATCTCTACTGCGGAATCGGAACGATTTCCCTCTTCCTTGCCCAGAAAGCAAAACAGGTCTATGGTGTGGAAATCGTCCCGGCTGCCATCGAGGATGCAAAACGAAATGCAACACTGAATCATATCACCAATGCAGAATTCTTTGTAGGAAAAGCGGAAGAAGTGTTGCCGGAAAAATACGAAAAAGAAGGTATCTATGCGGATGTGATCGTGGTGGATCCACCGCGGAAAGGATGCGAAGAGAGCGTACTGGCTACCATGGTAAAGATGCAGCCGAAACGGATCGTGTACGTAAGCTGCGACTCGGCCACTCTGGCACGGGATCTGAAGTACCTGCGCGGGGAAGGCTATGAAGTTAAGAGCGTGCAGGGTGTGGACCAGTTTCCTCATACGGTGCATGTCGAGACTGTGGTAGGACTACAAAGGAAAGATACCTAGAAATCCTTGAATTTACGCACTTTGTAGAGTTTTTCAGTTTC
>CAKRLG010000036.1 GCA_934359255.1 uncultured Ruminococcus sp.
AAAGTACACTTTCATGTAAAACACCCACCTTACAATAATTTGGCTTTTTCGTAAATTTCTGCACGATACCGAAAAGTTGATAAGGGCATATTACATTCTTTCGCAGCAGACGTTCCAGTTATTTTCCCGTTTTTCCACCGCTGATACACATCGTGAAAATTATCTGGCAATCTGCTTGGTGGTCTACCGAACCGCACACCTCTGGCTTTTGCCGCTGCAATACCTTCTGCCTGCCTTTGCCGAATATTTGTTCTTTCGTTTTCTGCTACAAATGACAGTACCTGCAATACAATATCTGACAGAAACGTTCCCATCAAATCTTTTCCCCGGCGAGTGTCAAGTAAAGGCATATCAAGAACCACAATATCAATTCCTTTATCTTTTGTGAGAATTCTCCACTGTTCCAGTATTTCCGCATAGTTACGTCCTAAGCGATCAATACTTTTTATATAAAGAAGATCATCTTTCCGGACACGTCGAATCATTTTTCTGTATTGTGGGCGCTTGAAGTCTTTTCCAGACTGTTTATCAATAAAAATATTCTTTTCTGGGATAGCCAACTCCTTCAATGCAATCAATTGCCGATCTTCGTTCTGATCCCGACTACTGACACGTATATATCCAAATATATTTCCCATCCTTGTTTCCTCCTGCATAGTCTCTGATAGGTGAAAAGCTGTCTTCCCCAAAAGAAAGACAGCTCCCCATGTCTTCTCTGAACTTTTTCACTCTAAACTACTCTCTTATTCAGGACAATGCTTTAAGGATCTGTTTCATGCACTTTTTCAACTTCATCCCATCTTTTAATCCCAGTCGATAAAAGAATTCCTCTGTATCTGCTCCACTGTTGAATATAGCATCACAATATTTCGTAATCGCTTCTTCCTGCTCCGGCGAAAGTGAAACTATTACTTTTTCATATTCTTCCTCGACTTTATCTGGTTCTGTATCTGTTTGCTGTTTTAATTTCCAGTCCGTATATGCCTTTCCCATGTGTTCTGTTATTGCCAGATTTAAAAATTCTTCAATTTCTTTTGTCATTTTCATAGATTCCCACCTGCTCTTTCTCAATCCTGTATCTCATTTGCCCTCCTATACATACACCAATTCGTTCAATACAATTTCCTGTGCACGATTCCTGATATTATTTGCCCTGCGAACCCATTCCATAGGATTCTGTGCTTTCAAGTCCTCTGTTACGCCCTCAGCACTTCTCATCTGTGCTTCAATCAGCTCAAAGCGTTCCTGTGCCTGTTCATTCACATCTGCCAGATGACTGTCCAGCCTGACGGTCAGAAGAAGACAGCTATACATTCCTGATTTATGTTCTTTCAGATATTCCTTCCGTAGCATCCCCCAGCAGCCAATCGGTCTGGTTTCTTCCGGTAAGGATAACACTGGCAGATAATAATCTCCTACCAGTACATAATCCAATCCATTATTATCATCATGTATCTTTTTTCTTAATTCGCTCATGTGCTTGCCTCCCTCAGATTTTCCTTTGCTCACGTAAATATGCTTCAAATATACTTCTTCGAATCAAAACTTTCTTTCCAATCTTATAGACTGCTCCAGCTTCATGTGCCATGCGAATAACAGGTTTCATTCCCAACCGGTAATACTCACACGCCATATTGTAGGTCACATAGTCATGGCTCATAAATTCCAGATCTTCATCGTCAATCTCATCTGAAAACATCCATACATTACCGCTCATCTGTCTTCTTCTCCTTATCTTTTCCTGTTGCCGGTTCATGGAAACGTTCCAGGTAATCATCAAAAATATCACGACGAATCAGTACCGTTCCATCAATTCTGTAAATAGCTCCTGCATCACTGGCAAGCTCTAAGAGTTTCTTATGAGAGATACTGTAAATAATCTCTGCCTGTTGATATCGCAGATACTGTCGGCGTAATTTTCTTAAATGTTCCGGAACTTCCTTCATACTTGTAATCGGTTTGTACTTTTCATTCATAATGCTTTCCTCCAAAATTAGATTTACTGTTTTACAGAAGTTGACTGCCGGAATATAACTTTTCCACGAAAAAAAGCACCTCTTAGATCAACTCTAAGAAGTGCTCTTGCTTCATTGCCAAACCCGTGTCTTTCCACCTGAAATTCGTCATGCTTCATAACGATTCATTATTATCCCAAATTTTGTTGTCAAATTGTTGTCAAATGCGGTCTGACATCATGGTTTTAGACATTTTATATTTAATTTTAGTACAGCTTTGCACCAGCCGGAATGTGGTTATCAACCATCAGAAGATGAAGTTTTTCTTCTCCTTCTTCTTCGTGGATTGCACTAAGCAACATACCACAGGATTCAATTCCCATCATAGCTCTTGGAGGCAGATTTGTGATAGCGATCAGTGTCTTGCCTACCAGTTCTTCTGGCTCGTAATAAGCGTGAATACCGCTTAAAATCGTACGATCTGTGCCTGTTCCGTCATCCAGAGTGAACTGCAGAAGCTTCTTGGATTTCTTAACAGCTTCACATGCTTTTACCTTTACAGCTCTGAAATCAGACTTGCTAAAAGTATCGAAATCTACAAATTCTTCGAATAACGGCTCCACTTTTACCTTAGAGAAATCGATCACTTCTTCTTTCTCCGGTGCAGCTTCAGAAGTGCTGTTTGTTGTCTTGGAAACTTTCTTATCAGCGTCCAGTGACTTCATTGTCGGGAACAGAAGTACATCTCTGATGGCCTGGCTGTCTGTCAGCAGCATAACCAGACGGTCGATACCGTATCCGATACCACCTGTCGGAGGCATACCGATCTCCAGGGCGTTCAGGAAGTCTTCGTCTGTATGGTTGGCTTCGTCATCACCTGCTGCAAATGCTTCTTCCTGTGCTGCGAAACGTTCTCTCTGATCGATCGGATCGTTCAGCTCGGAGTATGCATTACACATTTCCCATGTGTTGATAAACAGCTCGAAACGTTCTACCTTGGTCGGATCGGAAGGTTTCTTCTTGGTCAGCGGTGAGATCTCGATCGGATGATCCATGATAAAGGTCGGCTGGATCAGTTCCTTCTCGCAGAACTCTTCGAAGAACAGGTTGATGATATCACCTTTTTTGTGGCGCTCTTCGTATGCGATATGATGTTCTTCTGCCAGTTTTTTTGCAGCTTCATCGTCTGCAACCTGGTCAAAATCGATACCTGCATATTTTTTGATGGCATCGTTCATGGTCAGACGTTCAAATGGTTTTCCAAGATCGATCTCGATACCATTGTAGGAGATCTTTGTAGAACCGCAGACTTTTTCTGCCAGATAACGGAACATGGATTCGGTCAGTTCCATCATACCTTCATAATCAGTATATGCCTGATACAGCTCCATCAGGGTGAATTCCGGGTTGTGACGGGTGTCCACACCTTCATTACGGAATACTCGTCCGATCTCGAACACTCTCTCCAGACCACCAACGATCAGTCTCTTCAGGTACAATTCCAGAGAAATACGCAGTTTTACATCTTCGTTCAGTGCATTGTAATGTGTCTCGAACGGTCTTGCCGCAGCACCACCTGCATTTGCAACCAGCATCGGAGTCTCTACTTCCATAAAGTCACGTCCGGAAAGGAAGTTACGGATCTCTTTGAGAATCTGAGAACGTTTGATAAATACTTTCTTGCTTTCCTGGTTCATGATCAGGTCTACATATCTCTGACGATAACGGGTATCTGTATCGGTCAGACCATGGAATTTCTCAGGAAGGATCTGTAAACTCTTGGATAACAGCGTCATTTTCTCTGCATGGATAGAAATCTCACCGGTTCTTGTTCTGAATGCAAATCCTTCCAGACCGAAGATATCGCCAATATCAGATTTTTTAAAGTCTGCGTAGGAATCGGTGCCAATGGCATCTCTTGCCACGTATACCTGAATATTGCCCTGCAGATCCTGAATATTACAGAAAGAAGCTTTTCCCATCACTCTCTTGAACATCATACGGCCTGCTACGGCTACATGAATCGGGTTTGCATCCATGATGCTTCTTCTTTCTTCATAGTCTTTCTTCAGAACTTCTTTTTTCTGTTCTTCATCCAGACCTTCTACTTCCGGTTCCTTATGGTCTTTGAGAAGTTCCGCTTCGTGTGCTTCATAAATCTCTTTTACCTCAAGGGAATGATGTGTCTGGTTAAATTTGGTAATCTGGAACGGGTCTTTACCATTTGCCTGCAGTTCTGCCAGTTTTTCACGGCGCACCTTTAATAACTGATTCGTATCCTGCTCCTGCTTCTTCTGTTCTGCCACCTTTGTCACTCCTTCTTTTCTGCTGCGATGCGTCTGCTTCTTATTCTAAAGCAGCGCTTCTGATCTTTTCCGATAGTTACTTGTTTATTACTCAGATATTTCTTTCGATCTTCAGAACTTTATACTGCATGATGTCTCCGTCAGCAAGCTCTACATCTACTACATCACCCTGTTTTGCTCCGATCAGAGCTTTTCCGACAGGAGATTCATTGGAGATTTTTCCCTGCAGGCTGTTTGCTTCTGTGGAACCAACCAGCTGAAAATCCATCTCTTCATCGTATTCCATATCCAGAACTTTTACTTTGCAGCCAACGTTGATCTTACCTTCGTCAACTTCATCTTCTACAACAACTTCTGCATTTTTCAGGATCTTCTCAATCTCTTCAATACGAAGTTCAATATCTCTCTGTTCATCTTTTGCTGCATCGTACTCTGCATTTTCGGAAAGGTCGCCCTGTTCTCTGGCTTCCTTGATTTTTTCTGCTACTTCTTTTCTTTTTACAACCTTCAGGTCATGTAATTCATCTTCCAGTTTTTTCAGTCCGGCATATGTGAGTAAGTTTTTCTTTGCTTCCATGTTTCTACGTTTCCTTTCTTTCCGTGATCATCTGACACGGTATGATCACTCTTTATTTCTATTTTATTTTCTGCGTTAGATTATGTCCCTTATTTATAGATATTACACGTTTTTACATTGCATACCAGAAACTTCCATTCACCTTCACTTCACTATGGATTCTGTGCTTTCCGGTACTTGAAGAACTTGTTTTTCTCCCTTGTGCAATCACAGTATTATAAAGGAAACGCGTGAAAATGTCAACCATTCCGGAAGTTTTCGTCTGTTGATTCTCCCCTTGTGTTACTGATCACTCCGTTCTCACTGACACGTTTCGCAATACACAAACTTTTAATTCTGATCAGTTCCACCCTTCCAGCAACTGTTCCAGTTCTTCCATGCTTTGTACTTCATTCACTGCTGCCCGAAGCTGTGCCGAGTGTGGATACCCTGCTGTATACCATGCCACATGTTTTCGCATCTCACGCATCGCTGTAAGCTCGCTCTTATACTTCATCTGCAGGCTGGCATGGCGCTGAATCATCTCTTTTACTTCAGAAAGTTCAGGTTTCTTCGGCACTGTGCCGTGTTCCAGATATTCTGCCGTCTGTGCGAAGATCCACGGATTCCCCTGCGCAGCCCGGCCGATCATCACACCGTCGCATCCGGTTTCTTCCAGAAGTGCTTTTGCTTTCTGTGGTGAATCCACATCTCCATTTCCGATCACCGGAATGGACACAGCTTCTTTTACTTTTCGGATGATTTCCCAGTCTGCTTTTCCGGAATAGAACTGCTGTCGTGTCCGTCCGTGAACCGCAATCGCAGCTGCCCCACTGTCCTCGATGATCTTTGCGATCTCCACCGCATTCACATGATCCTCGTCAAATCCTTTTCGTATCTTCACCGTCAATGGCTTCTTGATCGCTTTTGCCATCGCCGTTACGATCTCACGGACCAGTTCTGGATTTTTCATTAATGCGGATCCCTCACCATTATTAACCACTTTCGGCACCGGGCATCCCATGTTGACATCCAGAATATCAAACGGCTTTTCTTCGATTTGCTTTGCCATCTCACTCATGATCTTCGGGTCTGAGCCGAAAAGCTGCAATGATACAGGCCGCTCTTCCGGCAGGATCCGCATCAGTTCCTGTGTATTCTTATTCTTATAATAAATGGCCTTGGCACTGACCATCTCCATGCACAGAAGTCCTACACCCTGTTCTTTGCACAGGAGACGAAATGGCAGGTCTGTTACACCTGCCATCGGAGCCAGAACCACAGGGTTCGGTAATGTTACATTTCCAATCTGAAGTTTCATCCTTCCTCCCCGTCTTCCATCTCTTCCCCAAGGAAGAATACCCGGTAATACATCTCCAGAGATGCCAACAGCTCCTGTTTTTCTTTCCGGATCTGTTTGATGCGCAGTACGCTGCCAATCTCATCATACATCGCATCCGCATCCAGCGCTTCTGTCTTGAATTCCAGGTTTCCGTCTTCGTCAAATTCCAGGGTCAGGATACCGCCGATCTCCTCGGTATACATCACACAGAGAATCTGCAGTTCTTCTTTTACCTGCTGTGGCAGGGCGTCAAAATCCGGATTAAAATAATATTTCTGTTCGTAGGCACTGGCGCCACACAAAACGATTCGATCTGCGTACATCTTTCCTCCTATACATATCCGTAAAGACCGCGGACGGATACCTCTCCCGCATAAACCTCGGTGACGGTTCCGTCTTCTTTTTCTACCAGAAGCTCACCCATGGCGTTGATTCCTCTCGCCACACCGGTGTATTCATGTCCCGGTTCCAGTACACGCACCTGCTGATCCTGATTAACCAGTACTTCCTGATAGGCAGCCATCAGTCCACTCAGATCCTGTGTCTTTACAAATATCTCATAATTTTCTTCTATTTTTTTCATGCATTCTGCAATCAGCGCAGAACGGTTGACTTTATGCCCGATCTCTTTTTGCAGAGACGTAGCTTTGTCTGCCAGCTCCTCCGGAAATTCCCGCAGGTTGGCATTGATTCCGATTCCTGTCACCAGATATTCGATATAGTTCATCTGCGCACTCATTTCCGTCAGAATTCCTACTAATTTTTTTCCGTTCAGTACCACATCATTGGGCCATTTGATCTGTGCCTGCAGACCCAGATTACTCCGAATCGCCTGGGTTACGGAAAGTCCGATCACCAGGGTAAGCATCGAAGCACGATCCGGCCGGATCTCCGGACGAAACAGGATTGACATATAAATAGCACTTCCGTGAGGAGAATCCCAGGCTCGTCCACGCCGTCCCTTTCCCTTACTCTGATAATCCGCCACCGCAAGGGTTCCATGGGGCGCGTCTTCCTCTGCCAGCCGCTTGATCTGGGTATTGGTAGAATCAATCTCATCATAATAATACAATGTCTGTCCCGCCCAACGGGTATGCAGACGGCTCTTGATCTCACTCTCTCCCAGCACATCCGGCACATCTTTCAGACAATATCCCTTATTCTGTACCGCCTCGATCTCATAGCCTTCTTCTTTCAGCTGTTTCATGTATTTCCATACCGCAGTTCTGGAAACTCCCAGCTGTTCACATAGCTCCTGACCTGACAGATAACCATCCGTCTCCAGCAGTTTTTTTAAAATTCTGGTCTTTGTTGACTCCATGGATTATGCCCCCAGAGTTGCCGCCATCACTGCTTTGATGGTATGCATACGGTTTTCCGCCTCCTGGAAAACTTTGGACTGTTCCGACTGGAAGACTTCATCGGTAACTTCCATATCCTTCAGACCAAAACGTTCTCCCATCTCTTTGCCGATACCGGTATTCAGATCGTGGAAAGATGGTAGACAGTGGAGGAAGATGGCTTCTTTCTTACCGTTTGCCATAACTTTCTTCGTTACTTTATATGGAGAAAGATCTTTGATTCTCTCTGCCCATACTTCGTCCGGTTCACCCATGGATACCCATACATCGGTACAGATGACATCTGCATCTTTTGTTCCCTCCATCACATCTTCTGTCAGGGTGATGGTGGCACCGGATGCTTTTGCATACTCCTGACACTGAGCTACCAGTTCTTCATTCGGGAAATACTTTTTCGGTGCACATGCTACAAAATCCATGCCCATCTTCGCACAGGCAATCATGTAAGAATTTCCCATATTATATCTTGCATCACCCATATAGACCAGTTTGATGCCTTTGAGTCTTCCGAAGTTTTCCTGAATGGTCAGCATATCCGCCAGCATCTGGGTCGGATGATATTCGTTGGTCAGGCCGTTCCATACCGGAACTCCTGCATATTTCGCCAGTTCTTCCACGATTTCCTGACCAAAACCACGATATTCAATTCCTTCATACATGCTTCCCAGAACCTTTGCGGTATCAGCGATGCTTTCTTTTTTACCGATCTGGGACCCCTTCGGATCCAGATAGGTGGTTCCCATGCCAAGGTCATGAGCTGCCACTTCAAAAGAACAGCGGGTTCTGGTACTGGTCTTTTCGAAAATCAGTGCTACATTTTTTCCACGCAGAGTGTCTGTCAGAACTCCTTCTTTCTTTTTCTTCTTCAGATCTGCAGACAGCTCCAGCAGATATGCTATTTCTTCCGGTGTATAATCTTTTAATGTCAGAAAATGACGTCCTTTTAAATTCATAATAATTCCTCCTCTTTCTGTAAATTCATTTCCCGGTATCCACCCTATTTTCTTCCAAAACATTCGTCATACTTCACACGTTTCGAAAAATGCGGTAAATGCCGGAAGTTTTTCCCGTTCTTCCTGTGGCATACGGTCCAGCTTTTCCTGTATCTTTTCCACAAGTCCTTCTACGGTATAAATCTGATACTTTGATATCCGGCACAATTTCGCCGTGGCTTCCAGTGCCGCCAGATACAGTTCCTTATAATTCCACTCTCTGGAAAGCTTTAATTCCAGAGCCGTTCCCGGCAGGATCAGTTCCGTCAGGCTTCTGTAACGGGTTTCTGCACTCCCTTTGAAGTGATGCCACCGGCACAGTCTCTCCAGACTGCTCTCCGGAATCTGCACCAACTGCTTTAAATAATAACATTCTTCCTGATTTTCTTCAATATAGTAAATCTTTCCTTTCAGCCCGTAGACCATTCTTTTCGCATCGTAATATCCGATTTTCATGTTCCGGACACTCTTTTTATGGTTAAAATCGATAATATTTCCCAGATCCACTCTCGGCTCAATAGTCAGGATACTGGTTTCTTCCGGAATCTTTACCCTTTTTTCCCTGCCGATTCCAAAAATCCGGATCATGATAATATTCTCATACCCTCGCTCCACAAGAGAATCCAACGGCACATTATTGACCGCCCCTCCGTCAATATACGTCTTTCCATGAAGTTTTTCGTTTTTAAATAGCGGAAAAATATAAGCACTCGCCAGCAGAAAATCTTTCATCAGTCCCGGTTCTACCTGTTTCAGATCAATATCCAGTTCTTTCATGGCATCCACGCTGAATGTTTTGATAAAAATATCAATGGATGAATTTCTGATTTTTTCTTCATCCACCACTTTATCCAGCATGTCTTTTAACGGTGTCACATCCACACCACCCTCACTCATATGATGGAATGCATCTTTCACGGCTTCCCAGAAAGGTGCCTCCCCTTCTATGAGCTGCTCCATCTTTGTGTCATCCACATCCATCACCTGAGAATAAGTCAGATTGCTCCACATCTGTTGTGCCATCTCCAGTTCATCCATACAGATCAGCGCACCATTCAATGCTCCGACACTCGTTCCTGCCACAGCATTGATCTTTATCCCTGCTTCTTTCAGTGCCTTCCAGGCTCCAATCTGATATGCGCCCTTGGCACCTCCTCCTTCCAGAACCAGCCCGTATTCTTTGCTGGTATCAATTACCGGTGTCAACATATTCACACCTCCTGTTCTCCTCTTACCATCTACTGCTATCTTTGTTTTATATACAGTATCCTCTCATAATATTTCATTTCCTGTACTTTTCTGTTTATTCCTGCATAATAGAAAGCAGGGGCAACGTCCCCGGGTCTCCCCGAAGAACATTACCCCCTCATTTTATAAATCATTTATTTTTCTCAATATTTTTATCTGTCATAATCTCTTTCAATGAAGTTGACAGTCCTGCCAGCCCCTGCAGATCAGACGGTACAATAATCTTGGTTGCTTTTCCTTCCGCCATATCTTTCAGTGCTTCCAGACTCTTCAGTGTCAGAACCGATTCATCTGCACCGGCCTCTTTCAGGAAACGGATACCATCTGCCTTCGCCTGCTGCACTTTCAGGATCGCTTCCGCCTCACCTTCTGCCTCACGGATCATCTTTTCTTTCTCCGCTTCTGCCCGAAGAATGGCTGCCTGTTTTTCCGCCTCTGCTTCAAGGATTGCCGATTCCTTCTTACCTTCTGCTACCAGAACGGTGGATTTTTTCTCACCTTCCGCAATCAGGATCGCTTCTCTTCGTTCACGCTCTGCTTTCATCTGTTTCTCCATGGCTTCCTGAATAGCAGCCGGAGGCATGATATTTTTCAGTTCCACACGGTTCACTTTGATTCCCCACGGGTCTGTGGCAATATCCAGTGCCGCACGCATCTTGGTATTGATCACTTCACGGGATGTCAGCGTCTCATCCAGTTCCATATCACCAATGATATTTCTCAGTGTGGTTGCTGTCAGATTTTCAATCGCCATGATTGGATTTTCTACATTATAAGTATAGGATTTGGAATCCGTGATCTGGTAAAATACGACCGTATCGATTCTCATCGTTACATTATCTTTTGTGATTACCGGCTGCGGCGGGAAATCTACTACCTGCTCTTTTAGATTTACCCTCTTCGCCACACGATCAATCACCGGAACCTTAAAATGTAATCCCGGCTCCCAGGTTCCCTGATACAGTCCCAGACGCTCAATGACATAAGCTCTTGCCTGTGGAACTACTTTGATACAGGATGTTACAACGATAATCACTAACACTAAAATCAATATCAGAAATATAAGTCCACCCATTTTTCTTACCTGTTATCCTTTCTTTTTCACAATCAGTTTTACACCTTCGATACGTTCGATCTCCACAACCGTATCTTTTTCAATCACATTTCCATTATCATCTGTCCGTGCTGTCCATTCGATACCACCGACGATGACCTGCCCCTGATTCTTCAGATTTTCTATTGTCTGTGTTACCACCGCCTCCTTGCCAATCAGGCTTTCCGCATTGGTACGGGTTCGATTGGTATTCAGGTATCGCATGGCAATCGGTCTTGTAAAAATCAGCAAGATCAGTGAAACAATCAGAAATAAAACAAACTGTACTACTCTTCCGGCACCGGCTACCGCTGCTATCCCGGCGATCAGTGCACCCCCGGCAAACCAGATCGTTGTAAGTCCCAGCGTAGCAATTTCAATCACCAGCAATACAACAACCGCTGCCAGCCATAGAATCGCATCCATGTTTCTCCCCCTTTCCTTCCTCCGGTATGTTACGCATGCTTCCTTCGTTACCCTTTGTTCAAAAACATGCTCCATATCCTTGTATATTTCCTGCAATCGGTTAATATAACTTTGATTATCCGCTGCGTGCTTTTCTCTATGGTTCTTCCATCATACAATATTTTATCTGAAAACGCAACGAAATACCCCGTGCCTTCTGAAATTGTAAGATTTTTTTAAATTAGTTCTTACATTTCCAGGTGCACGGGGTGCTTTCCCTTCTTATTATAAATTAATTATTGTAATCGGTGATGGCATTTTCTTCTGCTGTCTTTTAATAAAAATGCTGATTTCCAATCTGCTGTCCACGACCGCTTCCACTGTTAAAATACAGTGCGCTTCCGATCGGATTGGATCCTGCCAGTGCTTCCTGCGCGGCCTGATAACAATCGCTTCTTGCTCCCTGACTCAATACAGAAGAAAGGATTCCGCTGGCTACCGGTGAGAACTGCCCGCTCTGGTAGACAACTTCTGTGATGCTGTTCGGAAACTGACTGCTTCTTACCCGGTTCATGATAACCGCTCCTACGGCAACTTTTCCCGTGTGGCTTTCTCCCCCTGCCTCACACTGAATAATTGCTGCCAAAAGCGCCAGCTCACTGTCAGATGCAGACATGGATGCTCCTGTCTGGCTGACCTGCTGCACAGCCTGTTCTTTTTCTTTCTGCTGTGTTTCATATTCCGCAACACTGAGTGCTGTGGTCTCTTCTATCTGAATATACTCCGCAAACATATAAGCCGAATCTTCCCCACATGAAACCTGATACCAGTCTCCCTCCTGGCCCAGGATCTCTACCCGGCTTCCCTGTTTCATAGTTCCTATCTGACCGGCATCCATGGACGGTTCTTTGCGTACCCGGAGAGAACTTGCTGTCACAGTTCCCTGACTGCCGTAGGATTCCTCATAAAGATGTTTTGCTTCTTCGCCAAATACAAGAAGGTCTGATTTCACATATCCTTCTACAGATCCTGACGTGATCTTTGTCCAGTCTCCCTGCTGTTCTATCACCTGTGCCGCTGCCCCCTTCGGCAGTACCCCTACACGTTCACTCTCCTTCGAACCTTCCTGACGGATATTGGCATAGTCGGTTACATTCGCAGCTGCTTTCTGCGCCCATTCATCCGTATCGAGAACCGAACTCCCGGAATTATCATCTGTAACTTCTGTGGATGTCTCATCGGCAAGTACCAGTGTTCCTGATCCCGCTGTAACGACCAGCACACCTCCCAGGATCCCTGCTGCTTTCCATAATTTATTCACTTGAATTACCTCCTGTTGATTTCGTTCTTTTTACGATTTGTTACAAATTTGTTACGATTTGTTACGGTGTGATTGTAGCAAATTTAACTTTTCTTGTCAACAGGAACATTTCGTGGAAATTCGGGGAGTTTTCTGAAAATTTTGTGAGATTGTGGGGTTTGAGGTCGATATTGGTGATGCAATGCATAATTGTGTATATGATGAAATGTGATTAAAGTGTACATGTGTTTGCAATATATATGGAAGTTGTCCCAGCCGGACGCAGAAGGAGACGGGCACCAGGGGTGGGCAACGTGGGCAGGACAACTTTAAGCTAGCCGCTAACTCCGGCTATAATTCACGAGGGTCAGCTGACCCTCGCGAAAGCCTACGTAAGCGTCGGATCTTAAAGCTTGCCCTAACCGCCCACACAGTGTTGCCCACCCCTGGTGCCCGCCTCCTTCTGCTGAGTACTGACATCTCCACCACACCTGCCTTATTTTTTATACCCTATTGCCACCTTATTATTGCCGATATGTTCCCCACACAACCCTTTCTCTCCCGTGGCCAACACTCCGAAAGTTCACGCTTACGCAATAAGGACAGACAGCCTTTTGCTGGCGCCCTTAGCCGAGATGAGATCCAGTCCTTAGAAGAACTTGACAGTGAGCGGCTCTCCGCGAACTGGCACCTTAGTTCTTCTTAGGACTTAGCTCAGATCGGCGTTGCCAGCGGTTGTCTGACCTTATTGCGTAAGCGTGAACTTTCGTCCGTCCCACCAGTAATCATTCATCCTGCCATCTGTTATATCCCTTCCCCACACAACCTCCTCTCCCCGCCGCCAACACTCAGAAAGTCCGCACTTACCCGATAAGGACAGACAGCCTT
>CAKRLG010000037.1 GCA_934359255.1 uncultured Ruminococcus sp.
AAACCGCCGTGTACCGAACGGTACGCACGGTGGTGTGAGAGGACGGCGGTTAGTCACCGCCTCCTACTCGATTTTCTGAAAGTATGTGTTGACAACTATAGTTGTCAATGATAGAATAAACACAAGTGGAATGACAAATAAAGTTGTCAAAATGACAAGAATACAAGTCAAAACAGAAACGAGAAAGGAGAAGCAGATATGCCGCTGGAAAACAGGTTAAAGGAACATCGCGCCAGACTTGGCATCAATCAGGCGGATATGGGAAAACGGGCAGGAGTGTCCCGGCAGACGATCAGCCTGATCGAGCGGGGGGATTATTCACCGTCGGTAACGCTGGCGCTGAAGCTGGCAAAGATCTGTCAGGTAACTGTGGAAGATATTTTCAGTTATACGGAGGAAGAGAATGATGAATAAAACAAAAAAGAAAAATGTGTATGTAAAATATGCGGTAATCATGTGTATCAGCGGAGCGCTGGGAGGAATTCTGGGGGGTGTCATGGAAATGGGACATGTGCATGGAGTTCTGACAGGTATTCAGGAGGGAATGCAGTTCTTCCTGAACAGTGTCCGCGCCTGGATGCTTCCGCTGATGGCGATCTGTGGAGTGATAGCGCTGGTACTTTGTGAGCAGTGCATGGGCAGACTGAAAAGAGCGGGCGGTGCTATGGAACAGGCAGAAGATGAAGCGTATGAACGACTGGATTATGAGCTGGAAGCTGCGGGAAGCAAGGGAATGATCGTAAGCTTTGCCGGAAGTATTGTGATGATCCTGCTTCTTGCAACCGGATATTCCACGAAGTATATTGAAAGTCTGGACGGTTCGGGGATCATGTGGTTTCTGCTTGAAATTCTTACATTTATTGCACTGGAAGTGTATCTGAATGTATGGCAGATTCGCTATGTCCGCGTGATACAGAAGATCTATCCGGACAAAAAAGGAGATCCGACTTCTTTAAAATTCCCGAAGCAGTGGCTGGAAAGCTGCGATGAGGCAGAAAAGGAATGTATCTACCAGGCAAGTTACAAAGGCTATCAGACCGTGATGAAATGGGCACCGATCCTGACGTTTGTGGCGCTGATCCTGCATATGTTTTTTGATACGGGGATCCTTGCCATCGTGATGCCGTCAGTGATCTGGCTGGTAACATCGGTGACATACTGTAGAGCGTGTCTGCAAAACAAAGAAGAAAAACTGAGCAAATAAAAAAGATAACATTCTGTACGGAGAGAATGGAAAGCGTTTTTTTCGTACAGGATTTTTTTGTGTAAAAATACTGAAATTAAACACAGATACAGAAAAATATGATAAAATTTGCAGGAAGGAATTCTGTGCAAAAAAAGAAAATAATATTTGGCACAGAAGGGGATTTTTTACAGCAACATACCAAGGAGGAGAAGAAAAAATATGAACAGAGCACAGGCAAGAAAAAAAGCAGAAGCCCTGGTAGCAAAAATGACCATCGAGGAGCGGGCAGGACAGCTCAAATATGACGCCCCGGCGATTGAACGGCTGGGAATTCCTACCTATAACTGGTGGAATGAGGCACTTCACGGAGTGGCACGTGCAGGTACTGCAACGGTATTTCCACAGGCAATCGGTTGTGCTGCCATGTTTGATGAAGAGGAGATGCAGAAGATCGCGGATGTGATTGCAGAAGAGGGAAGAGCCAAGTATAATGCATTTTCCAAAGAAGAAGACAGAGATATTTACAAAGGGCTGACTTTCTGGTCACCGAATATCAATATTTTCCGTGATCCGAGGTGGGGACGCGGGCATGAGACTTACGGGGAAGATCCGTTTCTGACCTCGAGACTCGGTGTGGCATTTATCAAGGGCTTACAGGGAGATGGTGAGACGATGAAAGTGGCGGCATGTGCGAAGCATTTTGCCGTACATTCCGGTCCTGAGGCGATCCGCCATGAGTTTGATGCGGTAGTTTCACAAAAAGACCTGTATGAGACCTATCTTCCGGCTTTTGAGGCGGCAGTTAAAGAAGGCGGTGTGGAAGCAGTGATGGGAGGATATAACCGGACCAATGGAGAACCAAGCTGCGGAAGCAAGACGTTACTGAAAAAAATTCTTCGGGAAGACTGGGGATTTGAGGGACATGTGGTATCGGACTGTTGGGCAATCCAGGATTTCCACCAGTTCCATAAGGTTACAAACGGACCGAAAGAGTCCGCGCAGATGGCACTGGAAGCGGGATGTGACCTGAACTGTGGATGCACCTATGCATATATCATGGCTGCACTGCAGGACGGACTGGTGACGGAAGAACAGATCACCGAAGCCTGTATCCGTGTGTTTACCACCCGTTTCCTTCTGGGAATGTTTGACGGAAGCGAATACGATGATATCCCGTATGAAGTGGTGGAGTGCAAAGAACACCGAAACCTGGCTGTGGAAGCGGCGCATAAAGGAATGGTACTTCTGAAAAATGACGGTATCCTGCCGTTAGATAAACGGAAAATCCGCACGATTGGCGTTGTCGGACCGAATGCCAACAACCGGATTGCACTGCAGGGAAATTATCATGGAACTTCTTCCCGTTACGTAACGGTGTTGGAAGGCATCCAGAAAGAAGTGGAAAACGACTGCCGGGTATATTATGCAGAAGGATCACATATGTATAAAGATACGATGGAAAATCTGGCCTGGAAGGATGACAGGATCTCGGAAGCAGTGATCACGGCGAAACAGTGTGATGTGACGATCGTGGTACTGGGTCTGGATGAACGGATGGAAGGAGAGGAACCGGATCAGAGTAACCGCGGACAGGCAGGAGACAAAGCTTCTCTGGAATTCCCGGGCTGCCAGCAGAGACTGCTGGAGGCGGTTACAGCTGTGGGAAAACCGGTGATCACTGTTGTTCTCTCCGGAAGTGCCATGGATCTTCGCTATGCGGATGCCCATACGAATGCCATCTTGCAGGCATGGTATCCGGGAGCAGAGGGTGGAACTGCTGTGGCGGATATTCTTTTTGGCAGGGTATCGCCGAGCGGCAAATTGCCGGTGACCTTCTATAAGGATACCTCCGACCTGCCGGAATTTACCGATTATTCCATGAAAAACAGAACTTACCGCTATATGGAACAGGAAGCGCTGTATCCGTTTGGCTTTGGTCTTACTTATGGGAATGTGAAAGTGTCAGCAGCAGAATTTGCCGAACAGCCGGAAAAAGAAAAGCCGGTAAAGCTCCGCTGCACGGTGACAAATACGGGAAAATGGGATACAGAAGAAGTCGTTCAGGTTTATATCAAAGACTGGGAATCAAAATATGCAGTCCGAAATCACAGCCTGTGCGGATTCCGGCGCGTGAGGGTGAAGGCGGGAGAGAGTATCGAGACAGAACTTACCATCGATCCGCGGGCATTTACCATCGTGGACGAAGAGGGAAAACGTTATGTCGATAGCAACAAATTCTCTCTGTATGTAGCGACCACCCAGCCGGATGCCAGAAGTACAGCATTGACGGGACACGAAGCGGTGGAACTGCGGGTAGTGTTTGCATAGCAGATGGAGGTACCGGGATGCAAATGACATTTCGCTGGTACGGCGATGGAAATGATGATATTACACCGGAGATGATCCGGCAGATTCCTGGGGTGAGCGGGCTTGTCTGGGCACTCCACGACAAACAGCCGGGAGAGATCTGGACGGTGGAAGAGATTGAGAAAGTGAGAGCGCGGATCGAGGGCGCAGGTTTTCACATGGATGTGGTGGAGAGCGTCAATGTCCATGATGATATCAAGATCGGTCTTCCTACGCGGGATCAATATATTGAAAATTATAAAACAACGTTAAAAAATCTTGCCAAATTCGGTGTCAAAGTAGTGACTTACAATTTTATGCCGATCTTTGACTGGACGCGGACGGATCTTTTTCATCCGCTGGAGGATGGATCCAATGCGTTATATTATGAAAAAAGCAAGATCCAGGATGATTATAAGGAGATGGCGGAGTATATCCTGAACAATCTGCACGGGAAAACATTTCCGGGCTGGGAGCCGGAGCGGATGGCGAAGCTGGATGAACTTTTCGAGGCGTACCGACCGGTGACGAAGGAAAAACTCTGGGAGAATCTGCAGTATTTTCTGGAAGCCATCATGCCGACCTGTCATGAGACCGGGATCAAGATGGCGATCCATCAGGATGATCCTCCATGGGATATTTTCGGGATTCCGAGACTGCTTTGTGATAAAGAATCTATAGGAAGATTTCTTCATATGGTAGATGATGAATACAACTGTCTGTGTCTGTGTTCCGGATCGCTGGGTGCGAATACGGAAAATAATGTGGCAGATATCATTCGAACCTACTGTGACCGTATTGCTTTTGCCCATATTCGAAATCTCAGACACTACCCGAACGGAGATTTTTCAGAAGTTTCCCACAGAGACTGTGACGGTGATACCGGGATTCTGGAAATTATGCGAGCCTATCACGACTGTGGTTATACCGGCTATGTACGCCCGGATCACGGAAGACATCTCTGGGGAGAAGAAGCCCATTGCCGACCGGGCTACGGATTGTATGACCGGGCACTGGGAATCATGTATCTGTGGGGATGTTGGGATATGCTGGAACGGCTGGATGGAAAAATCTGAAAATGACGGAAAAATGCTATGTGGACGTTCTGTAAAAACCGTGTGAGTATAGTATAAAATAAAAAACATATATACGAAAAACAAAAATGGAATCTGACAGTTCAAAATGACTGTCGGGTTCCATTTTTGTTTGTATATCTGCAACTGATCCAGTAAACCATTTATGATGCCTATTCTGCTGTGGGATTAAAACGGTTTATAGAACCAAACACGGCATCAATGCAACAAACAAAGTGCATTGATACCGTGTTTTGCGTTGGGAAAGTTGCAGAAATCAGATGCTGTTAAATACAGGGATCTGTTCACTAATTAAGCAAAAGTCTTAACAAAAGCCTCATTTTCTGTCCATGCCTTCCATTCTTCCTTCGCATCCCTATTCGGGTCTCCCTGCTTCATAAAGTTTGTCCAGCAGGTCACCATTTCCTCAGCCAGTGCATGATCCTCATCGGTCATCGGGCGCCAGCAACGGTTCAGGGTTCCGAAGGTGTACCACAGTTCCGAGGAGTGGAATGCACCGTCATCACTACCAGGCAGATTGTGGCAGAATTCATAGAGATATACCGGAAGATTCTGTTTCCGGCAGGCATTTGCAAAAGAAACTGCAGCAGTGAAGAACCCACCCTCTCTGTGGGAAGCACCCTCCGGAATAAACAGATCGTCTTTGGTAACACCCATCAGATAGGGGATACGGGCCATGGAGCCTTCTTTTGTCAGAACATCCGGAGTATCAGGCAGTACATGACCGTCAACGACCGGACGGAACGGAAGGGATGGATACAGAGACATCAGCTCATCGGATTTGTCCAGCAGATCTTCGGCAGAGAGTCTGCGTAACTCTTCGATAGAAGAAACACCACAGAGTTCATAGAACTTATCCGTTACCGCCTGCGCCTGTGCTTTGGTAAATACCATTGGAGACGGAAAACAGGCAATGCTTCCGCTCTGAAGAATAGCCTGATGGATCATCGGTGTGGACAGTGGGGAGAATGTGAGTGTATGTGCACTCATGGCTCCGGCGGACTGCCCCATGATTGTGATATTATCCGGATTTCCACCGAAGGCAGCGATATTTTCATGAATCCACTCCAGTGCGGCGATCTGGTCGAGCAGTCCCTGGTTGCCGCTGAAACCAAGTTCTTCTTCCTGTTTCTGATCATAAAGGAAACCAAACACGTTGACGCGGTAAGAAATGGTTGCCAGAATCACACCTTTTTTTGAATAAGCTTCCCCATCAAACTCCAGTTCTGAGGAAAAACCATGTTCAAAGCCACCTCCGTGAATCCATACCGCTACCGGAAGTTTTTCAGAAGCAGTATGTGCCGGTGTCCAGATGTTCAGATACAGACAGTCTTCAGAAATCGGAAAATGAAAGTCCGGGTTGTCATAGAATTCTTTCTGATATAAACCATCCGGGTCGGTGAAATGCTGCATTGGGATGGAACGGAAAGTAAACGCATCATAAGCTTCTTTGAAGATTTCCGGTTTTTGCGGTGGTGCAAAACGAAGAGCACCTGTGGGAACTTTTGCAAATGGGATGCCCCGAAAAACAGAATATCCATCTTTCTGAATACCGTTAATAGTTCCGTAATTACTTGATACAGTTGTTAAAGTCGACATTGGATGTCCTCCTTGTTATCTTCGTTACGTTATTTTATAAAATGAAATGATTCAATATATAAATTAATCATAGGATAAATCCGCAAAAAGTACCAGTAGTAAAAATATACAAAGATAGAAATTGAAAATTGGTAAAAAAACAGTATAAACAGGGGAAAATATATAATGAAATAAGTTAGCCTGCAAAGGAATAAAAATTTGAACACATATTGATGCCGGGAGATATATGCAAAAAATCAAATTAAAAACCATAGATATTATTGATTAATCCATATAAAATGAAACGGTTCAAAGATGAAGAAAACAAAATTCAAATAGGAAAACGAAGTTAAAAGTAAAAGTGCACAAAAAGTAACCGGTAACTTTGATGAAAAATCACAATTGCGTTGTGCAAGATGTTGTAGTATAGTAAATACAACGAAAGGAACTACGAGGAAACAAAAATGAACCGTTTCAAAGTAGCAAAGTGCATAAACTATTTTAGGAGGATATCTGATATGAAAAGAAAAGTAGTTGCAGCAGTATTAACAATGGCAATGGCAGGAAGCCTGCTGGCAGGATGCGGAAGCTCTTCTTCCGATGACTCTTCTTCCAAGAGTGAAACTACAACAACAGATGAAAGCGCATCTTCCGATGACAGCGATTCCGCAGACAGCGCACGTGGAGATTTCAGCGGCGTATCCATTACCATGCTGAACACAAAGAGCGAGATCGAATCTCAGCTGGAAGCAGCCGCTGAACAGTGGGGTGAACTGACAGGAGCAAAACTGGAAGTTTATACCATCGGTAGTGGTACACCTTCTCAGGAAGTATCTGCAAGATACGCAGCAAAGAATGCTCCGACACTGATCATGTGTGACCCGCAGGACGTTGCTTCTATCTGCGAAGAAAAAGGCGTAGATCTGAGTGATGAATCCTGGGCAGCAAATGGTGGTACACAGTATGGTATCACAGGTAATGACGGAAAACTGTACAGCTTCCCATTCTGTATCGAAGGTAGAGGTATGATCTACAACAAAACAGCAATCGAAGATACTCTGGGAGAAGACTGGGATCCGACTTCTGTAACAAACATGGACGATTTCGAAGCTCTGCTGAAAAAACTGGTAGACAACGGTATGGAAAGTCCGGTAGCTCTGAACCAGGAAGACTGGAGCAATGCAGGACATTACTTCACACAGGTATATGAAGAGCAGGACGGAACACTGACCGGTACAGAAAAGATTATGGAAGATCTGAGAAACGGAAGCGTAGATCTGATGTCCAACGAAAGATTTACTTCTCTGATGGATACCTACGATCTGCTGATGAAATATAACATCAACAAAGCAGACCCGCTGGCAGCTGATTACGATGAAAATGCAGCAGACCTGGCAGAAGGTGATGTGGCATTCTGGTTCAACGGAAACTGGGCATGGGCAGAGATTTCTGATTACATCGAAGATGATACCGAGATCGGAATCATGCCGGTACCGCAGAACGGAACAGAAGGAAATGCTAACGTAAATGATTACATCTGTGGTGGCGCTACCAAACAGGTTATGATCGATAAAGAATGTAACGATGAAGATCAGCAGGCAGCAGCAAAAGATTTCCTTGACTGGCTGGCAAACACAGCTGAAGGAAACAAAGTACTGATTGAAGATTGCTCTTTAGTACCTGCATTCTCCAATATCACAGAAGAAGCTACAAACATGCTGGGACAGAGTATTCAGAGATTTACTGTAGAAGGAAAACTGTTTGATCAGCCTTCTAACTACCCTGGAGATCACTGGTCAGAAGTTGGTGCGATCATGCAGAAATACATGGATGGACAGATTGACCGTGCCGAATTCGCAAAAGAAGTTCAGGATTACTGGACAAACCTTTCCGAATAATCAAAAAGGCAGATACATAATTGGTTGCTAGTTAAGAAGTTGCCGGGCAGAGTAATGAACACTGACCCGGCAACTGCCACTAAAAGAGGGAAAGAAAGGCAACGAGATGAATAGTAAAAAAGAAAGCTTATGGAGCAAAGTTTCCACGTTCCTGGTATTCGCAGGTCCTGCAACCTTCGCATTCCTGGCCGTGGTAATCGTACCATTCTTATATGGTGTATACCTGACATTTACAAGCTGGGACGGCGTATCCAGCAACAAACCTTTTGTAGGATTGAAAAACTATGCGGCAGTAGTTGCAGACAGCAGCTTCTGGCAGTCTCTGGGACTGACACTGCTGTATGTGGTAGTTTCCGTAATCCTGGTAAACGTGATCGGATTTTTACTGGCAATGCTGGTAACCGGAAAAATTAAAGGAAAGAATTTCTTCCGTGCCGGATTCTTTACCCCGAACCTGATCGGTGGTATCATCCTGGGTTATATCTGGCAGTTCGTATTTAACAAAGTCCTCGTTTACTTTGGTGATGCACTGAACGTTACAGTTCTGCAGAAATCCATGCTGTCAGGAAGTGCATCAGCATTCGCTGCACTGGTACTGGTAACAATCTGGCAGTTCTCCGGTTACATGATGTTAATTTATATCGCAGGTCTGACCGGTGTATCCGAAGACCTGAAAGAAGCAGCTAAGATCGATGGCTGTAGCGAATCACAGACAACAAGATATATCGTACTTCCGCTGATGAGAGCATCCTTCACGATCTGTATGTTCCTGACCATCACCAGATGTTTCATGATTTACGATGTGAACCTGTCCCTGACAGAAGGTGGTCCTTACGGATCTACTGTTATGGCTGCCATGTATGTATATCAGAAAGCCTTTTCTGCAAAACAGTATGGTGTCGGACAGACAGAGGCGATCATCCTGTTTATCTTTACAGCGGTTATTGCAGTATCTCAGACAATCATCAACAAACGGAAGGAGGTTGAAGCATAATGGAAGGACAGGAAAAGACAGTAAGAGGCATCAAAACGTTCCTGAAAACACTGGTAACTGTAGTGCTGTTTATCATCTATATGTTCCCGTTCTACATGATCGTGCTGAATGCCTTCAAACACAAACGTGATATCATCAAAATGCCACTGAGCTGGGGCGGCAAAAAAGGTTTTACAACAGATAACTTCGTAGAAGCTTTCCAGCAGATGAACTTCCTGAACATTCTGAAGAACTCCCTGATCATTACCTGCGTGAGTGTGTTCCTGATCATTCTGTTCTCCTCCATGGCAGCTTACATCTTCGTAAGAAAAGCATGGAAGATCAACCAGATCATCTTCATGGTAATGCTGTTTTCCATGGTAATCCCGTTCCAGGTAGTTATGATCCCGCTGATCTCCATCTACGGTGGAACATTTGGAATCCTGAACCACAGAGCAACATTGATATTCATGCATCTGGGCTTCTCGGTATCCATGGCGGTATTCATGTTCCATGGATTTATCAAAGGTGGTGTGCCGATCTCTCTGGAAGAGGCAGCACAGATTGACGGAGCAGGAAGACTGAGAACATTCTTTCAGATTGTGTTCCCTCTGTTAAAACCGACCACAGCAACACTGGTTATCCTGTATGCTCTGTCTCTGTGGAACGATTACCTGCTGCCGAGCCTGATCCTGACAGATAAATCTCTGTACACGATCCCGATCGCAACCAAGCTGTTCCAGGGAACATACAGCAATGATATGGACCTTCTGATGGCGGCACTGGTTATGGCAATCATCCCGGTAATCATCCTGTATATCGCATTACAGAAATACATTATCGCTGGTGTAGTTGCCGGTGCAGTAAAATCATAATAAAGCGGTACTGAAAGGTGAGTGTATCTGAATCTGATAAAGAAAAGATACACTCACCTTTTCTTATATATAAACAAAAAGATGTTGGGGTCAAAAAGGTATTTTGAACCATTTGATACCGGATTGTTCCGTACTTCGTACGCTCACAAACCCTGGTATCATAGAAAATAAAGTGCACAACAATACATAGACAATACGATAAAATAATTCTATAATAAAAATAAATATAGCCTTTTCAGGTTCCGATGAAGGACGCGTCTTGTCAGAAACTTGCTGTGTCGAACTTGAGTATCTGATAGGACGGTGTGGAGGAGGAAAATTAAATGATAACAATCAAAGACGTTGCACGGGATGCCGGTGTATCGGTGGGAACCGTGTCGAACGTACTGAATGGAGGACGTGTCAGTGAAGCGAGGCGAAAACTGGTAGAAGCGTCCATAGAAAAACTGGGGTATCAGGTGAATACTCTGGCAAAGGGCATGCGGATGCAGAAGACCGATTATGTGGTTGTCATTCTGCCGAATCTGATCAATCCGTATTTTGCATTGTTGCTGGATGCCCTGGAAAGCGAATTGTCAGCGTGTGGAAAACAGGTGCTGCTATGTCTGTCCGGTGATGATGCCGGACGGGAAGTGGCATTTATGGATATGGCAAAACAAAATAAAGTTGACGGAATCATTGGTGTGACTTACAGTAAGGTAGAAGAGGAACGGATCGAAAACATGGCTTTTGTTTCTATCGATCGTCACTACAAATCACACATCCCATGTGTGGCAGGAGATAACTGGCAGGGCGGCTGGCTTGCAGCAGAGAATCTGCATAAAAGAGGAGCTACCAACCTGTTGTGTTTTATGACAATGTCATCCGTAGACAGTGAGGTACGAAAAAGAAGAGTCGGGTTTACTGAATATTGTATGGAACATGATCTTTCCTGTAACAGTGTGGAAATGTCAGAAAAACAGATTGTTTCGGTCTATGAGTCCTACGGATCCAGAAAACTGATCAATAATATGCTGCGGGCTTATATTTCACCGTCTATGGGAGAACATTCCATCGATGGAATCTTTACCAGCTCGGATCACCTTGCAATGATCGTACAGGAAGAACTCGAAGAGATGGGAAAACGGGTTCCGGAAGATATCCAGATTATTGGATACGATGGTCTGCAGTTTTTAAATCAGGGGAAACCAATCGTATCGAGCATCGCGCAGCCGGTGCATGAGATTGCAAAACAGGCGGTGAAGAGTCTCACAGAAATGATTGAAAATGGAAAAGCAGAGGATGTCACGAACATTCCGGTAATGTTTCATGAAGGACCGACGACAAAACCACTGGAAACAATAAGTGAATAGCAATAAAGGAGGAATGCAACATGCCACAGATGCATTGCAATTTTTTTTCTTACGCTCTGGGTCACGGAGCAGATCTTACAATCACGCTGCCGGGAGTAAGTCCTTGTGATATGGATGATCCGGAGTTACTGACGCATCAGATGCCGGAAAAATTCCCGGTATTATACCTGTTGCACGGTCATGGAAATGATTATCTTTCCTGGGAGCGTTTTACCTGCGTCAGCCGTTATGCGGAAGAGTACCGGATCGCGGTAGTTTCTGCATCTGTAGGAAATTCCCTGTACATGGATACAATCTACGGGGAAAAATTCTACGATTTTATTGGAAAGGAACTTCCGGAATTCGTAAAAGCATACTTCCCAATCTCAGATCGTCCGGAGGATACCTATATCGCAGGAGCTTCCATGGGAGGATATGGTGCACTGATCCATGCGATGACGGATACAGAACAGTACCGTGCGGTTGGTGCATTTTCACCGGCTACAGTATGGTCGAAAGAGATGGAAGAACGAGTAGGACATAAATATCCGGATGCGATGGATCTCTATCAGACGATCAAAGACGATCTGGATGCAGGTAAAAAGCTGCCGGATATCTTCTTCTGTGTGGGAAACAAAGATTTCCTGATTGAATCGGTGGATAAGTTCGAGGAATATCTGAATTCTCTGAAAATTGAGCATCGTTTTGACCGTGTGGACGGTTATGAACACGAATGGAGATTCTGGGAACTGGAACTTCCGAAATTCCTGGACTGGCTGCCGAGAACAGACAGCTATGCGAAGATGGGAAAACATAAAATGTAAATCATATATGCGAGTGCAAAAGGGGGATTTTTTATGAATTTTGATGCATTTGAGAAAAAAGCAAAAGATCTGGGTGTGCTGGGGATCGTTGTGACGAAGGACGGCAAAGAAATCGGAAAGAAACTGTGGGATGAACAGTGCAGAAGAAATGTATATTCTGCAAGTAAAAGTTTCACTTCCACAGCTGTGGGAATCGCAGTAAAAGAAGGTCTGCTATCCCTGGATGAAAAACTGGTGGACTGTTTTGCCGAAGATCTTCCGGAAACTGTCAGTGAGAACCTGGCAAAGGCCACGGTAAAAGACCTTCTGACCATGTGTCTCGGACAGGAAAAAGCAGAACTGATGGGTGCACAGCGTCCGGTTTATGAGGAAGAGGACTGGGTAAAAATGAGTCTTGCCTTCCCGTTTGTCTACGAGCCGGGTACAAAGTTTGTATACAATAACGTAGGTCCGTATCTTGCAGGTGTTCTGGTAGAGCGGAGAGCCGGATGTGATCTGGTATCCTACCTGTATCCGCGGCTGTTCAAACCACTGGGCATCGCCCGTCCGACCTGGGAACTGGATCCCTATGGTCATGTCTTCGGTGCCGGCGGACTTTTCCTGACAATGGACGAACTCCATAAACTGGGACTTCTCTATCTGCAGAACGGAAACTGGAACGGAAAACAGCTGGTACCGGAAAGCTGGGTAAAGGAAGCCACCAGCAAACAGGTGGAAAACGACAAAGACAGCTTCGGCTATGGCTACCTGTTCTGGGGCGGCAGGGAAAACACTTTCCGAGCTGACGGAAAATATTGCCAGTGGTCCATCATCAGTCGGGAGAAAAACGCGGTTATCACTGTTATCGCAGAATGCCGCAGAGACCAGGAACTGATGGATGCGGTGTTTACAGAGGTATTTCCGCAGGTATAAACGGATAATGAAATATATAATGATATCATATAATACAAAAGAAGCAGAAATCTATTTTTGGATTTCTGCTTCTTTTGCATGTGGGTCAGTGAAAACCTGAAATGCCAATCTGGCATTTTAAAATTATAAAACCTGTAATGATACATTTACTTTGAACTGCTTCCCGTCAAGTAGACAATTAAAAAAATAAAAATATTTCTGCCACCAGATATGCAAAACTGGTGGCAG
>CAKRLG010000038.1 GCA_934359255.1 uncultured Ruminococcus sp.
ACTCCCAAAACTCTAATCAATAGTTTACATGCAACAGCCAGAAATTTCGATACACCCTCTTATTGGACGCTTACTTTCCTGTAACTAATCTGGCTTATATTATATACTTTAATCTTTAGACTACACACACAATTTTATCGACCTAAACACCCTATTTTCCCATCTACTAATAATTTTCTGATAGATAGATAACCGTATTTTGGGCTATCAGCCACAACCTCCCACCTGCGACCTTCACACCCTCCCCTTTGCAAACAAACAGCGCCAGATCCTGGATGGAACATTCAGGCAACACTTTATGGGCGGTTAGGGGAAGCTTTGAAATCCGACGCTTACGTAGACTTTCGCGCGGGTCAGCTGACCCGCGTGAATTTAGTCGAAGTTAGCGGCTAGTTCAAAGTTCCCCTGCCCATGTTGCCTGAATGTTCCATCCGGGATCTGGCGCGTCACTTTTTTTGCAATCTCACTTACACATTACAGAACTGACTCTGATACAACTGCGCATAGAACCCTTTCTTCTCCAGTAGTTCCTCATGCTTACCGGTCTCCAGAATATGTCCGTCCTTCATAACCAGAATCACATCCGATTCCTTAATGGTTGATAATCTATGTGCCACCACAAAACTCGTCCGTCCTTCCATCAGCTTCTGGAATGCTTTCTGGATACGGATCTCTGTCATCGTATCAATGGAAGATGTTGCCTCATCCAGAATCAATACCGGCGGTTTTAACAGCATCAGTCTGGCGATACAAAGCAACTGTTTCTGTCCCTGGGACAGGCTTCCGCCGTCCTCACCCATCACCGTGTCATATCCTTTCGGAAGACGTTTGATAAAGCTGTGGGCATGAGCCTGTTTTGCTGCTTCGATCACTTCCTCCCTTGTGGCATCCGGTTTGCCGTAAGAGATGTTATCCCGGATCGTACCCGCTTTCAGCCAGGTTTCCTGAAGCACCATTCCGTAACTGGAACGAAGGCTTTCCCATGTCAGATCCTGAATCGGTACGCCATCCAGTGTGATCTTTCCTTTATTTACATCATAAAAACGCATCAGCAGATTGATTACTGTCGTCTTACCACATCCGGTAGGACCCACAATTGCCACCCTCTGTCCCGGTTTTACTTCCAGATTCATATGCTCGATCAGTGGCACCTCACTGGTGTAAGAGAAGCTTACATCCTCAAATCCCACGCGGCCCTCCACCTGATCCAGCGTCTTAGCATCTGCCCCATTCTCCGGCACCGGTTCTTCGTCCAGAAAACTGAAGATTCTTCCCGCACATGCCAGTGCATTCTGAAGTTCTGTCACCACACCGGAAATCTCATTAAACGGCTTGGTATACTGATTGGCATAATTCAGAAAACTGCTCAGCTGACCAACGGTAATTCTTCCCTGGATCGCGGAAAATGCACCGAAAATACCAACGCCCGTGTACACCAGTCCGTTGACAAAACGAGTGGACGGATTAGTAATGGAAGAAAAGAAAGTCGCTTTCAGGCTGCAGGACTGCAGTCTCTGGTTAATGTCATCAAACTGTTCCTCCGCCTCTTTTTCATAGGCAAATGCCTTAACCACTTTCTGGTTTCCCACCATTTCTTCTACCAGAGAAGTCATCTCTGCTCTCGTCTCAGACTGCAGACGGAACATGGTAAATGTACGTTTTGCGATAAAGTTTGCCACGAAAAAAGATAACGGCGTGATCAGTACCACGATCAGCGTGATTCTTCCATCGATGGAGATCATAAATCCCAATGTTCCGAGTATCGTCATCACACCGGAAAACAGCTGGGTAAATCCCATTAAAAGACCGTCGGAAAACTGATCCACATCTGTGGAAATTCTGCTGATTGCATCACCCGGCTGGTGCGCGTCCATATAACGGAGCGGAAGAATTTCCATATGAGCAAATACCCGTCTGCGGATATCATCTACGATCTTGTATGTCATTTTATTGGTCAGAAGACTCATCACCCACTGAGATACCGCAGAGATTGCGGTCACCACTGCCAGCTGGAGCAGTACCTGTTTCAGTGTCGGAAAACTTACAAGTTCCTTCTCTATCATACAGTCCACACCTTTACCAATCAGGATGGGTGAATACAGGGTAGCTGCTACTGTGACTGCCGCCAGCACCAGAATACTGATCACCAGATACGTGTACGGGCGAATCAGTTTCAGGACACGGTTTATGGTCTTTTTGTTTTTCATAACTGTGCTACCTCCTGACTGGAAAACTGTGACATACAGATCTCCTTATATACGTTACAATTCTTCAATAATTCCTCATGAGTTCCTTTCCCCACAAGTTTTCCGTCATCCAACACCAGAATCTGGTCTGCATTTTTGACGGTTGCCGCACGCTGGGATACCAGGAATACCGTTGCCTTTCCGGTACTTTCTTTAATGGATCTTCGCAAAGCCGCATCCGTTGCAAAGTCCAGTGCGGAAGCACTGTCGTCAAGAATCAGAATCTCCGGTTCCCCGACCAGTGCCCGTGCGATGGTCAGCCGCTGTCTTTGTCCTCCGGAAAAGTTTCGTCCACCGGTCTCTACTTTTTCATCCAGCCCCTTCTGTTTCTTCTTCACCACTTCTTCTGCCTGGGCGATCTGCAGGGCTTTCCACAGTTCGCTCTCTTTCGCATCTTTTTTACGCCACTGAAGATTACTTCGGATGGTTCCCAGGAACAGAACTGCTTTCTGTGGAACCACACCAATCTTCTCACGCAGATGCTGGAAAGTATAAGCTTTCACATCCTGTCCGTCTACAGTAACCGAACCTTCAGCAGCGTCGTAGAACCGTGGAATCAGATTGACCAGTGTGGACTTTCCGGATCCGGTACCGCCGATGATTCCGACCGTTTCTCCCGGCATTGCCGAAAAACTGATATCTGTCAGAGAGGCTTCCTGTGCCCCACCATAAGTAAAAGTCACATGGTCAAACGCGACTCTCGGTTTCCCGCTTTCCTGCGTATTTTTTTCTTCAGTGCCCTCTTTCATGGAGCTGTTCACCTGGAAAACTTCATTAATACGTATCGCACAAGCCAGTGCTCTTGTCACCGCAACGATCAGGTTCGCCAGTGCGACCAGAGCCAGCAGAATCTGATTCATATAGTTGACCAGGGCCACAATCTGTCCCTGGGATACACTGCCGATCTGTACCTGCCAGCCACCAAACCACAGGATACACAGGATTGCGATATTGACCATAACATAGGTGATCGGATTCATCAGTGCAGAAATCTTACCGGCATACAGCTGTGTATTTTTCAGGTTACCGCTGATCTCATCAAACTGTTCCGTCTCATCTTTTTCTCTGGAAAATGCACGTACCACTCTGGCACCCACGTAATTTTCTCTCGTATGAAGCACAATCTGATCCAGAATACTCTGTACTTTTTTATAGATCGGTACAGTGATACGCATGATCAGATAGATTGCCAGTCCGATTAACGGTACTGCAATCAGAAAAATGATCGTCAGTTTTGCGCTGATGGTAAAAGCCATCACAACTGCTCCGATGACGATGAACGGAGAACGCAGGAACAGGCGGAGCATCATATTGACACCGGTCTGCGCCTGGTTGATATCACTGGTCATACGGGTGATCAGTGTCGGTGTTCCGATCTGATCCAGTTCATTATAACTCAAGCTGTTGATGTGTCCAAACAGTGCCTTTCTCAGCGCCGTTCCAAATCCCATCGCCGCCTTTGCGGCAAAATACTGCGCCGTCAGGGAACACGCCAGTCCCAGCACGCCCAGTGCGATCATCAGCACACACATTCTCCAGATATACGGTTTGTCGCCGTTCTGGATACCCACATCAATGATGTTTGCCATAACGATCGGAACCAGTAATTCAAAACTGGCTTCCAGCATTTTAAACAGCGGTGCAATGATCGACTCTTTTTTATACGCTTTCAGATACTGAAGCATCTGTTTCATCTTTGTTTTCCTCCTGCTCTTCTTCGGTTTTCGGAGGAACCAGCATTCTCTGGAAAGTATCCGTCAGCCAGCGCAGTCGTCCGATGATATCCTCACGGAACTCGCCCGGAAGCATCCTCCATTTCCAGTTTTCCCCCAGTGTGGATGGATGATTCATTCTTCCTTCGCTGCCGCAGCACAACAGATCCCACATCGGAATCACTGCCAGATCGGCAACACTGGCTTCTGCCGCCCGGATAAAATCCCACGGGATGTCTTCCCACGGACGGTCATAATTATTCAGATATGCTTTGGAATACTCTCTCGCCCAGTCGTTCATGCCATAATACCATGCTTTTGTCGTATCATTGTCGTGAGTTCCTGTATATACGACACAGTTTTTCTTATAGCGATGCGGCAGATAAAAGTTTGTATTACCGGAATCAAAGGCAAATTGCAGGACCTTCATTCCCGGATATCCTGTCTCGTCCATCAGATCAAAAACTTTCTCATCCAGAGTTCCAAGATCTTCCGCGATCACATCCATATCTCCCAGTGCTTTTTCCATCGCCCGGAACAGATCGATGCCAGGTCCTTCCTTCCATTCTCCTTCCAGTGCATTTTCTGCATCCGCCGGAATTGCATAATACTCTGCAAATCCACGAAAATGATCGATGCGCACGGTATCGTATAATACAAAACTTCTCTTCATACGCTGAATCCACCATTTGTATCCGGTTTTTTTCTGTATTTTCCAGTCATACAACGGATTGCCCCACATCTGTCCGTTCGCTGAAAATGCATCCGGAGGACAGCCTGCAATAGCACTTGGCACACCGTTTTCGTCCATCTGGAACATCTTAGGATTCGCCCATGCATCCGCACTGTCAATGGCCACATAAATTGGAAGATCTCCGATAATGGTGATTCCCTTCTTATTAGCATACGCTTTCAGTTTGTTCCACTGACAGTCAAACTCATATTCCAGGAACTGGTAGTATTCCATCTCTTTTTCCAGCTCTTTTTTCTTATTCTGCACTTCTTTGGAATCACTCTTTCGCAGTTCTTCCGGCCAGGTTGTCCACAGTGCACCGTTCTGGCTGTCCTTGATGGCACGGAACAGACAGTAGGGTTCCAGCCATTCCTGCTCTTTTTTACAGAAAGCATGAAATTTATCATCTGCATTAAAACGCCCGTATGCTTTCCTCAAAATCTCATTTTTTGAAAAATAGATTCTTTCATAATCTACAAATCTCGGATCCCAGCCCCACTGCAGCTGTTCACATTCTTCTTTAAAAAGAAGACCTTCTTCCACCAGCATATCCAGATCAATAAAATAGGGATTGCCTGCGAATGTGGAAAACGGCTGATATGGAGAATCTCCATATCCGGTAGGCCCTAATGGAAGAACCTGCCATTTTGACTGTCCTGCACGTTCCAGACAGTCCACAAATTCATATGCCTCTTTCGAAAAGCAGCCGATCCCATATCTGGACGGCAAGGAAGAAACAGGCATCAACACACCACTTGCTCTCATTTGTATACCCTCCCTGTGTATTCTCTTACTAACATTAGCACATCATTTCTCTCTTTTCAAGCAATCCCATAATTTTGCCTGTTTTTCTAACAATTAAAAAAATTTAATTTTTTTCAAAAAAAGTGTTGACATTTGATCATCTCTCCCGTATAATAGGCTTTGTTGTGAGGGACAACCAAACAACACAAACAAATATGTGCGTTTAGCTCAGCTGGATAGAGCGTTTGGCTACGGACCAAAAGGCCGGGGGTTCGAATCCTCTAACGCACGCTTAACCGTCAGAATTTGATTCTGGCGGTTTTTGTTTTATCATTTCAAAAAACAGTTCCCTTGGGTTATTTACAGGACCCCTTGTCAAAAAGTCAATAAATCGTTTGATTTTTTTACAATTCTATTGATTTTTTTCATCCCTTTCTTTATACTAGAATATGTTGGAGATGGGGTTTTCTGTATGAAACTACTATAGAATATGTAATTTTACGGAGGATAGAAATATGTATGGATTGACACCCAGGGAAGAACAGATTATGACTACCATATGGAACATGGATCATCCTTGTCTGATTTCTGAAATTTTAAAAGCATCGCCTGCTTTAAAAAGAAATACGGTAGCTCCCGCACTGGTTATCCTTGAAAATAAGGGTTATCTGAAAGTTGATTCGATTGGGAAATCTTATACAAGAACCGGTAAAGCGTATGTTGCTACTATTTCAAAAGAAGCATATGAAGAACAGCAGGCATTCTTAAAGGCCATTTCTCAAAGCCGTGATACTGAAACAGGAGTTCTTGATTTTCTTACCGCTTATGTAAAATCAAAAAATATGAGTGCTGATTTTCCACAGCGAATTCGGGAAATTCTTGAACATTGCTAATACCCGTTGTTGTCTCACAGCATATCAGACCACATGATCTGCTTTTTAAAATAAAATATGGATTTTCACGCACACCAGGTAATCTCTCGTTACCTGGTGTTTTATGTTTTCCGTAAAACGAAACAAAAAAATGTCCGTAAACCTTTCAGCCTACGGACATTTTTCTATTATAGAATTATACGTTTGGGTCTGTTGGATCCCAATCCTGACCTGCCGGAATCTTAATTGTTGCCGGTTTATCAAACAGCATTGCTGCTGTGTCAGAAATTGTTACTGTGGTTCCAAGTGCACAATTATCATAGATCCATTTTGCATCTCTTACGCAGAGGCGCACACATCCATGAGATGCCGGCTGACCAAGCATATTATAGTTACCGGCACTCAGATTATGACTGGTCATGTTAGAACCAGCTACAGAGTGGAATAATACACCACCTACGATTCTTGTACAATACTGACCGTAAGATGGTCCCATCAGGGTATGCCAACGATATTTTGCAGGTGTTGTAAACGTACCTGTCGGCGTTGGTGTGCCTGGCAGGCCAACAGAACATGTAAATGTTTTTACCGGAATATCGTATTTTCCTGTTTCACTCTTTGCATATACCATTACCTGACATGCTACACGATTTACAGTGATATAGTAGGAAGACTGACGTCCGATGACGCTGTCAAGATCCTGTACCATTGCTCCTGCAGCATTGAAATAATATTTGTAACCATTGATACGTTTCCAACCGGTTACCATTGCTCCGTTCGATTCAAAATAATACCAGCTGCCTTTGATTCTCAGCCATCTGTTTGCAACTCTGTTTCCATTACTGTCTGCATAATACCAAGTATTTCCTACCTGCTGCCAGCCGGCTCCACCAGTACCTGCTGTTATCCCAGCACTGCTTCCATATCCAGGAATCCATTTTCCATCAGCACCTACCCAATAGGAACCGATCCATGTATTGGTTGCCATTGCTCCGCTTCCTGTCACATAATAGTTGCCGATCCAGCGATTTGCTGCCATTGCTCCGCTTCCATCCATGTAATACCAGTTGTTTCCTACTTTTACCCAGCCAGTCAGCATTGTTCCGTCAGAATTACTGTAATACCAGTTTCCTCCAACTACATACCAACCGGTCGCCATCGCTCCACTTCCTGTCAGATAATACCAGCCACTAGCTGTTTTAACCCAACCGGTCTGCATCGCTCCGCTTCCATTCATATAATACCAGGTATTTCCTACTTTTACCCAACCTGTTGCCATAACACCATCAGAGTTGCTGTAATACCAGGTTCCTCCAACCATATACCAGCCGGTCGCCATCGCTCCGCTTCCCGTCAGATAATACCAAGTGCCTCCACGGTTCAGCCAACCGGTCTGCATCGCTCCGCTTTCATTCATATAATACAAGGTATTTCCCACTTTTGCCCAGCCAGTTGCCATAGAACCATCAGCATTCAGATAATACCAGCCACTCGGACGACTCAGCCAGCCAGTGTAAATAGAGCCATTGGAATTCATCCAGTACCACTTACCGCCGATAACATTCCATCCCGGATTGCCTACCATAGCTCCGCTTCCGTCGCTGTAGTACAGACCGCCGTTTGCATCACGGAAAAATCCGGTCTTCATAACACCGGTACTTGTTTCCATATAATACCATTTGCCGTTGATTGCTCTCCAGCCTTTTGCCGGTGCTTCGTTTTCGTACCAGTACCAATTGCCATCAACCTTCTGCCAGCCATTGCCAAGCACCTGTGTTGCAGTTCCATTTGCCGCATCGAACATATACTCTTTTCCATTGACTGCCTGCTTTCCGGACTGTGCAACACCGTCTTTCAGGAAGTATACTTTTCCATTGATGTTCTGCATGCCGTTCTTTGTTTTGTCGGCAGTACCGTCATCTTTCAGATAGAGCCAGGTTTTATCTGCCACATTCTGCCAGCCGGTTTTAATTGTTCCCACACCTTTTGTGCTGTTGAACCAGATATCGCCGACATTTGCCCAGCCATTCACAGACTCGTCTACCGTACCGTCTGTTTTCAGCGCATACCAAGTTTTCTGGATGTTCTGCCAGCCAGCTTTTTCTGTTGTATCCACTGCCCGACCATTTTCATCCAGATATCGCCACGCAGTATTCTGTTTTACCCAGCTGCTCTTCTGGATATTTCCCAGACCTTTTTCCGGTGTATCTCCATCTTCTGATGCATAGTATGTACCTGCTGCAACACTGTCTGTGGTTTCGCCAGATGTAAGATATACGTTAACTTTTCCTGTTTTTTCATCCGCTGCTGCATCCACAAATCCAGTACAGATATAACCTTTTTCATCTACATAATAGCAATATTCGCCCATTATATAAAAACCATTCTGTCCGGTCACGACTGTTCCATCCTGCTGCTGCAACTGCCACCGACCATCTCCTGTTTTTTCAGATATTTTATAACTACTGGTTTCTGTTCCTTCTTCATTCTGCTGTGCTTCCTGCGTCTGTGGAATACTTTGTGTATTATTCGTAGCCGCATAGGTTGGAACAGCCATAGATAAAGAAACTAAAATTCCCAGTCCAAATAAAAGACTTGCTCTCTTTTTCATTATCATTCTCCTCTCAAATGGGATCTTTTTCCTTATACCTGTCTTATTCTAGTACAATTACAGGGGCTTTTCAAGCCTAAAAAGCAGATATTCAGCAAATTGTAAGAAACAGATCACCTGCTTTCTTTATTAAGGCACTTATACTTATACGCTATAAGAAACACACTACGCGAATTTCATAAGTTATCGCGGCAGTCGCCAATGACTCGTGCAAGCACGGACTTTGGCTCGTTGCTCGCGTAAATCAAAATTGATTCACTGAATCAATTATTGATATGCAATATAACGAAAAACAGATCAGAAGACTTCTTCTGATCTGTTCGATGTATTTATCTTTTTGCATCTGCATCCGTAGGATCCCAGTTCTGACCTGCCGGAATCTTAATCGTCGGTGCTTTGTCAAACGGTGTGTACTCGGTATCCGAAATATCAACTCTTGTGTACAGACCACAATTATCATAGATCCATTTTGCATCTCGTACACAAAGCCGTACACATCCATGGGATGCTGGCTGACCTAACATATTATAATTTCCAGCTGCCAGCGCATAAGTTGGATCCGGATTACTGCAGGCTACCGAATGGAACCAGTCACCATAATTATTAATCTGTGTTCCATATTTACCCCAAGACGGTCCCATCAACTCTACTGGATTCTGTTTCTTCAGGGTTGCATAAGTTCCTGCATGTGTTGGTGTTCCTGCTTTACCTACCGAGCAGGTAAATGTTTTTACCGGAATACAATAATTACCGGTTTCATTTGCCGCATATACAGTAACCTGACACTTAACTCTGTTTACGGTAATTCTGTAGCTGGACTGTTTCCCAATCAGCTTGTCTACATCCTGTACCATTTTTCCATCTGTGCCAAAGTAGAATTTATAACCATCTACATATTTCCATCCGGTTGTCATGGCACCGTCTGCACCAAAGTAATACCAGCTTCCATTAATTCTCTTCCAGGAATTTGTCAGTTTGCTTCCATCCGGTCTCTGATAGTACCAGGTATTTCCGGATTTCACCCAGTTGGCATTGGCATCCGGATTATAATTAGGAATCCATTTTCCATCTGATCCCACCCAGTAAGAACCAACCCAGGTGTTCGCCAGCATCTCACCATTTCCACCGACATAATAGTTACCGATCCAACGATTGCTGTACATAGCACCACTTCCGCCAAAGTAATACCACTTGTTGTTGATCAAATGCCAGCCGGCACCCACCATAGCACCATTGCCCGGGTTCAGATAATACCAGGTTCCTCCCAGGTTGATCCATCCGGTTGCCATCGCTCCGCTTCCCGTCAGATAATACCAGGTTCCTCC
>CAKRLG010000039.1 GCA_934359255.1 uncultured Ruminococcus sp.
AGGCTTCTTATGTATCGTCTCAATATTAATTTGGTTGAAATGAACAACTTAAAATGTTTTTCAAACACGCTCTAGAGCGTGTTTGAAAAATCATTTCCGCAACCAAAAACAGTTGCTGCCGAATCTGATTTCGGTAACAACTGTTTTTTATTTGTCTCTATGTAACCTTTCTCTTATGCCAATCCTTTTTCTTCCAGAAAATCATGGAAAATCGGTTTTCCTGCTTTGATCCGTCTGGTGCGGAACTGGAATTCGATGATGGTTAGAATCGTAAATACGATTGTGATCACACACATAACAATGACTGGTGTCCGGATGCTTTCTCCTGCGCAGATGACGCTTCGGAAAGCATCTACAGAGTAGGTGAACGGTACCCATGCATGAATCTTCGATACGAATGCCGGTGAAAGCTGTACCGGATAAGTTCCGGCGGAACCTGCCAGCTGGATAACCATGAATACCAGCATCAGGAAGCTTCCTACTTTACCAAGGCTGATATTGAAGAAGTACATGATTGAGGTAAATGCCACGGAGGTCAGGCAGGCAAATGCTACCGCCTTACCCATTTCAGCCGGGGTAAATCCGTCAAATACATGAAGCAGGAAGATCACCAGGATACCCTGCAGGATTGCCAGTGGATATAATACAGAAGCTTTGCTTCCCCACCATGCGAATCCGGATTTTAATTTTCCGTTGTATTTTGTCAGCGGATACATCAGACAGAAGGCAAGTGCTCCAACCCACAGACCTACGGACATCATATACGGTGCCATCGCATGACCGTTGTTCGGTACTTCTGTCATTTTTGCTTCATCATCATCTACAGGAGCTGCGATCATCTCATAATTCACATCTTCTGCTTTATTTTCTTTTACGGTTTCGGCTCCGTCTGCCAGACTGCTCTGGAGGGTATCGGAACCATCGTCCAGTTTCTTTAATCCATCACCCAGTTCTTTGGAACCGTCATATAACTGACTGGATCCATCCCGGATCTGACCGGCACCATCGGTAAGCTGTGCGGCACCGCTATTTAAGGTGTTATTATTTGCTACTAAAGTTTTTGTTCCATTATATAAGGTGGAAGTACCATTTGCCAGTGTGGTTGCTCCGCTTCCCAGCGTCTTTGCACCATCGGCAAGCTGCTGTGTTCCGCTTGTCAGTGCTGCACTGTTACTGTTCAGGGTGGATACACCGGCGGTATAAGCAGTAAGTCCGGTATTCAACGTCTGAGCACCTGCAGCCAATGTTTCAATCCCCGCATCCAGTGTCTTCATTCCTTCTGCTGCTGCCGGGAAAGAGGATGTCGCATTCTGTAACTGAGTAAGACCTGCAGATACCTGGCTTACACCTTTATTGACATTTGCTGCACCGGCACTTGCGGACTGTAGTGCTGCTGAAAGCTGTTTGATAGAATCTGTGGAAAGATCTTTTGTCTGATCCTGAAGATCTTTCGCTCCTGCTGCCAAACTATTTGCTCCTGCCGTAAGTCCGGTCGCATACTGTTCAAGTCCGGCTGCTGCGGCTGAGAGGCTTTTGTTTGCCTCCGTCATACCGGAAGTAATCCCTGTTGTTGTACTATTCGCTTTGCTCACATAAGCCTCTGTATTTACGGTGTCTACAGAGCCTGTATTCGCTGCTGCGCTGTTTAATGTACTTACCAAATTATTCAGCGTCTGTGCATCTATCACAATACTTCCGTCATCCTGTTTCGTACATGCTGAAAGCTGCTGTGCTGCTGAAGACATTGTGGCAGAAGCACTCTGTAATTTTGTATTAGCCGTCTGAATCTTGCTATTGCCGTCATCGGCTGCATTTTTTGCGATTGTTGCATATCCGCTCAAAGCATTTGCAACATTCCCCTGCATATTACTGATTCCTGTAGTAGCCTTATTCACAATACCTGCTGCTTCCGTAACAGAACTGCTGGCATTCTGGATACCACTCACTGCACTGCCCAGTCCCTGACTCAGTTTCGCAAGCTGTTCCGCACTCGCTGAATGTTCAAGAGTACTTACACTTTTACTGATCTGTTCCAAACCTGCTGCCAACTGTACAGTTCCATTCTGCAATGTTCCTGTTTTATCAGTGCCGGTTACCGCATTGTTCAGATTTACGATTCCCGCATAAACCTGTCCGATATTTTCCAGCCCGGACAACTGTTTTGCTCCGGCTGCCAACTGCTCACTTCCCTCTGCCAGCTGTTTACTTCCGGAGTTCAGTGCCTCTGAGTTGCTGTTCAGGGTTGCTACACCATCGGTGTATTCTTTCACACCGGAGTTCAGCTGATCTACACCGTTGGTCAGTGTCGGAAGACTTGCGGTCAGTGTGCTGACACCCTCATCCAGCTGTTTTGCTCCATCATTGACCTGAACTACACCGTCGGTGTACGACTTCAGACCTTCGGTCAGTTCCTCGGATCCCTCTTTGAAAGTCAGCGTGCTGTCTGCCAGTACTTTCAGGTTATCCGTGATTTTCTTATTGCCCTCGGAGGCATCATCCATACCATCTTTGATCTGCTGTGCGCCGTCAGCCGCATCCTGCATACCATCTCCGGCGGTTCCGATCTGATCAAAAATTGCTTCCGTATATGTCCTGGTCACTTCCTCGCGAATACTGGTTTTGATCTTACTCAGTGCCGTCTCGCTTAACTTGGAAGCAATGTAGTTGGTTCCCGGATTCGTCTCATAGTTCAGAACCATCTTCTGTGGCTGCTCATCCATGACAGTTGCCGCATTGGCTGAGAAATCCTTCGGAATGGTAATTACCATATAATAAGTACCATTTTTCAGGCCTTCATTTGCCACATCTGCATCTACAAAGTTGAACGCCAGTGAATCATTTTCTTTCAAATTATCCACCAGTTGATCTCCAACTGTCAGTGTAGTATCTCCGTACTCGGCCGGCTCATCTTCATTGACGATGGCTACTGGAAGTTTATCCACATTTCCGTAGGGATCCCACATGGATGCCAGGAAAAGCCCCGCGTAAATCGCAGGGATCAGCGCAATTACGATGACTACCAAAAGCAAAATCTTGTTGTGAAATAAACTTTTCCACTCTTGTTTTAGCATTGTATCCCTTCCTTTTTGATGTATTTGTCGACTTATTTCCATTAATAGATATATATTCTATTATTCACTTTCTATTCTATTAGTAGATTAAAAAGCCATTAGTCGACAATATGTTGATTTTCTTTTCGGAATGTATTATACTAAAGAAAGATAGCAGATACAACCACCACATTTATTTCTAACTGTTCATTATTAGACATTCATTGTTGTATTTGTTGATTTGAAATTCTTAAATATTTCTAATGAAGTGTCCGGATTTTTGTTTATATTTTATTCAGATTTTGTTTCGATTTATCATCGAAGCACTGTCCTGAACGATATAGAGACTTTCCGGAAATACAGGGTTTCATTAAGGGGGATTTTTATGGAAATGAAAAAAGGAGAAAAAATGGATCGCCGGGTGCGAAAAACCCGTGCACAGCTTCGAGCCGGTCTTGCCCGGCTGATGCAGCAGAAAAATATTAAAGAAATCACGGTAAAAGAACTGGTTGATGAGATTGATATCAACCGTTCCACTTTTTATCTGCATTACACAGACATTTATCAGATGCTCCAGAGCATCGAGGACGAACTGATGGAAGATATTCTGGAAGCCATCAAAGAGCATCCGCTGGATCCCGGAATGAAAGGAGAAGGTTATTCTTTTGCCGTCCAGCTGTTCCGGATTCTATCTGCCAATAAGGATATCTGTGCAGCACTGATGGGACCGAACGGCGATATGGCTTTTGTGGAGAAGATTGAAAAGCTGGTCGAGGACGCTGTTTTGCCGGAACTTTTTACAATGTTCCCACAGAACGTCAACGATATCAAATATGCTTACGCTTTCTGCATCAACGGCTGCGTGGGAATGATCAAATGCTGGCTCACCGGTGATTCCGACGATACTCCGGAGCATATGGCATACCTGACCCATACCATCATCTCCGAGGCACCGCGTAATTTTGCGGCAAAAGTCTTAAATTCCGCACAGGAAGGGAGAACAGTCTGAGAAATACGATGATCTGCGAAAATAGCTTTGCCTTCTGACAAATTATTTCGCTGAAGCAAATACAGATATCTATAGAAAGTTTCAGAGTTGAAATCTGCTTTTTACACAAATTTCGACTCCGGAACTTTCTGTTCCTATCTGCTTTTGTTTTACACTACTCGTCTCCAGCCTCTTCTCTGCCACAGCATCCGCTCGATTTTCTCATACACTGCCTGTGCAAAGATCTGATGTCCCTGCGCGTTCAGATGTTCCTGATCTACCTCACTGCACTGCACATAATCAGAAGCCCGCAAATATCCGATCTGTCTTTCTGCAGCAATTCGTTCATATACCGTTTCCAGTTCCTTCGATACCTGCACCGACTGTGGCGAAAAGTCCTGATCATATCCTTCCTGCCATACTTTTTCTCCCAGATAGATCGGTGAGATCAGCAGAACATCTGCCTGAGGCGCAAAGGTCTGAATCTGATCCAACAGACACTGGATTCCTCTTCCGATCACTTCTGACGATGCGCCGAAGATCGTTTTGCAGTCATTGGTACCTAGCATAAGCACCACCAGATCGACTGGGTGATGTGTCTCCAGTAAGGTCGGCAGTAACGCCGTGCCTTTTCGTCCCTGCCGGAACGGATCTTCAAACACGCTCGTTCTTCCGCAGAGTCCCTCTTCGATGATGCGAACATCCTTTCCTTCATAAGCTTTCTGTAATCTTCCCGTCCACCGTACTTTAAATGGCAGCCGCTCTCTGCTCTCTCCGTCATATCCCCAGGTGTTCGAATCTCCAAAGCACAAAATCTGTTTCATTCTGTCATCTTCTTTCTTTTTTAATATCTTCGTAACTGTTCAGTACCTTCGCAGAACATGATCTGCTGAATCGTACCTATATTCGCTGTTTTTATATTCCTATTATTTCGCTATGTTTTTATGTTTTTATTATCATACACAATTTTCCTGACTTTGTCTAATAGAAAAAAGCAATATCCAGTTATAGGCTATTTCTATAACTAAATATTGCTTTTATTTCTCACCCTTTTTATCGGTTGCCGTTACCTGCCAGCATCCCGGTCACCTTTTTGACGCAGTGCAGGCAAGTCGGCGCTATGTAACAGCATGCTGCGATCCATGCCGCCTGATCCGCAAAGCAGATTGCCGTATACCCCAGGGATCCGACAAATCCCAGACTGACAATCGTTCTTGCCAGCATCTCCGTCACACCGGAAAGTACTGCTCTTCCTGAATATCCAAGTCCCTGTGTCACCATCCGGCTCACATTCAGGATACCCAGGCTCCAGAAGAAATATCCCAGACAGCGCAGATATTTTCCTGATGCATCCAGGACATCAGCTGCTGATTTTTTCACAAAAATCATCGACAGCGTGCGTCCTCCGAAGATCAGCACCAGTCCGATCAGCAGACCATATATCGTTGCAATCGCAACTCCCTGCCGCAGTCCTTTCTTGATCCGTTCCGGCTGCCTTGCGCCCATATTCTGGCTGCAAAATACGGATGCAGAAGTGGCAATCGCATCAAACGGGCACATGGCAAACTGTTTGATTCTCATACCCGCGGTAAATCCGGAAACACACACGCTTCCCAATCCGTTATTTGCCGACTGCATTACCATACTGCCGATTGCAGTGATGGAAAACTGCAGTCCGGTAGGAAGCCCCATCGCCAGAAGTTCTTTTACCGCAGTTGTATTTACCATTCTGTTTTCTTTTGTAAGATGTAGTACATTCATCTTTCTTCCAATAAAAACAAGACACAGGATGCCACTGATCGCCTGTGCTGTAATTGTTGCAGCCGCAGCTCCCGCACATCCCCATTTCAGCACCACGATACAAAACAGATCAAGAAAGATGTTCAATATCGCTGAAAATGCCAGAAACAGAAATGGTGTCCGGCTGTCTCCAAGTGAACGGAGAATACTGGAAAGATAATTGTATAATAAGGTAAAAGGAATTCCCAGAAAAATAATCAGCAGATAGTGATAGGCTCCACGGAAGATATCCTCGGGAACTGACAGCAGATGCAGGATCTGTGGACAGAATACAGAACAAAGAATCGTCACTGTCACACCGATTCCCCCAGTCAGTACCGCACCGTTAAATACATAATTTCTCATCATATCCAGCTTGTCTGCCCCAAAGTACTTGGCAACCGGTACACCGAATCCGGTACAGCATCCCATACAGAATCCCAGGACCAGGAACTGTACACTGCTGCTTGCTCCCACACTTGCCAGCGCTTTCGCTCCGAGAATCTGTCCTACGATTGCCGCATCGATAATATTATACGTCTGTTGCAATAAATTTCCGATTAAAAGAGGAAGTGCAAACTGAAGCATCAGTTTTAACGGGTTCCCCTTTGTCATAGATGTTGACATTGTTTCGCTTCCTTTCATATGAATCTGCTCTGTTATTATTTAGCGGATTCTGTTATTTTGCATCACTGTTTTGCTATTCTACAGTTATCTCTATGTACCGCTTCCGCATCTTCCAGTTATATTTCTCTCTTTGTTCCTGTAACTTTCTATGCGTTTTGATACTTTTCGATATTCTTCCTGTTTTTATTTCCCTGGATAACGTAAGCCCTTCAAATATACTTTCTGCTCCGGTGTGATTCGAAAGCTCTCCACCGCTTTCTGAATCGTCTTCTGATGCACCCAGCGATCCAGTTTCCGTTCTTCCAGATATGGAATCACTGTATCCCACTGCTTCGCAAGCGCTGTCGCAAAATACCAGGCAATCATCATGTTTACATAATATTCTTCCGACCGTACCCTTGCAACCAGATCGGCATATTCCGGTCTGAACGCGTCATCCAGATACAGCCGCATCAATATCCCGATTCCGTACCGAATCGTATAGGTGTCTGTGGAAGTCACCCACTCCCGAATCACCGGAAGTAATTCCTCCCGGTGTTTTTCGAAGCATTTCGGCGCCGGCAGATCGCACGTTGCCCAATTATTTATATATGGAAGAAACTCCTTCACTTTCCGCAGACATTCCGGGTAGTCTTTGATCTTTGTTACCAGCAGCATATGCAGATTATTTTCTTCATAATATCGATGTGGCAGTTCTTTTAAAAACCCCTCGGCTTCCTGGCTGTGATTTCTGGCAAATTCCCCTGCGAACTTTCGCAACACAGGCGTGCGGATTCCAATAATATCTTCCTTCGGAATCCCCGGAATCAATCTGGCATGAAATTCCCGATATCCAGGATCCTGCAATGCAAATAACTTTTTTTGCAGTTCTGTTTTCATTTTCATATTTCCTCTCTTTTTTGTACTTTGCCACCGTTTCTTCCTTTTGCTTTGTAAACTTTTTGACGATTCTTTTCTTTCATCACCGTTTCGGTTGATACCTCATATCCGACACCGTATATACCGTAATAAACGCCTTCGGATCTTCACGGTTCATATAGTTCATCAGTTTCTGGTACTCGCCTTTATCTACAATTGTAATAATCTCGTTTCTTTTTTCCATATTATAGGCTCCGATCGACTCATAGATCGTCGCACCACTATGCAGATCGTGAATGATAAACTGACGCAGTTCCTCTTCTTTTTTTGTGATGATACAGACTCTTCGCTTCACGTTATGATTGAAAATAAAGTGATCCAGCACCAATCCGTTAAAATATGTTCCAAGGACACTCAATACCACTGTCTTTTTATCGTACACAAGCGCCGCCGACAGCGCCACACACATCCCGGACAACGACATCGCTTTTCCCAGATCCATGTGCAGGTATTTGTTCATAATCTTCGCCACAATATCCAATCCGCCGGAAGATGCATTGCGATTAAATAATATACTCAGTCCCACACTGACCACCAGAATATAACACAGCACATCCAGCTCCTGGCTGTTCGTCATCGAACCGAAATCCGGAAAAATCCTCTCAAACACACCCAGAAACAGTGGGAGCATCACACTGGTATATACTGTTTTCACCCCAAACTCTCTCCCACAGGTAAAGAACCCGATAATCAACAGCACTACATTCAGGATCATCGTGATTGCCGACAACGGCAATGGAATAAAATTCGAAAGCACAATACCAAGACCTGATATACTGCTCACAGAAGCATGGCTCGGTACAAGAAAGAAATAAACCGCCGCAGCAATAATGGCTACCGCAACCGTTAATATACTTGTCTCTTTGATGATATTCTTATAATCTGTTGTTAACTTCATGATTTTTCAGTTCTCCTGCTTATTTTTCCAGTCTATTATAGTACAGATTTTCACGATAAGAAACAGAAAATTCCAGAATTTTTTCATGTACAGAAAAACCCCGGAAACCTTACGGTTCCGGGGGAACTTACAGTTGGACACAATTGTAAGTTATGTTCTACACTCAATATTTTCTAAACTTCTAAGAAAACATGACTCAAGTTCTCACTATTTTTCTGTAATTTTCTCTATTTGAGAATCTGCAAACTTTCCAATTGCAGATTCCAACTCTGACTGTTATAATCAAAACATGGGTGCTACCATAACGGTAGGCGGTTAGTCCTCAACAGGGGGACTGTGACCCTCTGATTACATAGAAACTCGAAAGAGAATCCACTGGAAAGGAGGGCTAAGCCATGAGTATTGTTGATTTTATAGCAGTAGTGAGCTTCGGCTTAACCTGCTTTGGTCTTGGATATACCTTTGGCAAGGATAATAATAAACCACAAAAATAGCCGCCCTGGTCTGGTAAACTAAGCGGCAATTTTTGTCAAAACATATATCGGACTAACCGTCTATCGGTAGCACTCTTTTTCTATAATTATATTATCACGCATCTTTAGAAATGTCAAAATGTTTATTCTACATAGCCCATTCCAAGCTAACATCGCTATTTCTTTTCATTTAATATTTCTTACTTTGTACAACAGAAAAACCCCGGAAACCTTACGGTTCCGGGGTATCTTACGTTTGGACACAATGTTATCTTACGATAACCATATATATAATTTTATCTGCTAATCAGTGATTACTC
>CAKRLG010000040.1 GCA_934359255.1 uncultured Ruminococcus sp.
TAGCACCATTTACAATACTCCTCATTTAATGTACCATCCTTATCACGTCCCAATATGGAATCATCATCAATTGGCATCCCGCAGCACTGGCAGATCAGCTTTCTTGGTTCTCCCAAAAGCGTATTGATTGAAACATCAAATTCTTTAGATAAGAGCTTAAGTGTATCAGTATTTGGGACTGTATCACCATTTTCCCAACGGGATACCGCCTGTCTCGTCACCATAACTTTATCTGCCAACTCGTCCTGTGACATTCCGCTTTCCGTGCGAAGCTTTAAAATAATATTTTTTGTTTCCATAGTCGTTACCTCCTCCGTTATCTTTATCATATCAATAAATCCGCAGTCTGAAAAGCAACCTGCTGTTGCCATAAACTATCTATATAATTTAGTTATTTCTCTTTGGTTATGAATGATGATCTCATAAAAAATCCCTGGAACCTGCCACTGATGTCCTATTTTTTTAGTGATGGAGAGATCAAAAAATGCTAAGCCATAGGGTTTAATCCTTGGCTTAGCACCATATTTTCATGGAATTTCGTTATTTTCCATTTATCTGGCCTCCTTACCTGTCGGATGAGCAAAAGGATTCTCATACACAGCTGTTTTTCCCAGATAATCCTCGATTCGTAATAACTGGTTGTATTTTGCATTCCGGTCAGATCTGCACGGCGCACCGGTCTTGATCTGTCCACTGCCGCATGCTACTGCCAGATCTGCGATAAAGGAATCTTCTGTCTCACCGGAACGATGAGAGATAATCGTGCGATATCCGAAGCGGTATGCCATCTCTACCGCTTCGAGAGCTTCCGTCAGGGTTCCGATCTGATTTACTTTTACAAGAACCGCATTGGCAGCATCCAGACGGATTCCACAGTTCAGCCGCTTTTTATTCGTCACAAAAAGGTCATCGCCCACCAGCTGTACCCTGCTGCCAAGTCTCCGTGTCATCTCCGTCCAGCCTTCCCAGTCCTCTTCTTCCAGACCATCTTCAATCGAGACAATCGGAAATCTTTCCAGCAGTTTTTCATAATATGCAATCATTTCGGTGGATGTCCGCACAACCTCATTTCCCTGCATCCGGCTCTCCCCGGGAAAATAGTAACCTTCCCGATCTTTATCATACAGTTCACTTGCCGCCGCATCAATAGCAAATACCACATCACTTCCCGGTGTGTATCCTGCATCTTCAATTGCTTCTGTCATAAATTCCAGCACCTGCTCCGTACTTTCCAGATCCGGGGCAAAACCGCCCTCGTCACCGACCGCGGTAGACAATCCTTTGTGTTTTAAAAGAATCTTCAATCGCAGATAGATTTCCGCTCCCATGCGTACTGCCTCCCGAAAGCTTTTCGCTCCCACCGGCATGATCATGAATTCCTGAAGATCTATCGTATTATCCGCATGACACCCCCCATTCAGAATATTCATCATCGGAACCGGCATTCGCACTGCATGCACGCCTCCGAGATACTGATACAGTGGCAGGCGCAGTGCTTTCGCCGCGGCACGGGCTACCGCAAGAGACACACCAAGTGTCGCATTTGCTCCCAGACTGCCTTTATTGTCAGTTCCGTCTTCCTGAATCAGCAACTGGTCGATATAAGACTGATTCAGTGCATTTTCCCCTACGATCTGTTCAGCCAGACGAACATTGACGTTTTGTACCGCCTGCTCCACGCCAAGTCCGCCAAAACGTTCTTCCCCGTCCCGCAATTCCACAGCCTCGTATTTCCCGGTAGATGCTCCTGACGGCACCATAGCTCTCCCTGTATATCCATCCACTCCCATGATTCCTTCTCCTACCGTCACTTCCACTTCCACCGTAGGATTGGATCTGGAATCGAGCACTTCTCTTGCGTAGATTCTTCGAATCGGTAGATATCGATACATCACATATTCCTCCTGTTTCTGTTGTCTGCTGCTCTTTTTCAGTATGTCCGAAGCAGGATAAAAATATGTATGTTTTGCTTCTTGGTTTATGTAAAAGAAATATTTTATTGTCATTTCATAACACTTATGTTATACTTTTCCATATTAATTATTGAAAATTAATTTCTGGCAGGAGTGGTTCTGTGAATACCTTACATAAGTTGAAAAGAAATATCGCATTAGCGATCATGTTTTTCATGTTGGGAATGTGTTTTGTTCCATATCAGGCACATTCTTCTTTGTATGCTTCTATTTTGACCGATTCTGCCAATTTCTATTCCGGATCGGATAAAATATCTGCCAATGATACTACTCCCTGTACTCAAGAAATGCTGCTGGAACGCGGTTATGATCTCTGTGAACAGTACTTTTCGCGCAGTATCAGTCCACGAAACTCTATAAGCAGGCCTGAATATACTCCAGGTCTTTCTTTTGTACTCCGCACTTCACAAAATTATTATTTTGTTTCTTTCATAATTCTGTTCTGTCCCGTATTACCGGGCAAAAAAATTATCAATTATCTTCATAAATCGGACGGTAAAAAAAGACTCTGATTCTCAGTTTCTGTATCCCATTATTATAGTAATGGGCTGTTTTTGGTGCAAAAAATGAGTATATTTCAGGCTCTGCCTGATGAACGGCAGACAGCCTGAGGAAATGGAGAATACAATGGGTCAGAATATTTTTGTAGGAATTTTATGTATATTAGCTTTGGGTGCCTGCGGATGGGCATGGTGGATCAGTCGTGGAGACTCTTCCAAAAATGACAATCATTCCAACGAAAGTGAGGACAGAAAAAATGAGAAAAACTAAACTGATCTGTACCATAGGTCCGGCATGTGAAGACGAACATATCCTTGAAGAAATGTGCCTGGCAGGAATGAATGTAGCGCGTTTGAATTTTTCACATGGCACTCATGAAGAACACAGAAAGAAAATCGAACTTATAAAAAAAGTCCGGGAGAAACTGAATCTTCCCATACCAATTATGTTGGATACCAAGGGGCCGGAATATCGTATCCGTACTTTCCGGAACGGAAAAATATTTCTTCATGATGGAGATGATTTTACATTTACCACAGAAGACATTATTGGAGATGAACATATTGTTTCCGTGAACTTTAAGCAACTGATGGAAAATTTGGAGATTGGAGATACCATTCTTGTAAATAATGGGCTGGTTATTTTCAAAGTTGTTGATCTCAGTTCTTCCTGTGCCAAATGTAAGGTTGTTGTTGGTGGTGAACTGTCCAACTCGAAAAGCATGAATTTTCCAAACCGGGTAATGAAACACGAATTTTTGAGTGAGCAGGACAAAGAAGATCTGCTGTTTGGAATTGAAAACCAGGTTGATTTTGTTGCTGCTTCTTTCGTCTCCTGCAAGCAGGATATGCTGGATATGCGAACCTTCTTAGATTCCAATAATGGAAAGGATATCGATATTATTGCTAAAATAGAGAACCGCTCCGGTGTAAACAATATTGACGAGATCTGTGAAGTAGCAGATGGAATTATGATTGCCAGGGGAGATCTTGGAGTGGAAATTCCGGCCAGGGAAGTGCCCAGCATTCAGAAATATCTTATCCAGAAGTGCCGTATGCTTGGCAAACGTGTCATCACCGCAACAGAGATGCTTGAATCTATGATTTATAATCCAAGACCAACACGAGCAGAACTTTCAGACGTCGCCAATGCTGTTTATGATGAAACTTCTGCTGTCATGCTTTCCGGTGAAACAGCCTCCGGAAAATATCCGGTTGCCGCTGTTAAAAATATGGTAGAAACCATTGCTTTTACCGAAAGCAGCATATCTTATGCGGAACGCTTTAAGAAAGCCGAGTTTGCAATCACCAATAATCTGGATGCCGTTTCCCATTCTACCTGTGCTATGGCTACTGATTTAAAGGCAAAATTTATCATTGTAAACAGCCTGTCCGGACACACTGCCAGGATGGTCAGCAGATTCCGTTGCCCGGTAGATATCCTTGGTATGACATACTCTGAAAGAGGCTGGCGCAAACTTAATTTAAGCTGGGGTGTAACCCCGATCCTGTGTGGCAGATTCGACTCCATGGAGGCCATGTTCCAGCATGATCTTGCAAAAGTCCGGGAAATATTTTCCCTGGAAAAAGGTGACAACCTTGTCCTTACCGGAGGTGCAATAAACGGAAGCACCGGCAATACAAACATTCTGAAAGTTGAACAGATCTAAACACACATCTGTAAACGAAAAAAATGCAGGAGATAAAGCACATTGTGTCTTTATTTCCTGCATTTGTATTTACGCGAGCAACGAGCCAAAGTCCGTGCTTGCACGAGACCTTGGCGACTGCAGCGAATCTTACTTTTTGATCAGCAGAGATTTTCCTGTCATTTCAGCAGGCTGTTCCATACCCATCAGTTCGATCAGGGTTGGGATGATGTCTGCCAGGCAGCCATTCTCACGCAGTGTGTAAGAAGGATCTGCATTAACCAGGATAAATGGAACCGGGTTGGTGGTATGAGCGGTGAATGGTTCTCCAGTCTCATAGTCTACCAGCTGTTCGCAGTTTCCGTGATCTGCACAGATGAACATCTGGCCGTCTACTTCTTTCAGAGCATCAACGGCACGTCCTACGCACTCGTCAACAACTTCTACTGCTTTGATTGCGGCTGCTTCCACACCAGTATGTCCAACCATATCCGGGTTTGCGAAGTTGATGATGATCACATCGTATTTGTCAGATTTGATCGCATCTACCAGTTTGTCACATACTTCGTATGCGCTCATCTCCGGTTTCAGATCATAAGTTGCTACCTTTGGAGATTTAACCAGGATTCTGTCTTCCCCTTTGTTTGGCTCTTCCACACCACCATTGAAGAAAAATGTAACGTGTGCATATTTTTCTGTCTCTGCGATACGTGCCTGTGTCATGTTGTGAGCTGCCAGGTATTCGCCAAATGTGTTTTTGATTTCCTGTTTTACAAAGGCTACCAGTTTGTTTCCGATAGTTTCATCGTAATCAGTGAAGCATACGAAAGTTACATCCAGTTTTTTCTCACGTGCAAAACCTTTGAAATCATCATCGCAGAATGCTCTTGTAATCTCACGGGCACGATCCGGACGGAAGTTGAAGAATACAACGGAATCTTTATCCTGAACTGTTGCAACCGGTTTTCCATCTTTTTCAATAACGGTCGGCAGAACGAACTCATCTGTCTTTTCTGCATCATAGGAAGCCTGTACAGCTTCTGCTGCATCTGTTCCTTTTACGCCTTCGCCCTTTGTCATGGCTTTGAAAGCCAGTTCTACACGATCCCAACGGTTATCACGATCCATTGCATAGTAACGTCCTGCAACAGTTGCGATCTCACCAACACCGATTTCTTTCATCTTAGCCTGCAGCTCTTCTACATAGCCTTTTCCGGATGCCGGCGGAGTGTCACGGCCATCCAGGAAGCAGTGTACATATACTTTCTCCAGCCCTTCTCTTTTTGCCAGTTCCAACAGACCAAAAAGATGAGTGATGTGGCTGTGTACACCACCATCAGATAACAGTCCCATAAAATGCAGTGCAGAGTTGTTCTCTTTTGCATTCTTTACAGCTGTCAGCAGTGCTTCATTTTTAAAGAAATCGCCATCCTGGATTTCTTTGGTGATTCTTGTCAGCTCCTGATATACGATACGACCAGCGCCCATGTTCAGATGTCCAACTTCTGAGTTACCCATCTGTCCTTCCGGAAGACCTACTGCCATGCCGCTTGCGTTACCCTTTACAAACGGACACTGAGACATCAGCTGGTCCATAACCGGTGTCTTTCCTTCACAAACTGCGTTTGCTTCGCATTTGTCATTTAATCCATAGCCATCTAAAATCATTAAAACGGTAGGTTTTTTACTCATGTTTTCCTCCTCTTGTTGTACAGATTTTTCTGTACGACTGTTTACTCACATCACATGTAATTTCTTTCCGGTGCGCTCCTGTATCACTGCTACAGTTTTCTCATATCTGAAAGTAGATTGTCATACAATCAGACACAATTACACCTTCTTAATTACACTACAGATATTTTAACAGAAATATGGATTTTTTCAAGGGTTATCAAAGAGAAAATCCCACAGATAAGAAACTGTTCTCCCGGCTCTTATCTGTGGGACTCCCACTGTTTTAACTTATAAAAATTTCAAATTCAGAAATATAATTCTGCGCTTACATATATTTTCTCATAGCTGCTTCTACTACATGTCCTACCAGAACAGATGTAGTTACGCTTCCTACACCGCCCGGTACCGGAGTAATAGCATCTACGATTGGCTCTACTGCTGCATAATCAACGTCTCCACAGAGTTTTCCTTCTGCGTTTACATTGATACCTACATCGATGATTGTCTGGCCCGGTTTTACATATTCAGCCCCTACAACACCTGCGCGGCCTGCTGCAACGATAATGATATCTGCTTCTCTTGCAACGGATGGCATATCAACAGTTCTTGTATGACATACAGTAACTGTTGCATTTTTCTTGATCAGCATCATGGCTGCCGGTTTTCCTACTACCAGGCTTCGACCGATGACAACTGCTTTTTTACCTGTACAGTCAATTCCGTAGTGATCAAGGATCTCCATACATGCCTGTGGTGTACACGGAGGGAAACCAACCTGTTTTCCTGTAAATACACCGGACATAGATCCGTCTGTCATACAGTCCACGTCTTTTGCAGGATCCAGAGCGTTTTCAATTACAGACTGATCCAGATGTTTTGGCAGCGGACGGAATAACAGCACACCGTGAATGCTATCATCTTTGTTTACTTTATCGATAGTAGCCAGAAGTTCTTCCTGAGATACATCTTCCGGAAGCAGGAATTTTACACACTCTACACCCAGTGTCTCGCAACGTTTGGTTGCTCCTCTTTCGTAAGAAATATCGCTTCCGTTTTCACCTACACGGATAATGCCCAGTGTCGGGTTGATGCCCTTTTCTTTTAAACCAGCAACGTTTGCTTTGATTTTTTCATTCAGAGCAGCTGTTACTTCTTTTCCTAATAACTGTTTTGCCATTTCTGTTTATCCTCCCTATTTCAATCTGCCTAATACGCTTTCAAAAACTTCGTCTGCAATCTTGGTATATTTTTCCAGCATTGCGTCACATTTTGCATTCAGTTCCTCTGCGTATTCTCTGTTTTTCATGGATTTGGTATTGATGTATACGTTCAGGCTGGCACCCTGTAAAGCTGCTTTGCAGAATGCTGCGCCTACACCGGCATCGCTGATTGCCAGTGTGGAGCCTTTTGCTGCAAAATCCACGATGATCTCGATCGCTTCACAGCATTTTTCCATGATTTCCATCGGTACAGAGCAGGCATCTTTCAGGACGATTTCCATAACTCTGGCTTTCTCCGCTTTTTCCTCTTCGGTTTCTCTCGGCATTCCATATGCTTTGGAGAGTGGTTCAAAAACTTCTGCATCACGTTCAATCAAATGCAGCAGATCTTTCTGAAGTTCATCTGCTTTTTTCTTCAATTCCCACATCTCATCTTCTACATCGGCATATTTTTTCTTACCTACGGTAAGACTTCCTACCATGTTACCCAGAGCAGTTCCGATTGCTCCAACCAGAGCAGATGCACCGCCGCCACCTGGAACAGGTGCTTTGGAAGCTAATACTTCTACAAATTCATTGCATGGTACAGTTGAAAATCCCATTGCTTCTTTCCTCCGCTTATTTTTTATACAGCTGCCCGGCTAACCGGGCAACCATATGGATTATTCGTAACTATTCAGTAGGAAATATTCCGCGAGGTGTTTTGGCATGAACATGCCAAAATCCCGAGACATACAAGCCAAAATGTCATCACCGAAGGTGATTTTAAATACATTTTGGCTCGTAACTGTGAAGGTACTGAACAGTTACGATGATTCTTAGAACAGACCAGTAATTTTTCCTGTCTCGTCTACATCGATCTTCTCAGCAGCCGGTACTTTCGGCAGACCAGGCATGGTCATGATCTCACCGGT
>CAKRLG010000041.1 GCA_934359255.1 uncultured Ruminococcus sp.
GCTCTTTCAAGGTCTGCAACCATCTCTCCGACTGCTCCGCATGCATACAGCTCACCAAGCCATTTCGGTGTGTCCGTATTCGCATAATCCGGGGCTTTGAGTTTTTGAACGTTCACCAGAACAACCGGCACATTTAAATCTCTGATTGCAGGAAGCATATTGTAGCTCGTCGCATATGTGAGAAGCTGTAAAATCACCAGATCCACATCCGCTGCCCTGAATCTGTCTCCCGCTTTCATGGAAAGCTCTTTTGTGGTAACCATTCCTCCATCTACCAGCTCAACGGTATCCGGTATCGTCTTTTTAAAAGCCTCATACTGTGCCTCAAACTCCGGAACGAGTGTCGGAAACTGTGGCAGGTAGGCACCCAGCGCTATGGAAAATACACCAACTTTTGCTTTTGTCTCTACTAACATTTGTTTCTCCCTTCTTTTGATAGCATTTTTGTATTTATCGTAACTATTGTTTTATTAATCCGGACAATATTCTTTTATTTCAAAAGAATCGAAAATACATTGTCTCGCAGTTTTTAAATCGTAAAGATCCTCAGCTGCAATCATCTGTGAAGCTATATTTCCTATCGCAGTGGCTTCACCCGGTCCCGCGTAAACAGTCATTCCTGTTTCCTTTGCGGTAAGTTCATTCAGGTAAGCTGCATTTGAGCCTCCCCCGACTACATGGATATGAGAATACTTCTTTCCTGTCAGCTCCTCGATCTCGTGCGCAGTCCCTGCATAGCACTTTGCCAAACTGTTATAAATAACAGCAGCCACCTCTGCCACCGACCGGGGAATCTGCTGTCCACTCTCACTGCAGGCTTTTTTTACTTCCTCTGTCATATTTTCCGGAGCTAAGAATCTGTCAGCGTTTGCATCTACCACTGACTTTATATCCTCTTTTGCCGCCATCTCGCATATTTTGGCAAAGCTCATATCCTGTGCGATTTCTTTCTTTACCGACTGTATCATCCACAGTCCCATAATATTTTTCAGGTACCGGAATCTGTAATCATAACCGCCTTCGTTTGTCAGATTACACTTCCTGCTGCCGGCTGAACAGTCTGCTTCCTTAAGCTCTGTTCCCATAAGTGACCATGTTCCTGAGCTGATATACAACGCATCCTCCTCCTGCGTTGGAATCGCCATAACAGCGGACGCAGTATCATGAGTCGGTGGAAGAATGACCTTGCAGTTGAATCCCACCTTTTCCTGAATGGCATTTGTTAAGTCTCCCAGTTCATATCCCGGACTTTTTATTTCTAAAAACAAATCCTGTGGATATCCAAGCTTCTCTATGAGTTGATAATCCCAATCCTTTGTCTTTGCATTTATCAACTGGGTGGTGGTTGCATTTGTATATTCCTGAGCCTTCCTTCCGGTTAAAAGAAAATGGAAGTAATCAGGTATCATAAGCATTGTCTTTGCATTTGCAAACATGTCCTGATTTTGTTTTTTTACAGCCATCAGCTGATAAATGGTATTAAAGCTCTGCTTCTGAATACCGGTTCTTGTGTAAAGCTCTGTCTCCGATACAAACCGATACACTGCTTTGTCGATGTCCTTTGTTCTGTCATCCCTGTAGGCAACCGCATCTCCAAGCATTTTGTCGTTTTCATCCAGCAGGACAAAGTCCACAGCCCATGTGTCAATTCCCATACTGTAAGGAATTTTTCCCATTTTCAGACACTTTTTCATGCCTGTAAGGATTTCCTCAAAAAGTCTGTCCACATCCCACACCTTATGACCTGCTTTTTCTGTCATGCCGTTTGGAAAACGGTAAATCTCTTCAAGCACCATCTTTCCATTTTCCAGGTGTGAAAGCATATGTCTGCCGCTTGAAGCACCAATGTCAACAGCAAGATAATATCTTGTATCCATATGTGAATTCCTTTCTTTTTTTGTTCTCAACGGGTCTGAACAGTTACCCTTTTTCTATACTCAATATAGCAAAAATAAGGACAGTTTTTTAGAACCTCATTCGTTCAAAAAACTGTCCTTATTTTCCATTTTATCGTTTTTTGTCTTTTCTGTTTTCTTTTCGGTATTTGTGCGGTGTCATTCCGTAACGTTTCTTAAATTGCCTGAAAAAATAGCTTTGATTCTCGTATCCTACATCAAGGGCTATTTCTTCAATCGAAAGCTTTGTATCACAGAGCAGATGAACTGCCATCTGAAATCTTTTTCTTTGCAGAAGCTCCTGAAAATTGTATCCGGTTTTTTGCTTTATCAGTTTGCTTAATGCGGTCATGGACTGATGCGTATCCTCTGCGATTCTCGTCAGACTGGCATTTTTACAATCGCTGTTTATATATCCGAGCACCGCCTGGACTACTGTCTCTTTATAGTCCATAGAAGAGTTGTAGCTCAGATTTTCCAGATGATTCAGAAGATGCAAAAATACAATTCCCATGGAATATTGGTTTATGATATCTTCGTTCGCATATCCGTGCAGCATGGATTCCACCATATTTTCCATAAGATTTTCAACCTGCTCATTTTCCTGCAGTCGAAACAGAAGATAATGTGAAACCGGATCCTTTTGTCTGAATACACTTGTCACAAACCGGGCAAGAACATTCTCCTCACCAAGCATAGATAAAGGTATCTCAAAAAATTCAGGCAGTGCGATAAAATTGATACCTATATCCTGATAATCCGCTCTTTTTATCGAATGTACAACCTGCTGATTCAGCATCAGAACATCACCCTTATGAAGCACTAATTCCTTTCCCTCTATGCAATGCGTAATACTGCCCTGCGCCACATACATAATCTCCACATAATTGTGTCTGTGTTCCGGGAAATCGACAAAGCGGCTATGGGGACGTACCGTAATAAGTTGTCCTCTTCCAAGCAACAGCTCCCTGTCTATTTCCCCTATCTTTTCCTTTGCATACAATTGTTTTTCAATGTCACCCTGGCCATCCAGATATTTCTGTTCTTCTTCGGATACCCTCATCAGTTCATCTAACAGCTTCTGTTTCATGTAGTGTTCCTTATTGAATCTTACACTTCTTTTTATAGCATGGGATTCGTTTCAATTATTCATCCTGCAGCATACTGCTCAATGCCGCCCCGGTTGCCGCTTCTTCTTCACATTCTGCCAGCACCAGTTTTACACCAAACATTTCTTCTGCGATCTCACAGAGAACCGGGTTCTTTCGCAATCCGTTTCCGGATCCGATCATGCGTTTTATCTGTATTCCGGTTCCGTTCTGAATCGTCTGATACCTCTGATAGAGTTCCCTGCTCATTCCCTCGAGAGTCCCGTAAACAAACGCTGCCGGTGTGAAATTGTCCGCACTGAGATTGGTGATACTTCCGCTTTGTTCCGGATGTACCCTGGTTCCGTCAAATGTTGTTTCGATCTGAAGTTTCTGTTTTGTCTCTTTCCCGGCACTGGATGCCTTTCCGTCTCTTGCCAGTTTCTCCAGGATTTGATACAGCGGTCTCTCCTGTCCGGTTGCTTCTTTCACAAATTCTCTGAAGAATTTTTCCAGCAGCGCATATGCTTTTCCTCCACACAGTGAAGATCCTGCAAGCAGGTAAGCACCATGTAAGAAAGGTCTTGCTTCGATTCCCTCCGCTGTAAAATACTGGTCTGAAAGCACTGAAATCTGTCCGCCGGTTCCCATATTTACCAGCAATGTATTATTCTCATTTCCTGCTGCTCCGAGAAAACTTGCCTGATTATCGCCGATCGCTGTGGTCACGATTCGTTCTCTGTAACTTCCCAGTGCTTCGATTCCGGTGCAGACTTGCGGAAGCCACTGTTCTTCCACGCCCATTTTGTAAAGTTCTTCTGTCATGAAAGCATTTTTCTGTACGTTAAAGAATCCGAAACTTGCCCCATTGCTTGCATGCACCATTGCTTTTTTTCTTCCTGTCAGCTGCATCCCGAAGTAATCCATGATCGTACAGAAACTCACTGCCGTATCCGGGATCAGATGATGTCTCATATTATAAATATGCGTGACTATTCCATAGCCGGAAGCCACCTGCACGTTACATGTCTGCTGAATCTCTTTTATCAGGGAATCGTTATTCTCCTCACAGAGACTTCCTCTCGCATCCTGCCAGGTATACAGCGGACTAACGCAGGTTCCTTCTTTGTCGATATAGACGATCCCATGCATCTGCCCGGTAAGTCCGATTTTTTCCACTTCCGGATATTCGTCCAGAAAATCATCCAGCATCTGTCTGCTCTTCTTTACAATCTTTTCTGCATCCTGGATCCTTTCCCAGTCCTTTGTCGTTGTAAGAAAGCTCCCGTTTTCTATTGTTTTTGCTTTAAGGATCCGGGGTTTTTGTGTTCCGTTTTTTTCCAGAACCACACCGCTTATGGTTGTTGTTCCGATATCAATTCCTATTGTTTGCATAAATCTTCCTCTCTATCTTTTAGTACAAATGAGTTTTCTTCTCCACAAGTTTATCGCCTTCATATCTTAATTTCAGCGAGAAAAATCTTTCTTCCCCGGAAAGAAGCATTTCCAAAAATACCCTGTCGCCCTCCCAGGTCGGAAGTTCCGGTACAACTGTTTTATCTACCCAGCAAAGTTCTCCCTCATCACATTCGATCAGTTCCCCTGTGTATCCATCCGCTGTGAACACGCACATCAGTTCCGCTTCGCAGGTATCGCTGATAAATGTCACCACACCACGGAACCGATACGAGGTAAGTGTAAGCCCGGTCTCTTCCTTCACCTCACGCACCAGACATTCCTCCGGGCTTTCCTGATATTCCACATGACCGCCGACACCGATCCATTTTCCCTCGTTGATGTCATTCTTCTTTTTTACTCTGTGAAGCATCAGGTATTTGCCTTCGTTTTCTATGTAACATAACGTTGTCGTTGTCATTTTCTCATTCTCCCGTATTTTTCCATTCCATATTTTAAAGTATACTAGAGCATGTCTGAAAAATCATTTTCGCAATCTGCAAGTTCTTCCAGCACCCACGCGAAGGCCCGGGCGGTCCTCATATCCGGTTCTTTAAAATGGCCTCCGTGATTCCATTCCAGTGTACACGGTATTCCTTCTTCTTTCAGCCAGGTAAACGTCTCTCTGATGCAGTTTCCCACCTGCGCCATCACCGGATTCCTTGTTTTTTCTTCTTTATCGCCAAGACTCAGGTAAATACAGTCACTTCCTACCCGCCGGCTCTTCATATCTTCCAGGAATCCCGGAAACCAGACCGAGGGAGATGTTGCTGCGACACCTTTGAAGCGATCTGTCTGCATGGCTGCCCACAGGGCAAATACTCCTGCCATCGAATATCCACCGATACAGTATTTGCGGTCGTTATCCGTACACAATTGCAATACTTCTTCCAGTGTATTTTCCGCACCGTCTCCAAAATCTTCCGTTCCAAATACAGCCGGAGCATTCCATGGTGAAAGATCGTGATTCCAGTTTTCCACTTTTACTGCCACAAACGCAAACTCCTGATCCGTCAGTCTGTGGATCTCCCGGATCTCGTTTTCTATTCCCGGCAGATCATGATCTCCCACCATCTGGAGCAAAGTGATCGGTGAATGACTGTTCCCATAATTATATGTAATCATTGCTCTTCCCACACCTCATTTTCCTGTCTTTCGTATTGTTTTCATTATACCGTTTTCGTTTCCGGTTTTCAATGCAAAATATTATGAACTTTTTCTTTTTTCTTGAATCTTACAATAAATAGTGGTATAATATATTGTTAGCGCTTTTTTGCGCTGCGAAGCCAAACATATCATACAGATTGGAGGACCTATGACAAAAGAAAATACTTCTGCCCCTGTAGCAGAAAATAAAATGGGAACTATGCCCATCGGTAAACTTTTATTTAATATGTCGTTACCGATGATGATTTCCATGCTTGTGCAGGCACTTTACAACATCGTTGACAGTATCTTCGTGGCGAAGCTTTCCGAGAATGCTCTTACTGCTGTTTCTCTTGCCTTTCCTTTACAGACATTACTGATTGCTGTTGCAACCGGTACCGGTGTCGGTATGAATGCTCTGCTCTCCAGATCACTGGGGGAACATAAGTTTAAAGAAGCCAATAAGATCGGTGTCAATGCAGCTTTTTTGTATTTTTTAAGTTATCTTGTATTTTTGATTCTGGGATTTACCGTTGTAAAACCATTTTATGCCAGCCAGATCAAAGGTGCGGATGCTGAGATCATGGAGATGGGCATCGAATATCTTCGTACCGTTATGATTTTCTCTTTCGGTTTACTTGCACAGATTTACTTTGAACGCCTTCTGACCTCCACCGGAAAAACACTTTTCAGCATGACTTCCCAGTTATGCGGAGCTCTTACCAATATCATTCTGGATCCGATCATGATCTTCGGTCTGCTCGGATGTCCGGCCATGGGTGTCACCGGTGCTGCTGTGGCAACTGTCATCGGTCAGTGTGTCGCTGCTGTCGTTGCCTTTACCTGCAATCACAAATTCAATACCGAGATTAAGATCCATTTTCAGGGATTTCGTCCGGATATCAAAATCATCGGAACGATCTATGCGATCGGTGTTCCTTCGATCATCATGCAGTCTATCGGCTCTGTGATGACGTACTCTATGAACCGGATCCTGATTGCTTTCTCATCCACAGCAACCGCTGTGTTCGGTGTATATTTCAAGCTTCAGAGTTTCTTCTTCATGCCGGTGTTCGGTCTGAACAATGGTATCACGCCGATCATCGCCTTTAACTACGGGGCTCAGAACAGAAAACGTATGATCAAAACGATCAAACTCAGCCTGATCACTGCTTTCTGTCTGACCTTTGTCGGATTCTTATCTTTTGAGCTGATTCCACAGGTTCTTCTTGGAATGTTCAATGCTTCCGAAGATATGCTCGCCATCGGTATACCTGCACTGCGTATCATCGGGGTTCATTATCTGATCGCCTGGTTCTGTATCATCTGCGGAACAGTATTCCAGGCTCTCGGAAAAGCAGTATACAGCATGATCGTATCGATCCTTCGTCAGCTCGTGGTCCTGATCCCGGTAGCCTACCTTCTTTCCCGGATCGGAGGACTGCATGTGGTATGGTGGTGCTTCCCGATTGCAGAGGTTGCATCTCTTGTTGTTTCACTGACTTTCCTGTTCAGTGTCAACCGACAGATTATTTCTAAAATACCGGATGGCAGTGACATTCTGTAAAATACATGCATTTACTATACTTGTAAAAAACATCCCCTTTCACAAAAATTTTTCTTTCGTGAAAGGGGATATTTTTATCCTATCCGGATACTATATCGAATCCATTGGTGTCAGGCACCTTTACACCACCCGAACAAGACCGAAACATGTTCCTTCCAATGCTGAAAAGCGTCGGGAATCAGTAAAAGCCAAAATCAAGGCTATTTACGATAAATCTTTTTAATTTTGAGTATGAAAAAAGCAGTCGATCCTAAATGAAAGACTGCTTTAAATCATATCCTTTATTGCTTTGTGCGGAGATTTAACTGATTGTCTATGTCCCGTCCGGTATACATTACTCTAAGTATTGTTACAACCTTTTTATCGCTGTCTGGAATATAAAGTACCACATAATTGTCTACTGGTAATACACGAAGTCCACGACTTTTCCACGGTTCTTTTTCATATTTTCGATAACGCTCCGGCATCGTATCCAGACTTAATATCTGTTCTTCCAGACGGTCAAGCTGTCCGCTTGCATTTTCCGGCGATTGTAATTCAAAAGCAATATATTCAAAAATCCCTCTCAAATCACTGTCAGCCTGTTCGGATACTTCTACTTCATATATCATAAGCCATAATCCTTGCGAATGTCAGCA
>CAKRLG010000042.1 GCA_934359255.1 uncultured Ruminococcus sp.
CGCTGTTCTTCCTCTACAATCATTCTTCCTATCTCATAATAAGCATAGACCATAGAAAGATTAACAGCAGTTTTCGCATTCTTTCTTGCCTGCATCAACACCTCAGAAATATTTTTCAAAAACTTTGGGTTAATAGAGCTGATTTCATTCTTGCCCATAATCCTTCACCTCCTCTTAAATAATAAACATATTGATTATATTCTTATATAATATTTTGTTTACATTGCGCTTTTATTTCTGCAACATGATTATAATATGTATTATCATTCTCTTCAATAACTTTAATCTGGCAGGCTACTTTCCAAACAGAGTCGTCCCCATCCCACTCTCGCATTCGGCCACTCCCTCTCCCCGGGCAGCTGTTTTGCTCCGTTAATCAGATAGCTCTTCACCTTCTCCCCGTACAGATACGGATCATTTCCCCGCACAATCCCCCATTCCATCAGAAGTGCTGCCGCTCCGCTGACAAAGGGTGTTGCAAAGGAAGTTCCCGTAACCTCCTGATAACCGCCGCCGGCGCGTGTGGTTCGGATGTTGACGCCGGGGGCGGCGAGGTCGGGTTTGATCTGGAGGGGGAGGCGGGTGTAGCCGCGGCCGGAGAAATCGGCGTAGGACTGACGGTTGGAATCGTAGGCTGCTACGGAGATGGCGGATAGTGCGGTGGAAGGAATCGTAAGTGTGGTTTCCGGTGTCGGGCGGTAGAATCGGGTGGCTTCCCCTACAGTTTTTCCACCGGGAAGCCACATAGAGAATTCTCCCTGCAGGATACGGCGCGGAATCAGACGTATACGCCAGATGCCGCTGTCAATGTAACTCTCTGTGGGAAGAAAATCGATGTAGATTTCCTGCGAAATACTGTAAGGAGACGGTTTTCCATAGTAAATCAGAAGCTGTGTTCCGGCATGCCGGTATCTCTGTGTTCCAAGCTTCTGTTCCAGCGGACCGAGAATCGTTCCGTCCGGATGTAGCAGGGAAATCTCCATTTGATCCTGATAGTTTTTCCAGATCTGCAGGTTCATAGCCGGTTCATAAGTTCCGATTCCAAGTTCTGTCTCATAATTTTCCCCCTGTCGTACGCATCCCGCCGTATGCCCTGCCTGATTTCCTTCGTTACCGGTTCCCACACAGAGTGTCACACGACCATAGCCAACTGCCTGATTCAGATACGTTTCCACCAGAGAGGTTCCGTTATGTGCTCCATAACTGTTTCCGAAACTCAGATTGATCACCACCGGCATCTGAAGCTCCTGTGCGGTGCGGATCGCATAATCCACCCCCTGCATCAGCTCTGTGGTTCTGGGAAATCCATTCGGATCCCGGATCCCCAGCTTCACCACCAGCAGACTGCTCTCCGGCGCTACTCCACGCTCCGTTCCCTGACTTGCTCTTCCATTTCCCGCTGCGATCCCCAGTACAGCCGTCCCGTGACCACTCGTATCTATACTTGGAACCAGTGCCTCCCTTTCTGTCACCGTATTTGCTTCCAGTGCCCGATTGATCTGCTCCTGTGTGTACTCACTGCCGATCCGATACCCTTTGGGGGGATTGCCCGGGATCGACTGATCCCACAGCCGCAGGATCCGTGTGGATCCATCCCCATTTCGAAAGTCCGGATGCGTATAATCCACGCCCGAATCGATACAGGCAATCAGAATCCCTTTACCAAACAGATACGGCGACTGATTCTGGACCGGATTCACACAGGAAGTCTGCCTGCCTTCATATGCAGCAAAATACAATCTCTTCGGTGCCTCGATATACTCTACCGCCGGATTCTGTGCAAACCCTTCGATCTGATCCTGTGGAATATCTACAATTCCATAATTTCCAAGAAGGGGTGTAATAACAATCTCATCCGTCTCCAGCTCCGATGCCGCCCCGAAGTAACGAATGATCAGCTTCCACCTCTGTGTTTCTTTTTCATACCCTGTGTTCAGATTCACAGACGCTTCCCGCTCCCGGGATGTGGCATCCAGCGCGAGATTTAATGTATTACCGGTTTTCTGATTATTCATGTTTCATTCCTGATGATTTTTTATTCTACTACAATATATGGAAGCAGCTTTTTCCCGTTTACTTTTTCCCCAGATATCTTATCCAAACAGCTCGAACTATGAGAAACACTCTCCGCGAGTTTCTCAAGTTATCGCAGCAATCAAAAAGACTGCTGTCGGCAGAATCATATTCTACCAAACAGCAGTCCTTTTCTCTTTTTTATTATTTTACTGATTTACATATTTATGGATCGTAGCTTTCACGGCTCCCGGTCCCGCAAGCATCTCACGGAACATGGTCTCGATTTTTTCTCCCACACCGTCTTTGTACAGATCTGTAAAGAACAGTCTCTCATTGGAAAGAAGCGGTCTCAGCTGATTCGTAAATGTCTCCGGCTTTCCGACTACGATATCTTTGAACTGTTCCTGAATCTCTTCGTTCATCGGATCCGGAGCAAGTTCGTAAGTATTTCCTTCGTCATCTACCCCAAGCATGTAACGCAGCCATCCGGCAATTCCCAGGGGAATGACTGTCAGTCTGGACGCATCACCGAATTTTTCCGTGTACGCTTTGATCGTCTCACCAAAGCGGATACCTACTCCCTGGGATACATCCACAGACAGACGCATATTCGTATCGCCCAGATATTCATTCGGGAACCGGTCATGGAACAATTCATCCACGAATGCCTGCGGATCCAGGATGCCCGGGGTTGGAACAACCGGAAGTCCTTCATCATAGGCCACCATCCGTGCCATCTTCATCATGTCTTCGTTTGTATTTAACATATGCGCAAACAGTTCATATCCCAGTACTACACCCAGCGGACCGGTTGCAGAATGTACCGGATTCAGACACACCGTGACTTTCATACGCTCGGACTCATTGACCGTTTTTCTGTCTGCCAGATAAACGCCAAATCCTTTCTCCAGTGCCGGGCGACCGTTCGGGAAGCTGTCCTCAATGACCAGATACTGTGGTTTCTCTGCATTGACAAACGGCGCAATATAGGTTTTCTTTCCGGTGATTACCGGCTGCATATCTTCCACACCGAGCGCTTCCAGATCTGCTGCGATCTGTTCACTGGGACGTGGAGTGATCTTGTCGATCATCGTCCACGGAAAGGCAACTATGCTTTCATCACTCACATAATCCATAAAATCCTGATCCACAAAACCGTTTTTCTTCCATTCTTCGGCCATCGTCAGTACAGACTCCCGCAGTTTCGCGCCGTTTTTGGAGCAATTGTCCATGGAAACCAGAGCGATCGGATATTTTCCTGCTTTATAACGTTCATACAGCATCGCTGTCAGAACCGCCATTGCTCCGGTGGCTTTGTCCGGGCCGTTCTTGATATCTGCTTCCACAAACGGGAACCAGCTGCCGTCTGCTTTCTGCAGGGCATAGCCTTTTTCTGTGATCGTGAAGGAAACCAGCTGCAGGGATGCTGCTTTGAAGATTTCCTTCAGACGGTTCCACTGTTCCGGATTGGATGACTGTGCTTTTACCGCCTCTGCCAGTGCTCCCAGAACTTTGTATTCTCTGGTTCCGTCACCGTGGAGGATCACGCTCAGGCCCAGATTGTCATAGGGTTTATAGATCTTATCTACCACATCGTAATCAAAGGTCTCCACACAGGTAATGCCTCGATCCAGGACACCTTCTTCCAGAAGTCCGTCTGCAATTCCTCCGATGAAAACGCGGAAAATGTTTCCGATTCCAAAATGCACCCATCCCGGTGCTTCTTTTGCTTTCTCCGATACCGCTTCCACATCGTACCCCGGCAGTTTGATGCCCGCTTTTTCCCATGGCTGACGATCTTTGATTCCATCCAGTGTTAATTTCATGGTAAATATCCTCCTCTTTCTTTTTACTGTTATCTGTTATCCACATAAATCTTTTTCTTCTGTGGATACCTTGATTTTTGTTTTTCCACTTTTGGTTGCATCTTAATCATAAGTTGAGTTTATATCTTTTTTCCTGAAAAATCCATTGCCAAAAAGCATAATTTTTACATTTCTTTTTTGTATGTATTTACCAAACAAAAAAGCAGTTATTTCTGTACTCTTACTTTTGTACAGAAATAACTGCTTCTTATATTTTTCAGACACGCTCTAGTCGAATACTTCTTTCATACTGTCATAATGAAGGAAAATCCCTTCTTGGGCAAATGCCCGGATTTCTTCCAGTGTAGCGATCTTAAAGCCTTCCACTTCCTCAGGCTGTACTTTCACATCGTTATCCACAAAGTCCAGAATAAATTTGTAGATATCCACAAAATAGTTGTTTTTTTCCTCCGGGTTTACCCGTTTATAGGAAAATGCGTAGCCGCCTGCAGCCTGGCTCACATCAATCCCGGTCTCCTCGCGGATCTCGCGGATCACTGCGTCCCTGGAATCTTCTCCTGCATTGACTCCGCCTCCCGGTACTTCCCACCAGCCGGCGCCCCATTCTTTGTCCAGCTTTCTCTGTGTGATCAGATAGCGGCCATCCGGACGCTTCAGCACACCAAGCACCGTCAGATGGTATTCATCCGGTTTCATGTTCCAGTCGTTTCTCTTCATCGTACGACCGGTTCTCTGTTTCTTTTCATCGTAGATATCCCAGTATTCCATAATATTTCTCCTCTGTCTTTTTTCGTGAATATCACTGACCCGTTTTACACACCTGGTACGGATTTATTTTTCTTTGGCATGTAAGAACGCAAAGGGTTCTTCATCGTGAAGAAAGTGCATCATCATATAGGCACACAGAAGTGCTACCCTTTCTTCTTTCAGGATCCGCGCCACTTCCTTCCGGTCTGCCAGAACCACTTCAATTTCTTCACTGTCTTCCATGTATTTTTTACTGATCTCACCGGAAGCATATCCGTAAACCGTTCCGCAGCACTCATCTGTCATACCGACGGATGTATAATAAGGTTTCTGGTAAATATCCTCCACCTCGATCGGCTCCAGCTTCAGTCCGGTCTCTTCTTTCAGTTCCCGGATCGCTGCGGTGTGATAATTCTCTCCCGGATCCACCAGTCCAGCCGGCAGTTCATACACATAACCACCCAGCGGATAACGGAACTGTCGGATCAGTACTACCCTGTCTTTCTTTTCTCCGTAGAGACTGTAGATGGCCACACCGTCCGGATCATTATTTTCGATATGGCTCAGTTTCAGGTCATCCTCAGTCTTCGCCCGGGATGCCACATAATAGTGTCCTTCCCGTCCTACTTTATTCACGACATCCAGATCATAGAGATTCAGATATGGATTGGTTGTCTGTTTGTTTACTTTGTTGATTTTTCCCATCTGGTATTCCTCCCGTTTCGGCCGGAGGCTGGTTCTACAGGACTGATCAATTACGCCTGAGAGCCTTTTAATAACCGGCTGATATGTTTATATAATACCAGAGTTATCAGGGAAACCACAATACCTTTTATAATATTAAACGGTGCAACACTGAAAAGACAGAACGTTGTCAGACTGTGGATTGCCGGAATGATGGCTGCTCCCATCTCCACAAAGGTATCTACCGGCATACCAAATGCTTTTCCGTAAGCCGGAAGCAGTAACAGACCATTCACCAGAGCACTGGCCACTGCCATACATACGATTCCGGTTACCATACCGATGATTGCATGTTTCTTTGTTTTTGCCTGTTTATAAATAAAGCCGGCCGGCATAACCAGTGCGCATCCCATGATAAAGTTACCAAGTTCTCCCACACCTGCGGTCGTTGTTCCGTTCAGGACAAAGTTCAGCAGAATCTTGATCAGTTCGATCACTGCCGCTGCCAGCGGTCCCATCGCAAACGCCCCGATCATGATCGGCACTTCACTCAGATCTATCTTATAAAAACTCGGTGCAATAAACGGCATCGGCACCTCCCAGAGCATCAAAACAGTAGCTACTGCCGCCAGCATGGCAATCTGCACCATGGTTCTGACACCTGTATTTCTCGTAGTTCCAGTCTTTTTCGCAGTCTCTGCTGCTTTTGTTGTTGTGTTGTTCATTTTCTTCAATCTCCTTTCTTTCTCAAAAGGAAATTCCCGGTTTCTGCAGCCTGACACAAAACTATGAGAACCACGCTTCGCGCGTTTCACAAGTTACCGCGGCAGTCGCCAAGGTCTCGTACAGGCACGGACTTTGGCTCGTTGCTCGCGTAAAAAACCCCGGAAAGTAAATCCTTTCCGGGGTGTTCTCTCTGTGCTTTTCTTTCCTGATATAAAATCAGAAAATCCATATTTTACGCTTACACACGCTGCACTCTTCTCTCATCCAGACTATACTGTCGGTACCGGAATCACACCGGTTCAGCCATGTTCCCATGGGTCGCGGACTATACCGCCGGTGGGGAATCACACCCCGCCCCGAAGAATTATCCTTAAATTCTTGTTCATTATAACTCATTATAAGGCTACATACAAGTATATTTTTTAGCTGTTTTTCACAATGATTTTGTGTAATATCCACATAAATCTACACTACTCTTTATATGATTACTGCAAATTGGTGTAAATTTTGGTGTAACCATCGGCATTATCTTTTTAATATTTTTCTGAGGATAAAAAAGTAATTTCTCCTCTTTTGGTGGCATCATCTGGAGTTCTTCAATCGGAATTCCTCCCGCGTGATAACGTTCCATAATCAAAGATAATGTTCCGGATCCAATCTTATACCGATTCTCTAGAACTTCTTAATTTTTATATTATATTTCTTTTAATGTGGCTTGAATCCTTTTCCACGCACTTCATTCGATTCCATTGTAACAAGAAACGCTGATGAATCTACTTTCTTTACAGCTTCTTGAATCGTATGTATTTCTTTATTGTTACATGCACACATTAATACTTCTTTTTCACGTCCTGTATAACTTCCTTCTGCCTTAATCAAAGTTGCCCCTCGTTGTGATAGCTCATCAATTTTTGCCGCAATTTGTGGTCCCTTTTCTGTTACAATCAAAGTAAGTTTTCCAGCATCAACGCCATACATTAGCTTATCTACGACAAATGATAGAATATACGTTCCAATTAATCCATAAATAATCTTATCAATGTTTCCACGCATCAGAATTCCACCAATAATTACAATAATAAAATCCATAACAATGATAATTTTTCCTACAGAAATATGTGGCTTTGCCTTGTGTATTGCCATCAAAACAAAATCTGCTCCACCTGTAGAGGTATCTCTCATGTAAATTAATGCATATCCGATTCCTGAGAATACACTCATACAAATACAAGATAACATCATATCACCTTGGTAAACTGGAAACAATGGAACAACCCAGTCGATCAGTATATTAGAAATTAACATTGTCTTTATTGATCTTAAAAAAAATTGTTTTCCCAACAACTTGTAACAAATTAAAATAATTGGAATATTCAAAATTGTCGTCATTGTACCAATTGGAATTTTCCAAAAATAATAAAACACGATTGCAATACCTGATATACCTGCTACCGGAAATCCAGATGCCACTGCAAAATTATAGACTCCAATCGCAATGAAACAACCACCTACAATATCAAGTAAAGTATCAATTAAAAATGTCTTTGCCTTTGATTTCAATGTGAGTTCCTCCCTATTACGAAATCTTATTTCTTTTGCATCACAATACATTGATATGTTTGCAGTTTTATTGAACCTGTAAGGATTTCATCAGTAATCAAATTTG
>CAKRLG010000043.1 GCA_934359255.1 uncultured Ruminococcus sp.
CCGCGAGGTGTTTTTTGTGAGCGAAGGTCACAGAAAACCCGAGACATATCGCGCGAATTTATGCGATTAGCATAAATTCTGTGCATCGCGCAGCGTGTTGCTGGGCACGGAGTGAACAGTAACGGTTCCGGCGATCACCGGGGTTGTTGGAAAAATCAGCATTGACAAAGAAACCCGCCTTTTGGTAAGGTAGTACAGGACACAATGAAAGAAAAAAGGTAACTGTGAAGAAGAGACAGTTACAAAAGGAGACTATACATGGATATTATTCAGGCATTAACACAGGAATTACAGGTGGAAAAGTGGCAGATAGAAGCCGCTGTCAAACTGATAGATGAAGGAAATACCATTCCATTTATTTCCCGATATAGAAAAGAAGCGACCGGTTCCCTGAACGATGAGGTACTGCGTAACCTGCATGAGAGACTGCTGTATCTGAGAAATCTGGAAGATAAGAAAAAACAGGTACTCTCAAGCATCGAAGAACAGGGAAAACTGACGGAAGAACTGAAAAAATCGATTCTGGAGGCACAGACCCTGGTAGTTGTAGAAGATCTGTACCGCCCGTATCGTCCGAAGAGAAGAACCAGAGCAACGATCGCCAAAGAGAAAGGGCTGGAACCGCTGGCCAATCTGATCCTGCTTCAGATGACAGATAAGTCCATCGAAGAGGAAGCGGAAAGCTATGTATCTGAGGAAAAAGAAGTAAAAAATGTAAAAGAGGCGATTGCAGGAGCATCGGACATTCTGGCAGAGTCGGTTGCCGATGAAGCAGACTACCGCATCCGTATCCGTAACCTGACTGTAAAATCCGGTTCTGTCGTATCCAGTGCCAAGAAAGAAAATGAGAAATCTGTATACGAAATGTATTATGATTTCGAGGAACCGATTTCCAAACTGGCAGGACACCGTGTACTGGCACTGAACCGTGGGGAAAAAGAAAAGATTCTGACTGTCAAGATCAATGCACCGGAAGAAGAGATACTCTCCTGGTTAAAACGGCAGGTGATCCGTACCGACAACCCGAACACCACACCGATTCTGGAAGCAGTTGTGGAGGATAGTTACAAGCGTCTGATCGCACCGGCCATCGAGCGTGAGATCCGAAGCGACCTGACCGAGAAAGCCGAAGACGGTTCCATCAAAGTATTCGGAAAGAACCTGGAACAGCTGCTGATGCAGCCTCCAATCGTGGGAAAAGTCGTTCTGGGATGGGATCCGGCGTTCCGTACCGGATGTAAGCTGGCCGTTGTGGATGAGACCGGTAAAGTGCTCGATACAACCGTTGTATACCCGACCGCACCGACCACAGAAGCCAAGATCAAAGCAGCCAAAGAAACCGTTAAGAAAATGATTGAAAAGTATCATATCGATCTGATCTCTGTAGGAAATGGTACTGCATGCCGGGAATCCGAGCAGGTGATCGTGGACATGTTAAAAGAAGTACCGGCAAAGGTACAGTATGTGATCACCAACGAGGCAGGAGCTTCTGTATACTCTGCAAGTAAACTGGCAACCGAAGAGTTCCCGAACTTCGATGTGGGACAAAGAAGTGCCGCTTCCATCGCCAGACGTCTCCAGGATCCGCTGGCAGAACTGGTAAAGATCGACCCGAAAGCCATCGGTGTCGGACAGTATCAGCACGATATGAACCAGAAGAAACTGGGCGAAGCACTGAACGGTGTGGTAGAAGACTGTGTCAATAAAGTCGGCGTGGATCTGAATACCGCTTCCGCGTCTCTGTTAGAGTACATTTCCGGTATCAGCAAAGCAATTGCAAAAAATATTGTGGCTTACCGCGAGGAAAATGGCCGTTTCACCGACAGAAGAGAACTGTTAAAGGTAGCAAAACTGGGACCGAAAGCCTTTGAACAGTGTGCCGGTTTCATGCGTATCCAGGGCGGAAAGAATCCGCTGGATGCGACCAGTGTACATCCGGAAAGCTACGAAGCAGTAGAAAAACTCTTTGCAAAACAGGGATTTACGAAAGAACAGTATTTCGGTGACGGACCGACTGCCATCTATATCAAAGATTATAAGAAACTGGCAGAAGAACTGGGAATCGGCGAGATCACCCTTCATGATATCATCAAAGAACTCGGCCGTCCGGGACGTGACCCCCGTGAAGATATGCCAAAACCGATCCTTCGCTCCGATGTACTGGATATGAAAGACCTGAAAGAAGGTATGATCTTAAAAGGAACTGTAAGAAACGTGATCGATTTTGGTGCATTCGTAGATATCGGCGTACACCAGGATGGTCTGGTACACATTTCCCAGATCAGTGACAAATATATCAAACATCCGCTGGAAGTTGTCAGCGTAGGAGATGTTGTGGATGTAAAAGTCATCAGTGTGGATCTGAACAAAAAACGGATCGGTCTGTCCATGCGTGGAATTCAGTAGACGAGGGTGAGAAAATCGCAAAAGCGAGTATAAGATAAAGAAAATGAAAGATGCTAACTGTGGAAAAGAATCCGCAGCTGGCATCTTTTTTGATTTACGTGAGCAACGAGTCAAATTCGCAAAGCGTATTTTATCTCGTTGCATAGTTACAAAAACATGAAGTAATTTGAATGAAAATGAAAGAATAATAGCTTTAAATGATTAAATACGCCCGTATTGTGCAAACTGCACCAAAACCAATCACAAATTTTAGAAAATAATAATGGCTGATTTTGATTGATTTTGAACGAGTTTGATTATATAATACAGACATAGAAAAGAACTGAGGAAAGCAGGAGGGAAGAACATGATTTATACAGTAACGTTTAATCCGTCACTGGACTACATCGTTTCCGTCAATGACTTTCAGCTTGGTATGACCAACCGGACAGCCACAGAGATGATGCTTCCGGGAGGAAAGGGAATCAACGTTTCTATCGTATTGAAGAATCTGGGACTGGAAAATACCGCACTGGGATTTGCGGCAGGATTTACCGGAGATGAGATTCAAAGACAGGTGGAAGAGATCGGAGTGACCGCAAGATTCATTCCGGTGGACGAAGGGATTTCCCGGATCAACCTGAAGTTGCAGAACATTGAAGGAACAGAGATCAACGGACAGGGACCGGCGATCAGCAAAGAAAAGACACAGCAGTTATTTGAGATGCTGGATCAGTTACAGGAAGGTGATGTTCTGGTGCTGGCAGGAAGCATCCCGGCATCGATGCCGGATGACATTTACCGGAATATTCTGAAACGGCTGGACGGAAGAGGTATCCTGATCGCGGTAGATGCAACAAAAGATCTGCTGGTCAATGTGCTGGAATATCATCCATTCCTGGTCAAACCGAACAACCATGAGCTGGGCGAGATCTTCGGTGTGGAACTGAAAGACCGGGAATCCGTGATCCCCTATGCAAAGAAAATGCAGGAAATGGGCGCAGTCAATGTACTGGTATCCATGGCAGGCGAAGGAGCGGTTCTTGCGGCAGCCAACGGAAAGGTGTATCTGGCACCGGCACCGAAAGGAACACTGGTAAACGGCGTCGGAGCGGGAGATTCGATGGTGGCAGGATTCCTGGCGGGCTGGTTAAAAGAGAAGGATTACCGATATGCGTTCCATATGGGAATCGCTACCGGAAGTGCCAGTGCCTTTTCCGAGTATCTGGCAACGCGTGAGCAGATCGAAGAAGTTTACAGACAGGTCACATCAGAAGAAAGATAGAAGGTAAGAGAGGGGACAGTATGAGGATTACGGATTGATCAACTTTATCATGGGTCTTTCCTTTATCACAGAAGGTGCTATCCCGTCCGCCGCGTCCGATCCGCTTCATGTGAGCCAGGACTGTGTGATCGAGTCCAAAACATCGAATTTCACAGATGATAAAGGTATGGCTGAACTTTAGATTTCCGGCAGTTTTACAGACGGATACAGGAAAATTTTGAGAGGAGTGCACAGGATGCAGGTATATAGTGGAAAGAGTGTATTTGGCGGTATCGCCATCGGAAAGATCAGTGTATACAGGAAAAATGAGCAGCAGGTAAAGCGCGTGCGGACAGAAGATACCAAAGGAGAACTGGCACGTTATGAGGCAGCCAAGGCAGCTGCCATAGAACAGCTTCAGGAACTGTATCAGAAAGTGTTAAAAGAAGTGGGCGAGGCAAATGCGGCGATCTTTGAGATCCACCAGATGATGCTGGATGACGGGGATTATAACGAATCTGTGGAAAATATCATCAAGACACAGAAGGTCAACGCGGAGTATGCAGTAGCTGTGACCGGCGATAATTTTGCACAGATGTTCCGGGCGATGGATGACGATTATATGAGAGAGCGTGCGGCGGACGTCAAAGATATTTCCGAGCGGGTGCTTTCGGTATTGAATGGCTGCCGGAAGGGAAAGGTGGTCACAGATGAACCGGTGATCATCGTTGCGGATGATCTGGCTCCGTCAGAAACCGTGCAGCTGGAAAAAGATATGGTACTTTCTTTTGTCACGGTTCACGGTTCGGTCAATTCCCATACTGCGATCCTCGCAAGAACCATGGCGATCCCGGCGCTGATCGGAACGGAAGAACTGCCGCTTGACGACACGGTTGACGGAAAACTGGCGGTGGTAGACGGACTGAATGGAAAAATCTATGTGGAGCCGGATGCACAGACACTGGAAGAGATGAAGAAACGCCAGCAGGCAGAGCAGGAGAAGAAAGAACTACTGCAGCTTTTAAAGGGTAAAGAAAATGTTACACTGGACGGAAAGAAGATCATGCTGTATGCTAATATAGGAAATATTAAAGATCTTGCAACTGTAATACAGAATGATGCCGGCGGAATCGGGCTGTTCCGGAGTGAGTTTATTTATCTGGAAAAGGATCAGTATCCGACGGAGGAAGAACAGTTCAGTATCTATAAGACGGCAGTGGAGACGATGGCAGGAAAACGGGTGATCATCCGTACACTGGATATCGGGGCAGACAAGCAGTGTGAGTATTTCAAGATGGATAAAGAGGAGAATCCGGCGCTGGGATATCGTGCCATCCGGATCTGTCTGACCCGTCCGGAAATCTTCAAAACACAGCTTCGTGCGCTGTTCCGTGCAAGTGCCTACGGCAATCTGGCAATCATGTATCCGATGATCACAAGCCTGTGGGAAGTGAAAAGGATCAAAGAGATCGTGGAAGAAGTGAAGGCAGAACTGACCGCAGAGCAGCTGGAATTCGGTAATCCGCAGCAGGGTATCATGATCGAGACTCCTGCAGCGGTTATGATGAGCGGGGAACTGGCAAAAGAGGTGGATTTCTTCAGTATCGGAACCAATGATCTGACCCAGTACACACTGGCGATCGACCGGCAGAATCCGAAGCTGGATAAGTTTTACGATGCACATCATCCGGCAGTGCTTTCCATGATCCGTATGACGGTGGAAAATGCACACAAAGCTGGTATCTGGGCAGGTATCTGCGGTGAACTGGGAGCGGACACCAGCCTGACAAAAGAATTTCTGGCAATGGGTGTGGATGAGTTGTCGGTATCACCGGGAAGTATTCTTCCGATCCGTAAGATCATTCTGGAGACAGATATAGAAAATAGGTAACTGTGAGGGTACTGAACAGTTACGAAAGTATCAGGAGAGGGTATGCTGACGGAAAAACGATATGAAGTTATTCTGAATCTTTTAAATGAAAAGAACAGTGTGACGGTAACAGAGATAAAGGAGTTGCTGGGGATCTCGGAGTCTACGATACGAAGGGATCTGGCAGCTCTTGATAAAGCAGGGAAACTGATCAAGGTTTTCGGCGGTGCAGTGGCGGCTGACGGTGGATTTACCACGGCGGAACCATCGGTGGCGCAGAAGGTGGAGATCAATAAGGACGAAAAGACAGCTATTGCGCGATATGCGGCGTCTCTGATCGAGCGGGATGATTTTGTGTATCTCGATGCGGGGACAACGACCGGGCAGATGATTGATTTTATTAAGGAAAAAGGGGCTACTTTTGTGACAAATGCGGTTTCTCATGCGCAGAGACTGGCAGCAGACGGTTACCGGGTGTATCTGATCGGCGGGGAGCTGAAGGGGACAACGGAGGCTGTTGTGGGAAATCAGGCGATTTTGAGTTTGCAGAAGTTACATTTTTCGAAAGCGTTTCTGGGGACGAACGGTGTGGGGCTGAAGGCTGGGTTCAGTACACCGGATTACAGTGAAGCGTTAGTGAAGCAGACGGCGGTAGAACAGGCGAGACAGATTTTTGTGCTGGCGGATCATTCGAAGTTCGGGAATGTGAGTTCGGTGACGTTTGCGGCGCTGGATTGTGGAGTGATCCTTACGGATCGGAGGCCGCCGGAGAGTTTTGGGTCGGTGAAGAACATTAAGGTTGTAGGGGAATAGGTGGCGAACGGACGAACCCTGGCTCCTCACATAGAAAAACAGACACCCGCTGGTAACGCACAGCTGAACTAAGCGTTAACTGCAACTAAGACTCTCGCGAGAGCGCTCGAGCCTAAGTTTCCGTAAACGCTGGATTTCATCTGTGCTAAGGGCACCAGCAAAAGGGTGTCTGTTTTTCTATGTGAGGAGCCAGGGTTCTGTGTATTGGCAAAGGAAGAGAAAAGTATAGAAAAAGTAAGGCTTGCAATCTTTGGGAAGATGGTTTATGATCGTTGGCAGAAAAAGAAAATTCTTCGGGGCGGGGTGTGATTCCCCAGCTCAATATTCCTTGATTTTAAAAGGTTTGTTAAAGTATAGAAAAGGTGTTTACACCAAATTTACACCAAATTGCATAAGAAAATCATAAAACTCTCATAATCAGTTGATTATGGGAGTTTTTTTGTAGTGCGCCTTGCGGCGCACGTTTCGTTTGCGCGCCATGGGCGCGCTCTCGCAGGTGAAAGTCCTGAACATGCCCAGGTAGTGGGAAATGTATAGCTGAACAGCAAGGACATCCCCATATTGTCAACTATCTCCACTCACCCCACTCTTTTTCAGTACATTTACTGAATTGCTATTCTCCCGACTTCCTGGCTTGCCATATAGCTGAAAAATTATGAAATGTTCCTGTTTTTTCACCTACATATACTACCGATGAGCGTGTAAATTTCCATTCTACAATGTAAAAACTCTTTGTTGACGGATATATTTGGATAAGGATATAATCTGTATCAGAGAATTTACAGGGAGATAAATAAACATGAGTCAGGATATTATTAATAATCGTTTTTTGGAAGAGTCGGTATTTGCTATTGCCGATGGATACTGCGTGATCAA
>CAKRLG010000044.1 GCA_934359255.1 uncultured Ruminococcus sp.
ACTCCCAAAACTCTAATCAATAGTTTACATGCAACAGCCAGAAATTTCGATACACCCTCTTATTGGACGCTTACTTTACTTCCTCTGCAATCATCTCTGCTGCTTTTTTTGTTGTTCCGCTTGCACTGAAAAATGCGACTAACTTTTTATTCATAATAAAAGACCCCTTTCTTTTCGAATTTCTCCCATAAAAATAGATGCATAAGATTTGTTTTTCTCTTATACATCTATTTTATACCTGCTAATTTTATTATGTCTAATGCTTATATTGAATTCTGTTTTATGCCTGAAAAGCATTTATTTCTTCTATCATTTTACCGACTGCCAGAGAATATGGAATGTTTCGTCTCCAGGCAATCACAGTACTTGTCGTGATTTCGGGAGAAATTCTTCGCTGTACAAGAATATCCTCTCGCCAATACTTTGCAGCACCTTCGATCGATATCGGATATCCCAGTCCATTTGCTGCCATGACACCGGCATTGGTTCCAAGATTGCTTGTAAAAGCGATCTGCAGTTTCGAAAAGTCTTTTCCAAACCAATTGGCAAGTTCACTTTGAACATTCACTCTTTCCGGCAGGATCAATGGTTTCCCAAAAGATCTTCTTTTTTTATAAACTCTTTTTCGGCCAGTGGATCATCCGGTCGCATTCCAACACACCAGTGATCACAATCTGTAATCCGGATATAATCCAGCCCTTCGGTGTCCATCGGCTCCAGGAATAATGCAATGTCTACAAGTCCTTTGTTCATCATCTCATACACTGCATCTGCTGTTGCGGTATGCAATACAATCTGAACCATTGGATATTTTTCTTTATATGTTTTGCATATCCTCGCCAATGTTTCTACTGCTGCAAATTCACCGCATCCGATGGTGATCGTGCCCTCTACAACCTCTTCTTTACCTTTCAGTTCCTCCAGCGTTATTTCCTCAAGATTAAGAATCTCCAGGGCACGCCTTTTTAATAAAATCCCCTCATCCGTAAGCGAGATCTTCTTCCCGCTTCGAATAAATAATGTTACTCCAAGCTCCTCTTCAAATGCCGCCATTTGTCTTGATAGGGTTGGCTGGGTAATATGCAATTGTTCTGCTGCTTTTGTAAAGCTCTGTTCTTTTGCTACTGTCAGAAAATAGCGTAATAGTCTTAATTCCATCTCTTTACATTCCTACCAATATTTGTTGTAACCATTCTATCACATTCTATCATATTGCATCCCAAACATCATCTATATTTACATGTAATATCTGCCAGAATTTCATGGGTTATTTTCAGGTTATTTTCAACCGTCTATGTCTTTCAGATATTGATTTTACCGGTTCGACGCAGGCGATGATGTATTTCAGATATTTTCGTTCCGCATTCGGATCGATGACATTCACAATACTGAGGCTGTAAAGATCCGAACTAAGCTGCAGAGCCTGCTCTTTCAGACAATTCCGGATTTTCTGATAAGCGATCCGGATATCTCCGTCCTTCTCCCGACAGACCATTACAATCGTGTGTCTGCCGGGAAGTTTCCGGATATCGGGTCCGGCTGTCTGTGCATCCGCAAAACTGAAGACTTCCCGGTACACATACTGTCCCTTCTGAAAATCTTCCCGTCCGATCGCCGCTCCCATAGGAAAGGCCTGTATTCCGGGATGCGCACATTCTTTCAGATGTCTGTGAATGTCTGTGGAAATCTCGCTGAAAGAGGTTGCCGGATCTGATTCCACTTTTGTTACTTTCATTTGGAAAACTTCCGGCTGTTCATACAATTCCGGCTTCCCCGTGTCATTCTTTCGGATCTGTTCCAACAGTTTTTTTGTATTTCTGATGATGCCGATCCGTTGCTCCAGTTCTCTCTGTTGTGCCAGCAGTGCTTCATACTGGCGGTCGACAAAACCGTCAAAGCGCACTTCTTCTCCTCCCAGCAGGTATTCTTTAATATCCTCCACCGAACATCCCAGTCCCCGGAAGGTGCTGATAAAATAAAATGAGCTGATCTGGGCATAGCTGTAATAATGATACCCGTTTTTCTCACTTTTCTGTGGCATCAGAATTCCCTGTTTTTCATAATAACGTAAGGTATCCCTGGTTGTCTGACACATCTTTGCGAAAGTTCCCGCACTGATGCAATATTCCTCTCCCGCCATGTTTTTCCTCCTGTTTTTTTCGATATTTCTATGTTCTAATCCGGTTCCAAATTTGTATTGTTACAGTTTTCTTCTTTTTTTGTATACTCCCCGTTCCTGCTGTTATTCTCTAGCTTTTATAACATTTGCATTCTTGACATGGGGGTTACACCCAGCTTTATTCTATCACAGGATAAAAATACACAACACCCTGATTTCAGGGGATTTTATAATAATGGAGTTGAAATATCATGCATACATTAAAGAAACTTTACTGTCGTTGTTTTCAGATCAGTTTTCGCGCTGCTCTGCCGCTGATGCCGTACCGGGAACCGAAGCTGATCGATGGATTTTCCGGTGTACCGAAAGTTTTGCGGAAACACAACATTACCAGGCTTCTTCTTGTCACGGATCCGGGTGTGTATTCTCTTGGACTGACTACACCGCTGGAACAGATTTTGAAAAAAGCCGGGATCACCTGTATCGTCTACAAAGATACGGTGGCCAATCCTACTTCTGCCAACGTGGAAGATGCCAAAAACCTGTATCTGAAAAAACACTGTCAGGCGCTTCTCGCTTTCGGCGGCGGCTCTTCCATGGACTGTGCCAAAGGAGTCGGTGCCAGACTCGCCCGTCCAAACAAATCACTGGCCAAGATGGAAGGAATCCTTCATGTCATGCACAAGCTGCCCCTGCTGATCGCCGTTCCCACCACAGCCGGAACCGGAAGTGAAACAACACTGGCCGCTGTCATCACCGATGCCGATACCCATCACAAATACGCGATCAACGATTTCAGCCTGATCCCGCACTACGCCGTTCTGGAGCCTGAAGTCACTGTCGGACTGCCAGCGCAACTCACCGCCACTACCGGTATGGATGCCCTGACACATGCGATCGAAGCATATATCGGCCGCTCCACCACGAAGCAGACCCGAAAAGCCGCGGTCGAAGCGATTCAGCTGATCTTCCAGTATCTCCCGGTCGCCTATAAAAATGGCAAAAACCGGACGGCAAGAAAAGAAATGCTCCGCGCCTCTTATCTGGCCGGTACTGCATTTACCAAAAGTTATGTCGGATATGTACACGCCGTAGCACACAGTCTGGGCGGTCAGTACGGCATCCCGCATGGACTGGCAAACTCTGTTCTTCTTCCGATCGTTCTCGAAGCGTACGGAAGCGCCGCGCACAAAAAACTAGCTCACCTCGCCCGAATCACCAAACTTTCTTCTTCCCCGGACGATACCACCGCAGCCAATGCTTTTATCGCACATATCCGAAAAATGAACGCTTCCATGAACATCCCGACGACCCTCGCCGGTATCCGTAACGAAGATATCCCGAAACTGGCCCGCTATGCCGATAAAGAAGCGAATCCGCTCTATCCAGTTCCGATTCTTTGGGATGACAAACAGCTTGCTTTGATGTATCATCTGGTACAGGAGAAAAAAGAAAAGGAGAATAACAGCCATGCAGAAACAGGACATCGAGACTATACTGGCATCTCAGCGTAAGTTCTTCGCCACCGGAAAGACTCTGCCGGTCTCCTGGCGTCTCGAACAGCTGAAAAAATTAAGAGCTTCTATGCTTCGCCACGAAGAGGATCTGTACGGAGCATTGAAAAAAGATTTGGGAAAAAGCCGGATGGAAAGTTATATGTGCGAGATCGGACTGACCCTTTCTGAACTGACCTGGATGGAAAAGCATATCCGCAGGCTAACCCGTGAAACACGGGTTCCAACCCCACTGGCACAGTTCGCCGCAAGAAGTTTTCAATCCCCGACACCGTACGGCACGGTTCTGATCATGAGTCCATGGAATTATCCGGTACTCCTGACACTGGAACCTCTGATAGACGCACTGGCCGCCGGCAATACCGTCATCGTCAAACCAAGTGCCTACGCACCAGCTACAAGTGCTGTGATGGAAATGATTATAAGAGAGACTTACCCTCCGGAATATGTCTGTATGATCACTGGCGGCCGTCAGGAAAACCAGGCCCTGCTTACACAGCGTTTTGATAAAATCTTTTTTACCGGCGGAAAAACTGTCGGCCGTGAAGTACTCCGCCATGCCGCAGAATATCTGATCCCTGTCACCCTGGAACTCGGCGGAAAAAGTCCGTGTATCGTAGATTCCACCGCAAAGATTCCATTAGCTGCCAGACGTATCGTCTTTGGAAAATACTTAAACTGCGGGCAGACCTGTGTAGCCCCGGATTATATCCTCTGTGATGTTTCCATCAAAGATGCCTTGCTTGCAGCAATTCAGAAAGAAATTACCAGACAGTTTGGAGATCGTCCGTTGGACAATCCGGATTACGGAAAAATTATCAACCAAAAACATTTTGAACGGATCCTTGGTCTGATCGCAAAAGAAAAAATAATCTGTGGTGGTGAATCAGATCCTTCTACTCTTCGCATCGCACCAACCGTCCTCACCGATGTTTCCTGGGACGATCCGGTCATGGGGGAAGAGATCTTCGGACCGATTCTTCCGGTACTGACATATTCCTCTCTGGATGAAGCGATCCGCACCGTAGAATCCCATCCGCACCCACTTGCCTTATACTTCTTCAGCGAAGATAAAAAAGCACAGAAAAAAGTGTTGGATCTGTGTCACTTTGGTGGCGGCTGCATCAACGACACCATCATTCACCTCGCCACCAGCTCCATGCCTTTCGGCGGTGTCGGTGAAAGCGGTATGGGTGGTTATCACGGTGTGGAAGGTTTCAAAACCTTCAGCCATACCCGCAGCATTGTTGATAAGAAAACCTGGATGGATCTGCCGATCCGGTATCAGAGATACGTGGGTTGGAAGGAGAAATTACTGCGGATGTTTCTGCGATAGGATTAGAGCGTGTCTGAAAAATGGTGTGTTCAACATGAAAATGAACACACCATTTTTACTTCGTATAACACAAAAAACCTGCAGGATACGTTCTCTTGTATCTTACAGGTCTTATCTATCTCGTTCCTCCCGGAGCTTTCCACGCCCTTTCCAGCATAAAAAAGCTCCCCCAGTTGGACTCGAACCAACGACACTGCGGTTAACAGCCGCATGCTCTACCGACTGAGCTA
>CAKRLG010000045.1 GCA_934359255.1 uncultured Ruminococcus sp.
TAGCCGGAATCAGAAGACTCCAAATTGAAGCAGCAACCATTATACCTGCTGCAAACCCTGCAAGTGCACGTTGCACTGATTTGCTGAGTGTATTTCTCATAAAAAACACGCATGCTGCACCTAGCGTTGTTCCAACAAACGGAATCAGTATACCTTCAAAAATATTCATTAGCATTAGATTTTCCTTCCTTGTATAATTGAAAATATTATCATATATATGGGCATAAGTGATTATCTTCAGAGGTATAGTAACAGTTCTATAGCTTGTTGCGTATATTTTCTATAATCTATTATGTAATAATCTTTCATACCGTTCTAATGTTAGTTGTAACTAACTATCGTGTATAAATGAAACCGTGCAAAAAGCAAACTGTAATTTCACACGGTTTTCTTAGATTTAAGTATATCACTTACGAACTCATATTACAATAGGATTCTTTTAACATGGCATGCAATCCATTTTTCCTTAAGCTTCTATACAGAGAACTCACCACTGGCAACTTCTCTAGCATACTTTGTTATAAAAATAACCCTCACAAACAGTGTCACCACCATTCGTAAGGGTTATTATCATTTCAGAATTTTAACACAATCTTCGATTATGCGTTCATCTGTTTTGCAACTTCTGCTGCAAAATCTTCTTCTTTCTTTTCGATACCTTCACCAGTCTCGTAACGAACGAATCCTTTGATGGTAACGTTTGCGCCATTTGCTTTGGCAACTTCTGCAACATATTTTTCTACTGACTGTTTTCCGTCTTCTGCTTTAACATAAACCTGATCCAGCAGACAGATTTCTTTTAATTCTTTGTTGATACGTCCACTGATCATACCCTGGATAACTTTTTCAGGTTTCTGGGACTCTTTCGGGTCGTTCTGAATCTGAGCCAGCAGGATTTCTTTTTCGTGAGCGATGTACTCTTCGCTTACTTCAGATCTGTTTGTATATTTCGGGTTCAGAGCAGCTATCTGCATAGCTACATTCTTAGCCATCTCTTTGATTTCATCATTAACAACGTCTGTTACAACGTCTACCAGAACACCAATTTTTCCACCCATATGTGTATAAGAAGCTACAAAACCGTTTTCTTCTTCTACTTTCTGGAAACGACGGATCTTCATGTTCTCGCCGATTACTGCAATCTGTCCGGCAAGAGCTTCGTTTACTGTCTTGCTTGTATCGAACTTCCATGTTTCAGCCAGGAAAGCATCGATATCTGCTGCTTCTGTTTCCAGAGCCTGCTCAGCAACCTGTGCAACGTATGCCTGGAATTTTTCATTTTTAGCAACGAAGTCAGTTTCAGCATTTACTTCTACAGCGACAGCTTTTTTAGAATCTTCTGCAACTTTCAGCATAACAATACCTTCTGCTGCGATTCTGCTTGCTTTTTTCTGTGCAGTTGCAAGACCTTTTTCTCTCAGGAATTCCATAGCCTTGTCCATGTCACCTTCAGTAGCTGTAAGAGCTTTCTTACAGTCCATCATACCAGCGCCGCTGATTTCTCTTAATTCTTTTACCATTGCTGCTGTAATAGCCATTATGATTTCCTCCTAAAATTGAGTTTTTACAGTTACTCAGCTGCCGGAGAATACTCCTCCGACAGCTGAATGGATACAAAATCTTACTCTTCTACTGCCTCTTCAACAGCATCTTCAACGAATTCTTCCTCGCCTGTTGCACCCTGATTTGCTTCGATAACAGCATCTGCCATTTTGGAAACGATCAGTTTTACGGCACGGATAGCATCATCGTTACCCGGGATAACGTAATCCAGTTCTTCCGGATCACAGTTAGTATCACAGATACCGATCAGCGGGATTCCCAGAGTATGAGCTTCCTGAACACAGATTCTCTCTTTTTTCGGATCTACGATAAAGATAGCATCCGGGATTCTCTTCATGTCTTTGATTCCGCCCAGGTTTTTCTGCAGTTTATCCAGCTCTTTTTTCAGTGCGATAACTTCTTTTTTCGGCAGAACATCAAATGTTCCGTCTTCCTGCATAGCTTCAATCTCTTTCAGTCTTGCGATTCTGCTCTGAATAGTTTTGAAGTTAGTCAGCATACCACCTAACCATCTTTCGTTTACATAGTACATTCCACAACGCTCTGCTTCAACTTTGATAGCATCCTGAGCCTGTTTCTTTGTACCAACGAACAGGATTGTGCCGCCTTCTGCAGCGATGTCAGATACAGCTTTATAAGCATCATCTACCATTCCAACGGATTTCTGCAGGTCGATGATGTAGATTCCGTTTCTTTCTGTGTAGATGTACTCTGCCATTTTAGGGTTCCATCTTCTTGTCTGGTGTCCAAAATGTACACCGGCTTCCAGTAACTGTTTCATTGAAATAACGCTCATGATTTCAATCTCCTTTTTTGGTTTTAATCTTCCCCGTACTTCTCATTCTTTTCGAGACCTGCTTGCAGGCACCTTCTCGGAATCGGCACGGGTGTTTTATGCATCGCTCTGATTATAGCATAAGCTTTTTTCGGTTACAAGTCTTTTTTTTATTTTCTTTTATATCCAAATAACCAGTATGCCGGGATTATACATAACAGAATTTCGATCATAACACTGCAAAGCATTCCTGCCGGAATCTGCTGCCACAGACTGCTCCAGAAACTGCTTCCGAAAAGGCTCCACAGATTTGCTGCTATATGCGCAACGATGCTGATCCACAAAGTTCCGGTTTTATCATAGATGATCGCAAGCATCACTCCCATACATGTTGCATAGAAAAACTGTACCACATTTCCATGATAGATACCGAATAATAACGCAGATATTGCAATTGCTGCCTGTGGTTTGACCCAGTCTTTCAGTCTGTGGAATACGATCCCGCGAAACATCAGTTCTTCACAGATTGGTCCGATAATTCCCACAACCAGAATCATAAGACCTACCGGCTGTCCGGAAAATGCCTGTTCAGACACTTCACTGTACCCGGTAAACAGATCGTTCAGATGTAATCCATTGATCAGATCATTTAAAAACTGTCCTGTGGCAATTGCCAGGATGATCACACTGAACCAGATCACCGGAGGTGCCCACACAAAAGCTTTTCCTGTTCCACTGAAGCCTTCTTTCCGATGCATCTGATCTTTCCGGTAAAACAGATACAGTATCATCGCTGCTGTAAGATCACCGATCAGAGTAACATATAACGTACTGTTGACCAGACGCTGTCCTGCACTTACAGTCTCCTGCAGTCCGCCCTCCTGTATCAGATATATCAGATACAGGGCTATCGTTGCAAGCAGTGTGGCTCCATAATGAATCAGAAACGGATAAATCAGACGCCAGATCTGACCGGCTGTGGAATACCGGAATTTTACCTCTATTTTCGCAGGTTCCGGCATTTCTTTTTCTTCTTTTTCCAGTTTCCGTGTCTCCGGTATTTTCGATTTCTTCAATTTTTCTCTATCTGGAATGATATTCCGCACAGATTCAACATTTTCTGTGGTTTCTTCATCGTTCGGACTGGCAAGGATTCCCAGATCTTCCACACTGTCTGCAATATAGACAGCACCTGCTTTTTCCAGTTCTTCCCGGCTTCCGTATCCGTAGGTCACCCCGATACATTGCAGACCGCAGCTGATGGCACCCTGTACATCGTGACTCCGGTCACCTACCATAAGAACTTTATCTCTTTCTTCTTCCAGATGCATCCGCCGTAAAGCCTCTTCAATAACCTCTGCCTTTTCCGTTCTGCTTCCATCAAGCTCGCTTCCCACAATCGCAGTAAAATAATCTGCAATCTGAAAATGCTCCAGAATCTGTTTTACGTAGACCTCCGGTTTAGACGATGCCACAGCGAGGATCTTATTATTGATTTTCAGAAGTTCCAGTAATTCCGGGACCTTCGGATACAGACGGTTTTCAAATATACCTGTTGTAGTATACCGTTCCCGGTAGTATCCAACTGCTTTTTCTCCCTCTTCCTCGTTGAGACCTGCATATTTCATAAACTGTTTTTTTAAAGGAGGACCGATAAAACACTGCAGATTTTCCGGATGTTCTTCCTTTTTTCCCAGTTTTTCCAGTGCATACTGCACACAGTTAATAATGCCCTCTCCGGACTCTGTCAATGTTCCATCCAGGTCAAATAGTATTACTTGTGACATAGTTCCGTCCTGCTCTCTTTTCTTTTATACTCGTAACTGTTGATTATCTTCGCAGTTACGAGTCAAAACGCCCCGCAGAATATTACCTGCCGGATAGTTACTTATGCTCCATAATAAGCATCGATACCGTTGGCAATACCCTGTACCATTTTTGCCTGGTAAGAAGCGCTTGCCATATTCAGATCTTCTGTACGATTGGTCATGTATCCCATTTCAACGATACTCACCGGAATGGAACTCCAGTTGATACCACTCATGGTATCAGTCTGCATTACACCCTGGTTTTTAGCTCCTGTTGCTGCGCAGAAACTGTCTACAATTTTTCTTGACAGTGTCTGACTGGCACTGATCACACTTTTTCCCAGATACGGATTACTGTTGGACGGTGCCATCGTCAATGCTCCTGCAACGGATGTATTATCCGAGCCATTGGCATGGATACGAACCAGAATATCTGCTCCCTGATTGGCTGCCATCTGTGCACGTTCTGCATTGCTGATATTGACATCATGTGTCTCACGGATCATAAAAACCTGATAGCCACGTGCCTGAAGCTCATCTCTCAGTTTCAGAGAAACCTGAAGCGTCAGCTCATACTCGTTTAATCCGGATGCATTTCCATGAGTTCCGGACGCAACTTTAGGCTTTGTCTGAGATGCTCCGGGACCAATAGGCTCTTTTGCACTGTTTCCTTTTCTCTGATGACCTGCATCAATGGCAATAATTTTGTTTTTAGAACCTCCACCTGTTGTTGTACCGGTTGTTTGTCCAGGTACCCAGGCTCCGCTTCCATTGACGTAATAGCTTCCGATCCAGGTGTTTGCTGCCATGGCTCCACTTCCTGTCAGATAATACCAGGTTCCTCCTAGATTCAGCCAGCCGGTCGCCATCGCTCCGCTTCC
>CAKRLG010000046.1 GCA_934359255.1 uncultured Ruminococcus sp.
TCATCATCAGGTCTTATTGGCATGGAAATGCAGGGAGCTATGACTATATTTGCAGTAAATCTCAAGAGAATTATTAAACTGATAAGTGAAAAATAAAAAGAATCCGTATGCAAGACAAGAAATCAGCAATAGAAAGAATATTTTTTTTAATTGTCTACTTGACGGGAAGCAGTTCACACTTAAAATGGCATTAAGGGTAAATGTTTTTCCTCCCTCATATACTTTTATTCAGAAAATACGTCGAATACTTCAACCTTATATTATCATTTTTTAATTTGAAGCACTCCAAAACACTCTAAAACCATAGATTTTTCAAATGATTTCCGCTTCGATTTTGACCCCAATTTTGACCCCAATTTTTCCACTCTGAACCGGTTTGAAACGGTTCAAAACGGCATTTTTTCTCTCCACCAGGTAGCAAAAAACCCCGGAAATCAAGGATTTCCAGGGTTTTTCAAATATGGACCTGAGGGGAATCGAACCCCTGTCCGAAAGCCTATCCATTCAGGCATCTCCCATTACAGTCATTCTTTTGACATTCCCTTAATCCAACGCCGGATGACAGGCTTCGGATCTTAGTAGCTTCATAAATTCTTTTTTCCTCTCAAAGCTTTGAAGAAAAAGTGCCCCGCTAAGTTTGATGCCGGGATCTAAGTTGCGGGAGACTCAGAAACCGACAGCTGCCATTAGGCAGCGTACGCTAAATTTTCGTCTGCGTTTAAATTTAATTTCCAGGTTGGTGACGCAGTCCCAGAGCTGCGAATGGCTTCCCAAACTTCAAAACCCCCGTCGAAACCAGTACAAGCCCTCACATATTACATGAGTATATAAGTTGTATGGTTCGCAGACAGTTTCTGTTTCACTGCAAATCAAGCATTGCTCCGTGGACCAATTTTGATTTGTACTTGTTCTATTATATGTGACATAAAGAAGATTGTCAAGACCTGAGTCCTTGATTTCTTCCTGAGCTACCGGAAACAAAAAGTTTCCGGTCATACAGCCCAATTTATCAGTTCTTCGCTCCTGTTCTTCTAATACAGATTCCGAACCTTGAAATCTCTCTCTGCCTCCCGTCTCTGGTCTTTCTTGGCAATATCCTGTCTCTTATCATACAGTTTTTTTCCTTTTGCAAGACCAATCTCCACTTTTACCAGGCTCCGGTTAAAATACACTTTTAACGGTACAAGCGTATAACCTTTTTCTGCGATTTTTCCTTTCATTTTACGGATCTCGCTTTTATGAAGCAGCAGTTTTTTTACACGCAGGGGATCCCGGTTGAAAATATTTCCTTTTTCGTAAGGGCTGATGTGCATCCCATAGATATACACTTCTTCATTCTCAATTCTCACGAAAGATTCCTTGATACTGCATTTTCCCATGCGCAGCGATTTTACTTCGGTTCCATGGAGTGCAATACCGGCCTCGTATGTCTCTTCGATAAAATAATCATGATACGCCTTTTTATTGTTCGCGATCAGACGGCTTCCCTTTTCCTTTGCCATTCTTTAATCCTCCCAATCCATGTATTTGTTAAAACAGCTGTTTTCTTCTTTTAAGATAAAATCAATACTCTTCGTGGACAGGTCCACCTGTGATACTTTTACAGTTACTTTCTGACCAAGACGATATGTGTGTCCGGTCTTTTCCCCTGTCAGACAGTAAGCTTCCTCATCAAACTGATAGTAATCGTCCATCAGTGTGCTGATATGCACCAGACCTTCCACCGTATTCGGCAGTTCTACATACAGCCCCCATCCGGTTACACCGGAGATAATACCCTCATAATTCTGTCCCAGTCGGGTTTCCATATATTCCGCTTTTTTCAGTTTTACGGTCTCGCGTTCTACTTCTTCGGCTCTGCGTTCCAGCGCACTGGTCTTATCTGCCACATCTCCGAGAATCTGTGCATAATACATTTTTTTCTCCTGATTCATCCGACCTCGGATCGTCTCTTTGATGATCCGGTGGATCTGCAGATCAGGATATCTTCGGATCGGTGAAGTGAAATGACAGTAATGCTTTGCTGCCAGTCCGAAATGTCCGCTGCACCCCGTCGTATATCTTGCCTGCTTCATCGAGCGAAGGAGCAGTCGGCTGATCAAAGGCTCCGTAGGTTCTCCCTCGATCTCATTCAGAATCTCCTGGACTTCCAGTGGTGTGATTTCTTCATGTGACTTGTGCACCGGAATATCCTGATTACGGATAAAAGTCAGTACCTTTTCCATCTTGTCGCTGTCCGGGTTCTCATGGGTACGGTATAAGAATGGAATCTCACGCTCACAGTATTCTTTTGCCACTGTTTCATTGGCAAGAAGCATAAAATCCTCAATAATCTTTGTAGCTACATTCTGCTCATACGCTTTGATTTCCACCGGTCTTCCCATCTCGTCCAGGTAAACTTTACTCTCCGGAAAATCAAAGTCAATAGAACCACGGTTACTTCTCTTTTTGCGAAGGATTGCCGACAGATCTTTCATATGGTGAAACAACGGTACAAAATCCTGATATTCTCTCCGTAGATCCCCATCGCCTTCCAGAATCTTTTTCACCGCTGTATACGTCATCCGGCGATCGACACAGATGACGGTCTCTGCAATCTTATGACTGATCACATTTCCCTGCGCGTCAATATCCATCAGACAGCTGAGTGCCAGTCGGTCTTCCCCCTGATTCAGGGAACAGATCCCGTTGGACAGACGTTTCGGAAGCATCGGAATCACACGGTCTACCAGATACACGCTGGTTCCACGGCGCAGTGCTTCCCGGTCGAGGGCACTTCCGCCCTGCACATAATTGGTGACATCCGCAATATGCACACCAAGATGATAGATATTTCCATCTTTTGTCAGAGAAATTCCATCATCCAGATCTTTCGCATCTTCTCCGTCAATGGTAACAACCGTCCAGTTTCTCAGATCCATACGTCCCTGAAAATCCCCTTCGATCACATGATCCGGCACGCGATCCGCCTGGTTTGCTACTTTTACCGGAAAATCCATCGGAAGTTCATACGCTCTCGCAATAGAAAGTACGTCGATGCCCGGTGCGCCCTGTGCTCCCAGCACTTCCTGCACTCTTCCCTCCGGATTCTTATTCTTTCCGCCGTAGGAAGTAATCTTTGCCACAACTTTATCGCCATCGTTCGCTCCCAGCGTGTGTTCTCTCGGAATAAAAATATCCTGTTGGATTTTCTGATTATCCGGAATCACAAATCCATAGTTTTTACTTTTCTCAAACGTACCGACTACTTCCGTGATTCCATGTCCCAGGATCTGTACAATCATTCCTTCCCGACGCTGACCGGTTCGTTCTTCTTTTACTTTCACCTGTACCCGGTCTTTATGAAACGCACCCATGGTATCGTCCTGAGGAATATACAGATCTTCTTCCTGCTCTTCCAGTTCCACAAAGCCAAATCCTTTCGGATGAGCGATAAAAGTTCCTTCTAACAGCTCCGATGATTCCGACTTCGCTGCAGCAGTTTTCCGAACCTTCTCATATTTCCCCTTCTTACAGGTAATTTTTCCTTCCGCCTCCAGTTCATCCAGAACCTGAAAAAGTTCGGATCGTTTTCCTTTGGGAATCTGCAGCAGCATTGCAATGTCTTTTGCACGCATCGGCTGGTATTCCTTATTGGATACAAAATCCAGAAGCAGTTTCTTTCTGTTTTTTAATTTTTTATTATTTGTTCTCATATCTTTCTCCCTGGAAATTCGAAAACATATATTTTCGTTTTCCCTATTCGTTTAACAGCTGTAACCGATCCGTTTCTTCACAGTTACACGAACGGTTTCCCATTGTCAATGTAATCATTGCTGATCTTTTCTCTCTATGTGCAAAAAACACCCTTGCAAAAAAGTTGCAAGAGTGTTCTTTTCACGTCACTTAAAAATTCATATTTAATACGATTGCCAGTACCATAAACAGAATAGCCATGATCTTTGTAGCCATTACCAGATGACCTTCCATGGAACGACCTTTATTCTGTCCCCAGTAAGTATCTGCCATACCGGAAATAGCACCCAGACCTTTCTGTTTTCCTTCCTGCATCAGGACAACTACTGTCAAACCTATACAATCGATTACAAAAATAACCGTCAATACAATCCGTAAAATATTCACAATTACACCTCCTATGGTCAACCTCATTTATTTTACCATAGAGATTTGTGAATTTCAACCTTTTTTACTGAAATGTGTACAGATTATTCAAAGATTTCTTTTTATTGTTTGCTTTATGAACCGGCAATTCTGCCCCGATAATATATGATATACTCTCCCATCATTGCATGATAATTAGTTTGCTCCGATCAGCTTTGCACCTTTCAAAACCAAATTCGTTGCTTTCGTTAATGTATCCAAAGAATAGGATCGTCCTTCTCCCACAACAACATAATCCGGATTCACATCATTCATCGTAATACCTACATCATAAAGTGCATTTAACAGACCGGCTTCTCCTATCACAAATGCCGAACAGCCTGCCGCCTGTTCTTTTAAAAAAGCAGCTGTTGTCAATGCACTGGTATAAAAATGTTCTTCTGGCACATCAAGTTAAAATCAAATACATAACAGTGTGAAACTAAAGTAAATTTTTCTATCTGCAGAACATTTATGACAACATCTCTTTCACACAAGTACTTCGATAATCACTCGGTGATATTTTATATTTTTCTTTAAATACTCGGTTAAACGTTCTCTGACTTTCAAATCCACTATCCAGACAAATATTTGTAATAGAATCACT
>CAKRLG010000047.1 GCA_934359255.1 uncultured Ruminococcus sp.
TAGCTCAGTCGGTAGAGCATGCGGCTGTTAACCGCAGTGTCGTTGGTTCGAGTCCAACTGGGGGAGCTTTTTTATGCCGGAAGGCAGAAAAGCTCGGAGGTATAAATATAAAAAATGAAAAATTTTATTGACAAATAAAATTTTATCATATATAATAATTATTGCTGATGAGCGATAATTAAATATCGAAGCGTGGCTCAGTTTGGTAGAGCGCTGCGTTCGGGACGCAGAGGTCGTGGGTTCGAATCCCGTCGCTTCGACTCCTTGGCAGGGGCACCGGAACACTTGAGAAATCAGGGTTCCGGTGTTTTTCGTTATGTTCTATGCGGATCATAAGGTTTGTGAGAATACGAAGTGAGAAACTGCATGGTGTATTCCAGAGTGCAAAATTGTAAGGTATATGGCAGTCGGGTGACTATGATGCAGCAGGCGAGCAGAGAAGTATGGTATCTGCAGGAAAAAGCGGAAGAAGATGGCTGGTTTTCTTATTTTGCTTTGAAAGATTCAGAACCGATCCTGTCACTGGTGAAGGATATTGAACAGCTGGATACGGAACATCTGAGTCGATCGCAGCTGGGGATCATAAAACTGGATGTGGCAATGAAGCGTCTGTTTGTACCGGCGGCAACGGAGGATGATGAGAGTGCCACTTACAATGTTATTGTGTATAAGGGGCAGGGGAAAGATGCAAAGATTTTGTATCAGACAGTGAAAAATGATGGAAATGAGATCTTAAAAAAATATTGGGAAGAAACGGCGAACCAAAAAGATGGAGCGAATTCCAACGGACGGATCTCCACTTATACTGTGGATGGTCAGACACTGGAAGAGTATGGACTGAATCTGCTGTTTTTGTTTGATAACCAGGACTCCTGGCAGAAACGGGTGGAGATTATCGAGGCGATTCTTCCACTGTTACTGCTTCTGATCGTGACGGTAACCGGGCTGATTTACTGGTACAGAAATGAAAAATAAGACAGCATAATAAAAAAGCTCCCTGTCAGGGAGCTTTTTTATTATGCTGTCTTACAGATGCATCACCGGGCTTGTGCATACAAGGTTTTCGATGATGGCTTCTTTCTCGAAAAGCATCGGGATAATAATTGCATGTTCTGCAAAAGAAGCCAGCGGGATCCGGTCGGATAGGCTGCAGGTGATAACCTGATCTTGTGTGCGGAGAGTGATTCTGTAATCGTCCTCGGTGAGGGGCTCGTAGCCCGGTTTTCCGGTCTGGTGGATGGTGAAGGTGAGTTCTTCTCCATCATTATGTACTTCCAACAGAGGTCCCTTGCATACCCAGGTACGCTGGTTGCGGATCGCATCGGAGAGTTCACGGCAGATATCGCCGTCCGGTTCACCCTGAATGTAGGTGGAATAATGTCCGTGCAGAGTGCTGTTGCCATGAAGATCCATGCCACAGGTAGCAGCCAGTTTTTCACCGGAAAGCACCAGATCTTCCCACAATTTTACTCCTTTTTCATTGACTTCGTGAAGCGGTTCCGGGTTGTTGAAGATTTCGATGAAGTCACAACAGGAATAATCGGTGATCGTCATCTCGAAACGGCAGCCCTGTGCGAACGGCCATCCGAAGGAATACGGATGTGCCACACCGACCAGTGCCCCTTTTTTACGGGCAGCCTGAAAGAGGAGTTCCGGTTTGTGTTTGTTGATATTTTCCCACGGTACATACTCGGTCAGGTTCAAACAGAGGATGTGTCCGTAATAAGTGGTATATTCCATGCCAGGGATAAAGGCGATTGGCTGTGGATGCTCTTTCAGATAATTTTCAATTTTGCAATGTCCGGATATAGTGTTGTGATCAGTCAGGGCGAATGCATCCACCTGGTCTGCCACCATAAAGTCCGTCAGCTCTTTGCAGGTAAATACTGCGTCGGATTCATTGGTATGATTGTGTAATTCCAGTCTTTTATACATAAAAAGTTCCTCCCTTAACGTGCACGTACCGTCAGTTGGTAGTTGGTGTTATCCAGCAGTACGGAAAATACCAGGATGGTTACTTTTAATACGCCCTCGATGGTTGGCTGCGGGATACATCCTTCGGTAGCTTCTGTTGCGGTAAAATGCATGTGTCGGGTTGTCAGCTGTCTGTGAATGTTACCGATGAAGGTATCATTCAGGGTTGCCATGGTATGAATCTCGGTTTTCATACCGTGATACACGGCATCTTCCCATTCTTCCGGCGTACCTGCTTCCATACCATATTCTTTCTGACAGTATTCCAACAACTGCTGTTTCAGCTCCGGTGTCACATCTTCCGGGCGGAAGTGTTGTGGTTCAAAAGAAAATTCAATATCCAGTTCTTCGTAAGTCTGATCCAGGCAGACGGTATAGGAAATCTGACCGATAAAGTCTTTGCACAATTTTCCTTCTACCTGGTAAATGGTTTTCATCTCTTCCATAATAGTCTCCATTTTCATTTGTAGATTTTCTGTCCGTACAGCCGACACTGTACCGGCTGTATACTTTCAGAATAAGCAGACCGATTGCCGATGTCAATAGTCTGAAAAAAATCGTAGAAAAGTCCAGTTATTTTACCATAATATATAGCAAGAATTCTCCTTCCTCTACAGGTGGGAGATGAATTGCAAAAAAACGAAAAAGAACACTTGTTC